>JAZRCB010000030.1:0-2303 GCA_045635365.1 Candidatus Onthomorpha sp.
AGAGTTAGCAAAAGGAGAGCAAGCTCAATTCCCAATCTTTGTTTGTAAACAAGAAGGAAAAACTATCTACGTTGTTCCAGTTCACGGAAAAGGTTTGTATGATGCAATTTGGGGAAATATAGCAATTGAAGAAGATTTGAACACAGTTGCCGGTGCTCTTTTTGACCATAAAGGAGAAACTCCAGGTTTAGGAGCAGAAATAACAAATCCTAACTTCCCTGCACAATTCAAAGGCAAACAAATATTTGAAAACGATGAAGTAAAATTAGCAGTTGTTAAAGGTAAAAAAACAGCAGAAAACTTCCAAGTAGATGCAGTTACAGGAGCAACTAATACTTCTAATGGAGTTTCAAATATGTTGAAAGACTGTTTGTCTAATTATGTAGAATATTTCAAAACTTTAAAAACAGAATAGTATGGCAAATATGTTAAAACTTATAAAAAATCCTTTAAGCAAGGAGAATCCTATTGCAGTGCAAGTTTTAGGTATTTGCTCTGCTTTGGCTGTAACAACACAATTAAAGCCAGCCGTTGTTATGTCTTTATCTGTAATGGTGGTTGTAGCTTTATCCAATGTAATCGTTTCTTTATTAAGAAACACAATCCCATCACGTATTCGTATCATAGTTCAATTAGTTATTGTTTCTATGATGGTTATTTTAGTAGATCAATTTTTGAAAGCATTTGTTTATGATGTCAGCAAACAATTAAGTGTGTTTGTGGGATTGATTATTACTAACTGTATAGTTATGGGACGTTTGGAAGCATTCGCATTAAGCCATAAACCACTTCCTTCATTTTTTGACGGAATTGGAAACGGATTAGGTTATGCTGTTATATTGATTATCTTAGGTTTTGTTAGAGAATTATTCGGTCAAGGTTCTTTGTGGGGATATAAAATTATGCCAGAAAGCTTCTTTGACGCAGGATATGTAAACAATGGACTTATGACAATGCCTGCTATGGCCTTAATCTTGGTAGGAGTAATAATTTGGATTCACAGAAGTCGTAATGAAGACTTATGCGAAAAGTAGTTAATGAATAAAAAATAAATTTATGCAAGAAATAATAAACATATTCGTAAAGTCTATCTTCATAGATAATATGGTGTTTGCATTCTTCTTGGGAATGTGTTCATACCTTGCTGTTAGTAAAACAGTAAAAACATCTATGGGATTAGGTTTGGCTGTGGTTTTTGTACTTTTAATCACTGTGCCAATAAACTATCTTATAAATGAATTCATATTAAAGGAAGGAGCATTAGCTTGGTTAAGTCCGTCTTTAGCTAGTGTAGATTTAAGCTTTTTAAGTTTTATATTGTTCATTGCAGTAATTGCTGCAATAGTACAATTAGTTGAAATGTTTGTTGAAAAAGTATCTCCTTCACTTTATAGCCAATTAGGAATATTCTTACCATTGATTGCTGTAAACTGTGCAATAATGGGAGCATCATTATTTATGCAACAAAGAGATTATGCTAACATTGGAGAAGTTTTATCATTCTCTCTTGGTAGTGGAATCGGTTGGTTGTTAGCTATAGTTGGTTTAGCAGCAATCAGAGAAAGAATAAGATATGCTCATGTTCCAGCTCCGCTAAAAGGATTAGGTATAACTTTCATCATAACAGGACTTATGGCTATTGCTTTTATGAGTTTCATTGGTATTAAACTATAAAACAGAGATAAGAAATGGGAAAAATAGTAATAATAAGTGTGTTAGTCTTTTTAGTCATCGTACTTTTATTGGTATCTATTTTGCTTTATGCAAGAAAAAAGTTAGTACCACAAGGTGATGTAAAGATAAACATAAACGATAAAAAAGACATAGAAGTTCAAACAGGCTCTTCTATTTTGACAACTCTTGCAAACGAAAAAATATTCCTTCCTTCTGCATGTGGAGGACAAGGAACTTGCGGAATGTGTAAGTGTAAAGTAATAGAAGGTGGCGGAGAAATGCTACCAACTGAAAAGCCTCACTTCACAAGAAAACAACAACAAGAAAATTATCGTTTGGGTTGTCAAGTTAAAGTAAAAGAAAACATGAAAATAGAGATACCAGAAGAAATATTTGGTATCAAAAAATGGGAATGTGAAGTACTTAGCAATGACAATGTTGCTACATTCATTAAACAATTCGTTGTTAAATTACCAGAAGGTGAAACTCTTAATTTCAGAAGTGGTGGATATATCCAAATAGATGTGCCAGCTTGTACAATCAACTACAAAGATATGGACATAGATCCTAAATATCACTCTGATTGGGATAAATTCAAAGTATGGGATTTAGTAATGAAAAACCCAGAA
>JAZRCB010000031.1:0-32809 GCA_045635365.1 Candidatus Onthomorpha sp.
CTCCCTCTCTTCCGTTTTGGGATTGCAAAAGTACTGCTTTTTCTTTTACTACCAAATTTTTTCTAAGCTTTTTTTTAGCACTTTTACTTAACTCATTGATTTTGTGCAAGATTATTTTTTGAATACTTTGTTTCTTTTTTCGGGAATTTTGAGAAATTTTTCATTTTTCCTAATCCTAAATTATTACAACGCCTTTGTAATAGTTCTCCAACAGCGTTGGAATACTTCTCCAACGCTGTTGGAATCTTATTTTTCTGCGTTTTCTAATCGCAAACACCTAAACATTTATTATCTTGTTCCTAAACACCTTATATCTTTTTTTTGAAAAATTTTTCATTTTTTTCTTGACTCGTACCTTGGGGCATGTACTATCTTTGCACTCGCTAGCAAATAATCGTACGAATATGAGTTATAAAACAAAGTTAAAAATCGGAGAGTTTTCCCGTTTGATGCAAGTAACTGTAAAAACCTTGCGTCATTACGAGCAAAAGCAATTACTTATACCCGACGAGGTAGATGAATGGAATGGGTATCGTTATTATAGTATTGTTCAAATGCAAAAACTAAATTCAATCCGTAAATTGCAACAGCTTGGCTTTACTCTTGATGAGATAAAGGAGTTGTATGACGATGAGTCTCATACTCCAAGTTTAGAACTACTCTCAGAAAAGATTGAAGATACAGAAAAACAGCTTCAACAACTGATAGCAAGACGCAATCAACTCATTGAATGGTTAGACTCTCACAAAAAAATTAAAACAATGGAAAAATTTAGCATTGAATCATTACCTGAGGTAATTGTTGCCTCACACAGAGAAATTATTTCGGATTATTCTGCTCTTGGAGCTTTATGTTGCAATGTCATAGGTCCTGAAATGCATCGTTTGGGTTGCAAATGTCCTCCTCCAGGCTATTGTTTCACTATTGAACATCAAAAGGAATATACTCCAACTGATATAGATATTGAATATTGTGAGCAAGTAGAAGAAATGGGTGAAAACAGTAGTATTATACAATTTAAGAAATTGCCTGCTGTTCCAAAGGCTTTATGTATGAAACATTATGGTCCGTATGAACGTTTCCACGAATCTTTCACAGAAGCTTTTGCTTATATGGAAGAGAAAGGATACATAGTAGCTGATAATCCAAGAACTAGCTACGTAGATGGTATTTGGAATCAAGAAGACCCTGAAAAATGGCTTTCAATTATTCAAATTCCGATAATGTAGTATAAAAAACAAGCGTAAGTTTCATTTTACTTACGCTTGTTCTCTTTTTAATATATGAGTTAATATTATTTCATATTATGAAAAACATTCACAACATCATCATCGTCTTCTAATTTTGCAATTAGTTTTTCTACTTCTTGTTGCTGTTCTTCGTTTAGTTCTTTAAGGTCGTTTGGAATACGTTCAAATTTGAAGGTTTTGATTTCAAATTCGTTTTCTTCCAAATATTTTTGAATTGGACCAAATGAAGCAAAGTCAGCATAGATAAATATTTCTCCTTCGTCTGCAAAGCATTCTTCTACTCCGTAGTCGATTAATTCTAATTCTAATTCTTCCAAATCAATGCCTTCTTTCATTGCTACTTTGAAGTTACATTTTCTTTCAAACAAGAAATCTGTCATTCCACTTGTTCCAAGTGATCCGTTGCAACGATTGAATGCTGCTCTTACGTTTGCTACTGTTCTTGTTGGATTATCTGTTGCTGTTTCTACAACTACTGCTACTCCGTGTGCAGCATATCCTTCATATACTACTTCTTTGTAGTCTGCCGTATCTTTAGATGTTGCTCTTTTAATTGCTCTTTCAACATTGTCTTTCGGCATATTTTCTGTTCTCGCTGTTTGAATCAACAGTCTTAAACGTGAATTGGCTGAAGGATCTGCTCCTCCTGCTTTAACAGCCATTTCAATTTCTTTTCCAAGGCGAGTAAATACTCTCGCCATATTTCCCCAGCGTTTTAGTTTTCTTGCTTTACGATATTCAAAGGCTCTTCCCATTGTTTATTATTGTTTATTATTTTTGTATTATTTTAATTGTTACAAGTGGCAAAATTACAAATATTTTCATTACTTTTGCATCTTAAAGATATTTTATAGCGTTATGAATAAGAAAATCATTACTTTTTTATGCCTTTTGATTGGCTGGTCTTTTGGAGTTTATGCTCAAAAAACTGAATTAAATAAAATCACAGGAGAAAACATCACTTTTGGAATTCCTCAAGGTTGGATTGCATCTAAAACAAGTAAAAAATTAGGAGATTTTGGTCTTAGAGCAGTAGAAGAAAATGGCATTAAGTTTGTAGAAATAAATTGTACTAAAAGAGTTATTGAACCCGTAACAAGACTTACTTCTATAGCTTCAAAAAGAAGTGAAAGAGAAGGTTTTGAATATATGTTAATTGACCAAGTTAAAGACGTTAAGTTTAACAAAAAGAAAGCCAAACTTCTTTCATTCACCAATACACATCTAACAGAAGCTTCTATAGGAGGTATTTACGGATTAGTAGATGAAGGATACACTTACACAATAGAATTTTATAGCGAAGACAATCCTGAGGCTAATGCTTTAATGAAAGAAATTTTAAACTCAATTAATATTGAGAGTCCTTTAACAGAACCTAATATCGTAATAATGGAAGAAGATTTCACTCCGAAAGATTGGTATGAATCAGAATCCATGAAAGAAGAGGCTCAAAAAGCAAAAGAAGCAGCAGAAAAAGCTGAACTAGAAAAGAAACAAGCGAAATTAGAAAAAGAAAAGGTAAAAGCTGAAAAGAAAGCTGCTAAAATAGAAAAGAACGCTGCTAAAATAGAAAAGAAAAAAGCGAAAGTAGAAAAGCAAGAAGTAAAAGAAGAGAAAAAACCTAAAAAAGGATTTTTCAAGAAAGCTACATCTATTTTCAAAAAGAAGAAAAAAACAGCTGCTTCATCTAACTAATTATGTTTAAAAGATTAGTTGTTTGCTTTTTAATATTCATTTATAGCAATAACGCTTTTTCTCAACTTGCTCCAAATGAGTTGAGATTTAATCTTTACAACTATAATTTCTTTGTAAATAACGAATATAAAGGAGAAAGAGTGTCTGGATATACTCTTCCTGGCTTTCGTATTACCCCTACTCTTTCTTATTCTTTGAACGAACATATCTTGATTGAAGGAGGCGCAAGCCTATTACACTATTGGGGAGCAAGCAAATACCCAAACGTTATTTTCAGTAATCTACCTTCATGGTCTGGAAATCAGTATCAAAGTGGAGTACATGCACAACCTTTTTTTCGTGCCATATGGAATATCAATAAAAATGTAAATTTCACCTTTGGAAACCTTGAATACAGAGATTGTCATTCTTTAAGCGAACCATTATATAATGAAGAAAACACATTTAGTGGAGATCCAGAAATGGGATTACAACTAAGGGTTAATAATCATTGGTTCAAAGGAGATTTGTGGTTAGATTGGCAAACATTTATTTTTAAGAATGATAATCACAATGAAACATTTTGTTTAGGGCTGACTACAAAAACAAATATATTAAGTTATCAAGACAAATTTATCTTATCAGCACCTATTAACGCTATTGTTCAACATTTAGGAGGAGAAGACTTACAAATAAAATCAAATGCACAATCTTGGGTTAATCTTTCTTACGGATTAGAAGCAAAACTAAATATCTCAAGACATTGCAATGTATATATAGGAGGAGATTACCTAAGCTACAAACAATTATCAGGCGACATTATGCCTTTTGAAAATGGTTGGGCACAATTCTATTACATAGGTGGAAGCTTTAAAAAGCTACATTTAAAAATTGCTTATTTTGACAGCGAAGATTTTGTTTCAATATTAGGAAGCCAACACTTTTGTAACTTCTCAAACAACACTCCCGGTTTAGTTTTTGATAGAGCCAATCAATTCTACACAAAGATATATTACGACTACAATATAAGTAATAATTGTAATGCCAAGTTCTATTGTCAAATTTGGAAACAAAATAAAATCACAGGTAATATATACTTGCCAAATTATACAGAAAGATTTGAAAGAGATGGATTTTTATCTTTTTCAATAGGCGCTACACTAAATATAGAACCTTCTTTCCTTATCAAGAAATTTAATTAATGAATATGAGTATGTGTTTTGCAAGTTGGACGACAAACAAAGATTTGTGTAAACAACTTATCCAAAGCAGGAATTTGCGAAGGCGTTAATATAGACTTTATTTCGTTGTATTGAGATACTGATATATGCAATAAATCTGTTTGATATTTTGCTATCATGCTTTCAATCTCTTTTATCTTTACAGAGTCTTGAGCCTCTTGCTTTAAAGCCTCCATAAGACTTTCTTGAGTTACATGTAAGCTATCAGCAATATACATTGCTTGTTCTTGATATCTATTTTTAATTGCTTCGTATTGCGATTTTTGTTCTTCATTTAAAGAAATCGCATTACTCAAATAACATTCGGTATTTGTACACTTATCAGTGTCACAAACATGAGTAGCTTGTTTTCTATCAAAAAACAAATAGAAATTCACAGCAGTTAATACCACTAATATTACGATTTCTATTATCAATATCTTCTTATTCATAATCTTATTCAAATAAAATTGTAGGATTATAATTCAATAAAATATCAAAACAATTCTCTTCTGCGAACTGTTCAAAAGACATTTTTTCTGAAACCTTTTCTTCATTCACATTGATTTGAGAAAAAATATTCATCGAAAAGGCAAATACCAACAAAAGGCTTACTAATTGCAAGCTATATTCCAAAGAGAATTTGCGTCTTTTGGCATTTTCTTTCATGCGAGTTTGCAAACGAGTATATGCAAAAGGGTTTACCTCTTTTTGTATATCCTTTTCTATTAATTTATCTATATTCATAATCAATTTACTTAAAAATTTCTTTGTCTATTGTTTCTATATATTTTTGAATTGACTTTCTTGCTCTAAAGACAAGCACCTCTACCGATTGTAATGAACAATCCATTATTTCGGCTATTTCTTTTTGAGGTAATTGTTCATAATTAAATAATACAAAAGCTTTTTTCTGTTTAGTAGGAAGCTTTTCTATAGCTTGATGCAGATAATTAGTGTATTGTTTTTCTTTGAGTGTCCAATCCGATTGCTCAAAAGAGTTTACGTTTAAGACATTATTGTTTTCTAAAGAGAAGAATCTCCTTAATTTATTCTTCTTTGTTTGATTTATTGTTTTGTTTATTGCTATCCTATAAATCCAAGTGGATAGAGATGATTTCCATTGAAATTTATCAATAGAACGATATATTTCTAAAAAAACCTCTTGTGCAATATCCTCTGCCTCTTCCCTATTATGCAACATTGCATAACAAAGATTAACTATTTTTAATTGATAGTCTGCAAACAAAGCTTCAAAGGCATTTTCATCGCCTTCAATTATTCTTGCAACAAGTTGTTTTTCGTCTAACATAAGTAAAAAAGTAGAAGTAGGCTTAACCCACTTCTACCATTTCAAAAATTATTATTTTTTTACTTCTGCTTTTTTGTGGTGATCACACTTTCCTGTGCATTTGTGAGCTTTTTGAGCATCTTGTTTGTGATTTCCACAACATTTTTGTGCTTTTACTCCTTCTGCTTTCTTTTCTGCTTTTTTGTGATGGTCACACTTTCCTGTGCATTTATGGTTTGCATCATGTTTGTGTTCTCCTGTACATTTGTGTGCAGCTGCTGCTTTTTTATCTTCGCAACATTTGTGAGTAGTTTCTTTCTTTTCTACTTTTTTAACTGGTTCTTGTGCCATTGTTACGCCTGCAAATGTTAATGCGGCGATTAAAACAACTAATTTTTTCATTTTTACCTCCTATTTTTTAATTTTTGTTTATTGTTTAGACAATTTATTTCAACAATTATTACATTTATCATTCATTTTTCTTGTTTTCTGCAAAAAAAAACTAACTTTGCAATGTTTTTTAATACAAGAAAAGAGATGTTTAAGTTTATAACGTTTGGAGTATTACTTATGTTGTGTTTATTCAACTTAAACGCACAAAATTATGATGCTCAATTTTCAAAACCTATCGTCACAGAAGACGGAAAATTCTCATATTACGAGCTTTCTCCTATAAAAACAGCAGTCGGAGAGTTGATTTTTTTGGATAGAAATCTAGGAGCTTTATCTTCAGATGTTAATTCATCTGATTCTTGGGGAGATTTATATCAATGGGGACGTGCAACAGACGGACATGAAAAGAGATTGTCTGACACTACTTTGATTTTATCTAATAATTACGAAACAGGACACGGAAAATTCATTGTCGATGAAAAAAAATCAAACGATTGGATGAAAAATTCCGACGATAAATTATGGTTAGATGAAGATGGATTAACAAATCCATGTCCTTGCGGATATAGAGTCCCTACTTCTGAAGAATGGAGAGCCTTATTAAGTTTAGGATTTGAAATAAAATCCACTACCGATGGTTACTTCTATTTAAGCATTGCTAATGGTCAATTATTACTTCCTGCCGCTGGTTTAAGGAACGCTTACACAGGTCATTTTATTCACATTGGCACAAGAGGATTTTATTGGGCTGCTAACACCATTGCAACAGGTACTTCTTCTTGTATTGACTTCAACAAAGATGATTTAGTTCCAAATATCACAACTTACGGCTTCAGAGCTTTTGGACGAAGTGTAAGATGTGTCAAAAATTAGAACTTTAGTTTTGTTTTATTTGAATTCAAGAAATTAACTCTTGAATTCATTTTTTTAATTCTTTAAATCATTTTTTTGATTCTTTAAATTATTTTATTTTTTCTTTGTTTTAGAATATGAATATCTTAGAAACTATAGACGTAAGTAAATCTTACTCTTCTCATAAAGTATTAGATAAGGTTTCAATAAAAGTTAAGGAGGGAGAAATATTCGGTTTATTAGGACCAAATGGTGCTGGTAAAACAACCCTCATCAGAATGATTAATCAAATAACAGCTCCTGACGAGGGGGAAATCTTATTTTTGGGAGAAAGATTAAAGAGAAATGATATTCAAAAAATAGGCTATCTTCCTGAAGAAAGAGGATTATATAGAAAAATGAAGGTAAGCGAACAAGCAATTTACCTAGCAGAGCTTAAAGGATTATCTAATAAAGAAGCAAAAAAAAGATTAGAATATTGGTTTGATAGATTTGAAATTGGAGATTGGTGGAACAAACGCGTAGAAGAACTATCAAAAGGAATGGCTCAAAAAATTCAATTCATAACTACTATTCTTCATGAGCCAAAATTATTGATTTTTGATGAACCTTTTAGCGGTTTTGACCCGTTAAATGCGAACCTCTTAAAGAATGAAATCTTAAATCTTAGGGATAAGGGTGCTACAATCATATTTTCTACTCACAATATGGAGAGCGTGGAAGAAATTTGTGATTCTATTGCACTTATCAACAAGTCTAAAAAAATATTAGAAGGCAATGTAAATGAAATAAAGGAAAAATTCAAACACAATGTCTTTGAAATAATTATACCTAATCAAGAAAATGTAAATTCTTTATTGAGTGAAGATTGCAATATCATAAATTCAGTTGTTGATAAAGAACGATTGATTATGACGCTTTCTATCACAGAGGGAAAGAATGCTGATTTATTAAGTAATATTTTGAAACACACCAACATTCTTTCTTACAAGGAAATACTTCCTTCAATGAATAATATTTTCATAGAAACAATTAAGAACAATGAATAAGATAAAGATTATAATAAAAAGGGAATACCTTACAAGAGTAAACAAAAAGTCTTTTTTAGTAATGACTTTTCTAGGACCTATTCTTATATGTCTTTTAATGTTTACTCCTATCTTTTTAGAAAACATTGAAACTGAAAGATTAAATATTTTAGTTGTTGACCAAACTCTTAATGTAAGCGATAACGACAGCACATATTTATTTAAGAATCAATTCAAAAGTTCAGACAAAATTAAATTTGACTATTTAGACGACATTGTTGCCGCCCAAAGTATTTTAAAAGAAGATGCAGTAGATGGGGTTTTGGAAATTGTAAAAACAAACGACACTCCTCCTATTAAAGGATTTATGTATTATGGAGAAAGTGAAATTTCTAGCACTACACAAAGCGAAATAAAAAACCAACTAAGCAATATTCTTAAAAATAATATTCTTCGATTTGATTATGGAATGGCAGAAAAAGAAATTGAATGGATAAACAATCCTACAGTTGATTTTTATACCAAAAACATATTTTCAGGAGAAGAATCTTACAATGAAATCAAAATTTTATTAGGGGGTGTATCTGGTTTCTTGATATACTTTTTTGTTTTTCTTTTTGGAGCACAAGTAATGAAGAGTGTATCAGAAGAAAAGATGAATAGAATTGTTGAAATTTTAGTTTCTAGTGTTAAACCCGTAGAATTATTATTTGGAAAGATTATTGCGGTTGCTCTTGTAAGCTTAACACAAATTGCTTTGTGGATAGTATTGATTATCGGAATAGTTGGCGTAGCTCAAACTACATTCCCTGAAGTTTTCTCTATGCAAGTAGAACAATCTATCACAATTGAGCAAAGAGTTATTACCGTTGACCAAATTAACAGCGTGGAAAATTCGCCTGTTTCCAATATAATAAAAGGATTATCTGCCATAAACTACCCTTTAGTTATCGGTATGTTTGTGTTTTATTTCATTATGGGTTATCTATTATATGCTTCATTGTTTGGTGCCATAGGTTCTCTTTTAGATGTCGATACAGACGGAAGTCAATTCACACTACCAGTAACAATTCCTTTGATTTTAGCTATTATTTGTCTACCTATTTTAATGGAAAATCCTACAAGTAATATTGCCTTTTGGCTTTCTATTATTCCATTCACTGCACCTGTAGCCATGATGGTTAGAATACCATTTGGAGTACCTATTTGGGAAATATGCTTATCTTGTGGATTGATGATAATTTTCATCATCTTGTGTATTATGTTAGCAGCAAAAATCTACCGCACAGGAATATTGATGTACGGCAAAAAGATTAGCTACTCTGAAGTTTGGAAGTGGATAAAATATAGAAATTAATCTATCGCAGAAATCGCCCTATTGACAAATTCTTTGAATTGAATTGTTTTGGCGAAATCTTCAGTTACTCTTTCAAGAAGATTTGGTGATAATATGTAATTATCATCTATTTTCTTATTGAGAATAAAATCTTTCAATTTTAGATATTCTGCATTAATAGCCTCTTTTGGAAATATTTTAGGAACTGTTTTCATTTTATTTTCTTCATCTATTTCCCAACCCTTTGCTATATCTATACAATTTTGAAATTCATTTGGCAATGTATATATATCTTCTCTAATGCTGTTTATTATATTATTAGGCAAACAAACAGCACCTGTTGCAAGCAAATGCGAAGGTAGATATAGTTTTGAAGAAGATTCTAAATGAAAATAATAACCTCCTAATCCTGATTTCTTTCCATTAGGACAAATATATGCACCCATGTGAGTTTTATATGGAGTTTTGTCTTTGGAAAATCTTAAATCCCTATATATTCTATAAGTACAATCTTTTACTTGTAAACCTCTAATTGTAGAGTCAAAGGATTCTATATTTGCTATTAATTTTTCTGTAAATGTTTCAAAACAATCTTTAGCTTCTTTATAGAAGTTCTTATTTGTATCAAACCAATCTTTATTATTGTTTAAGGCTAATTGATTAAGAAAATCTATTACTATTTTCATCTTATTTTAATAATTATATATACCAGTCCAAAGTTTTCTTAACAACTCTCTTGTATTTGTTTCTTGACGATTATCTGCAGGTTCATACAATTGAAGTCCTACTAAATCGTCTGGCAAGAATTGTTGTTGCACAAAATGATTTGCATAGTCATGAGAGTAGCGATAATCTGCTCCATAGCCTATGTCTTTCATCAATTTTGTTGGTGCATTTCTAAGATGTAAAGGAACTGGTTTATTTCCTGTCTTTTCAACTATTTCTATTGCTTTGTTGATTGCCATATATGTAGAATTGCTCTTTGCAGAAGTTGCTAAATAAACCGCCGTTTGTGAAAGTATAATTCTACATTCAGGATAACCTATTTTACTTACTGCTTCAAAGCAATTATTTGCCAATAAAAGAGCATTTGGATTTGCATTTCCTATGTCTTCCGAAGCTAATATCAACATTCTTCTTGCAATAAACAAAGGGTCCTCACCCGATACTATCATTCTTGCAAGCCAATATACTGCCGCATTGGGGTCAGAACCTCTTATACTTTTAATAAAAGCCGATATTATATCGTAGTGATTCTCGCCTTTCTTGTCGTAAATTGCAATATTTTGTTGAATTACCGAAAGGACTAATTCATTAGTCAAAGAAATATCACCTATAAATTGAGAACAAACTAATTCTACAGCATTAATTAATTTTCTTGCATCTCCCCCACTTATTCTCAATAAAGCTTCTGTTTCTTTTATTTCTATTTTTCTATTCTCGGATTGTTCTAAATAAGAAACAGCTTTTTGAATTATTTTCTCTAAATGATGCCTTTCAAGATTCTTTAAAATATAAATTTGAGTGCGTGAAAGCAATGGAGATATAACCTCAAAACTTGGATTTTCTGTTGTAGCTCCTATTAATTTTACTATACCTTGTTCTACAGCTCCAAGTAAAGAGTCTTGTTGATTTTTTGAAAAACGATGGATTTCATCAATAAAAAGAATAGAATTACCATTGTTTTTCTTTGCCTCATCTATAATATTTCTAACATCTTTTACTCCACTATTAATAGCCGAAAGTTTATAAAAAGACGCTGATATTGTATTTGCAATTATATTAGCGAGAGTTGTTTTTCCAACCCCTGGTGGGCCCCACAAAATCATTGAAGGAACTTTATTTTCTTTTATTGCTCTACTTAAAATAGCCCCTTCTCCAAGTAAATGTTCTTGCCCTATGTAATCTTCAAGGGTTTGAGGACGTAAAATCTCTGCTAATGGTTTTATCATTTCTAATTATTTGTAAATTAAAAATACAGTATTACGTTTGTTTAAATCTATGTTGCTTTTCTTCCATTGTGCAACACTTTTTGTTATGATTTCCTGTGTTGATAGCCCTATATCAACTCCTACACAAATCATAGTATTTGCACTACAGCTTTCTTTTATAGCTTGCAACATCTGATTATTTCTATATGGTGCTTCAATGAAAATCTGTGTTTGCGAAATCTTATATGCTAATGATTCTAATTCTTTTAATCTTTTGCTTCTTTGAGATTTTTCTATAGGCAAATAACCCACAAAAGCAAAGTTTTGTCCATTGAAACCACTTGCCATTAATGACATTAATAATGAAGATGGACCAATTAAAGGGCAAACTTTAAATCCTTCCTTTTGTGCTAATTCAACAACCTTAGCACCTGGGTCAGCAATACAAGGCAATCCTGCCTCGCTCATCAATCCAAGATTTCTTCCCTCTCTTAATGGTTGCAAAAAAGCGCTTATTTCAGAAGGCTGAGTGTGTTCATTCAATTCAAAAAACTCCACTTTATCAAAGTTCTTATCATATCCTGCTTTTCTTAAAAAACGTCGTGCAGTTCTTACTTGCTCTACCACAAAACTATCACACTCTTTTAATAATTCAGAATTGATTGCAGGCAAGCTATGACTTATATCAATATCTGCAATAGGTGTGGGAAATAAATACAAAACAGCATTATTCTTCATTATTAACCTCCTTGATAGGGTGTTTTATCATATAAATATAATAGTAAGCAATAAAAAATACAGCAAGCATTATGTCTCCATAAGTAAATCCTCTATAACCAAGAAATAATGCAGGCACTAATATTAGTCCAACCTTACCTACTGCATATAAAAACACTCCCGACTTGTGTCCAAACCACATCAAAAGACAAGAATATATGGTAAGTATACTTAGAAGTAATAGAAAGACAAAGTAGAATGCAGAAGGAGTAAAAAATATCAAAAGATTTTCTTTCCAGAAATACATCACTTGAGGAAAGGAGGTTGAATTTATAAACTCAATACTATAATTCTTTAGAAATAAGCCAAAGAAAGAAAACACTAATAAAACAAGTGCATTAAAAATAGAAAACGGAAGAAGTATGCGTATTCCCCAAGAGGAACGCATATCCTTTTCCGTTTTATTAAGATTGATTTCAGGGAAATCAGTTATTTCTTTAATCTTCATTATTTAATGATTATCTCATCTGCAAAACAGTGTGCGTCATATCCACAACCAGGGTGTCCTTCAGGGCATTTTCTCACTGTTTCTGCATAAATCTTAACGTAACGTGCTTTCTTATCTTTGCAATTTGCACTTACGTTCAAGACTTGTCCATCTTTTGTAAGTTGAATATCGCTTTCAGCAATTTCTTTCCAAGTTTTGTTATCATCAGATAGGTAGAAATGAACCTTTGTTGGAAGGAAAATCCAGCTACCTACGTTATCCAAAAAGTTTAATGAAATAGTATTTACGTTTTCTCTTTTTTCTAAATCAACAACCACATCATAATCATATCCGTAAGTACCAATCCATTTATCATAACTCTTTGCCGAACCAAAGATTCCGTCAGTCAAGGCATTCTTTGTACTACCTGAATATTGAGGATTTAGATTTTTAAGTTCATATTTCTTTCCTGTTGCTTTATTAAGGTTATAAGTAGCCTTGAATAAGTTTGAAATAATCTTACCATCTCTTACAACGTATGCAGAAACAGTTGTTGTTTGAGAAAGAACTAATTTAGATGTCAATCTTGGAGAATTAATAGTTGGTTCGCTACCATCTAAAGTATAAACTATCTCTGAATTCTTTGCAGGAGTGTTAAGTTCCAATTCCACATTCTTTGTTTTAGAATTAAAACTAACGTCTGCCGAAATAGAATAGTGAGAACGAGAATAATTCATTCCCATTGCATCATAATATTTCAAAAGATACTCTAATCTATCTATGAAAGAATCATAATTTTTCTTTTCTTTTGGAGTCCATGCAGTTTCACTCATTGCAGTAGTACGAGGATAATCCATATAAATTGTATAATCAAATGTAGGAATATACTCTCTCCACATATTCGCTTGCACTCCTATTATATGTTTTTCTGCTTCTGTTCCTGCAATTTCCTTTGGAATAGGTTCATAATGATAAACTTTTTTCAAAGGAGTAAAACCACCTATTGCCAAAGGTTCGTTGTCTGCCTCTGCTTGATAATAATCAAAATATAAATAAGCACAAGGAACCATTACAGCATCATATCCTTGTCTTGCAGAAGTAACGCCATCTGCCTCTCCAAGCCATGACATAACGGTAACTCTATCTTTAATTCCACCTTCAAGAATTTCGCTCCATGCAATTGCCTCTCTATTTTTTGATTGTAAATATTTAGTAATTTGTTGTAAGAACCAACTTTGCAATTCAAACTCATCTTTCAATCCATGTTTCTTTATTTGAGCTTGACATTTAGGGCATTCTTTCCATTGTCCCTTAGGGCATTCGTCGCCACCAATGTGCACATACTTAAATGGGAATATCTCAACAATCTCGTCCAAAACGTTTTTCATAAACTCTATTGTTGCATCTTGAGTACAAAGCACATCTTCTATAACTCCCCATGTGCAAGAAACCTCATAAGTAGTATCCTTACAACCTAATTCAGGATAAGCAGCAAGCACAGATTGAGAGTGTCCAGGCATTTCAATCTCAGGAATAATATCTATATTTCTTGCCTTTGCATAAGCCACAATTTCTCTAGCTTGATCTTGAGTGTAATATCCTTGATGAACAAATCCGTCATAGTTAGGATTTCTTGCGTCATTGTCGTTGTAGTGTCCAATGATTGTAGATTTTCTCTTAGATGCAATTGATTGTAAAGAAGGATATTTCTTAATTTCTATTCTCCAACCTTGGTCATCTGTTAAGTGCCAATGCAATACGTTAAGTTTATGAAATGCCATATAATCAATATAACGTTTCACATCTTCAAACTTCATAAAATGTCTTGCCACATCAAGATGTTTTCCTCGGTATGCAAAACGAGGATAGTCCACTATTTCACAAGCAGGAACCTCAAAAGAAGTAGCAGCAACACATTCGTTCTTTAAAAGAAAAGCTGGGTCAATAAGTTGTATTAAAGTTTGAATTGCATAGAAAAAACCTGCGTTTTCATTAGCCTCAATCACTATATTACTTTCTCTAACTTCTAAATTGTAACCCTCTTTTCCTAAAACCTTATCAGCAACCTTTACAAAAACAATACTATTTGTAGTTTCTGTAAGTTTAGATAAATCAGATATTACTATTTTTTCACCAAAAGCCGCTTCCATTTTCTCTCTCAAGAACTCAACAGTTTGCACTGCATCACTTGAAGTATTAACAGCTATTTTTGTACTTGGTTTCAATACGAAAGATTTTTCTTTCAACTCTTTAACCGAAACAGGTTCTGGAATGATATTTATTTTGCTTTGAGCAAAACTCAGCATTGTTGCCAATAAACAACAAATAAAAATACTTGTTCTTTTCATTGATTTCACTATTATAATTATAAATTAAACGGCAAAGATAACACTAATTTATTAATAATTAGAAGACAGATAGGCAAAAGATACTTTCAAATTCTTAATTCCCCTTAAAGTTTTCACAAAATAGTTTGTAGTCGCAGATGTAGTAATCACATCATCAATTACCATAATATGCTTATCCTTCAAATCAACTTTCTTTTTTAATACAAAGACATCTCTCACGTTTTCCCAGCGATTCTCTGCTGTGATTTGAGGAGGGTTATTTACCTTTCTTTCAATCAAATTTGTTACTATGGGAATACCTAATTTCTTTGATAAAACTCTGCCTAACACTTCGCTTTGATTAAAACCTCTTTCATATAGTTTATTGCGATGAAGAGGAATTGGAATAATCAAATCAATATCTTTAATCCACTCCTTTTCTTTTAAATACTCTGCCCACAAATCTGCAAGCAATCTACCCGATGTGATATCATCGCCATATTTAAACTTATGAATAGGAGTTTTGCAATGGGCATAATCAAGAAAAATATCTAAATGTTCAAATGCAACTTCGGTAATTTTATACCTATACTCATCTTCTGCATTTGCCTTATATGGAAAATACTTATAACAATTAAGGCAAATATTTTTCTCTCCTTTTGCTAAGACTTCCCCGCAAAACAAACAACGTTTAGGGAATAAGATATCAAAGAGAAACATTTATTTTAATTCATCAGAGGTTTTGATTTTTATCTCTTTGAAATAGAATAACACATCTCTAACATCAGAAGAGTTTGCTACGTTTTGCATTGTACCAAATAATCTCCCTGTTATTACCTCTTCATTCAAGTTATTTATATGCAATTCCACATTTTTCTTAATAAGCATCAAATCAAATTCTCCCGCGTTTTGTGCAGATTTATTCTTATAAAATTCCACTCTAATGTTCTTTGGATTTTTGTTTTCATCTAAATCAAAGTGCAAAAACAAATACTTTCCATATAAATCCACATCAAAATCTTTCAAATCCTCTGTGCAAACCACCACATCGCACCAAGATGGATTTTCTTTATTATCTACCACAGCATAACAACTACCTAAGTTTTCTGCTTTGGCTTTCCAAATATCAGAGGCTTGAGAAAAATAAATACTTTCTACATCAAACATCGTTTCATACTCATCAGGTTTATTCCTTTCATCGCACGCAAAAAATGAAAACGCAGAAAATAAAATTAGTAATAAATAAAATTTTGATGATTTCATAACCAATACTTTTAGAATTAAAACTTTACAAAAATACAAAACTTATTGAAATATCAAAAATTTAGTCTTTCAATCAATAAATCCACGTCTTCTTCCTTCGTTGCCCACGATGTAACGAATCTTACCTCGCTTTCCTTTTCTCCTCTTGCACCCCAATATTCAAAACCTACGTTTTCGCTTAATTTATCAATCACTTCATTTGGCAAACGAAAGAATTGTTGATTAGTTGTAGAATTTACTATTGGCATATATCCCTTTTCTATAAATGCTTGCTTGATTTTCATCGCCATTTTAACAGCATGACGACTTACTCTCTCATATAGATTATTTGAAAATAAAGTCTCAAACTGCAAACCCAATAATCGTCCCTTTGCAAGCAATGCTCCATGTTGCTTTATCAAAGGAAAGAAATTCTTTAATAACTTTGGATTACTCACCACCACTGCTTCTCCAAACAAAGCGCCAAGTTTTGTTCCCCCAATGTAGAAAACATCTGCTAATTGTGCAATATCTTTCAAACTAATATCTGTATTTTCTGCTGCAAGACCATAGCCCAATCTTGCTCCGTCAATATATAAAGGTATCTCCCACTTTCTGCAAACTGATTGTATGTTTTGTAATTCTTTTTTGCTGTAAACTGCTCCATATTCGGTAGGGAAAGATATGTAAACCATGCCCGGTGCTACCATGTGTAAATAAGTATCATCTGCATAAAAGTTTGAAATATATTTTTCAATATCCTCAGCCTTTATCTTACCCTCTTCTTGTGGTAGGGTTAAGACTTTATGTCCACAACTTTCTATCGCACCCGATTCATGTACGTTTATATGTCCACTTTCTGCCGTTAAAACTCCCTCATGTCTTGCAAGCAATCCATCAATTACTGTGGAATTTGTTTGAGTCCCACCAACTAAAAAGTGCACTCTTGCATCTTCTTTTCCACACGCTTTCTTGATTAAATCCTCTGCTCTCTTGGTGTATTCATCTGAGCCATACCCTTCGGTCTCTTCCAAATTAGTTTCAATCAATCGTTGTAAAATCTCAGGGTGTGTACCTGCCATATAATCGGTTTCAAAATGTATTTTCATAAAACGGCGTTTTAATAAATTCTTTCTTTGTTTCAGTAAATTCTTTCTTTGTTTTATTTGTGTAAAAAGGCGTATAATTTTGCTGCCTTTGCTTTCCCTATGCACTTTTCTATTTCCGAAAGTGGAGTTTCTGTAAGTTGCTTTACGCTTTTGAACTTCAATAATAATTCTATTGCTGTTTTCTCCCCTATTCCTGGGATTTGAGTTAATACTGTATGGAATGTTTCTTTGCTTCTTTTGTTTCTGTGGTGTGTTATACCAAATCGGTGTGCTTCGTCTCTTATGTGTTGAATTGTTTGCAAGCTATGACTTCTTTTATCCAAGCAAAGTGGATAAGGATTGCCTGGATAATAGATTTCTTCTAAACGCTCGGCAATAGAAATTATTGGAATCTGTCCATAAAGTCCCAATTCTTCTAAGGTTTCTACTGCAACGGCTAATTGTCCCTTTCCTCCATCAATTATAATCAAGTCAGGCAACTGTTTTTCCTCCTTCACCAAACGGCTATATCGTCTATGCAATATCTCACGCATAGAGTCGTAATCGTTAGGTCCCTCAACCGTTTTTATATTAAAGTGTCTATATTCTTTAGTTGAGGGTTTTCCATTGCGAAATACCACACAGGCTGCAACAGCGTTTGCTCCTTGTATGTTGGAGTTATCAAAACACTCCATGTGATAAGGTGGTTTTGGAAGATTTAAGTCTTGTTGAATTTGCTTTACCAAGGTTTCGCTCCAACGCTCAGGATTAAGCAAAGTATCTCTTTTGATTTTATCGCTTTTTGCAAAGAGAGCGTTCTTTTGGCACAAGTCTAATAGTTTCTTTTTCTCGGCATTCTCTCCCAAATCTTGCTTTGCGTAATCCTCTGGCAAAGAAAGTTGCTCCGGAACTATTATTAAATCGCTCTTCCACTCCATTTGCTCTCGCAGTTGTGTGATTGCTGTTGTGAAGATTTCTTTTTTCTCTTCTTCAAGATGAGATTTCACCTCTTGGGATAAGGAAGATATTAAGCACCCATTAACGACTTTCATTGCGTTTAAGATGATTCCTCCCTCTATTTCTTCGTATGCGAAAACCTCTGCATTAAGAGTGGTATTTCCTACGATAGATGTCTTTGCTGTGTAGGTGTCTAAGAGTTGTATTTTTTCTTTTATCTCTTGTGCTTTTTCAAATTCAAGAGTTTTTGCAAAGTCCATCATTTGATTTTTCAACTCTTTCTTTATTTGATAAAAGTCTCCTCTTAATATTCCTTTTATATCACTAATTATCTTGCGATATTCCTCTTTCGTTACGCAACCCTCGCATGGTGCAGAGCAAATCTTGATTTGTTTATTAAGGCATGCTCTATATTTATTCTTAAAAACATTTTCCTCACTCATTGGTATTTTGCAACGACGATAAGGATAGAGTTTGCTAATTAAGTCTTGGAGTTCTTTTAATAATTTTCCGTTTGGATAAGGTCCGAAGTAAATAGAACCATCTCTTACTTTTTTTCGTGTGGTAAAAACTCTTGGATATTCTTCGTTACTTACGCAAATCCAAGGATAAGTTTTGTCGTCTTTTAATAGGATATTATAACGAGGTTTGTATTGTTTTATGAAATTGTTTTCAAGAAGTAGTGCTTCGGTTTCGCTTTCTACTACTACAAGTTTTATATCGTGGATTTTCTTTACTAATAATCGTGTTTTAGGAGAGTGAGATAAATCATTCTTGAAATATGATTGTACGCGATTTCTTAAATTTTTCGCTTTACCAACGTAGATTACCGTATTATCTTTGTCTAAAAAACGATAAACCCCTGCCGATGTCGGTAGGGATTTAAGTCTCATTTCTATATTGTTTTCTTTTGATGCTTGGCTATCCACTTGATTATCTATCTAAATCAGATTTATTTACTTCAAGTCCTAATTCCATTATTCCTTGTAGTTGATATTTATTACACATATTCACTATCTCTATTGTGTAATTGCCTCTTTCAACAAAAGAGAAAAACGTTTTAATTGGCACTTCCAAGTCTATTATATCTCCCAAGGCTTCACCTAACCATTCTTTACCTTCTTTGTCTTTAAGTTTAACGGTGTGTACGCTTTCTCTTGTTATCTTTGATGGAGATATTATTGTGATTTTGAATTTTATTTCATCTTCTGTGATATATGGAGTGTGGCGAAAATGTAGTGAAATATCATATACTTCCTCTTCATTTTCTATATTAATATCATTGAATGTTATTGTCTTGCCCTCTTCTATTCTTTCCCATGTCATATTTGGAAGAGTTTTAAACTCTTTATAAACTTGGGATTTATTACAAGAAGAAAAACTCGCTAATATCAATAAAAGTGAAAATATTTTTAAAAACTTTTTCATCTTTTTTTTATTTCTTTAAATATTCCGTAACGTTACGTTCAATTCTCTTTTCTATGTCCTCGTCAGTTTGTTCTGCGATGAATTTTTCTCCAATAATTTGTTCGTAAAGTTCCATGTAACGTTCAGAAATTGACTTTATAACCTCCTCAGTCATTTCAGGCACTTGTTGTCCTTCTTTTCCTTGGAAGCCGTTTTCCATCAACCATTCTCTAACAAACTCTTTTGAAAGTTGTTTTTGTTTTTCGCCTTTTGCTTGACGTTCTTCATAGCCTTCTGCATAGAAATAACGTGATGAGTCAGGAGTGTGGATTTCATCTATCAATGTGATTTCTCCATTATATTTTCCAAACTCATATTTTGTATCAACAAGTATTAGACCTCTTTCTGCTGCTATTTGAGTTCCTCTTTCAAAAAGGGCAAGAGTGTATTTTTCTAATTGTTCGTAATCTTCCTTGCTAACTAATCCTGTTGCTATGATTTCTTCTTTGCTGATGTTTTCATCATGTCCCTCATCTGCTTTTGTAGTTGGAGTGATGATTGGAGTTGGGAATTTATCGTTTTCTTTCATTCCCTCAGGTAATTGCACACCACAAAGTGTACGCATACCTGCTTTGTATTCTCTCCACGCACTACCTGCAAGATAACCTCTAACAACCATTTCAACTTTGAAAGGTTCGCAAAGTTTTCCTAATGTTACCATTGCATCAGGCATAGCTATCTTCCAATTAGGTAATATATCCGCTGTTGCATCTAAGAACTTTGCTGCTATTTTGTTTAAAATCTCACCCTTAAAAGGTATTCCCTTTGGCAAAACCACATCAAATGCTGATATTCTATCGCTTACCACCATTGCCAAAAGTTCATCATTTATATTATATACGTCTCTTACCTTTCCAACGTAATGACTCTTTTGTCCTTCAAAATTAAAATTTGTACTAACTACTGCTTTCATATTTCTAAATTATTTATGTTGCAAAAATAACTCTAAATTATAATTTAAACAAAAAAAGTAGTACTTTTGTAAAAATTTAAATTATAAAATCATGGGCGTAAAAAAAGTAATTGAAGATTTCAAAGCGTTTGCCATAAAAGGAAATATGATTGATATGGCAGTGGGTATCATCATTGGTGGTGCCTTTGGTAAAATTATCACTTCACTTGTAAACGATGTAATCATGCCTCCATTGGGAGTTTTAATAGGTGGTGTGAATTTTACCGATTTAAAAATTACATTAAAGGCAGCAGAAGGCGAAATAGCTGCAGTTACATTAAACTATGGTAACTTTTTGCAAGTTTGTTTCGACTTTTTGATTATTGCTTTTGCAATTTTCTGTTTCATTCGTTTGCTTGCAAAACTTAAAAACGAAAAGAAAGAAGAAGCACCAGCACCTGCTGAACCAGCACCAAGCAAAGAAGAAGTTCTACTTTCTGAAATCAGAGATTTATTAAAAGAACAAAACGAAAAAAAATAAATGAAAAACGAAGTCATAGAAATCAAATATGATTTACTTCGTTTAGATGAATTGAATGATAAGGAGAAAGAGTTGATTGAGTGTGCGAAAAAAGCCACTTACACAGCTTATTCTCCTTATTCTTCTTTTAATGTAGGCGCTGCCGTAAGATTAGAAAACGATGAAATCATAACCGGTAGCAACCAAGAAAATATCGCCTACCCTTCGGGCTTGTGCGCTGAAAGGGTTGCTTTGTTTTCTGCGGGAATGAAAAAAGAAAGCGTTGTTGCACTCGCCATTGTAGCAAGAAATGAAAACAATGAGTGGACAAAAGCCTTTCCTTGCGGGGCTTGTCGTCAAGTCTTACAAGAGACTCAAACAAGAGGACAAAAAGAAATCTGCGTTCTAATCCTCTTAAACGAAAACGAAGTTCTAAGAATCAAAAACGCAGACTCCTTGTTGCCTTTTAGCTTTTCTTTCTAAAAAAACTCGCAGGAAACAAACCTTGCGAGTTTTTTTTGTACCTTTGCTATGAATATAAAACAAACAATTATGAGATATAACATTTTAGGATTTGACCAAGAGAAAGTCTTAGAATTAAAGACTTATATAGACGGAAAAGAAAAGAAATTAGACTTAAACGATTTGCTTATTCTCAATCACATCTATAATTTCACAGAACGCAAAGGCGTTAAAACCATAATACAAAATGGAACAGAATATTATTGGGTTGAATACAACACTATCTTAAACGAATTGCCAATTCTCAATATAAAAAAGCCAGCATTAAGAGAAAGAATTGACAAAATGTGTGCCTTAGAATTGATAGAAAAAATACTTGTAAGCGAAGGTCGTTATTCCAATATGACATGCTTTAGAATAGGAAGAAAATTAGAGGAGGTGTTATTTAAAACAACAGAGGGTACTAAATCTAAACGACAGAGGGGTATCAATTTAAACACACAAGGGGTATCAATTCAAACAGAGGACATGAATAATATTATAAATAATAATAGTATTAATAATAATATATTAAAAGAAGATACATTGTTTGAAAGATGTTGGGAAGCGTACAAAAGAAAAGGCAATAAAGAAAAAGCAAAAATTCAATGGAACAAAATACCCCAAGAAGAAAAACAACACATTTTTAAACACATTGACGCATACGTATATGTTAGAGAATTTAAATTTCAAAAAAACTTTGAAAAATATTTAAATGATAAAGAATATTTAAACGTTGTATTTGATAAACATGGTGTTATTTACGACCCTAACGAAGAGGCAAAAAAATAAATCTTTGATTTAGAAAATTGTTTCAAAGATTTATTTTTTTCTTTCTTTGATTTATTTCAATTTTTCTTTGTTTTTTTGTACATTTGAAACATTGAATAAAAAGGAGAGTAAATCTACTCTCCTTTATTTATATATATCTGAAAAATCTCTACGGTTTAAGATGGAGCGGGCGAGGGTTTGTTCGTCGGCGTATTCTATTTTATCGCCTATGGCTACTCCTCTTGCTATGGCTGTAATTTTAATTTTATGGTTTTCTAATAGTTTATTGATATAGAAACTTGTTGTGTCGCCTTCCATTGTTGTGGGTAAGGCTAAGATTATTTCTTTCACGTTTTCTTGTTCTACGCGTTTGATTAGTTGTTCTATGGCTATATCGCCTACTCCAACGCCTTCTATTGGGGAAATGACTCCTCCTAAGACGTGATACAATCCTCGGTATTGATTGGTGGATTCTATTGCCATTACTTCTCTTATGTTTTCTACTACACAGATAACGTCTTTTTGTCTGTCGTTATTGGCACAAATGGAGCATATTTCACTATCTGATAGGTTATTACAGACTTTACAGTGTTTTATTTCGGTTACTAATTCTACTAAACTTTTGGCTAGTCGCAGGGTATTGTCTTCGTTTTGCTTTAATAGGTGTAGAGCAAAGCGTAGGGCTGTGCGTTGTCCTATGCCGGGTAGTTTTGCTAGTTCGTTTACTGCATTTTCCAGTATGACAGAGGTGTATTCCATATTTATTTATTATTTTTGCTTTTTTAATTATTCACAAAATTACAAAAAAAATGGCAAATATATTACTTGGTGTTTTCATCGCTTATACTATTTTATTGTTTTCTATTACTTTCATCACTGCAAGAAAGGCTGATAGTGCTTCTTTTTTCAGGGGGAATAAGAAGAGTCCTTGGTTTATCGTAGCCTATGGAATGATTGGAGCGAGTCTTTCGGGCGTTACGTTTATGTCGGTGCCTGGTTGGGTTGAGGATAGAGGGTTTACTTATATGCTAACCGTGTTGGGGTATTTCTTAGGCTACCTTGTAATTTCATTTGTCCTTATGCCGATTTATTATAGGTTGAATTTGATTTCTATTTATAAGTATCTTGAATCAAGGTTTGGTAAGTTTTCTCATAAAACGGGTAGTTTCTTTTTCCTTCTTTCGCGTACTTTGGGGGCGAGCCTTAGAATGTTTATTGTGATTTATGTTTTATATGAGTTTGTTTTTTCTACTTGGAATATTCCTTTTGAGGCTACGGTTTTTCTTTTCCTTGCGTTGATTCTTTTGTTTACGTTCAAGGGTGGAATTAAGACTATCGTTTGGACTGATACTTTACAAACTACTTGTATGTTGGCAGCCTTGGTTATTTCTTTTATTTTGATTGCTAATAAGATGGATTTTTCTTTCTCTGAAATGATGGGAAATATTACAAGGAGCGATTATTTTACTTTTATTGAAACGGATAGTAGTTCAAGGCTTTGTTGGTGGAAACAAATTCTTGGTGGTATGTTTATAACTATTTCAATGACGGGCTTGGACCAAGAAATGATGCAAAAGAATCTTAGTTGCAAAAATATAAAGTCTGCTCAAAAGAATATGATGACGTTTTCTATTACTTTGTTTTTTGTCAATTTCTTATTCCTTTGTTTAGGTGCGGCTCTTTATATCTTCGCTCATAATCAAGGTATAGAGGTTAAGGGTGATGATTTATTCCCTTACGTTGCTTTAAACGCGTTATCGCCTTTTGCGGCTGTGATTTTCATCATCGGTCTTATATCTGCTCTTTTCCCAAGTGCTGATGGTGCTTTGACGTCTTTGACTACTGCTTTCTCTATTGATTTTCTAAATATTGAGGAGCGAAAGGATTGGGGAGAAAAAAAGAAAACAAATATTAGACATATAGTTCACTTAGTATTTGCTTTGATATTTGTGGGGGTAATCATATTCTATGGAAATCATCGCGACCCTCACTTAATTGATATTTTGTATCAAATTGCCTCTATAACGTATGGTCCACTTTTAGGTTTGTTTGTGTTTGGTATTCTCACAAAACGCCAAGTTATAGACAAGTTTGTGCCTATTGTATGTGTGCTTTCTCCTGTGATTTGCTTTATTCTTAGCAACAATTCACAAGAGTGGTTTAATTACTCGTTTGACTTTGAACTTTTGGTGTTGAACGGATTGATTACTTTCCTTGGATTGTTAGCAATAAGCAAAAAGAAAGCTAATTAAAGGATTCTATTCTTCCTCCAAAAAGGATAAAGTTATTCTCATCATATAGGACTACGTCTTGTCCTTGCATTGGTGCGAAAACTTTTTGATTAAATTCAATGGTTGCGTGATTGGGTGAGATTTCTTTTAGAATGGAGTAATTACCCTCGTCCTTTCCTCTAATCTTTGTTAGATATGGGGCGGCGTTTAGTTTAATATTTTCTATTTCTTGTGAAAACACAAGGGAATTAAGCCTTAGGGTTGAGAAATAGCATTGGGATTTTTCGCCTACTACAAGGGTATTTTCTTCTGCTATTATCTTATTTATATAGAGTTTTTCTTTGATATTCATTCCTTTATATTGCCCTATGGTATAGAATGGAAAGCCTTTGTGAGAGCCTATGGGTTGATTGTTTTCGTTAATTACCTTTCCGTTTTCAAGGTTTTTTAATTGGGGGTACTGATTCAAAAGGTATTCGGAATAATGTAAGCCATTGGTAAAGCAAAGTCCAAAACTCTCTCTCTTATTTGCTATTTCGGTGTATCCTCTTTGCCTTACAAAGTCTTTAACCTCATCTTTCATCATTTCACCAAGGGGTAGAACCAATCTTTCTTTTTGTTTTTTAGTAAGGCGATAAAGCATAAAGCTCTGGTCCTTCCAACTGTCTTTTGCTATTTGGAGTTGGGAGTTTTCTATTCGTGCGTAGTGTCCTGTGGCTATCTTGTCACAGGAGAATAAATCGGCGTAATGTAGTAGGTTTTTAATCTTAAACTCTGCGTTGCAATGGGTACAAATATTTGGAGTGAAGCCTTTGAGATAGTAGTCTGCGAAAGGAATCATTACTTCTTTATAAAATTCTTCTCGCAAATCTACATAGTGAAATTCTATTTGGTTTTCCTCACATATTTTCTTTACTTTCTCTAAATCTTTTGCTTCTTGATGAAGATGAAAGTAAACCCCTACAACGAAAAAAGACTTAGTTTTAAGTAGAAGTGCTGTTGCCAGGCTATCTACTCCTAAACTAAGTCCTACTAAAACTCTATTTTGCATTTTTTATTTGCTAAACAAAGATTGTAATGCCTTGCGACTTTCTTCGTCTGTGCGTATTTCAACGTCTGGTTTTGGTTCTAATAGTATCAATAGTTCTTTTCCTCCATCGTTTTTAGTACCTTTGATTGCTGAATAGTTAGCATAAACACTATTTACTTTATTTAAAAGCAAGAATGTGTTTCCATCTGATAGATTAACGATTTGTTCATATTGATTAAATGCGTTTATCTTTTTACCATTTTTCAATACTACACAAGTTTGTTTTCCCATTGGATAGAAATAGGCTATATCTTGAAACTCTATTTCCATTTGTCCGCCTCTTACATTGATTCTTACTGCGTCATATTTCAATACATCGTTTTCCCATTTTTGAACTTTAATGACATCGCCTACTTCGTTCATAAATTTCCATTCTCCTACTTTCTTATCATCTGCGTATTGTCCTTCGTATAATGGTTTCTTTGATGCAAAGTAATGAGTGATTTTTCCGTTTAGTTTTCCTTTTGAATAATTGGCAATGGAATATCCATCAGCGTAATAGGTTTTCCATTCTTCGCCTTCTTTTATTCCATTTTTATACATAGTTGTAACATTCACCTTACCATTTCTATCCCAGTTGGTTTCTTTTCCTTCTTTCTTGCCTGCAACTAAGTTTTCTTCTCTTAATTTTCTTCCTTTTTCATCGTAATAAGTCCAAATGCCTTCTTTCTTTTTATCCACATACTTTCCTTCACTCATTAGTTTTCCGTTTTTGTAGAAAAACTTTGCTTGTCCTACTTTACCATTTTGGGAATATTCTATTGTTTGAGAAAGTTTTCCATCTTTTGAATAATAGGTAAAGGTTCCTATTTCTTTATCGTCTTTGAACTCTCCTTTGTATTTTACCTTTCCGTTTGGATAATTCTTTGACCATTTACCTTGTTTTAACCCTTTGTCATCGGTTAGGTTTTGTGCATTAAGCAAACATGGCATCATTACTAATGCGCTGATAAGTAGTGCTATACTTTGTTTAACTATTCTTTTCATTATCTATATATTTTGCAAATTCTAATAAATCATTAAATACTTTATCTATTCTTTTTGGGTGTTTTCTCGCTGTTTTTGGAGAAGAAGAAATATGAACGCAGTGCATTTTTAAGCGTTTCCCAAATACTAAATCAGTTAAGGAGTCTCCTACCATTATGGAGTCTTTAAATCTTATTTCGTTAAATAGTTTTCTCGCTTTAAGTCCCATTCCAACGCTAGGCTTTCTATCAATAGAGTTTTCCTTTGCGAGCTTTGGACAATGGAAAATAGCATCTATTCGTCCTCCATTTTTTTCTACTTCCGTTTGCATATAAGTGTGAATACGTTTTAAGTCTTCTTCACTCATAATTCCTTTTCCTACACCTTGTTGATTGGTTACAACAACTATTTTATCAAAGTGTTTTTTGAATATCTTAAAAGCATCTAATACTCCATCTATAAACTCAAATTCTTTTTCGGTTTTAACGTAATTGTCTATTAGTCTTACGTTAATAACTCCGTCCCTGTCCAAGAATAAGTATTTAGAATCTTTTATCAATCTCATAGTTTATTTTTTAGGGAAAAGTTCTTCTTCAACTATTTGACAAATGATATGCCCTATCATTATATGACTTTCTTGTATGCGAGGAGTAAGTTCTGATGGTACATTTATCAAACAATCACTCAATTCTTTCATTTTACCACCTGTCGCTCCTGTTAAAGAAATAACATACATTCCTTTTTCTTTCGCAACTTTTTGAGCTTCTATCACATTTTTTGAGTTACCTGAGGTAGAAAGTCCTATCAATACATCGCCTTTTTTACCTGAGGCGCTTAATATGCGAGAGTAAACTAAATCATATCCGTAATCATTTCCTACTGCTGTAAGATATGATGTGTTTACATGTAAAGCTTCTGCTTCTAAGGCTGGTCTATCGTAATAGAATCTTCCAGATAGTTCTGCGGCAAGGTGTTGTGCGTCAGCGGCACTTCCTCCATTTCCACAAAAAAGAGCCTTTCCACCATTGCGAAACGCTGTTATTATCGCTGAAGATGCTGTTTCTATGGCTGAAAGCAGGGTTTCGTCAGACAAAATCGCTTCTTTTACAGATATGGATTCTTTTATTATATTTTTTATCTTCATTTTTCAATATCTTTTTCTATTAAGTAAGAATTTCTATTAGATGAGTTGCGTCCAATCATTTCTGCGATAAATCCTGTCAAAAACAACTGACAACCGATTATCATCGTTACTAATGCTAAATAGAAATAAGGACTATCGGTAACAAGTCTCATTGCTTCGTTGTGATAAACCGCTATAAGTTTTTGCACTCCCAAGACACCAGCAGAGATAATACCTAAAAGGAACATCACACTACCTAAAAGTCCAAAAAAGTGCATTGGTTTCTTGCCAAATTTTGAAACAAACATAATAGACATTAAGTCTAAATATCCGTTTACAAAACGATTCATTCCAAATTTGCTTTCTCCAAATTCTCTTTTTCTGTGTTGAACAACCTTTTCTCCTATTTTAGAGAAGCCTGCCCACTTTGCAATAATTGGAATGTAACGGTGCATTTCTCCATATACTTCAATACTCTTAACAACTGCTTTTCTATATGCTTTAAGTCCACAGTTGAAATCATGAAGTTTAATTCCTGAAATCTTACGAGTAGTTGCATTATAGAGTTTTGAAGGTAGATTTTTCATAAGTTTTGAGTCGTAACGTTTTTTCTTCCAACCCGAAACCAAATCATAACCTTCGGTTTTAATCATCTTATATAATTCAGGAATTTCATCGGGACTGTCTTGTAAATCTGCGTCCATTGTGATTACAACATCGCCCTCCACTCTTTCGAATCCTACGTTTAAGGCTGCCGATTTACCGTAATTTCTTCTGAATTTAACTCCCTTTATATTAGGATTCTTTGATGAAAGTTCCTCAATTACCTTCCAAGAATTATCTTTACTACCATCGTCAATCATAAGAACTTCGTATGAGAAATTATTCTCATTCATCACTCTTTCAATCCACTCTGCCAAGTGTGGTAAAGATTCTTCTTCATTAAACAAAGGCACTACAATTGATATATCCATAGTTTAAAATTTTCTATCTTTAAAAATAAATGAAATACAAAGTGCATAGAACATATTACCCAAGAAATCCCCTATGAAATTTATCACAAGGAAAGAAATATAAAGCGCACTTGAAACATCACCTTCCAAAGTCATTTCAGGCATATTCATTTGAGCGACCATTTCCTCATAAAGTTCTATAAGTGTATTAATAAAGTTTGGGTCAATAAACTCTATTTTTGCAAAGGTAAAAACCAAGTAAAAGAAAGATATAGTCAATGAAAAAATTGAACCAATCTTCATAAGAGTAGAAAAATTCGCCGTTTCATTCTCCCCTTTCAAAGAGATATATTTTTTACAAACCCACATATTTGCAAAAAGTACTAAAAACGAATAAATCAATCCATAAAAGAAAGTAGTATTAAAACCTAAATACTGCGCAAGTAAATGATATACAAAAGCAATACCACCAAAAATACTACCATAATAGAAACCAAATTTCAAAGGTTTCATTTCTTTTAATTCTTCAATCTCCATTACTAAATATTTTAATGAGCAAAGATAATGAAAAAATCAAAATCAAGAAAGAATAAAACAAAAAAAGCGAGTAAATAACTCGCTTTTTATTTTTCAAGGTATTGACTAATACTCATCTTCGTGGAAGAAGAAATCTTCTTTTGTAGGATAGTCAATCCAAATGTCTTCAATAGAGTCATAGACATCGCCTTCATCTTCTATTTCTGATAGATTTTCTACAACTTCTGCCGGTGCTCCACTTCTCAAAGCGTAATCAATCAATTCTTCTTTTGTTGCTGGCCATGGAGCGTCTTCCAATTTTGAGGCTAATTCTAATGTCCAATACATCGTTTTACTATTTTTTTATTGGTTTGTGTTAATGTTTATGGTTTCCAAAATGTTTCTTGCTTACCTTGTTTTAAGATAACATATCTGCTCAACATAAATAAATAATCTGATAATCTATTTATATATTGCAACACTATTTCTTGCACTTGGGAGTCTTGCGAAAGTTTCACAACTTTTCTTTCACATCTTCTACATATAGTTCTCGCAACATTTAGATGCGAATTTGCCATATCTCCTCCCGGAATAACAAATTGTCTTAAAGGAGGAACAACTTCATTCATCGCATCAATCTTTCTTTCCAAAAACTCAATATCTTCTTGCTTTACTTGAGGCAATTTAGATAAGAATTCTTCTTTCTCACAAGCAATAATGCTTTCTATATTGAAAAGAACATTTTGTATTTGTAACAAATCAGATGATTCTGCTGCAGTCAAATACTCTCTGCACAATCCCAAGTAAGATACTAATTCGTCTAAATCGCCATAAGTATCTACTCTTGCAGAACATTTCAAAACACGACTGCCACCAACTAAACTCGTTGTACCCTTATCACCTGTCTTTGTATATATCATAATAGGTAAACTATCTTACAACTCTTTCTACTGAAACGATTTCAGGAACTACTTCCTTAACCGCAGCTTCTACACCGTTCTTTAAAGTCATCATAGCGTGAGGACAAGAACCACAATGTCCTTGTAATTCAACGTAAACAACCTTTTCGTCAGTCATTTCAACGAAAGCAACATCTCCACCGTCTTCTTGCAAATAATGACGTATGCTTTCAATAACTTCTTTTACTCTTTTTTCTAAATCCATTCTTTCTTCTGCTGTCATATCTTCTTATTTTTTAATTGTTTCTGCTATAACTTTTTCTGCTAATTCCATAAATGCTTTTGCTTCTGGCGAGTCAAATTCCAATGAAATAGGATTTCCTGTGTCGTTTGTTTCAGAAATATCCAACGAAATAGGAATACTAGCCAACAAAGGCATATTTAATTCTTTTGCTAACTGCTCTGCACCACCTTTTCCAAAGATATAGTATTTGTTATCAGGTAATTCCTTTGGAGTAAAGTAAGCCATATTTTCCACAAGTCCATAAACAGGAATAGAAACTTGGTCGTTAGTAAACATATTCACTGCTCTACGAACATCAGCAACTGCTAATTGTTGAGGAGTGCAAACAAACACCGAACCACTTACAGAGAATTGTTGTACAAGGCTAAGTTGAATATCACCAGTTCCAGGAGGCATATCCAAAACCATAAAATCCAATTCTCCCCAATGGGTTTCTGTTAGCATTTGTGTAAGAGTGTTTGCAGCCATTGGTCCTCTCCACAACATAGGTTTGTCCTTTTCTACAAAGAAACCAACACTCATCATCTTTATTCCAAACTTATCAAATGGCAACATAAGATTTTTACCATCTATTTCAGTAGCCATGATTTGTTCGTTTTCAATATTAAAAAGCGTAGGTATAGAAGGACCATAAATATCCGCATCTGCCAAACCTACTCTGTAACCTTTCTTAGCCAAAGATATTGCGAGATTAGCCGCAACTGTTGATTTACCAACACCACCCTTACCACTAGCAACAGCAATAATATGTTTAATAGGCTTCATCGCAGCATTGATAGCCTCTTGCTTTCTCTTTTGTTCTTCAAATATGTTCATAACAAATTTTTCTTTTAAAAAGTTTGCAAAGATACTAAATAAATTGATAACGAGTAAATAAAATAGAAAAATTATTCAAAGAATTAGAAAAATATCTCTTTGATTTATTAAAATAATCCTAAGAAATAATTTTCCAAAACAAAGAAACAAATTCTCTTATCGGCAAGTTAATATTCTATGATATCATTTTGATAATTACTCTCATTCCTCCACACTCCAAATTTTAAGAGCACCATCATTGAAAATAGAAACAATATGATTTCCATTTGGACTCCATGCAATAGAGTTCGCAATTTCGTGATACCCAACTAAGGTTTGAATGCATAAACCTGTTTTTACATCATTTATTTTAACAGTACCATCCATTGAAGTCGTAACTATATATTTTCCATTAGGACTCCATGCTGCCGCAAGTATATCTTCTTTATGAGAATCCAAGCATTTTACACATTTTTTTCTCTCCACATTCCATATTTCCACGATAGATTCACACCACAAATTAACAAAAATATATTCTCCATTAGGACTCCATGCAATAGATCCTATTTCTATCGCATGGAGTCCTAAATCTTGTTCAAGTGTTCCTGTTTCGGTATCAAATATTTTCACAGTCTTTCGTTCCGAAACAAACGCTACTCTTCTTTTATCTGGGCTCCATACTGCCAATCTTTTATCATATTCATTTTCTTCAAAAGTTTGAATACACAAAACTGTATCTACGTCCCATATTCTAAAAGTATTATCAGTTGATGTGGAAAATATTTGTTTTCCATCTAAACTCCACGAAACAGATAATATTTTCCCTTCATGCCCTTCAAATATTTTAATACATTTTCTTTTATTAAAATCCCAAATTTTAACGACCCTACTTTCAGAACCTGTAAGAATATATTTTCCGTCAGGACTCCACGCAGCAGAAGTAAAACCTCGACTATCTCCTTCAAAACCATCTATTTTTAATCCTTCAATCACATCAAATATGCAAATATACCCTACATGCCAAAGTAATATTAAATACCTTCCATCTGGACTCCACTCAATTGATTCTACACCAAAAACACCTAAATCAAATGTCTTTACAGATTTTATATACTTTTCATCATCTGTTTTTTCTATTTCAAAAGATGAATCAACGTTTTCTTGCCATATTTTAATAGTTCTATCGGATGAAGCTGTAAGTATTCGTTTTTCATCTTTACTCCACACAGCCGATAACACTTCACAAAGATGCCCTTCCAAAGTTTGCAAACATTCTCCACTATTTACATTCCATATTTTAACAGTTAAATCTCGCGAAGCAGAGAGTAAATATTCTCCGTTACTACTCCACACAACAGATTCAACAGCACAGGTGTGTCCTTCTAAGGTTTGTACACATTTTTCACTATTTATATCCCATATCTCAATAGTTTCAGCATCGCTACCAACGACAACACGCTCCTCTTTTGGACAAAAGGCAAGGTAATTGATATTTCCTCCTTGTATTTCAAAAGTTTGAAGACACGAACCTGTGTCAGCGTTCCATATTTTAAAGTAATCAAAATTTGAATCTGTTATTATTTTTTTCTTATCTTTACTCCAAATAGCATAATATATGCCTACAAAATATTCTCTAGTAATTATTTGCAAACATTCTCCACTAATAGTATCCCATATTCTAAAAGTATCATCCCAAGCAGCAGAAAAGCAACGTTTTCCATCTTTGCTCCAAACAGCAGAACAAACACCTTCTTTGTGTCCTTTTAAAGTTTGTAAACATTCACCACTATTTGAATCCCATATTTTTATGGTTTTATCCCATGAAGATGAAATTATACGATTTCCATCAGGGCTAAACGAAACAGAACTTATAAAACGTTTATGTCCTTTTAAAGTATGCAAACATTCACCAGTGTTTGAATCCCATATTTTTATAGTTTTATCCCATGAAGACGAAACTATACGATTTTCATCTGGACTAAATGTAG
>JAZRCB010000032.1:0-35910 GCA_045635365.1 Candidatus Onthomorpha sp.
CTTAATTTCAGAAGTGGTGGATATATCCAAATAGATGTGCCAGCTTGTACAATCAACTACAAAGATATGGACATAGATCCTAAATATCACTCTGATTGGGATAAATTCAAAGTATGGGATTTAGTAATGAAAAACCCAGAACCATGTTTCAGAGCATATTCTATGGCTAACCACCCAGCAGAAAACAACATTATTATGTTGAATATACGTATTGCAACTCCACCAATTGATAGAGAAAAAGGCGGTTGGGCAAATGTAAATCCAGGTATATGTTCTTCATACATTTGGTCATTGAAACCAGGAGACAAGATAACAATTTCTGGACCTTATGGCGAGTTCTTCATAAAAGACACCGACAAAGAAATGATGTTTATCGGAGGAGGAGTTGGTATGGCGCCAATGCGTTCTCATATCTTCGACTTATTTAAAACACATCACACGACAAGAAAAGCTACATTCTGGTATGGAGCAAGAGCAATCAAAGACTTATTCTACATGGACGAGTATGAAGAAATTGCAAAGAACAATCCAAACTTTGAATATAACGTAGCCCTATCTGCACCAGACGAAGGAGATAATTGGACTGGATACACAGGATTTATTCACGATGTAATCTACAACAATTACCTTAAAAACCATAAAGAACCAGAAGAAATAGAATACTACTTATGTGGACCACCTCCAATGATTGCAGCAGTAATCAAGATGTTAGACTCACTTGGAGTACCACCTGAAAACATCTTATATGATAATTTCGGAAGTTAGTTTCTAATTTCTTAGGAATGGAAAAATAATATCGGATAATAGTTTACTTATTGTCCGATATTATTTTTTTAAATCAAAGAAACAAAAAATTAAATCAAAGAAATAATTTATTGATTCTAAGAAATATTTTTTTGTATCTTTGTTTTAGAAAATGTTTGTAAAATGAAAGCAATTCTTAACTACATATTATTTTATGGATTTCTTATCCCCTTATCACTTTTGCCGATGAGGTTTCTACATTTTTTGGCAGATATTGTAAAGTTACTTCTTTATAACCTTGTGGGTTACAGAAAGAAAGTAGTTATGGATAACCTTTCTAAATCCTTTCCCGAAAAGACAGAGACAGAATTAAAGCAAATAGCAAACAAGTTTTATTCCCACCTTGCAGACCTTTTCTTGGAGGCAGTGAAAATGCTGACAATTTCTAAGAAAAACCTAATGAAAAGATACAAATGCCTAAATTCTGAACTGATATCAAAATACTACCAACAAAACAAAAGCATTATATTAGTTTCTGCACACTATAACAATTGGGAATTTATGGTTGCAAGTCTTGGAATGCAGTTTGATTTTCATGGAATAGGAGTTGGCAAAAGAATGAGTAACAAAACCTTTGAAGAACTTATGCACAAAAAACGCACAAGATACGCTACAGAAGTTTGTTACGCAGATAACTCTCGCAAAGTCTTTGATAACTACCACAATACAAAGACTTGTGCCTATATGCTTTTGTCAGACCAAAGTCCAAACGACAGAAACAAATGCTATTGGATAGATTTTCTCAATCAAAAGACAGCATTTATTTACGGATGCGAGTATTTTGCAAAGAAATACGACTATCCAGTATTTTTCTATAAAGTAAGAAAAGTAAAAAGAGGCTATTACGAATTTGAAATAGAAGAAGTAACAACCTCTCCACAAGAAACAGAATACGGATTTATAGTAGAAAAATCCGCAAGCATATTAGAAGAACTCATAAAAGAAGCACCACAATATTGGTTGTGGAGCCACAGACGTTGGAAACTTAAATACGAACAAAATAATTAAGCAATATATTATGAATAGTTTTACTCATCTTCACGTACACACACAATATTCCATATTAGACGGAGCTTGTAATATCAATAAACTTCTTGATAGAGTCAAAGAATTAGGACAAGAAGCTATTGCTATAACAGACCATGGCAATATGTTTGGAGTATTGGAATTTCACAATGCTTGCAAGAAAAAAGGCGTAAAACCAATTTTAGGATGTGAAATGTACGTTTCTCCACAAAGCAGATTTATAAAAGATGGTAAAAATTTCAGTGGACATCACCTTATATTGCTTGCAAAAAATGCGAAAGGCTATCAAAATTTAGTAAAATTAGACTCCTTAGCCTTTGCAAAAGAAGCCAAATACCGTACCTCAAGAATAGATAAAGAACTATTATTTCAATATTCCGAAGGATTGATATGTTGTTCAGCCTGTTTAGGAGGAATTTTACCTAAACTGATAGAAAATAACGACATAGAAGGAGCAGAAAGAACAGCATTAGAATACAAAGAAGTCTTTAAAGACGACTATTACATAGAACTACAAAACCATGGCATAGACCTACAACACCAAGTCAATAAAGAACTAATAAGAATTGCCAAAAAATTTGACATAAAGATAATAGCAACAAACGATGTTCACTTTGTAAATAAAGATGACTTTGAAGCACATACGATTTTGATTTGTTTAAATACAGGAAAGACCTTATCAGAATATGACAACAGTAAAATGTCATATACAGGTAATGAGTATTTAAAATCAATGGACGAAATGTTAGAAGCATTTCCAGACACACCAGAGGCAATCTATAACACACAAGAAATAGTTGATAAAATAGAAGTCTATGAATTAGAAAGAGGACCAATACTTCCCGTATTTGATATTCCAAGCACCTTTGGCACAATAGAAGAGTACTATAAAAAGTTTCCAAAAGAAGAAATATCAGAAAAACTCTATACTGACTTTATAAATAGTCCAAAAACATCGGACGAAGACAAAGTCCCTGAGAAAAAAAGCGAAATAATAGAAAAGCTTCTCAAAGAAAAAGGTGGTTATGAGAAGATAATACGTACAAAATTCGATGCAGCATATTTACGTCACCTTACCCTAGAAGGAGCAAAGAAACGCTATGGCGAAAATCTTGACGAAACAGTACTTAAAAGAATAGAAAGCGAGTTAGGAACTATTGAATGGATGGGATTTCCGGGATATTTCTTAATTGTACAAGACTTTATAAATTATTCAAGAGAGAATTTAGGAGTTATAGTAGGGCCGGGAAGAGGCTCTGCCGCAGGAAGTGTTGTTGCATACTGCCTTGGAATTACTGCAATAGAACCTTTGAAATACGGATTGCTTTTTGAGCGTTTCTTAAATCCCGATAGAATTTCCTTGCCTGATATAGACGTGGACTTTGACGATGAGGGAAGAGCCAAAACCTTACAATACGTACAAGATAAATATGGCTCAGACCACGTTGCTCAAATCACAACCTTTGGAACAATGGCAGCAAAAATGTCAATCAAAGACGTTGCCAGAGTTTTAGAATTACCATTAGCAGACTCCAATAGATTAGCAGAATATGTTCCAAATAGACCGGGTATTTCCTTGGACCAAGCCTTCAATGAATCGCCAGAGCTAAAACAAGAGCTTGAAGAAGGACCAGAATTAGTTAAAAAAGTTCTTACTCTTGCAAGAAAATTAGAAGGCTCTATTAGAAGTACAGGAATACATGCGTGTGGCGTAATCATAGGTCCCGATGATATTTCCAATTATGTGCCAATTGCTGACAGTAAAGACTCAGATATGATGGCAACTCAGTTTGAAGGAAAACTCATTGAAAGCGTTGGAATGATAAAGATGGACTTCCTTGGACTAAGTAACCTTTCTATCATAAAAGACGCTTGTGAAAATATCTACAAAACCCATGGCATAGTAGTAGAGCCAGACAAAATAGAACTAAATGATCAAAAGGCATTAGAATTATTCCAAAAAGGATTAACCGTTGGTACATTCCAATTTGAATCTGACGGAATGAGTGGACATCTTCAAAACCTTAAACCCGACAGATTTGAAGACCTAATTGCGATGAACGCACTTTATCGTCCAGGTCCAATGCAATATATTTCCAACTTCATAAATAGAAAACATGGAAAAGAGGAAATCGTTTATGAATTTCCAATAATGGAGAAGTATCTTGCAGAAACCTATGGTATTACAGTCTATCAAGAGCAGGTCATGTTGCTTTCTCAAGCCCTTGCTAACTTTACCCCGGGGGAAGCCGACAAATTAAGAAAGGCAATGGGTAAAAAGCAAATCAAGGTAATGGAAGAGTTGGAGAAAAAGTTCATTGTCGGATGTGAAAACAACGGATTAGACTTAGAAAAGGTTAAAAAAATATGGGAAGACTGGAAAAAATTTGCAGAATACGCCTTCAACAAATCCCACTCTACATGTTACGCATACGTTGCTTTCCAAACAGCATATTTAAAAGCACATTACCCTGCTGAATACATGTCTTCAGTTCTTACTCACAACCTTTCTGATATTAAAAAGATAACAAAATATATTGAAGAGTGTCAAAATATTAATCTTCAAGTATTAGGGCCAAACGTAAACGAGTCTGACCTTAACTTCATGGTGAATAAAAAAGGCGAAATCCTATTTGGATTAGCCGCAATAAAGGGTGTAGGATTAGCTGCTGCAGAAGAAATCATCAGAGAAAGAGAAGAAAATGGTCCTTATCTATCTGCTTTTGACCTTATAAAGAGAGTAAACCTTAGAATCATCAATCGTCGTTGTTTAGAATCGTTGATAAAAGCAGGAGGTTTTGATTGCTTTGCTGATACTCACAGAGCACAATACTTTACAAACATTGACAATGACTTTACTGTACTAGAAAAAATGATAATGCTGTCTAACAAAATCAAAACCGACAGTATGTCAGCCCAAGTTTCATTATTTGATGAAGAAGAAATCAAAATAGACGATATAATAGAAATGCCAGAATGTGAACGTTGGTCTCAAAGTGAAAGCCTTTCGTATGAAAAAGAGATGATAGGCTTTTACATTTCTGGACACCCATTAGACGAATACGAAGAAACTGTTAAAACATTTGTAGATACTAAATTAGAAAGTTTAAAAAACCTTTCAGACTTAAAAGACAAAGACATTTGCATTGCAGGAGTAGTTGTAGGAGCAGAAAACAAAGTAGGCAAAAACGGAAATCCGTTTTCATCACTCACAATAGAAGATGAAACAGGAGCATACACCTTTAGATTTTTTGGACAAAATTATGTGAAATTTGGGAACTTCTGTAAAGAAGGTCTATACCTTATCATACATGCTTCAGTTAGAGAAAAATCTTGGCCAAAAGATGCAATTACAAAAGAACTTGACCTTTTCGTAAAAGATGTAGCATTGTTAGCTAACTACATGGAAGAAAACGCTAAAGAATTAGAAATCACAATAGAGTATAACAATGTAACACCTTCGTTTGTAAGTGAGATAGAAAAAGCATGCAAGAAGAATAAAGGCAAGATGTCGCTTAAAATTAACCTAATATCTTCAATAGATAATTTGAAGGTAACAATGCACGCAAAGAAATTTAAAGTAGATCCGTCCTTTATCAAAGAAGTCAGAAAATTAGCCTCAGTCTATGGATTGAACTATAAGGTTATAAAAAGATAAATGAAGTATTTACCATTAGAAATCGTAAAAGAAAAAGCTCTTTCCTTAGGATTTCATGACTGTGGAGCAGCAAAAGCAGAGCAACTCTGCTCAAAGATATTTGATGCTTGGATTTCAAAAGGTTACAATGCAGATATGGATTACTTATCCAACTATCACTCACAACGATTCAACGTTTGCGAACTGTTAGAAGATGCAAAAACAGTTTTTTCTTTTGTAATATCCTACAATACTGAAAATCAGTTAGAAGATTCCAAAGTAAAAATAGCCTCATACGCACAAGGAAAAGACTATCACAAAGTAATAAAGCAAAAACTCTACGCCTTATTAGAAGAATTAAAAGACTTATACCCAGACCTTAATGCAAAAATATGTGTAGATACAGCACCCGTAATGGAAAAGCATTGGGCAGTGAAAGCAGGCTTAGGTTGGATAGGCAAAAACACCTGTTTCATAAGTCCAAAATGGGGAAGTAAAGTTTTTTTAGCTGAAATCATCTGTGATTATCAAAGCGATTACACACAAGAAGTTAGGAATCAGTGTGGTAATTGCAGAAAATGTATAGATTCTTGTCCAAATCAAGCCCTAAACGACCAAGAAACAGGACTTGATTCAAACAAATGTATTTCCTATCAAACCATTGAAAACAAAGAATCTATACCTGAGTATATCAAACTAAACAATTATATTTATGGTTGCGACATTTGCCTAAATACTTGTATAAGAAACAACAAGATACCAAAGGTTGAAAACGAATTTTCTCCAACCCAAGAAGTTAAAACCCTAATTTCCAAAATAGAAAATGAAGAATTAGAAAAAACAGACTTCAACAAAGTCCGCAAAATCTCTGCAATGGAAAGAGTAAAGTTTGAGAAACTTCTTTCAAATATAGAGTCGCAAAAATAACTCTTAGTTTCCGTTTATTTTTTTCTTGATTAAAATAGTATTTTATTACTATGAAAACAAATTACCTTCAAGAAGTAGAAGTGTTACTTTGGGAAAGTAGAAGTGTTACCTTCAAGAAGTAGAAACATTACCAAAGCAAAATAAAAATTTGGTAAAAGTATATAATAAAAGAAAACCGACACTTAAATCTTAAATGTCGGTTTTTTAGAATGCTAATCTTATGTTTTATTTCTTGCTTGTTAAGATTTCGTCAATTATTCCGTATTCTAAGGCTTCTTTTGCTGTTAGCCAATAATCTCTATCACCGTCTTTTTCTATCTTCTTAATAGATTTGCCTGTGTGTTTAGCGATTATGGAATATAATTCTTCTTTTGTTTTAAGGATTTCTCTTGCTGCGATTTCTATGTCTGAGGCTTGTCCTTGCGCTCCGCCAAGTGGTTGATGTATCATCACTCTTGAATGTTCCAAGGCTGTACGTTTGTTTTTTGCTCCTGCGCATAATAAAACTGAACCCATAGAAGCGGCTAATCCTGTGCATATTGTTGCAACGTCAGGTTTGATATATTGCATTGTATCGTATATTCCAAGTCCTGCATTTACGTATCCACCAGGAGTATTCAAGTAGATTTGAATGTCAGTTGTAGAATCCACACTTTCTAAGAATAATAACTGAGCTTGAATTATGTTTGCAACATCGTCATCTATTGCTGTGCCAAGAAAAATTATTCTATCCATCATCAGACGTGAGAAAACGTCCATTTGAGCTACGTTAAGTCTTCTTTCTTCTACGATTGTAGGATTTATATATGCACTTCTTGTGCTACTAAACTTGCTATATTTGTCAAATGTTAAGCTACTAATTCCTCTATGCTTGATTGCGTAAAGTCTAAATTCTTTATCTAAATTATTCATATCGTTAATTATTTATTTCTGTTCATCAATTTTTCTGAAAATAACCTTAGATTTTCTTTTCTTTCTTGGTCTATGTTTATTTTCTCTAACGATTGAATTGCTAAATTATGATAATACACCATTTCTTTTTTAGCAATTTCTTTTATTTTCAAATCTTCGTATATTGATTTTACGACTTGCTCTTTTTGAGTGCTTTCAAAATTTTTAGAAGAATAGAGCTCTTTTAAAATATTTTGTTGTCTGTCGCTTCCAATTTCGAGTGCTTTTAGGTAAAGGAAGGTTTTTTTGTTATCAACTATGTCTTTGCCTGTTACTTTTCCGAAAACTTCTAAATCACTCCAACAATCCAAAATGTCATCTTGGATTTGGAAGGCGATACCTATGTTTTGTGCAAATTCATCAAGCAAAACGAGGTTTTCTTTTGTGCAGTTTGCTGTTACAGCTCCAAGTCTTAATGCACAAGAAAGCAAAACTCCTGTTTTTAAACGTATCATATTGATGTATTCATCTATTGTTACGTCGTTTCTTGTTTCAAATTCCATGTCAAAGGCTTGTCCTTCGCAAACCTCTATTGAGGATTGTGTTAGGATTTCAACAAGGTCTTTTGCTATGTCTTTGTCGTAATCAAGTAGATATTTATATGCAAGTGCAAACATAGTATCTCCTGATAGGATTGCTTTGTTTGAATTGAATTTTTTATAGACTGTTTCTTTTCCTCTGCGTAATGGAGATTGGTCCATTATGTCATCGTGTAACAAAGTAAAGTTATGTAGAATTTCAACGGCGATTGCAGCTGATTTTGCTTTTTCTATATCGTCAGAAAACATATCTGCTGCTATTAAACACAAGAGAGGTCTTATTCTTTTACCACCTTGTTTCATTCCATATTCTATTGGCTCGTATAGAGCGTTTGGTTCTTTTAAGAAAGATTCCTTTTCAATTAATGTTACTGCTTCTTGTTCAAGTTGATTTAATGTATGCATATTTGTTTTTTAGAGTTTTATTATTTGTTCACATATAAATTTCGCTGCTTGTCCGTCTCCAAATATTGGAGGGTATAATTGTGGAGGATTATTTAAGAATTTGTTTGCTTCTTCTATGATTAACGAATAATTAGCATCGCATATTGCAGCATTTCCTACTTCAACTATTTCTTTCCATTCGGTTGTTGAGCGGAGAATTACACAAGGCTTTTTAAGAAAGAAAGCTTCCTTTTGTACTCCTCCTGAATCTGTAATAATTAAGTCTGCATTGCTTTCAAGTTTTATCATTTCTAAGAAAGAAACAGGTTCAATTATTTTGATAGATGAGCTATTGTATATTTTGTTTACGTATTCTTCTGATAGCATTTGTGGAAGCATTTTTTTAGTTCTTGGGTGTAATGGCAATATTATCTCTTTTTGTTTTGAGAGTTCAAGTATTGCATCAAATATGTTTTTGAGTCTTTCTTTGTCGTCTGTATTTGTGTTTCGGTGAATGGTGCATAGTATGAAGTTTTTGTAGTTACATTCTGAGTTTTCTACCTTTTGAGAAAAGTATGTAGTGTTATCATACATTATGTCGCCACAATGATAAATATTTGGTTTGTCTGCCGTTGGCTTATCTGTGATTTCAGAGGAGAATCCTTCTTTTAAAAGGTTGTTATATCCGTGAATTGTTGGAGAGAATAGTAGGGTTGAGCAGTGGTCACAAAGTATGCGGTTGATTTCCTCTGGCATTGCTTTGTCAAATGAACGTAAGCCTGCTTCTATGTGTATTATTGGAATGTGAATCTTCGATGCGGCTATTGCTCCTGCAAGAGTTGAGTTTGTATCTCCATATACTATGATAGCATTTGGTTTTTCTATTTCAAGGACGTCTTCAATCTTTTCAATCATCTTGGCAGTTTGTGCTCCATGTTTGCCGCTTCCTACTGATAATTGATATTTTGGACGAGGGATTTCAAGTTCTCTAAAAAAGATTTCGGACATATTTTCATCATAATGCTGTCCTGTGTGAACGATTATTTCTTCTATTTTATCAGAATAAAAGTTCTTTATTGCCCTGCTTATGGCTGAGGCTTTTATTATTTGAGGTCTTGCACCTATTATTGTTATTATTTTCATAAACTACTGATTTGCTTAAAAAAGTCTTCTGCAATCTTATCTCTATTGAAGTTTTCGCTAACGTATGCTAAACCATTTTCTCCTAATTCTTTAACTAACTCTGGATTATTGTAGAGATGTAAAATTTGTTTTGCTAAATTTTCGCTGTCTTCAGGCGTAAAGGAAACTCCGCACTTACCTTGTTGAATAAATAACTCCTCTGCTTCTCCTTCAACGCCCAAAATAATTGGTTTTTTCAAAGCAAGGTTTTCAAATATCTTAGAAGGTATTGCTCCTTTGAATAAGTCAAGTCTTTTTAGTGGTATGATGCTTGCGTTAGTGTCCATTATAATTTTTTGCATTTGGCTTTTCGGTACTGCATCATAGAATTGTAGGTTGTTTAATCCTAATTCTGCTTTTAGTTTTAATAGTCTTTCTTTTTCAGGTCCATTACCTAATAATACGAATTTAATGTTTTCGTAATTTTCTAATTCTTTTGCAGCATTAAGTATTACATCTAATCCTTGTGCATGCCCGATTATTCCTCCGTAGAAAAGTATAAAGTCTTCTGGAGAATAGTTATGTTCTTTTCTCCAAGCGTTTTCTTCTATTGTTTTATTGACATCGTAAAAATTTATATCGACTCCATTCTTTAACCAATAGACTTTTTTATTTGGAAATCTGCCTGATATATTTTTTACTATACCTTGTGTTTGTCCACTTACTAATGCGGCTTTGCGATAACAAAATTCTTCTAACTTTGTGGCCATTGAAAGAAGTGTTTTATTAGTTATGATGTCTAACTTCTCTGCGCTCTCAGGCCAAAGGTCAGAAACATTAAATACCATTTTTGCTCCTTTTAGCTTCGCAAGTAAATATGCTGTTATTCCAAGGAAAAGAGGTGGACTTTCAACCATTAAAACATCTTGTTTTTTAATTTTAAATAGTCCCACAAAGAAAGCACTTATTACAAATGAAAAGTAATTTAATAATCGTGAGATTACGGCTTTGGATTGCGAAACATAAATCCATGCTCTATGTACTTCAAGATTGCTAAGTGTTTCTTTGCAGTAGCATTTGCCTTTATAATTCTCATGTATCTTCATTTGAGGATAGTTTGGCATAGCTGTTAAAACGCTTACGTCAATTCCTTTTTTTTGTAAACGTACTGCAAGTTCGAATAAACGATTTTGCGGTGCTCCTATTTCAGGAGGAAAATATTGTGTAAGTATTAATAATTTCATAATCCTTTAAGCTGTTTACGTGCCTCGATTACGTAAATACTATTTGGGTAATCAAGAATTATTTTTTCTAATATATCTTTTGCTAATGCTTTTTCATTTAAATGATTTATGTAAATATCACTCAACATGTATAAAGCATCATCTGCAGTTAACTCATAGGGATATTTATTTAAAGTTTCATTTAAATAATCTTTGGCTTTAATAAAATCATTCTTGGAAAGACTTATCTTAGCTCTTAGGAATAAAACGTCATCGAAAAGAGGGTGATAAAGATATGAGGTATTTATTGAATCTAAGTACGCTTCGGCAAGTTCTAAGTTGTTGTATTCTATTTCTCTTTCGGCTTTTGCATATAGTTTTACTCCATTATAAGAACTATCTTGGTCAATATTTTCTTCTATTAGTATGCTATAGCTCATTGCATCATTGGCAATAAGTTTTGTTGTTGAGGAACGAAGTGCTTTAAATTGAGATAGTGCCCATTCAATTTCGCTATTGTAGTAAGAAAAACGAGCTTTAAGTAATTTTGCTTCATCTGCTAAATAACTATTCTTGCAATCTTGCTCTACTTGTGAGCAATAAAGACTTGCTTGCCACATATCGCCATAGCGATTATATATCTTCGCGAGAAGAAGTTTGATTTCTCCTCTTTGATTTGTAGAAAAGCCTTTGTTAATGTTTTGTTCTAAAAAATCAACTGCTTCTTGTGCTTTATTTCTATAAAATGCTAAAAACTCTGCTCTTTGCAACATTACTTCAAAAGCCTCTTTTGAACAAGAAAATTCATTGAAGAAGTTGTCAAATTCAGCTTCTAAAGAAATGAAATCTTTTTCTGTTTTTTCTAATCTTGAAGAAAACTGTTTGTAAGTTAGACTTAAAGAAAGTATTTTTGATTTTTGATAAAAAGGAGAGTCTTTACCTTTTTTCAACATATAGTTTGCTGATTTTAAGGCATACTCTGTACTATTGGAATTTAACATGTCTTCTCCAAAACTTAACATTGTTACTCCAACATTGTTTTCAAATTTTTCATCTATTAGTTTCGCTAACTCAAATGATTTCTCGTATTGTTTTGTTTGATTGTAAAGCCATATTCCAAATTGAGCAAAGTATGGATTGTTTTTATTCTTTTTCCAATATGTTATCCATTCTTTTTCTATGATTGGAGCTATGTCTTTATTATTTGCGAATAGTCCAGAAATATTAGTTTGAATTTGTTTTAGAGTTTTAGGATTGTTTTCTAATTGAGTGAAATACTCTTTTGCAATATTTGAATAATCTCCTTCTTGCATGAAGATATTGCTTAATTGCCAAGTGTAAGCAGTGTTATCATAAATTAATTCTCTCCCTTTCAAGAAAACCATTTTCGCTTCTGTCCAATGTTTTCTTATCATAAACTCATTTCCTAAAGCAATGATGTCAGAATTATTAGCTTTCAGTTCAGATAGTAATTTCTTCAAGAGTTTTTCTTTTTTGTTGCTTTGATTAGTTTGTTCGTAAAGAAAATAAAGTGTTACTTTTATTTTGTAATCGTTTGGGGATACTTTTTCTGCCTTTTTTAAATACTTTTCTGCTTCTTTGTCATCACCGATTAAAAAATAACAATCGCTAATGTAAAGATATAATTCAGAGTTTTTATCGTTTTGTTTGATGAACTCTTTATACATGTCTATGGCTGCATTTATTTCACCTTGCTCTTTTAAAAGCTTCGCTTGCTCTAATTCTGTTAGAGATTGCGAAAAAAGTGAAGTAAATGAGAATAAACAAAATAGTATAAAGAGAAGCCTTTTCATTATAATATATTAGCTAATTGCTCTTTTATTTTTTCCAATTCATCTTTCATTTTAACAACAATAGTTTGTATGTCTGCATGATTAGCTTTTGAACCAAGTGTGTTTACTTCTCGTCCTATTTCTTGTGCTATGAACCCTAATTTTTTACCTTGGTTAGTTTCTTTGTCCATACATTCTTTGAAGTATTCCAAGTGTTGAGATAATCTAACTTTTTCTTCTGTTATGTCAAGTTTTTCAAGATAGTATATCATCTCTTGTTCTAATCGGTTTTCATTTATCTCATCTAATGAAAGTTCTTTTAGTTTTGAGGTAAGTTTTGCTTTGATTTTTTTACATCTTTCTTCTTCATATTGAGCAACTTCTTGAAGAAGATTTCCTATGGTGTTAATTCTTTCAATGAAGTCTTTTTCTAAAATTGCTCCTTCAGTACTTCTATAATTGTTAAATGAAGAAATAGCATTTTTAATCATTGACAGAAATAATTCTTTTTTATCTTCAGATAATTCATTCTCACTTTCGCTATTTCTTATTTCAGGTAAAGACAATACATATTCAAATAAATTATCTGTATTTGCATTAACTTCGCTTGCCAAAGTTTTAAGGTAGTTATATGTCTGCTTAACTACATCTTCGTTTATTTTGTTTATAGCAAGAGTTTTATTGCTTTCAATAGTTACACAACAATCTATTTTGCCTTTAATTAAATTTTCAACTAAAAGATTTCGTACATCTAATTCTAATTCTCTCCATTTGTAAGGTAGTTTTATAGAGACGTCAAATTGTTTGCTATTAAGAGATTTTATTTCTGTTTTTATAATTTGATTATCTATTTCTTCAGTGGCTTTTCCAAAACCAGTCATTGATTTAATCATAGTAAAAGTTGAATTAAATTAAAAATATAAGCGCAAAAATACAAAAACCTTTTCTTTATTCGTTTAATAAAATAATAAATCAAACAAAAATTATTATTTTTGCCTTTTAAAAACATAAAAATATGTATTGGATAGTATTCATAGGATTGACACTTTTGAGTGTGTTTGTGTCAAATAGATTAACCGTTAAGTTTAAACAATATTCACAAATCAGACTTGATGGAGGTTTGACAGGTAAAGATATTGCAGAAAAAATGTTAAGAGACTTTGATGTGAGAGATGTTAAAGTTCAATGCGTAGAAGGTATGCTTACTGACCATTATAATCCTTCTTCAAAAGTCATAAATTTATCTAGAGATGTGTATTACGGGAATCATATCTCAGCAGCAGCAGTTGCAGCTCACGAAACAGGACATGCAATTCAACATGCAGAATCATATTCTTGGTTACAACTTCGTAGCAGTTTAGTTCCTGCTGTTAATTTTTCATCAAAATGGGTAATGTGGATAATTCTTGCAGGGGTATTTTTAGTTAATACTTTTCCTCAATTATTACTTATTGGGATTATTCTTTTTGGAATGACAACTCTATTTAGTTTTGTAACATTACCTGTAGAGATAAATGCTTCAAATAGAGCTATGGCTTGGTTGGAAAATGTTGCTTCATATGAACAATTACCAAAAGCAAAACATGCTTTAAAGTTAGCTGCATATACATACGTAATCGCAGCTTTATCTTCTTTAGCAACTTTGTTACATTACGTAATGATATTTTTAGGAGCTAACAATGATGATTAAAAAATAAATTATGTCGTTGAAAGATTTTTTTAAAAGCAAAAGTTTTTTCATAAACTTAGGATTGATAATAGGAAGTTTCTTTGTATTGCTACTATTGGTGTTTTTCTTGTTAAAAGGATACACAAGACATGGTAAAGAATACGTTGTACCAGATATTAGTGGCAGACTTATTCAAGAGGCAGAACAAATGAAAGAAATGTCTCCATTTGATATAGTAATTATTGATTCTATTTATCAAGAAGACACTCCATCAGGAACAATATTAAGTCAAGAACCAGCAGCAGATTCAAAAGCCAAAAAAGGAAGAAAGATATATCTTACTATAGCTTCATTTTCTGGAGATGAGGTAGAAATGCCTTCATGTGTGGATATGAGTTTAAAGTTGGCTGTTCAAACAATAACGGATATAGGGCTTAGAATTGGGAATATAAATTTTGTACAAGGAAATATACCTAATATTGTTGTGGCGCAGCAAAAAGGAGGTAAGGCAATAAGAAAATCTACTAAAGTAAAAAGAGGAGATGTTATAGACTTGATTGTAGAGATGACTGAATCACAAACCACAACTAATATGCCTGATATTTTAGGAAAGACAGAGGATGAGGTAGAAAAATTGCTCTGGTCCGCAGGTTTGAATGTTGGAAAGAAAGATTTTGAAGGACAAAAGGACAAAAATCATTCTCGAGTGGTGAGTTATCAGCCTACATTTCAAGGTTTAACTTTAGGAACGACTGTATCATTATATTTTGTGAACGATACAAAAAATAATTATAGGAAATTGAAGCGAGACTTTGAAGAACAATTAATATTAGAACAAACTACCGAGGAAGGTTGGGAAGAAATTTTAGAATAGTTAATTTTACACTGATGAAACGAACCTTATTAATATTATTTTTTCTCTTACAAACAGTTTCTTACTTGCAAGCTCAGCTTATTTTAGTTCCATCTTCGCATGCAATTAAAATAGAATATCCTAATACTAAATCTGTAATTTACAATCAAATACCTTTTGTAGATGATTTCTCTAATTATGAAGGAGTGCCAAATCCTGATAAATGGCAATTTGGTAATGCAATAGTCAATAGTAACTATCAATTCAATCCACCAACAATAGGGGTAGTTACTTTAGATGCAATTGATATTTATGGAAATCTTTATCCTGGGGCAACAACTTCAAGTTTTGCTGCTGATACTCTTGAATCCAATTCAGTGAGATTAGATTCTATTATTTCGCCTTCAAGACAAAAATTAAGTAAATCAGATTCTATATATTTTAGTTTTTATTTGCAACCAGGGGGAGGTAGTGGACAACCATGGGAAACAATAGGCACTACTCCATCTTCTTCGGATTCTATTATTTTAGATTTTTATAGCGAGACTGATGGTTGGCAAAAAGTTTGGGCAATGGGAGGAGAGCCTTTGGATTCATTGTTTGATAAAGAAGGCGCTTATTATAAATATGTTTTAATCCCAATTACTGAAGACAAATACTTCACAAAGGAATTTCGTTTTAGATTTCGCAATATAGCTTCATTGAATAATAACCCTCAACTTGCCTATGTAGGAAATTGTGATCAGTGGAACATTGATTATGTATATATAAACAAGAATAGAAGTATTAACGACACTACATTGAAAGAGTTGTCTTTTGTAGATTCTGCACCATCGATGTTAAAACGTTATCAATCTATGCCAGCAAATCAGTATATTTCAACAGAAATACTTGATAGTTTGCAGATAAAAATAGTAAATCTTTATTCAGAACCACTGAGTTCAACCTATAAATATTGCATAAAAGATGATTTAGGTAATAATTTACACACATACGATGGGGGATTTGAAAACATTGCACCATATATTCTTACATCATCATATCAAGATGCAATATCACACTCACGTCCTGTTGTAAATTACAATTTTAATATCTCACCAGATGCTTGGCAAGAATTTACTATTATTCATACGATAAAGGAAGGCGTAGGACAAGATATGCTTGCTGCAAATGACACAATAAAATTTGTGCAAAAATTTGAAAACTATTTTGCATACGATGATGGTAGTGCCGAAAATGGAATAGGAGTAGAACCAATCGCGGGTTCACATTTAGCAGTTGCTTATCGTTTAAACAATCCTGATACACTTACAGCAATAGATATATATTTCAACTCTTCATTAAACGATGCTAATCTTAAACCTTTCTACATTTGTATATGGAATGCTTTAGGTAATCAACCATTAGAAATGTTATACAAAACAGAAAAACTAACACCGATTAGCGATAGCTTAAATAAATTTGTAAGATTTGAATTAGAGGAAGCAGTGATATTAGAACCAGGAAATTTCTGTGTGAGTTTGCAAACAAAAGGTAATGATTATTTAAACATAGGATTTGACAGAAATACCAATTCATCTGATTACACATTCTCAAAAACAGGAGTTAATTGGGAACAATCGTTCCTAAAAGGTTCAGTTATGCTACGTCCATACTTTGGATACAAAGCATTAGTTGGTTTACAAGATGTTGAAAAAGAAGAAAACATTAATATTTATCCTAATCCTACATCATCTAAACTATACATACAAGGAAGATTAAACGCAAAAAAACAAATACTAGATGTAAATGGACGAATATTACTTACTACCACAGAAAACGAAATAGATATTACCCACCTAAATCAAGGAATATATATTCTGCAAATAGAAAACAAAAAAGGCAATATAGAAACACGAAAAATAGTAAAAGTAAAATAATGCAAGAAGAACAAGTTTTACAAGAAGAACAAGAGTTATACGAGAATTATAGAGTTGTAGTAGATAAAGGACAAAGCCTTTTAAGAATAGATAAATACCTTGTAGATAGAATAGAAGGAGCATCTCGCAATAAAATACAATTGGCAATAAAAGCAGATTGTGTAAAAGTTAATGACAAACCCGTAAAGGTAAATTATAGAGTAAAACCTGGTGATTTAATTCAAGTTTTCCTTACAACAGAACCAAGAGAAATAGAAATTATTCCTCAAAATATTCCAATAGATATTGTTTATGAAGATGAAGATGTAATAGTAGTTAATAAACCAGCTTCAATGGTTGTTCACCCTGGTTATGGAAATTACACATCAACACTTCTTAATGCACTAACTTATCATTTCCAAAACAGTAGTACTCTAGAGGTTAAACCATTACTTGTTCACAGAATAGACAAAGATACAACAGGATTGCTTTTAGTTGCGAAAAACGAATATGCGCAAACTTTTTTAGCAAAACAATTCTTTGAACACACAACAGAGCGTAAATATACAGCACTTGTTTGGGGTGATTTAAAAGAAGATGAAGGAACTATAGAAGGACATATAGGAAGAAGCCTTAAAGACAGAAAAGTAATGGCTGTATTCCCTGAAGGAGATTATGGTAAAATGGCTATAACACATTGGAAAGTTTTAAAGAAATTTGGATATGTAACATTAGTAGAATGCCAATTAGAAACAGGAAGAACTCACCAAATACGTGCTCATATGAGGTATATTGGACACCCATTGTTTGCCGATGCTACATATGGTGGTGACCAGATACTGAAAGGAACTACTTTTAGTAAATATAAACAATTTATAAATAACTGTTTTCAAATAATTAATCGTCAAGCTCTGCACGCAACCACAATAGGCTTTTTACACCCAACAAAACTTACAAGAATGAATTTCACAAGCCAATTACCACAAGATATGTTATCGGTAATTGAAAAATGGGAATCATACACAACTAACAACAAGTAAATTTTATAATGAATAAAATATTTAAAGTTTTATCTATTGTTACGCTTATAATTTTATCATCTTGTTCAAAAGAAAAGAAAGTTCAAGATGATAAAGTTTTGTTTACAGACAATAAAGTCGAAAAACAAGAAATCCAAATTCATAGATTTGATAAAGCCTTATTTGCTGCAAACGAAAGTAAAGATGCAAAACAATATCTTTTGAGTATAGAAAAAGAATATGCACCTATGTTTGCTACAACTTTGAAAGATACAATGTACTTAAACGTTGTTAAAGAGTTTATCTCAGATGAGCAAATGAGAAAGGCATATCAAATTATTGCAGCCAAATATCCAAATCTTGAATCTTTAGAAGAAGAGTTGTCTATTGCTATTGCCAAGATAAAACAAATTAAAAAGGACACTATAAATCATAAAATCTACACATTGATAGTTGGACCAGCAGAATACTCACAAGCTTTTCAAAATAGAATATTGGTATATCCTGAATTTAGTACAATAAGTATAGATATGTATTCTATAAATGAACTTTCACAACATCCTTATTACAAAACACTTCCTCAATATCTTTATGCTTCATTGGGAAAAGAGAATATCGCACCTCATTATGTGAATACATACTTAAAAGAAATAACATTTAGGGACACACCTCTTCAAAGTACAAATCCAGAGGCAACACTTTTAGATTGTATAGTGGAAGAAGGAAAATACCTATATGCAACACAGGCTGTTTTACCTGAAAAACAATTTAATTACATATTAGATTACACAGAAGAACAATTGAATTGGGTAGAACAAAACGAAAATAACATCTGGTCATACATAATAGAAAATCAATTACTCTATAATAAAGACAGAACAAAATTCTTTCATCTAATATCTCCAGGTCCATCAACTAAAAATATTGCTAATTCCCCTTCACGAATAGGAAATTACATAGGATACAAAATAGTACAAGCTTATATGAAAGAAAATCCTATAAGTTTGGATAGCTTATTTCATAATTTAGATTCAAAATTGATTTTGCAACAATCAAAATACAAACCTAAAAAATAGTAATTCAATAATATGCACGTAGGACATTATAAACAAGTTGTTTATAAATACATACTCTCTTTATTTTGTATTTATATAACTCAAATACTTTTCTATCTTTTTAACAGTAGTTTTTTTGAAATAGAATCTTTTAAAGAAGGATTTAATATATTTATTGGGTGTACTCGTTATGCTTTGTCGTCTATAAGTATCTTTTTATTACCATACCTTTTCTTAAATCTTTTGCCACTTGTTAATCAGTGGGAAAAGAAATGGTTTAAATCTCTATCAGAATTCTTTTATATTACTGCCAATATCTTTATGATTGCAGTCAATTTGATTGATGCAGGATATTACAGATTTTCTTTTAAAAGACTTACTGCAGATATCACAAGATATTTAGGCGTTGGAGGAGATTTCAATGAGTTGATTCCACAATTCTTAAGAGACTATTGGCATATTGCAACTGCCTTTGTGTGTGTGCTAATCTTTATGTTGATTATCAATACACTAATCAACAAAAAAATAAAACAAAGAAAGAAAAAAACGAAATCAAGAATTAATTTACTGAAACAAGGAATCATTTTTTTCTTTTCCCTTTTCATTTTATTCTTCTTTCAAAGAGGAGGATTTCAAACACGTCCGCTTGGACTAATGCACGCAAGTCAATACACCTCTACTCAAAATACAGCCTTGGTTTTAAACACACCATTCACTCTTTACCGTACATTTGGAAAACCAAGTTTAGAAAAGAAAGAGTTTTTCTCTCAAGAGGAATTAATAAAAATCTACAAACCTCAAACAACATTTACATCTGAAAATTGGGTAGATACAATCTTTACACAGCCTCTTGAAACAGGTAAAACTAATGTGTGTGTAATTATATTAGAAAGCTTTTCTGCCGAATACCTAAACACATACAATCCTTCAGGAGTAAGTTATGCACCATTTTTAGACTCATTGGCAAAACAATCACTTGTATTCCAAGGTTTATCTAATGGAAAAAAATCAATAGATGGAATACCTGCAGTTATATCTTCATTGCCTATTATGATGGAAGAAAGTTATCTTACAAGCGTTTATGGAAATAATAAATTAGGTTCAATAGCCTCTACATTCAAAGACTATAATTACACAACAGCCTTTTTCCATGGAGGATACAATGGAACAATGGGATTTGATAACTTTACTAAGAAAGTAGGCTATGAATATTATTATGGAATGAATGAATATAATAATAAAGAGGATTACGATGGAAATTGGGGAATATTTGATGAACCATTCTTGCAATACACTGTTAAACAAATAGACACATTAACAAAACCTTTCGTGAGTACAATCTATACCCTATCTTCTCATCACCCTTACACAGTACCAGAACAACACATAGGCAAATTTCCAAAAGGCAGTCTGATTGTTCACGAAACTGTTGCATACACAGACTATGCTTTAAAGAGATTTTTTGAAGAAGCATCAAAATGTGAATGGTATAAAAACACCCTTTTTGTAATAACTGCTGACCATAGCGGTTTAACAGAAAGTAAAGACTTTAAAACACAATTAGGACTATTTAGAATACCGATGATTATCTATCACCCAGATATGAAAGGACAGATTATAAGTAATCAATATCTACAACAAACAGATGTTTATCCTACTATTGTTGATTTGCTAAATCCAAAAGATGCTTCAATATTCACATTTGGAACAAGTCCATTCTCAAACCAGCAACACTATTATATCTATTACACAAACGGAGAATATCTTTTGCTGATGGATAAATATCTAAGTAAATACAAACAAGACGGAACAATAGAGCTTTATGATATATTAGAAGATAAGGGATTGAAAAATAACATATCAGACAAATATACAGAAATAACTAAAAAACATATAGACTTTACTAAGGCATATATTCAACAATACAACAATAATATCATAGAGAACACAACAACTATTTCTAAATAGAAAGTCATAAAATGAAGGATAAGATACTATTTATAGTAAATCCCATATCAGGTGTAGGCAAACAAAAAAAGATAGAAAAAGCGGTTGAAAAATATCTTGATAAATCTAAATTTGACTATAAGATTGCATACACTGCATATCCACACCATGCAACAGCTATTGCTATAGCTTCTGTCATAAGAGATTACGACATAATAGTTGCAGTAGGAGGCGATGGTTCTATAAATGATTGCGTAAAAGGCTTGTTTTCAACAGATGCAGCCTTGGGAATTATTCCAACAGGGAGTGGTAATGGATTGGCAAGATGCCTAAATATTCCTTTGCATATAGAAGACGCAATAGAAACAATCAACAATAAAAAAATAGTAGAAATAGATACCATCAACCTAAACAACACTGTTTATGCCTCAATCGCAGGAATAGGTTTTGATGCCTTGATTGCAAAAGAGTTTTCAAAAGTTCACACAAGAGGATTTCAGCCATATTTAAAATTAGTACTACAATACTACCCCACCTACACTCAAAAACACTATAAATTAGAAATAGACAATAAAATAATAGAAACACAAGCTTTATTTATAAGTTTTGCAAATTCAACACAATTTGGCTTTGACACAGAAGTTGCCCCACATGCAGAATTAAATGATGGATTGATAGATGTTGTTGTAGTAAAGAAACCACCACTACCACTTTTACCATGGACAGCACAACTTCTTTTCTTTAAAAATTTTGATATGTCAATATACGTAGATACATACAAAGCCAAAAAAGTCAAAGTCTTTAACGAAAAATCAATAGGTGTTAATATAGATGGAGAATACATGGAATTTAATGGAGATTTAGAGTTTGAAGTTATTCCATCATCATTAAAAGTAATAGTAAAATAATATGAGTAAAAAAAACAGAGAAAGAATAGGAGTAGTCTATTCCACCAACCCAGATTTTGAATACGAGGAATACGAAGAGTTTGAAGAAGAAACCCTACCAAATAACCAACAAAAACTATATGTACAACTAGATAAAAAACAAAGAGCTGGCAAACAAGTAACCCTCATTACAGGCTTTGTTGGTACCACAGAAGATTTGGAAACCCTAGGAAAAGAGTTGAAAAATAAATGTGGAGTAGGAGGAAGTGTAAAAAATGGAGAAATACTACTACAAGGAGACTTCCGACAAAAAGTTATGGACTATCTAATACAAAAAGACTATAAAGTAAAACAAAGAGGCTAAAAACTCATGGTACAAGTCGAAATAATAAATATTGGAGATGAACTTCTAATTGGACAAGTTTTAAACACAAATGCCAGTCAAATGGCTCAGATGTTAAACACATACGGATTTAATGTATTGACAACAAGTGTAATAGGCGATAATAAAACTCAAATAGAAGAGAGCTTGAAAATTGCACTACAAAGAGCCGATTGCATCTTAATCACAGGAGGACTAGGCCCAACCAAAGACGATATAACAAAAAAAACTTTAGCTGACTTTTTCGCCTCAAAATTAATCCTAAACAAAGAAGTAGAAGAACACGTCAAATCATACTTCACAAGAAAAAACCTACCCTTTACACCCACAAACCAAGCTCAAGCCCTAGTACCTGAAACCTGCAGAGTAGTATTTAATCCCGTTGGCACAGCACCCGGAATGTGCTTTGAAAAAGAAGGAAAACTAATCTTCTCCATGCCGGGAGTACCCTTTGAAATGAGGAAAATGATGAATAGTGTTATTGAAATAATGCAACAACACTTTAATCAAAAAACAAAAATTATTCATAAAACACTCTTATATGCAAACATTGGTGAAAGCTTTCTTTCAGATATGATTTCTGAATTTGAAAACAACCTCCCTGAATACATAAGCCTTGCATACCTTCCAAAAAGTAATACAATACGATTAAGACTAACCGCAAAAACAGACGATAATCCTGCAATAGAAAATGAACTAGATGAAAAAGTAAACCATTTAATAAAACTGACAAAAGGTTATTTCATGGGTTTTGAAATAGATAATCTTGCCACTATCATAGGAGAGAGACTAAAAAACACAGGAAAAACACTATGCAGCGCAGAAAGTTGCACAGGAGGATTTATATCACACCTTATAACCTCAAACCCAGGAGCTTCGCAATACTACAAAGGAAGTGTAGTTGCCTATTCAAATGAAATAAAACAATCACTATTAAACGTCTCTTTTGAGAACCTAGAAAACTATGGTGCAGTCAGTAAACAAGTTGCAGAACAAATGTCAAAAGGTGCATTGAAACAACTGCAAACAAACTATGCAGTTGCAACCACAGGAATCGCAGGACCAGAAGGCGGAAGTGAAGAAAAACCCGTTGGAACAGTGTGGATAAGTGTATGCTCAGATAAAGAAACAATAAGCGAAAAATATTATTTTCCAACCACACGAGATAATTTCATAGAAAGAACAAGTAATCAAGCTTTACTTATGCTTTTGAAATTAATAAATAAAGAGGAATAAACGCTGTTTTTGAAGCTCAAAAGTTTTATTTTTGAAACGCAATTATTGTATTTTGATGCGCAATTTTGGTGTTTTTATACGCAAAAAAGGGACACTATAATAACAATAATAACTAAAATAAAAAATTAAAATTTAAGTTAAATTTAACTAATCTAGTTACTAGTTTTAAAAAATGAAACCAGTGCCAGTGACTAGTGAAATCTAGAAAAACTAGAACTGGTTTCTCTCTTTGTTTATATGCTGATTTCTATAGGTTTATAGAAAACCTGCAGACATTCCTGTCTTTTTCAATGGTACGCAAAGTATAGGACGTTGAGAGAGACGAATGATTTCTCTACCTCTATCATCAATTCGGAAATCTATACTCTCGTCTTTATTCATTACCATTGCAATATCAACATTATTTGCTGGTTCATTTGCGTAATCTACGATTTTAAGAGTGTAATCTTTACTAGAGTCTAAATTATCGAAAGTAACGCATTCGCACTCTATTCCTTTTGATTCAATGAAATCCATTACAGTTTGTCCAATGCGATTGACTTTGAATGCAGTTTCTTTGTCTTTATCCCAGAATCCAAGGCAAATAGTTATTTTTGCATTGTAGTATTTTGCCCACATAACTGCATCGGCAACTTTTTGACGTGAACTTAGATATAACTCCAATGGGATGAGAATGTTTTTGATTGGTTTTATCTCGTGATTGCGTCTCATTGTAAGAATTGGCACATTGGTTAATCTTAGAAGTTTGTGAGTGTTAGCGCCTATCACATCAAGGGAGTTATCGTTTGATACAAGCATAATGATGAGGTTGATTTCTTCTTCATTACAAAGTTCCACTATTTCTTTCGATATACTGCCTTTTCTTACATGAAGTTTTACATCAATATTCCATCTTTCTTTTATTGTATCTTTGATTATAGGGAATCTTGATTTTACGCATTCCTCAAAAGAGTTGGCGTAAGAGGCAAATAGGCGTGTAATAAAGCCTGTGTCTTCTATAACGTTTAATAGATGAACCTCTGAATTGTCAGCGAAAAGCGAGTTGTAACAACTTAAACATTTATTAAGAGCTTCTTCATTAAAGTCTGTTACAATCAAAATTTTATTATATAATTTCATGTTTCTATGTATTGGGATATATTAAAAACAAATTATTTCTCTTTATGTTGTGTGAATTCTCCAAAATTTCAAAAAAAATTTATACATTTGCCTTTAAATTACAAAGATTTAAAGTCTAAATGCGATTAGTACTGACACTATTAAGTTTTGTTTTGTTGTTTTCCTCATGCAAAAAGGAGAATAATATAATAGTTTCTTTTGATGCCTTGAGCAATTACTCGCAGAAAGATACGGTAAGAGTAGATATGTCACTTAATAATGCAGTTTTTGAGGGGATTATTTTACCTACATCAGCAGAATACTTTATTATTAACGCAAAAATAGAAAATCTGTCAAACAAACAATTATTTTACAAAATTTATTACCAAAACGAATCTTACAAATTTCACGAAGACAGAATAGAATCGTACGAAAATTTTTACGGATCTTGGCAAAACACAGATATAAGCTTTAAACCATTTAGTGGAGAACAAATAATAGACAGTTTTCAAATAGTAGGAAATCCACGAAACGAAGAAAAATATTTTGGAAAGAAGACTCCACGACAATTAACCAAAGAAGACATCGAAGAAGGAATAAAATTAGTGGAAGCAAATCCAGAATGGTATGGATCTATAAAGCAAAAAGCAAAAGCGAACAAAGTTCCTTTAAAAGAACAAATGATTTTAGACATTATTTGGGTGATAAATCACGAAAATAGCAAACAAGGAGAAATAAATAGACGTGAAAGGAGAAATCCAAGAACAGGAATTTATGAATTTCTTTTAGTTGTTGCAGATGAAAATGGGTTAAAACAAATTCCAGAACAAATAAAGAATATTTCAAAACAAAATCCTGAAACAAATGAGTTTGAAAATCCTTTTTCATTCTTTAAAAACAATGATATAGAAGGCGTGTATGTTTTAAGAAGTCAAAAAGTGCTAAAAACAAGAGCCGTTTTGAATGCAGCGCAAGGGGTATATGTAAATCCTTATGCTTGTCCTTCAAGTGATTTTATTGTACATTCTCATGATACTTCTTTGATTGGGAACACTGATTCTTTGTATTATTCAGCTCTTTTCGAACAATATTTTCATGATATTAATAAAAATAAAACTATATCACAAATCCCACTTATTGCAGACATACTTTCAAAAGGGGAATACACATTGACAGACTATAATCAAGCAAAAGAGAAGTATAAAAACAGATTAAAGACATATCCATCTAATACAACAAAACCAGGAAAGAATATATATATTCCACAAGATAGGAGTTATATAGGAATATCAAATCCTGCAAATACGGATATAGTAAATGCGAAGAAAGAAAATGTGGGAATAAAATCTCGAATAGGATTTTCATATGGTAAATACAGAGGGAAAATAAAGTTTCCTACACTTGTCACTTCTGATGAGGTTTGGACGGGATTGACTAATGCCTTTTGGTTGGCGTATCAAAGTGAGGCAGATTGGAATAAAAGGAGAACTTGCGAGGGGAAGGGTTATGTGAAACATAGTAAAAATGATAACGAATCTGAAAGAGAGCAAACTACACATTATTCTGAAATAGATATAGAAATGATTAAAACCTCTAAGTATTGGGTAGAAGAAGAAATTAAAAAGGATAGTCCAATAGGGAATGGTAAGTTCGTTTTGGCGTGTACAAATTGGGATATGGCATGCCCTCAACCGTTACATTTTCATACAGGAGGCATACAAAAGATAGACTATAAAGGAAACACTTTTCATCTGCATAGATGGACAGAAAATTATAGAGCATTAACTTCGAGAATAGAATTAAATAAGAATATTTTTGACGAGGATTTCTATTATTTTGAAATAGAATGGAAACCAACAGAAATTATTTGGAGAGTAGGGCGTGATGAAAACAATATGCAAGTCGTAGGATATATGAATGAGTCTGTGACTTTAATACCTAATAATCAAATGACGGCAATTGTCACACAAGAATTTCATTATTCAGATTGGTGGTTGCCAGAAATATTTGAACAAGGATTAATTCCGTTTAATGAAAAAGCCTTTGAAGGAAAAGTATTTGAAATAGTAATAGAATAAATAAAAAACATGAAAAAAATTGTATTAATACTGATGTTAGCAGTATGTTGTTTGAATTTACAAGCACAAGAAAACGAATTGTTTAAAGATAGAGAATATCCACAATGGTTTAAAGATGCAAAATTGGGAATCTTTATTCACTATGGACTTTATAGTATACCATCTTATAGTGATAAAGAACAATATGCAGAATGGTTTTATAAGGGATTGATTTCTCAAGATAGTTTAAGAATCAATTTTCAAAAAGAAGTTTTTGGAGAGTATTTTGAATATAGAGATTATAAGGATTTATTCAAAGCAGAACTTTTTGATGCAAGCGAATGGGCAGAATTGTTTAAAAAAGCAGGTGCAAAATACATACTCTTTACATCAAAACACCACGATGGATATTGCATGTGGGATAGTGAATATGCAAAAGGGTGGAGCAGTGCAACAACTACTCCAAATAGAGACTTTTGTAAAGAATTAGCAGAAGAGATTAGAAAACGTGATATTAAATTTGGTTTGTATTATTCTCTTACAGAATGGACAAATCCTTTGTATCGTTGGACTGTAGATACAAATATAAGCATTGATAACTATGTAGATAAACATCTATTACCACAGTTTAAAGAATTAATAGATACATTTAAACCATCTATCGTCTTTTCAGATGGAGATTGGGATTTTAATCACAAATCTTTCCGTAGTAATGAAATGGTAAAATATTATTATGATGTAGTAGGAGAAGAAGGTGTTGTAAACGATAGATGGGGTATTGGATTTAATCATGGTTATGCAACTCCTGAATATAGCTCTGGAATTATGGATAATAATCGTCCGTGGGCAGAATGTAGAGGTTTAAGCCGTTCATTTGCTTTAAATAGAAATGCAGATTTGGAGAGTTATCTAACAAGTGAAGATTTAATTAAGCATTTTTCTCGTTTAGTTGCAGCAGGAGGTGGATTAACAATAAATGTAGGACCTAGTGCAGATGGTAAAATTCCTTTACTTCAACAAGAACGTTTGCTAGATTTAGGTAAATGGATAGAAATAAATCAAGAAGCTATATACGGAAGTGAAGCATTTGAAACAGTATATCAAAATCAAGCTATCACAGCAAGTAGAAATGATAAAGAAATTGATTTTAATTGGGTAAGAAATGCACCAATGAAAGGTGTGACAGAAGATAATTTCTCAATCCTTTGGGAAACAGAAATTACTCCAACAGAAACAGATAAATATACAATTTACTTAAACGCAGATGAAGAAGCTGGTTTAGAAATAAAAAACTCACAAGGAGAATCTATATTTAGATTAGCCTCACAAAAAGAAGAGGTAAAACGTACAATAAAATTGAAAAAAGGCGAAACCTATAAATTTGAACTTGTTTATCAAGAAAAAACTCATGAAGCAGTTGTTCAATTACAATGGGAATCAACATCGTTTTCACGACAAAATATAAAATCTGATTGGAAGGGGGAGGTGTCTTGGGAAGAAACTTACATTTGTTTTACAAAGAACAATGGTAATTTATATGCAATTAGCTTACAACCAATAGATAATAGTATATCATTTACATTGAACACAGCACCACAAGCTGATATGAAAATATATCTTTTAGGAGAGAAAAATAAAGAAATACCTTGGACTTACAATTATGAAAACAAGACAATAACTCTTGATACACGTTCAGTAAGCCCAGCAGATATTACAACTAAAGGAGCTTGGGTGTTTAAATTAGATAATTATATAAATTCTATTGACTAATTAAATGATTAGTATTTATTCACTTGCCTTGTCTAAAACCTATGGGATAGGACCAGCAGTTGCAAAAAAACTAATGGAATACTATCCCAATGCGGAAGAATTGTTTAAAGAATCTCGAAAATCATTAGAGGCGCTTTTTGGTTCTCGAGAAAAAACTATTGATGCAATCTTAAACAAAACAATGATTGCAGATTGTGAAAAGGAACTTAATTTCATAATAAACAATAATATAAAAGCCTATTTCTTTAAAGATGATAATTATCCATATCGTTTAAAGCAAATTGATGACCCACCAATTTGTTTGTTTACTAAAGGAAATGGAAATTTAGATTCAGGAAGAATGGTTGCTATTGTAGGTACTCGAAATCCGAGTGATTATGGCAAGTGGATAACTGCAAATATTGTTCAGTATTTAAAACAATATCAAGTATCAACTATAAGTGGACTCGCTTATGGAATAGATTCTGTAACACATTTACGTTCATTGGCTGAGGATATTCCAACATTTGGAGTATTAGGACATGGATTGGATAAGATATATCCTTCACAAAATTGGGATTTAGCAAAAGCAATGTGTGATAAAGGAGGATTGGTTACAGATTTCTTTTCAAACACATCAATATCTTCTCATAATTTCCCAAGAAGAAACAGAATCATTGCAGCTCTTTGTGACTTGTGTATAGTGATAGAGTCAAAAAATAAAGGAGGCTCTTTAATAACAGCAAAATTATCTCAAGATTACAATAGGGAAGTATTTGCGGTGCCAGGAAGAATAGGAGATGCTAATTCTCTTGGTTGCAATAAATTAATAGCTGAAAATCAAGCAATGCACCTTTGTGATTTAAATAAAATAGCAGAGGTGATGAATTGGGATAAAACAAATGATTCTCAACCTGTTGCGTCATTACAGACTTCTCAAAATAGAGAAAATGAATTAAATAAGACTGAATTAAAGATTTATAAATACATAAAAGAAAATAGGCAAGCAAGTTTAGATTCTCTAAACACTTATTGTAATTTTGGATTTTCTCTCTTGAATTCCACTCTTATGACACTTGAATTAAAGGGTTTCATCAAAATTTTACCTGGTAAAATGTATGAAGCAATTTAAAACAAAGAATTAAAAAACTGAAACAAAGAAATAATTTTTTTAAATCAAGAATAAATTTAATGAAATCAAGAAATAATTTAATGAATTCAGAATTGGTTTTAGCGCCTGATAATAGTATGTACCATATACGTCTAAAACCAGAAATGGTATCAGATAATATTATTCTTGTAGGCGATCCAGCAAGGGTTAATACTGTATCTTCTTTTTTTGATAAGAAGATATATGAAACATCAAATCGTGAGATGTATTCGTGTACAGGTGTTTACAAAGGCAAAAACATAACAGTACTTTCTACGGGAATGGGAGTTGATAACATAGATATAGTTGTTACAGAATTAGATGCCTGTGTAAATATAGATTTAACTACTCGTAAAGAGCTGGAAAACAAGAGAAAACTAAATATAGTTAGGATTGGTACTTGCGGTTGTTTCAATAAAGAAATAGGAGTTGGACAATACATTGCATCTCAGTATGTTATCGGAATAGATGGCATAATGTACTTTTATAAAAATAAAGAAAACGTATTGATAAAAGAGCTTTCAGATTCTTTTGTAGAGTTTATGGATTGGTTACCAGAGCTTCCACGTCCATACGGAGTGCAATGCAGTGATTCTCTCTTAGAAAGAATTGCATTCGATATGCACAAAGCAATAACAATTACAGCACCTGGTTTTTATGGTCCACAAGGTAGACAAATAAGAATAGAATTAGCAGATGAAAATATTAATTCAAAAATAGGTGGATTTTCTTTCAATGGAGTTAAAGCGGCAAATTATGAAATGGAAACTTCATCTTTATACGCTTTAGCTAAGAATCTAGGACACAATGTCTTGACAATATGTAATGTGATTGCAAATAGGGAAACAGGAGAGTTTGCAGAAGATTATCACCCTGCAATGAACAATTTAATAAAATTAGTATTAGACAGAATATGAAGAGATTAGGCTCTATTTTATTGGTATTTTTACTTGTTTTTTCAGCTTGTAAAGACTCGGAAACCTATATAGATGTAGAAATAATGGCTTCTATAATAATGGATTCAAAGAAGGCAGAAGCATTTGTACAAACTTTATACCCAGATAATAATGGACAAGAAGAATTTTTGCAACAATTCAATGCAGATATTTTGAAAAAACATAATGTAAGTCTTGAATTTTATCAATCAAGTTTAGATTTTTACAAATCAAATCCAAAAGAAATGGAGAAGTTAGTCAATTGTTTAAAACATAAAAGAGCAAAAGAATAATGTTGATTAAAGTTTATGGTTCAGCGATTTCAGGAATAGTAGCAACTACAATTACAATAGAAGTAAATGTAGATAAAGGTATTAACTTCCTTTTGGTAGGTTTACCAGACAATGCTGTGAAAGAAAGTCAGCAAAGAATAGCTTCTGCTCTTAATTTCTATGGTTATAAAATTCCTGGCAAGAAAATAGTAATCAATATGGCTCCTGCTGATTTGAAGAAAGAGGGTTCAGCCTATGATTTACCATTAGCAATAGGAATACTTGGAGCTTCAGAACAAATTCGTGCCGATAAGTTATCCGATTATATAATCATGGGAGAATTATCTCTTGATGGTAGCATTAATAAAATTAAAGGGGCTTTACCAATAGCTTTAGAAGCTAAGAAACAAGGATTTAAAGGAATTATTCTTCCAAAGTGTAATGCGAAAGAAGCTGCGATAGTAACAGATATGGAAGTCTATGGAGCGGATAATATTTTAGAAGTTATTAATTTCTTTGATGGACAAGACTCTTTAGAAAGAACATATATTGATATTCAAGAGGAATTTGACAGAAGTTTAGACAATTATGAATTTGATTTTATTGACGTAAAAGGACAAGAAAGCGTCAAAAGAGCAATGGAAGTTGCAGCTGCTGGTAGTCACAATATAATAATGGTAGGTTCGCCAGGAAGTGGTAAAACTATGTTAGCTAAGCGTTTACCATCAATTCTTCCTCCATTGACAATAGAAGAAGCATTGGAAACAACTAAGATTCATTCTGTTGCAGGCAAAATGAGTAATTTTCAATCAATAATCTCTGTTCGTCCTTTTAGAAATCCTCACCATACTATAAGTGATACAGCTTTAGTTGGAGGAGGAACGTACCCTAATCCAGGTGAAATTTCTTTAGCACATAATGGCGTACTTTTTTTAGATGAATTACCTGAGTTTAAGAGAAATGTATTGGAAGTTTTGCGTCAGCCAATGGAAGAAAGAAAGATAACTATTTCAAGAACGAAACAAACCTCAGAATACCCTGCAAGTTTTATGTTAGTTGCGGCAATGAATCCTTGCCCTTGTGGTTATTATAATCACCCAACACAAGCTTGTACTTGTGGCTTAGGAGCTGTAAACAAGTATCTTAACAAGGTTTCTGGTCCTTTGTTAGATAGAATAGATATTCAATTAGAGGTAGTGCCTGTTCCTTTTAAAGAACTTTCTACCTTACAAGAGGGAGAATCAAGTGAAACTATCAGAAAACGAGTAATAGAAGCGAGAAAAATACAACAAGAAAGATTTAAAGAATATCCTGATATTCATTGTAATGCACAAATGAACACTGCTTTGATGAAAAAGTTTTGTAAAATCTCTCCATCAGGAATGACGCTTTTACGCAATGCAATGGAAAGATTAGGACTTTCGGCTCGAGCCTATGATAGAATATTAAAAGTAGCACGAACTATTGCAGACTTGGAAAAAAGTAAAGATATTCAAGATGCACATTTAGCTGAAGCAATAACTTATAGAAACTTAGATAGAGAAAGTTGGGGAAGATAATATTTCAATATGTAATATTATGAAGAAAGTTATAATTTTTATTAATCTATTATTTGTTTGCCTATTTCTTTTTTCTGCAAATCAAGAACAAACTAATTTGTCTTCAGATACTTGCCTTATAGGAGCAACTTCAGCTACTATTGATATTAATTTGTCTGAAAACCAAACTGTAATAGTATTTAAAGACACTTTATTGTTTGAAGAAAATTTTGAGAATTTTTCAAGAGGAGGATTTTTAGGGACAGCTACAAAAATAGGAGATGAAGATATATTAACTTTACTTCCAAATTCCATGACTCAAAAGCCATGGTGTAAGGCTAGAAACTTAAAGCCAACTTCTGATAATGAATGTAATTTACAGTATTCTACCTCTAAATTTAAAACTCCTTTATTAGATATTCCTAATAACTCTCAATTATCTTTTCATGTAAAGAACGGAAATTCTAAATCTCAACTTACAGTTAGAGATACGGTTTTTCATTTAAAGAAAAATGCAGACAGTGTAAAGTCTATTTATTTATCTAATCTGTCTTTTATAGAGTTTGGCAAGATAGGTGGTGAAGGGAATACATTGTTGATAGATGATATTAAAATCACAACACCAAGAGAAATCGTTTCTCATACTTTTGATGATAGTAATAACATTTGTTTACAGAATCTTATGCCAAATACAAAATATTACATTGAGGTTCTAAACTCTGATTTAACTATAGCGAATACCTTTTTCTTTACAACTAAAAAACAAATAGAGAACGTATCTTCTCAAATAGAAGATGCATACACCGCGTCTTTGTCATGGATAAATAATAATTCTTCACAAACATTCTTGTTTTCAGTGGATTCTATATCTAATGTAGCAGATGATTTATTGATTTCAAAAGTAGTCACAACAACTAATGTCAATGTTGTTGAACTATATAATCTTACAGAAAGAGATATTTGTTTAAAGGATTATGAATTTGTAGGTTATAATAATTCAACGACTTTAAGTTCAAATCCTTTGCGATATACCTTTTTTGAAAACGATAGTATAAAATCTAATACTTGTATTTTAATTGCACTCAATTCAAAAATTTCTCCACATGATTCTAACTTAGTTGTTTATCCATGTAAATCACATGGAGGATTTTCAGGGGGAAATGATTCTTATATTCTTTTGAAAAAAATTACTGAAACAACTTATGATACTATTGATTTATTTGGAATGTTAATGTCAGTGCCTACGCCGTATTCAAATTCTATTTTGATTAGAAAACCAAATATTAGACAAGGAGAAAGAAATAATCCTTTCGATACTACTAGTGTTTATGATGAATGGAATATAAGTGAATATGATACAACGGTTCTTAATTCTATTCTTGGTACTCATATAATGGATTTACCACTTACAAAACACAATATATCAAATACAGTTTTGTCAGCAGAGCAAGACTCTATTCAATTAACAGATGTTTGTTTTGATGGAGTATATAAGTGTGATATAAAAGAGGGTAATGAAGTACTCGCTTCTACAACTTTTAGAATGGGTAAAGAAATTAGAGCATTAAGCGATGGGGATTGGAATAATGCAAATATTTGGCAAAATGGATTAATTCCAACTTATTTAGATAGAGTTGTTTTACCTTGTGGAGTAAAGATTAATATTCCTAGTAATATAACTGCAGAATGTGCAGAATTAGTCTTAAAATCAGATTATTCCACACACGATACTACAAATAAAGCAGAAATAATAAGCAATGGTAATATTTTAATAGGTAAAGCAATTATTAATCCGTATTTTTCCGCATATACTTTAGGTGAAAATGGATTGACATTTTTTGGAGTGCCTATAAATATGGAAGAAAAAACTCGTGATGAAATTGCAAATAGTTTTAATAAAGAGGCTAATGATGATTTGTATTATTTTAAGGAGGATTTTTCTGATGAGGCTTTAGCTTGGATAGAATATGATGAAAATCTTATAGATGAAAATTTCTTTAAACAAAGCTTAGGGTATTTAGTGGCTTATTCACAGAATAAAGAATTAAATTGGCAAGGAGAATTGTTTTTAGAAGATGAATTAGAACTTTTGAATAATGCATCTTTCACTCCACAAAGCGGTAATGGTTATCATCTGTGTGCAAATCCATATCCGTTTTCTATTAAACGTTCTAATTTTTCTACAAATAATATAGCAGGAATGTGGTTACTTACTCCTACAACAGGAGAATATATTCCATATAATCCTAATGAACCTTTAGAATTTATGATACCTCCTTTTAGTGGTTTTATGACTAAAGTTGAGTCTAATGAAAATTTATTGAAAATTCATAGAGAAGTACTTGAACAGCCTTCGCAATCTAATTCGTCAATCAATAAATTACATTTGATATTTTCTTATGAGGGAGGAAAAGATGAATTGAAGATTTATTTTAAAGAAAATATCAATCAAACTATAGATGAATTTGATGTATATAAACTTCATAGTTTTGGAACTGCACCTGATTTGTATTCAACTTTTTCTGCAAAAGAATTATCTATAGTTTCTTTGCCTTTATGGGAAGATTCAGTGATTATTCCAATCACTTATATTACAAAAAATATTTCTGATTATGAGTTGAAGATTAACTCTATTCCACAGAGTGTTGTAAGAGCAGAATTATATGACATTAATAATGAATTATTAATTGATTTTGTTCAAGATAGTTCTTATGAATTTACTCCTCAAATTGATAATGAAGAACAAACATTAACTCTAAAATTATATTCCTTTTATCAGGATATAGCACAACCCAATAATATCTTAGATTACAAAATTATTCAGCATAAAGATTTACTTGAAGTAATATCAAACTATGATATTGAGCAACTTGTGTTATATGATACAAAAGGCGTAGTGGTTGCAGAGTCTAAAACAAATCAAATAAAAATTCCAAAAGAAGGTTGTTTTATTTTGAATATTAAAATCAAAGAAATGGATTATTATAATCAAGTTTTGAACTTTTAAAGCTTGATTTTCATTGATGAAAAACTTGAATATATTAGTTGAAAATCAAAATAAAAAAATAATTTTTTGTATTTTTGTAGTTTGATAAAATAGAAATAATAAAAATGGAAAGAAAAGTAAGAGTTAGATTTGCCCCTTCTCCAACAGGACCATTGCACATTGGTGGAGTAAGAACGGCTTTGTATAATTATTTATTTGCCAAACAAAATGGTGGAGATTTTATTTTAAGAATAGAGGATACTGACCAGACAAGATTTGTTGAAGGAGCAGAGGATTATATAGTAGAATCATTTAAGTGGTTAGGCTTAAAATTTGATGAAGGTGTTGGAATAGGTGGAGAATACGGACCTTACAAACAATCTGACAGAAAAGACTTGTATAAAAAGTATGCCTTGGAACTTGTAGAAAAAGGTTGGGCATACTATGCTTTTGATACTCCTGAAGAATTAGATGTCTTAAGAAAACAATATGAAAGTGAAAAGAAAAACTTTCAATATGATTGTAACACAAGAAAAGGATTAAGAAACTCTTTATCTCTTTCAAAAGAAGAAGTTGAAGATTTGTTAAATCAAGGAGTAGCATACGTTATAAGATTTAAGTTCCCTGAAAATGAAGATATTCATCTTGACGACTTAATAAGAGGACATGTTAAAATGAATTCATCTTTGTTAGATGATAAGGTGTTATATAAATCAGATGGAATGCCAACATATCACTTGGCAAACATAGTTGATGACCATTTAATGTGTATT
>JAZRCB010000033.1:0-3117 GCA_045635365.1 Candidatus Onthomorpha sp.
TGAGGTGTTTTTTATTAAGAAAAAGTGTTTATTTATATTTAATAATAGAGAGAAAATTGCATCAAAATCAACTAAAAAAGAAGCCTAAAAATTTTGCTACTATTTAAAACATTCATAAATTTGCTTGCGAAATGATAAACCCTTAAAATTGGAGTAAAAAAAGGAGAAAAAGAATAATTACATTTAGACTTAAAAAATTTTAAAGACGGATAAAAAGCGTTTTTGCTTATACTTGGAAATTTGAAACCTGGAAAATTTCAAAAGAAGCACCAAATAGATAAGTGAAGAACGCTCACGTGTATATCGTGGGCTTTTCTTATTTGGTGCAAAGGTAGTTCCAGGACCTCAAATTTCAATAAGACAAAGTTCACGACTTTTTTAATGTCTTTTCATTAGGCAACAAAAGAATTATTAACAAATAAAATTTTAAAAAAATGAAAAGAACATTATTATTAATCTGCACTTTATTTTGTGCAAACGTGCTTATGGCACAAGAACAGTTGGCAACATTGAAGCACAACGGTAACATCAGCGTTTATTACGGTGCAAACGCATTTGTAGAAGCACACAACGCAGCTTCAAATGGAGACACAATTAACCTATCTGACGGAAACTTCAATTCAGTAACCGTTAGAAAAAGTTTAGTCGTTAGAGGTAGTGGAGCAAATGCCGACACAGCAAGACAAAGCGACGGAACACGTTTTAATAACGAGTTTTTCGTATATCTTACAGAAGATACTTCATATTTTGAAGCAGAAGGAATAGCTTTTAGAGATGATCTTAGATTAGGTGATACTCGTCTTGATAGTTATACACCTTCTGCTCAAAATAAAGGAAGATTTAAATTAACAAAATGTATTGTAAATGAACTTAGAACATACCATAAAGAATTATTTGTTTCAAATTCTATAATATTTAGATTATCGATGAGTAACATAGCAGAGAATCCTGCAAGTTTTTATAATTGTATATTGGGACAAGCACCTTACAATTCATACTGCGATAATTGTATAATAAGAGATGGTTTGTGTACACAAAGTGATAATCCTTTTAATTTTAACAATTGCATAATAATAAAAAATCATTCAGACCCAACTATAACTAATTTTGGCTTTGCTAATGCTTACAATAGCATTATTTGTGGATTCACAACTTCTTTTGGAACTAATAATACTTTTATGAACGTAACAGATGTGTTTGAAACTTGGAACGGAAGTTTTCCTAGTTATGTAACTAGTAACAATTTTGCTGCTTGGGCTTTTAATTTAGATACTTTTAAGCTAAAAGAAAATGTTGCAAATACTATTTTAGGAAATGATGGAACGCAAGTAGGTATTTTTGGAGGTACTGCTCCTTTTGATTACACACCTTATTACAATGTTATAAAGCGTTTGAATGTTTCGCAAAGAACGAATGCGGAAGGTATGTTAGGAATTGAAGTTGAGTTGATGGACTAAAAAAATGTGTTTAGTAATGAAACGCTTCATTTTATTCTTGACTTGCTTACTTTGTGGAGTGTTTCTCTATTCTCAAACCGTTTATTCGGGGGAATATTGGTTTGATAGGGATTATTCTCAAAAGGTAAGTTTTAGTTTTAGTGCCAATGGTCTTGAAGGGAATGTTGATGCTTCGGCTTTAAGTACAGGTTTCCATACTTTGAATGTTCATTTTAGGCATTCGGGCGTGTGGTCTTCGCCTTTTTCTCGTTCGTTTTTCAAGGTCAATACCAATTTATATGGCAATGATTACTCTGACCTTTCTTATAAATGCTGGTTTGATGAGAATTATTCTTCGCTTCAATCGGGCAATGTGGAGAATGGTTTAATTCTTTTGCCTACTCAGTCTATTGCTCCTGGCTTTCATACTCTTTATGTGGTGATGGAAAAGGCTGGGTTGGAGTCTTATCTTTCTTCTTATTCGTTCTATAAACTCAATCCTAATATTGATGGTGAGGACTTCAACGGTGTAACTTATAAGTGTTGGTTTGATGAGGATTATTCTTCTCTTCAATCGGGTAATGTGGAGAATGGTTTGATTCTTCTTCCTACCGAGGGACTTGAAGGGGGATTTCACACTCTTTATATCGTAATGGAGAAAAACGGTGTGGAGTCTTTGCTTTTGTCTCGTGCGTTTTTTAAGGTTGAAAACAGCTTTGGAAATGATGGTTTCAGCAATATAACTTATAAATGCTGGTTTGATGAGGATTATTCTTCTCTTCAATCGGGTAATGTGGAGAATGGTTTGATTCTTCTTCCTACCGAGGGACTTGAAAGGGGCTATCACAATGTTTATATCGTAATGGAGAAAAACGGTGTGGAGTCTTTGCTTTTGTCTCGTGCGTTTTTTAAGGTTGAAAACAACGTTGCGGGAGATTATAGCGGTAGTCAGTATTCGTTTTCTTATTGGTTCGATAACGACGATGCCCACAAGAGAACGGGACAACTGCAAAATGGTTTGATTATGCTTGATACCGACACGCTTTCTGTTGGGGAACATTATGTGAATATTCAGGTAAATAGTGTTACTCCTACGCTTTTGTATAGAACTCTCTTCTATAAAGCTCCTCCTACTTTTGTTGTAAGCAGTTTAACCGATACTTTGCAAGGTTATGTTGAGGGTTTGGGTGAGTTTGATAGCCTTTCAGTTGTGCAAATCTCTGCTGTTGCAAATGCTTGCTATGAGTTTGTGGGTTGGAATGACGGAGTTACTGAAAATCCTCGCAGTTTCACTCTTACGCAAGACACAGTTTTCACTGCTTTGTTTGAGGCTTTAAATTTCGATACTGTGCTTTCGGCAACTATTTGTGAGGGACAAACCTACGCTGAAAACGGTTTTAATGTTTCGGAAGCTGGGGTTTATACTCTTAACTTGCAGACCGTGAACGGTTGCGACAGTGTTGTAACTCTTAATCTTAATGTTAATCCTGTTTATAATACGGATTTATTCGCTTCTATCTGCGAGGGCGAGGTTTATAATGAGAATGGATTTAACGTAAACGAAGCGGGTGTTTATTCTCGCACGCTTCAAGCCGTAAATGGTTGCGATAGTGTGGTTAATCTTACGCTTTCGGTTAATCCTATCTTTAATACAAATCTTTCAGCCTTTATTTGTGAGGGA
>JAZRCB010000034.1:0-16693 GCA_045635365.1 Candidatus Onthomorpha sp.
AAAGAGTTATTTGAAAAGCATGAGGAATATAGTGTAATAAAACAAGTTAGCAATTTCTTATCCATTGCCCATTCTCATGCAAGTTCTTCTTAATGGTTTGATACTCAAAGAATCTTAATCAAACTACATCAAATATACAAAAAAACAACCAATTATATCTTTAAATTGATAAATTCTTTCTTTAAATTAAAAAATTTATTCTTTGTTTTAAAAAATTTATTCTTTGTTTTATTTTTTCAATTATTAGTTTGTGGCTTTCAGTAATATTTTCGTATCTTTGCAGAGTTTATTTAATAGCAATTTTAGTAGTATGTTGCATAAGGAAGATGAGGTTTTGTGGTATGCAATGAGGGTGCCGTATAGAAATGAGTTGAAAGTGCAATCTAAGCTACAAGATAAAGGAATAGAGTGTTTTGTACCCAAACGAAAAAAACTTGTAAAGAAGAGAGGTAAAGCTTGTTATGAACTATTACCGGCTGTAAATAATCTTATTTTTGTTCACACATCCTTGTCTATTATCAAGGATGTGAAAAAAGAGATAGAGAATTTGCAATATTTGGTTAATAAATGCGAGGGTAAAAATTTCTATGCAGTTGTTAGGGACGAAGAAATGCAACAATTTATAAAGGTTGTAGAAAGTTTTGATGAAGAATTAACGTATTTATCTGTAGAGGAAGTAAACATTGAAAAAGGAGTGAAGGTTAGAATTATAGGAGGGGAGTTTAATGGTGTTGAAGGAGTATTTGTGAAAGTTAAAGGCAAGCGTAGTAAAAGGGTTGTGATTATGTTAGACGGCCTTTTAGCAGCTGCGATGGCAGAAGTAGATACGGATTTGATAGAAGTAATTAAAAATTAAATTAATATGAGATTGAACAAAAGAAGTTTTATTTTTAAATTAAGTCTTTTAAGTGTAGTAGTATTTTTTCTTAATTCTTGTGCATCAACAGATAATATAGTGTATTATCAAGATGTAGATGCAATAGCAGAATTGGAAGTTCCGCCTGCACAAGAAATAATATTAATGCCAGGAGATAAGATTTCTGTTATAGTAAATTGTAAAGACCCAAAACTTACAGAATTGTTTAATTTACCTTACGTTTCTCAACGATTAGGTTATTCAACAGCTTTAGGACGTACTTCAGGTAACGGACAAGTATCAGGATATACAATAGATGCAGATGGATTTATTGATGTTCCTGCTATTGGACAAGTGCAAGTTGCAGGTATAACTCGTAAAGAAGCTGAACAAAGAATAAAACAAACTATAATTGCTCAAGAACAAGCAACTGAAGCAGTGGTTACAATAGAATTTATGAATTTGAATGTTGAAATAATAGGAGAAGTTTCAAGACCGGGAAGATATGCTATAGATAAAGATGTGTTCTCTTTAACAGAAGCATTGAGTGCAGCAGGAGATTTAACAATATATGGAAAAAGAGATAATGTCTTAGTAATGAGGAAAGAAAATGGAGTGCAAAAAACATATAGAGTAAATCTATGTTCTGCTCAAGATGTTTTCAATTCTCCAGTATTCTACTTAAAGCAAAATGATATTGTTTATGTAGAACCAAATGACACAAAGATGAGACAATCTACTGTTAATGGTAATAATGTACGTTCAACATCATTTTGGATTTCAGTAGCATCTCTTTTAACATCAGTTTTATTAGTATTCATTAGATAACAATAAAAAATAATAATAGTGGAACAAATAGATAATTTACAAAAAAATCAAGAAGAACCAATAATTGATATAAGAAGTATAATTTACTTTTGTATTTCAAAATGGTATTGGTTTGTTATATCCGTTGTTCTTGCAGTAGCTGTGGCATTTTTGTATGCAAAAACACAAGAACCTCAGTATTACACAGACGCAGAGTTGCAAATTAAATCTGATTCAAAAGGTAATTCATTTTCAGCAGAAGCCGCATTTGCTGATATGGGAATGTTTAAAACAAATACTAGTGTATGGAATGAAATAATAGCCTTTAGTTCTCCAGATTTAATGGTTGAGGTTGTAGAAAGATTAAATCTGTATATGGATTATCGTAAAGCAGGATTGTTTTATGATAAACTTCTTTACGGTACAAGTCTTCCTGTGACTGTTTCTATGCCTGAGCTTGCAGATAATGCCTTTGCATCATTTAAACTTAATCTTGTAGGCAAAGAGAAATTTGTTATCTCAGAAATGAAGTTTAATGGTGAAGATTTTGGAGAAAAGAAAATAGAAGGACGTTTGCATGATACAATTTCAACACCTTATGGTAATTTGGTAGTTACTCCTACAATACATTACAATAACCGATTAATAGTAGAAACAAATGAAATACTTGTTTCAAGAGTAAGTAAACAATATGCTATTGAAAGATATTCAAATAAATTAGGAGTTGAACAAAACAATAAAGAGGCAGATGTAATAACTCTTTTTGTGCATGATGTATCAAAACAAAGAGCAGAAGACTTTTTAAGTACTCTAATTGTAGTTTATAACGAAAGATGGATTAAAGATAAAAACCAAATAGCAAATTCAACATCTATATTTATTAATGATCGTTTGTTAGTTATAGAAAGTGAGTTGGCAAATGTGGATAGCGATATTTCTACTTATAAATCTGCAAACTTAATTCCAGACGTTGAAGCTGCTGCTAGTATGTATCTTTCTCAAAGTAATGCTTTGAATGAAGAAATTAGAGAATTAAGCAATCAAATATGGATGGCGCGATACATTAAAGATTATCTTTCAAAGAATGCAATCACTTCAGAGTTATTACCTGTAAACTCTGGTATTCAAAATGCTAATATTGAAAGAATGATTGCTGAACACAATGCAAAGCTTTTGGAAAGAAATAACTTAGTTGCTAATAGTAGTGAGAAGAACGTTCTTGTAAAAGATATGGATAAAGCTTTGATGGAAATGAGAAGAATTATATCTGTATCTGTTGATAATCAAATCGTAGTTTTGCAAAATCAAATGAACGAACTTAAAAAGACAGAAAGACAAACTTCAGCAAAAATTGCATCAAATCCAAATCAAGCAAAAGTATTGTTATCAGTAGAAAGACAACAAGCCGTAAAACAATCTCTATACTTGTATCTACTACAAAAACGTGAAGAAAATGAACTTTCTCAAGCTTTTACAGCATATAATACTCGTATAATTCAACAACCAAGAACAAGTATTTTCCCTGTATCGCCAAGACGTACAATGATTCTTTTAGTAGGATTTGTTATAGGATTTGCTATACCTTTGGGAATAATTGTTCTAAGAGAATATTTTACAACAACAGTAAGAGGCCGTCAAGATTTAAAAAATATTACATTACCTTTCTTGGGAGAAATTCCAAATTGCTTCCCTAAACGAACAGGTCTTAAGAGATTGAAGAAGAAATCTCCAGAAGAAAATAAGAAAGTTGTTGTTAAAGCAGGAAGTAGAAATGTTATCAATGAAGCCTTTCGTAGTTTAAGAACTAATTTAGATTTTATGATGAAAGATAATTCATCTAATGCAATAGCTCTTACATCATATAATCCGGGTTCAGGAAAGAGTTTCATATCTATAAACTTAGGTATAGCTTTAGCAATACAAAATAAAAAGGTTCTTATTATAGATGGTGACTTACGTCATGCTTCTGTTTCTCAATTTGCAAATGCACCTAAATTAGGAGTATCTGATTTCTTGGCAGGAAGAATAACAGATGTTAATGATGTAATTGTTAAGGATAAAACTTATAATTCATTACATGTATTACCTGTTGGAACCATTCCACCAAACCCTGCAGAATTACTTTCTCAAGATATATTCAAAACAATGGTGGAAAAATTCAAAAAAGAGTATGATTATGTAATAGTCGATTGTCCACCAATTGAAATAGTAACAGATACTCATATTATAGAAAAGAGTGTAGATAGAACAATATTTGTAATTAGAGCAGGATTATTAGAAAGAAGTATGTTAGGAGATTTACAAACTCTTTATCAAAACGGAACTTTCAAGAACATGTCTTGCATTCTTAATGGAACTGAAAAGGATAGTGGTAAGTACGGTAAGTATGGTTATAAGTATGGTTACAAATATGGTTACCGTTACGGAGCTTACTATGCAAATAACGATAAATAAGAATAGATAATTGGCAAATTTTTTAAGCAAAATATTTGGTAAAGATAATAGATTAAAGAAGAGTGGATTGTTAGACAAAAAGTCTGACGTCCACTCTCATATTCTTTATGGAGTTGATGACGGAGTGCAAGATTTAGAAGAAAGCTTGCAAATATTAGATTATTTAGAATGTTTAGGCTTTACTCAACTTTGGTGTACTCCTCACATAATGGAAGATATTCCCAACGAAACAAAATTTCTACAAGAAAGATTTAGGCAACTAAAAAACGCATATCAAGGTAATATAAAGTTGCATTTAGCAGCTGAATATATGATCGATAATGTGTTTGACAAAAGATTGTCTGAAAAAGATTTGTTGCCACATGGAGAAATGCAAGATAAAATTCTTGTAGAAACATCTTACTTTAATCCACCTTTGAATTTAGAAGAAACACTTAAACAAATATATTCTATAGGCTATTATCCATTGCTTGCTCACCCTGAAAGATATGCATATATGACTGATAAAGATTACATAAAATTGAAAGCAGAGGGAATACGTTTTCAATTAAATATGTTGTCTTTAAAAGGAATGTATGGTAAAATGGCACAAAAGAAAGCAGAATGGCTATTATCTAAAAACTTTTACGATGAGGTTGGAAGCGATATTCATTCTATAAGACAGATACAAGCCCTTGAAGAATTATTAAAATAATTTATGTCAAACATAAATAGCAAACAACACTATCAATTACTTGATGGATTAAGAGGAGTAGCTGCAATAATGGTTGTTTGCTACCACATATTTGAAGGCTTCGCTTTTGCAGAGCTAACAAATCAGGTGGGAGATGGTTTAATCAGGACATTAAATCACGGATATTTAGCAGTAGATTTCTTCTTTCTTTTATCTGGATTTGTAATACAATATGCCTATTCAGATAGATGGAATAAAATGTCCACTTTAACATTCTTTAAACGTAGATTGATACGTTTACATCCAATGCTTGTAATGGGAAGTCTTATTGGATTGATATGTTTTTTAATAGGAGGCTCACAACAATGGAATGGAACAACTATTCCTTTGTATATATCAATAATTACTTTTATTCTTACTTGTTTTATGATTCCTGCATTGCCTAATTCATTTAATGAAGTGAGAGGAAATGGAGAGTTATTTCCATTAAATGGTCCTACATGGTCTTTATTTTTTGAATATATAGGTAATATATTATACGCACTTTTCATAAGACGCCTTTCAATAAAACTATTATCTTATTTAGTATTGTTATTAGGAATATTACATATTACTTTTTCTTTAGGAAATCTTTCAGGTTACGGCACAATAGGAGTTGGTTGGACTTTTGATATGATCAATTTCTTTGGAGGAATGTTACGAATGCTTTTTCCATTCACTCTTGGAATGCTAATATGCCGTGGATTTAAACCTATAAAAATAAAATATCCATTCCTTGTTTGCTCAATAATATTAATCACAGCACTATCTATGCCATATATTCCAGGACAAAATATAATAAGTTTTAATGGACTTTATGAATCATTGTGTGTGATTGTAGTCTTTCCTTTAATTCTTCAAATAGGAGCATCAGCAGGACATAATGAATCATCTAAAACAAGCAAAATATTAGGAGAAATATCCTATCCATTATACATAATACATTATCCAATAATGTATATATTCTATCAATGGTTAATAAAAACACAACAATACACATTAAAAGAAACATATCTTATAGCAATATTGGTAGTGTTATTATCAGTAGTACTAGCATTTGTTTTATCAAGACTTTATGATATTCCTTTAAGAAAACGATTAATGAAAAAATAAAAAAATATGAAAAAGATATTAATTACACTTTTAGTTTTATTCTTAAATATTAGTTTAAGTTTTGCTCAAGACGCAGATTCTATTTTAACAAAAGCTATATCTCTAATAGATAAAGGAGAATTAGTAGAGGCAGAAAACCTTATGATAAAAGCAATAGGGCAAGGGGTTAATACACTCGCTTTACATCACGAATTAGCATGGGTGTATTACATACAAACTGATTATGATAAAGCAATAAAAGTATTAGAACCTTTGTGTGAAAGAACAGATGTTACACCAGATGTTTATCAGCTATTAGGGAATGCCTATGATGAAAAAGGACAATTCAATGCAGCAGTAAGTGCATACGACAAAGGCTTAAAAAAATTCCCTAATTCAGGTTGTTTGTATTTGGAAAAAGGAAATATTTCCTATAAAGCAAATAGATTTGAAGATGCATTCTTTTATTATGAAAAAGGAATAGAACTTGACCCAAAATTTTCATCAAATTACTATAGAGCATCATTACTATTTTTTGCTTCTACAGAAATGGTATGGGGGGCAATGTATGGAGAATTATTTATGAATTTGGAAAAATCTGAAAGATGCAAAGAAATGAGTAAAGCATTGTTTGATTGCTATTTTGATCAAATCAAATTCAATGCAGGTAAGGCTGAAGTAGATTTTGATAATACAATAATAGTTTATTCAAATTCACCAGAAAGACCAAATCTATTCCCAGAGAGTTTTCGTTCAGCAATGACAAAAGCTTGTAGAGGAAAAAGATATTTAGACCTTCGTACATTGGTAGAAATAAGAAAAAGATTCATAACAGAATTCTATGCAACATATCCTGACTTTGACAATGTTTTATTTGATTACCATAAACAATTAATACAAGCAGGACATTTTGAAGCTTACAATTATTGGTTGTTTGCTTATGGAGCATTAGATCAAACAAATCAATGGGTAAAACAAAATCAATCAAAGTGGGACTCCTTCCTTAAATGGATAGAAGAAAACCCCCTTCAAATAAGCCAAGAAAACGTTTTCTCTCGCTATACAATGGAATAAGAGAAATATTACTAAGAATTAAAAAAATAAGTCTTGGATTCATTTTCTTGAATTCAAGACTTATTTTTTTAATTAAGCAAAACGTTTAATATTCTTCAAAGAATTCAAGAAGTGAAATTTGATTTTCAACTTGTTTTTCTTGATGAAAATCTATTTTCTCTTTAAGAAAATGAATTATCTCTTTAAGAAAACAGATTTTCTTTTGAAGAAAATGAAGTGAATCTTTGAAAAAGAAAACCCTATTCTTTGAAATAAATCTACATAATAAGAAAAATAATGTAGTTTGTTAGGAAGTTTAGGCTCTATTTGTTAGAAATAAAAAAAGAAGTCAAGTAATTTCTACTTGACTTCTTTCGCTTTGTGCGGGCGAAGGGACTCGAACCCCCACGCCTCTCGGCACTAGATCCTAAGTCTAGCGCGGCTACCAATTACGCCACGCCCGCTTTTTGCGATTGCAAAAGTAGTACTTTTTTTGTTTCCTGCCAAATTTTTAGAGGATTTTCTGCAACTTTTGCAATCACAATCTAAGAAAAATACTATTTAAGTGTTAATTTTTTTGCTAAAAGACTTGTTATATCATCGCTATCTGCTGCATACCACAATACTCCATTACTTTCAAAAATATATGTGTAGCCATTTTCTGCTGCTACTTCAGCAACTGCAACTTTTATTTTTTCAACTATGGCATTCATTAACTCAACTTGTTTTTCTTGAACAGAAACTTCAGATTGTCTTTGGAAGTTTTGCATACGTTCTGCTACGCTTCTGATTTCGTTTTCTTTGTTAGCTCTTAATAGATCTGTAAGTTGATCTTTTTTTGTTTCGTATTCTTGCATCAATCTGTTGTACTCTTGGCTCATCAACTCCATTTCTGCTTGTAAGTCTGCGATATACTCATTTATTTGTGTTTGTGCAGCTTCTGCTTCTGGCATTCTTTGCATCAATTCATTTGAATTGAAATGTCCTAATTTGATTTTTTGTGCGAATGAATCTGTTCCTAATAAACATAGAACAGCTAATACTAATACTTGAAATGTTCTTTTCATTTTGTTTTTATTGTTTTAATTATTTTTATTATCTAATTTTTTCGGTTTGCAAAGGTATGATATTTTTGTGGATTATCTATTTGGTGTGTTGATTTTATATCCTAATTCAGCTAAAACAAGATTGCTTATATCTGTTTTGCTATCAACATATAGAATTGTTGCTCCACTTGCTTTGTCAAAAACAACTGAATAGTTCTTTTCTTGTGCGACTTTTTCTATTGCATTATATATTCTATCTTGAATTGGTTTAATCAATTCTGAACGTCTTTTTGTTAAATCGCCATTGTTGCCAAATCTTTTCTTTTGAATATCTTTTGCTTCTTTTTCAGCAGCAATAATTTCGTTTTCTTTTTGTGCTTTTAAGTCATTAGGCAATAATACTGCTTCTGCTTGAAAAGCTTTGTATAGTTTATCAACAGCAACAAATTTTTCTTCAACTTCTTTTTGCCATTGTAGAGATACTTCTTCCAATTCCTTTTGAGCTTGTTTGTATTCTGGCATACTATTAAGTATGTATTCTGTATCTACACAAGCATATTTTTGACTGAATGCACTTAAAGAAATAAATGCCATTACGAAAAGTAAGAATAATTTTTTCATCTTTATAAGTTTAAATATTATTAATCCATTGAATTACCAAATGAAATATGGAAATGACTTCCTGATGCGGTTGGCTCGCCAGGGATAGAATCTAAACCATATCCCCAATCTACTCCAAGCATTCCAAACATAGGCATGTGTATTCTTAAACCAAGACCTGCAGAACGATACATTTTGAATGGTTCAAAGCTTTGGAAGTTCGCCCAAGAGTTACCTGCTTCAAAGAATGCTAAAGCAAAAACTGATGCTCCTTCGCTTAATGTGATAGGATATCTTATTTCCATTGTGTATTTATCAAATATCATTCCTCCATCAGAAGGTGAAATTGAAGCTTCATCATAACCTCTTAATGCTACAAGTTCTCTTCCGTCTATGTTATAACCAGTTAAACCGTCTCCTCCAACATAGAATCTTTCAAAAGGAGAATAGCCAACTTTACTATTATATTGTCCCAAGAATCCAAATCTTGCTCTTGTAGAAACAACTAAATCATCAACAAGATTAAAATACCAAGCAGCTCTTACGTTTACTTTGTAGTATTCTAACCATTTGTATCTTTCTTGTGGAGTTAGATTTGTGTAATCTCTTCCATTTACTAAAGAGTAAGGGAATGTCATTTGTCCTTGTACTGAAATATCAGAGCCTTGTCTTGGATAGATTAATTGATCGACAGAGTTTCTTGCAATAGTGAAATTATAATTAATATTGTTTGAAATACCTGTAGGCATAGCTGTCAAAGTTTTATAATTCTTTACATTATATTGTTGGTAAGCTATACCATGAACAAAAGTAAAGTAATCATCTGGCCATTTTAATCTTGTTGCTAAAGAAACAGAACCTCCTAAAATACCTATGTGATATTCTGATGTTCCAGATGTATTCCAAAATCCGTCATCTTGATAAGAGTAATAAACTCCCACACTCAATGCATTTGGTTTTTTACCTCCTAACCAAGGTTCTGTAAACGATAACGAAACTGCGTTATAATAATCTCCATTTGTGTGAACTCTAAGCGAAAGTTTTTGACCATCTCCTATTGGAAAAGGAGTCCATGCTTTTTTATTAAAGAATTTTTGTGTTGAAAAATTGGTCAAAGATATTCCTGCTTGGAAAATAACGTAACCGTTGCCAATACCTCCACTTAAATCAAATTGTGAACTTGATTTCTCAACAAGCTTATATTCTATATCAACAGTTCCATTTTCAGGATTAGGACGAATATCAGGTACTATCTTTTCAGGGTCAAAATATCCTAACTGTTGCAATTCTCTCATTGAACGATAAACAGCATCTCTACTGAAAAGATCTCCAGGATAAGTTCTTAATTCTCTCATTATAACATAATCGTTAGTTATAGTGTTTCCTGATAATGTTACCTTATTAACTCTTGCTTGTTTGCCTTCAAAAACTCTCATTTCAATATCAATAGAGTCGTTTTCAACTTTTATTTCAGTAGGCATAACTCTAAAGAATAAATAACCATCATCTGTATATAATGAGTAGATATCCGTTCCTGTTGGATCATATTGAAGATTCTTTTCTAATAAACCCTTGTTATAAGGGTCGCCTTTAAATATTCTTAAACGTTTAGATAAATCTTCAGAAGAATATTTTGTGTTTCCAACCCAAGTGATATCTCTAAAGAAAAATTTACTTCCTTCGTGAACGTCTAAATCTATATGTACTTCTTTTTTAGGTTGCTTCTTTCCCCAAAAATTCTTTCTAAAAGTATCAACTATATAAATGCTATCTCTTACGATTTTTGCATCTCTAAATCCTTCGTTGTTATATTCGTTTATAACTAATTCTTTATCTGCCTGGAAATCGCTGTCCACAAAACGAGAAGATTTCCAAATTCTCCACCAACGATAAGCTTTTGTGTCTTTCATTTTAGAACGAATCTTCTTATCTGCAATGGCATTATTCCCATTTACATTGATTTGCCCAATGCGTATTTTCTCTCCTTTATTGATTTTAAAAGTTAAGAAAACCTCATTTCTACTGAAATTAGTATCTTTCTTTTCTTCTATTTCAGTTGTAATAGAGAAAAAGCCTTTTTCAATAAAGTGATCGCAAATGATATTAATACAATTGGATTTAAGATTTTCGGTTACAACATCTCCTGCGTAGATTTTCATGGTTTCACTTAACTTATCGGCTTCAGCACGTTTAACGCCTTCTATTTTATATCCCGATAATCTTGGTTTAGTTTTTAAGTGATAAGTTAAGAATATAGTTCTTCCTTCTATTTTTGAAATAGATATTTTAATGTCTTCAAAAATTCCTTGTCTCCAAAGTTTATCTATTGCAACACTTGTTTTGTCGCTTGGCAAGAAAATCTTTTCTCCTACAGATATTCCTGATAATAGAATTACTGAATTTTTGTCTAAATGATCTGCTCCTACAATTTCAATATCGCCAACTTCATACTCTTTTGGAGAAAGGTAGTCAAGTTCTATTGATTGTGCATTTAAAAATTGTAATGGCAACAAAAACAATATAGATATTATAAACTTTACTAATTTCATCTTTTTAGGTTTAAATTAAATAAGTAACGTTATAGTTTAATAATAATTTTGTGATGATTTATTTTTTTAATTGTTCGCTTGTCTTACCAAATCTTCTTTCTCTATTTTGATAAGAAATAATTGCTTCATAAAGACCTTCTTTGTTAAAGTCTGGCCAAAGAGTAGAAGTGAAGAAAAGTTCTGTGTAAGCTAATTGCCAAAGCAAATAATTGCTTAAACGATATTCTCCAGAAGTTCTTATCAATAAATCAGGGTCAGGGTAATTAGCAGTAGATAGGTTTTTAGAAATAATATCTTGGTTAATTTCTTTAATATTTAAAGAGTTGTCTTTAGCTTGTTGAGCAATAGATTTAACCATTTCAGTTAATTCCCAACGAGAGCTATAATTCAAAGCAAGAATAAGAGTCATTCGTGTATTGTTGCGAGTATTGTGAATAGTATTTCTTAAAGCATTTTGAGTCTCTTCAGCAATTTGAGAAATATCTCCAATATATTCCAATTTGATATTATTTTTCATCAAAGTTGCTTCTTCTTTTGCAATAGTATCTACCAACATAGCCATTAAAGCATCTATTTCTTCTTTTGGTCTATTCCAATTTTCTGTAGAGAAAGTATATAAAGTAAGAAATTCTACACCTAGTTCGGCACAACCTTCAGTTATTTCTCTAACTGCATTTACGCCATTTTGGTGTCCAAAGATTCTTTCTTTTTGTCTTTGCTTAGCCCAACGACCATTGCCGTCCATTATGACTGCTATATGCTTTGGTAAATTTTCCAAGTTTATGTTTTCTTTCAAACTCATCTTCTTAATATTTACGTTATCAATATTTTGATAGTAAAATTAGCTTGCAAAAATAATGATTATTTTGTAGTTTACAAAGTATTACAAAGATTTTAAATGTTAATTTCTTTCATTATGAGTCTTTTTTCGTACCTTTGCCGCTTCATTTTTAGACAAAATTTTATGAAAAGGACAGTATTATTTATTTGTTTGGCAGTTATTACAAGCCTATCTTTTGCTCAAAATAACGATTTTTCGTTAAGATTTAATACAAGAGCAGATTACGATTACAACTATTTTGAAGGGAAAAACAATGACAATTCTGGATTTGCAGGAAAGTTCCTTAACATTATGTTAGACGGAAAGATAAATGACAAATTTGAATATCATTGGCGTCAAAGATTAAATAGAACAAACTTTACTTCAAACTTCTTTGAAGCAACAGATTGGGCTTATTTAACATATAAAATAGACAACAATTTCTCTCTTTCTGTGGGAAAACAAGTTGTTGCAATTGGAGGATTTGAATACGATTATGCTCCAATAGATGTTTACTTCTATTCAGATTTTTGTAATGTAATGCCTTCTTGTTACGAATTTGGAACAAGCCTTACTTGGAATGCAAACAATCAAGCCCTAACATTCCAAATAAGCAATTCAATATTCAAACAACAACCATTTGACGGATTATATGCTTATAACCTATTATGGAATGGTAATATAGCCGCTTGGTGGAAGACTTTATATTCAACAAACCTTATTGAATATAGAGCAGGTGAATATGTAAACTACATCGCCCTTGGAAACCAATTCTATGTTGATAATTTCGTAATAGATTTAGACTATATAAATAAATACATTGACGGACAAGACAATTTCTTTGCCGATTTCACTTTGACAACACAAGTAAAATATCAATTACCTCAATTGAATATTTTCGCAAAAGTATCATACGACCAAAACAAATCAGAATATTCAAGATTTATTTCTCCAAATTATTGGACAATGACAGTAGCACCGGGAACAGAATACATGCTTTTCGGAGCGGGAGTTGAGTATTTTCCAATCAAAAACAGCAAAGACGTAAGATTACACGCCGTTGTATCTTCAAATGATAAAGCACCTGCAAACTTATTCTTGAATGCAGGTATCACATGGAATATGAAATTAAAATAAATCAATAAATAAAGATACAGAATGAAGAAAACAACAAAAAAGACGCTTGGAGCGATTCTATTTTTGCTTATCTTAATAGGAGGATTCCTTGTATTAGGAAGCAAAATGGGAGCGGGAAATATGCTGAAAACAATAATGAATACAGCACATGACCTATTGCTTAACACAGTATTTTATTTAATGGGTATCACTGTATTAACGGGAGCCTTAAGTAAACTATTTTCTGAATTTGGAGTAGTAGGGCTTTTAGAAAAACTCCTAAAACCATTAATGAAACCCCTATTCAGATTACCAGGTGTGGGAGCCTTAGGAGCAGTTATGACATTTCTTTCCGACAATCCCGCAATTATTTCACTTGCAAAGGACAAAAATTTCAGCAAATTCTTTAAAAAATATCAATTAGTTTCATTAAACAATTTCGGAACAGCATTCGGAATGGGATTTGTCGTAATCATCACAATGGTTGGTTACGGAGAAATTTCAGGAGCATTAGTTGGGTTATTTGGTGCTTTCGTTGGAAGTATAATCTCTACAAGATTGATGCAAAAATTCACTCTTAAAGCATATCCAGAAATGAATTCGCCAGTAGAATTTGAAGAAACAGCAAACGCAGAAACCGAAGAAGTTGAAGAAAAGAAAGAAAGCCTTTTCATAAGAATAATGAATGCTATCTTAGATGGAGGTAAAAACGGGGTTGATTTAGGATTGCAAATCATACCAGGAGTATTGATTATCTCAACTCTTGTAATGATGATTACCTTTGGACCAAAAGATGCAGCAGTTGGTTATGCTGGTGTAGCATATGAAGGAGTTCCTATCTTACCTTGGCTTGCAGAAAAAATAGATTTCGTATTCGAATGGTTATTTGGTTTTGAAAGCATGGAATTAATTGCATTCCCAATGACAGCACTTGGAGCAGTTGGAGCAGCACTTGGACTTCTTCCAACATTTGCAGCAAACGGAATATTAGATGCAAACGCTATTGCAGTGTTTACCGCAATGGGAATGTGTTGGAGTGGATATTTATCAACTCACACTGCAATGATGGATTCATTAGGTTACAGAAAACTTATTTCAAAAGCACTTCTTGCTCACACAATAGCAGGTTTATGTGCCGGAATCGTAGCTCACTGGACATTTGTTTTAGTAAGTCTTATGATGTAAAAGAAAACATAACACAAATAAAAATCCCCCAAAGGTTTATCGTCTTAAACTTTTGGGGGATTTACTTTTTAATTCAGTTTCTTATTTTCTTAATTTTCTTTTTTGTATTCTTCGTATTCTTTATTTAATCCTTCAATAATTTCATTTGTTATGTCCATTCCTTCATCAATATAAAGAACAGGAGAGCCTAAATAAGACTTTGAAAGAATAATATCAAAGTTTTGATGTTTTTTGTTATAATCTCTTATGAACGCATAAACAGCATCTAACATCTTTTTATTATCTGCTACTTGTCTTTCTTGTAAATCCAACATCATTTGTTGTTCAAGTTGAGGTAATTCTTGTTGTCTTTTTGTTAAATCTTGTTCAGTTTGTTTTTGTTGAGTCAAAGTCAAATTTGCTCCATTTTTCATATAATTCTCATAGTCAGTCTGGAATTTCTTAAGCTTTGATTCTAATTCATTTTTCAATCTTTTTTGATAGTCTTGCAAGTCTTTCTCCATATCAATAGCCATTTGATATTTTGCCATAACAGTATCAGTGTTGATGTAAGCAACTTTTAAACCATCAGACGAAAGAGTCTTGTTTTTCTTAACGGCAGCAGTTGTTTTTGTTTCCTTTGTTTCAGCTTTGTCGCCTGATAATACTAAAATAAATAGCACTATCGAGCAAACGATAGACAATCCGCATCCTATCCATAATGCAATGTTTGAATTTCTTTTCTCCATATCAGTTAATGTTTTAATTTTGGTGGCAAAGTTACAAAAAACTCATATTTTTTTCATAGATGAAGTAAATTTTATATATTTGCAACATGAAATAAAGTAAAGTATTATGAAAAAGATTTTAATATTTTCCGTATTGCTAAGTGTTTTATTCACACTTTCTGCTCAAAGAAAAAATTACAGGACAGTAGATGTTTTCAATAATAGTGTTGAATTGTCAATAGGAGGAGGAGTGCATGCTTTGCATTTAGTTCAAGAAACTCCAGTAGAAGGTCTTGCTGATGAATTGAAACCAATGTTACAATTTTCAGTTGGTTATCATTTCTCTCCAATATTAGGAACAAGACTTGCCGTTCAGGCTGGAAATACTATGAGTGTATTACAAGATACTCTATTACCAAATTCTATTATTTACGCTCATACAGACCTATTAGTAAATATAACTAATTTTTGGAAGACTAAAAAGAAGAAAAAATACTATGATGCAAGTATTGTTTTCGGAACAGGAATCGTAACATTCCGTCCAGAAGAAGAACAAGATCAATTTGCGGGTTTTGCTCTTAATGGAGGTATGATTCACTCTTTTTATTTAAATAGAAATCTATTGTTAAATATTGAAGCAAAGATAATGTTAACAAATGATGCTTTCCCACCAGATTATTATTTCAATTACGGAGGCTGGGCAATGCTTTATGATGCTTCATTAGGATTAAGCTACAAAATACCTACCGATCAAAAGAATAAACGTTATACAGGTAAAAGAAGATAATTCAAACTTTTAAATTGAAAAGCCCAAAAGTATATTTTGGGCTTTTTTAATTTAATGATTTTTAACTATTTACCTCTCCCCCCATAAATTTTTTTCTATTATAATGTAACATTTTTGCTAAAAATCTTGTCTTATATATAAAGAAACATCAAAAAATAGGAGGATTATAATATGAAAAAGACGTTATTCTTAATTTGTGCAATCTTACTTAATATAGTAGTTTCAGCACAATATTTTCATTTAAACGGTTATCAGTTTACAATAATTAATAATAGCAGTGTATCAACTTGGAACTACTATGGTGGAGAGGATACAGTAGTTATTCCAGATGTAGTAACATATAATGGCATAAAATACACCGTTGTTGAGATAGGAGGAGGAACCTTTCAAAGAAAAGACTATGTAGTTTCTGTCATTATTCCAAGCACTGTTACCTCTATCGGTCAATCTGCTTTTCAAGAATGTAATAACCTTACTTCTGTTGTAATGCCAAATAGTATTACTAAGATTGAAAGAAATGCTTTTTGCTATTGTCCTGTTTTAACTTCATTTACAATTCCTGAAAGTGTTACAAATCTTGGTGGTGCAATATTTGCTTATTGTCCTAGCTTAACTACATTAGATTATAACGCAAAAGATTGTAATGGATTTCAAACAGGTACTTTCCATCCTTTTGGAGGTTCAAATATTTCCACTATAAATATAGGTGATGAAGTAGAAAAGATACCTGAGAACTTTCTTTATGATATGGATGATATAACAACAGTAAATTTTTCAAATAATATAACCCATATTGGTAAGAAAGCATTTGCATATTACGATAATTCCAACACATTGAATCTTCCAAATAGTATTACGCATATAGGAGAAGAAGCGTTTTTAGGGTGCGATAATTTAAGTTCAATCACA
>JAZRCB010000035.1:0-1724 GCA_045635365.1 Candidatus Onthomorpha sp.
GATTTTTATGAATATGCATCGGTCGAGGGAGTTGGAGAGCGCGCGGGCTGGAAGCACCACGAAAGTATTGAAGAGAGCAGAGAAATCCTTGGCAGATTTATTGAAAATGATATAGACTTTGCTATCTGCTTAAAGGAAAGCAGCAAGGTTATCGGTTCTTTTGGTATCAATGAATACGGACTTGAGGACAAGCTGACCGAGTTTGACGGCTACCGTGGCAGAGAAATTGGCTTTGTTTTGAGCAAGGAGTATTGGGGCATGGGTCTTATGCCCGAGGCGGTAAAAGGAGTTGTGAGCTATCTCTTTGACGAGCTTGATTTTGATTTCTTGCTTTGCGGTTATTATAATTTCAACACTCAATCGAAAAAAGTTCAAGAAAAATGCGGCTTTAAGCCCTATCGCGCGCTCACAATGGAAACTCGAATGGGCACAAATGAAAAGGGAACACTTAACCTTATCATCAACCCAAAGAAAAATATAAAATTCAATTTTTCACATCCCGAAACGTTGATTTGGGAGGAATAATAAAAGCCCTGAAATTCAGGGCTTTTTGTTATGCTTATCTATAATAGTTTTTACTTCTTTTAACAAGATTAAGTCTTCTTCGGTAATAGAGGCATATTCATCAAGATTTAACAAATATGATGGATCTAATCTTAAAATTTGGCATATTTTCTTTAGTTGTTGCATACTGGGTTCTTGAATGTTTCGTTCTATTTTTGAATAATTTGATTGATTCATTGGAATTAATTCAGCCATTTCTCTTTGAGAAAGATCCATGTCTTCTCGTGCATTTTTTATCTTTTCACCAATATTCATCTGAATTACCTCCTTTTGAATTTATTATAGCATTTTTAACTAAAATTATTGACAATTAGTTAAAAATATGATATCATTAACAAAAAGAGTTAAAAATTAACTCAAATTATGTTGTTTTTTAAAGGAGAATAAAAATGTACGAGCCTCAAAATCAAGAATTAACTAATGAAACACAATGTAATAACGAATGTGATCAAACACAACAGGGCACTAAAAAGAAGAGTATATCTAAAGTCGGTATAATTGCTATAATTACAATTGTTATTGCAATAGTTGTTGCTTCAACCCTTCTTATTGCTTTACCGTCAAACAACGGAACTTCAAATCCTCAAACTACAACTTCTACAACTATTAGTTCTACCAAAAGAACTACAACTACCAAAGTAACGATTTCTGTATCCAAAAGAGAGGATTTAGCAAAAACAGCGGTATTAAAAGCAGCATTGAGAGAAATGAGAAGTGGAGGAACTTCATATCTTTTTAAAAATTATGATGTTGAAGCAACTAAATATAAAATTGGAAAGGTTGAAAAAAATGAGGATAGATTCAAGTTTCACATAACATTTTATCTTTATGATAATTATGGCAACTATAAAAATAAAATACAAAAAACAATTTCTGTAGATGTAGACGAATATGGAAAGGTTGGATATGTAGCTGTTTCTTTTTCTAAATGGGAGTTTAATTAAACTAATTATAAGTTCAAACTCCGTAGTAGCGCACTGTGCGCCCGCTTTAAATATACACCGTCGTTTGACAGCAAGATTTCTTGAACGCTTTTTCTTTGCCAAAACAGGCACAAAGAAAAAGCTTTGCAAAAAGAAATGCCGAGATGCATGGCTACTCGCCCCGCACCCCCCGCTGCTACGCGCAGGGCGCGCGCTTTTGAAAAAGCGCGGCAAAAC
>JAZRCB010000036.1:0-74532 GCA_045635365.1 Candidatus Onthomorpha sp.
TTTATCCCATTTTTAAGCCAAAAAAGGCTGTTTTTTCTCTTGATTTTGGCAAAATTAAACGGCGTTTGGTTGAAATTAAACGGCGTTTAAAAAAAATTAAACGGCGTTTGGTGAAAATTAATCAGCGTTTGGTGAAAACAATACTTCGTTTTAGTCAATTTTACCCTCAATTTTGCTCAATTTTTCCAAGAAATTTCAAGATTTTTCTTTAAGAAAATATATTTATAAGAGATTTAAAAGCGCTTTAAAATACCTTTAAAGATTTTTTTGTAATTAAAGAAAAATGTTGTACCTTTGTGGGTAGAAATTTAAAGCGTAAAAAAGGAGGACAAAAAGGAGATAAAGAATAATTATTATTAAGACTTAGTAAATTTTAATACGACATAAAAGCGTTTTTGCTTAGATTTGGTTGTTTGAAATCCGCAAAATTTCACACATTTTCACCATAAAGATAAGTCAAGACGCTCACGAGTAATATCGTGGGCTTTTCTTATTTGGTGAAAAGGTAATTGCGGAACCTCAAACAACGATAAGAAAAAAGTCCCACGTTTTTTTATGCCTTGAAGTCAAAGAGAGAAATTAAGTAATCGCCGTTTGGGACTTGGGTAAAGTGGTTTTATTGATCAAAAATAAGCAATAAAAATAAAATGGATATACATGATTTTTATTTTCTTCGCTATGAAGGATTCAATGCTCCGTTTAGAGAAATTGAACGAGCCTTAGAGTATAGTGAAACAGATTCAGTAAATGCTATAATTGCATATAGAAGATTTTTAGAGGCAATATTAGATGAGGTTTACAAGATTATAAATGAAACAAGAACAAAGAATAATCTAAATGATATTAATCTAATAAAAGGATTTGCTGATCATGGATATTTCAGTGAAGATATTATCACCGAATTACATAATATTAGAGTAATTGGAAATAAGCATACTCACTATAATTCTGAAAATAATGATAGAGATATTGACAAAGACAAAAAAACATGCCTTGTTGCATCTCATAAAATATCGCAATGGTTAGTTCATTTCAAAGATGATTATCCAAAAAGAATAAAACCAGATATTGAACGTAAGGAACAAGAAGATAAAAAATTAAAAACAGGGCTTGCAATTGGTGGATTAGGACTTTTGGGAGCAATTCTTGCTATCTTTATGGGAGGTAGAAAATAATAAATAAAATAAGAATAATAAATAAGTTAATATATTAACATTAAACATTCAAGATATGTCAAAAAATTATCGTATTACATGTCCTAATGGACGTTTAAATCTTTTAAGAGTGAGAGACCAAGATGTAACCAACCTTACACAACAAGAAATCCAAAAACGTTATCAAGGAGTATTGCATTTTTACAGCAAACAAGATGCAGATGATTATTGCGATTTCTTAAAAGAAATAATAAACTTAATTAACAATAGAAATAATACTGTTGCTGCCAAGAAAATAGCACAAATAAAACAGATTTTATAAACTCAAAAATAATAATATGGAAGAAGAAAAAAAATCATTCTTAGACGAAGAAACACAAAGAGCAATATGCGGGTATCTTTTTGAAAATATTGCCTCTGTTTCCCGCAACAATCAAGATATTATTTTTGAAAGAGCGATTAGTGTAATAGAGAAAGAATGCAACAATACTGCTAATCAAGTTACTAAACATTATGAAAAAGTTCTTGAAGATGAAAAGAAAAAGAACAATCCTGTTAGCGTAAAACTTTCTAATTTGTATGAACACGAAAAACATTTGCTTGACCTTTTGAAAGACTACAAAGAAGAAATTAAATTTGCTATTTCTCTTCAAACAGAACTTAGAAAAGAACAAGCAAACTTCTTTTCTTCAACTTTGAAAGAGGTTTGTAATTCTTTGAAAGATGAACAAATAAGCAAAGAATGTGCGAAAAAATGGATTGAAGACTTGGTTGCAAGTTATACTTCAAGCTTAAAACTTTCTTATCAACTGACTGATGAGAATATAATGACCTCAATAGGAAATATAAAGGAAGAAATAAATAATACAATTAAGCAAACAAATGAATAATTATGGGAATAACAAGTGTAATAGGAAAAGTATTTAAAGCAGTAACAGGACCTCTTGGCGTTCTTGAAGATTGGGCAAAAGAACCATTAAAGAGAATGGAAAATAATCGTCAGCAACAGAATGCGGATAGAGAGGTTGAAAGACGTATTCGTGAGCAAACAGGAGTTGAAAGCGTGAAATCGCAATTGCGAAGAGAAGAAGCGGAGTGTCAAACAAGAGTTGAAAGCGTGAAATCGCAATTGCGAAGAGAAGAAGCGAAACATCAAACCGAACTTGAAATAAGAATGCAGACCGAGATAGCGAGAATAAACGCCGAAACAGAACAATGGGCAAAGGATGAAGAATTTAAAAGACAAGAAGGATACTATGAAATGTCTCTTAATTTTTCTAAGAAAATTGGAGAATTGATGTTGAATATTGCTGATAATCTTTCTAAAATGGAGGTGGAAAGTTTAAATATGGCACAAAATCTTGTTTTAGAAAAGACTGGAGAATACAAAGCCTTACAAGATGAATCTGCAAAGGAATTTCAAGAAGAAATGAGAATGATCTTAAAAGAATTTTCCGAAGATGAAGAAATTAAAAAAATCATGTTGGATACTTCAAAACAAAAATATCAAAATATTTTAAATGCAACAGAAAGATTTCTTATAAGTTTAGAAGAAGAAATCAAAAGGATTAATCAAAATAGAACAGGTTTAATTGATACTGTACGAAAAAGCACGGATAATTTACTTAGAGCAGTTACTAATCAAATGACTCTTCCTTCATCTGATTCTAATGTTAAGCACATTCAAGGTAGGATTTTAAATGATGATATAGAAGATGTACAAGCAGAAGAAGTCAAATAGCGAATTGGAATATAGTCTTGACTTATTGAAAAGAAAAAGAGAAGATTTGGTTTCTCTTTTCATTGAACAAGATGTTGAACTATTGAGAAAAACATTTCAATACGAGAGAAGTCCTGCTGCCTTTGCGTTGATTAGAGAGCAGTTTATAACTCAATGGATTGACGAACACTTTGAGCAAATCACAGATGATGATATTTCAGACGAAGTAAGAAAAAGTGCAGTCAAGGTTTGTTCGCAACTAATATCAGAAGATAAAGACTGTAATTCAGATATTGCAGAATTTAAACAAACGATTACAAAAGAAAAATTATCGGTACTTAAAGAGTTTATCGCTACTGCGGATAATGCTAATCGTAACTTAGAAAAAGTAAAGCTGATAAAGAATAAAGGAAATGCTTTATTTGAAAGATTATTAGCAAAGTATGATAAAGAGAAATCTTGATTTATTAACTCTAAACCAAAATAAAAACGCTCGTAAGTCTTAGTTTTATTTAGACAAACGAGCGTTTTGTTTTTTTATTTCTTTGTTTTAAAACGTCAAACTTAAAGAAAATCCTATTTTGTCTTGATATACAAATGGTGCAAAGCCTCCGTTTAGGGATAGGTCTTTGTTTTTGCGATTGCTAACGCATTGTTTTATTTTGTCGAAAGCCCAAATTGAAAGTCTTGAACCAAGAATCCCAACGCCTGCTCCGCAAACTACGTCTGAAAACCAATGTCTATTGTTATACATTCTAAGAAAGCCTACTGTTGTGGCGCAAGCGTATGCGGCAATTCCATATATAGGCGAGGCATCTTTGTAGGTTTGATAAACCAAATCGGCTCCTACGAAAGAGAGTGCTGTATGTCCCGAAGGGAATGAGTTATTTGCTGAGCCATCTGGGCGTTTAATTCCCGTTGCTTGTTTGGTTATTAAAACTGTTGCACCGACAAATGTGTATGCCATTGCACCTATGCAAACTCTATCAACGAATTTATAGTTGGTTTCTACGCCTAATGTTCCTAAACCTGCAAATGCAAAGGTTGGAAGGTATTGAATGTAATCATCAACCTTACATTTGTTTTGATTAAATGATGAAAAGCCTTCTCTAATGTTAAGGTCAAAATCATCTAATGCGGGAACAAATTGAGCAAGTACACCATACGAAATTAGCGTTGCTGGTACGATATATTCCCCTTGTGCTTTTGCTTTTTTGCAAGGGCTAATTACTAATACAAATGCTAATATCAATAAGATGTACTTGCTTTTCATATTATAAATTTAAAGGTTTAATGTTGTTGTGTATATAAGTGAAGAGATTATCTATGTGAATGCGTTCTTGTTGCATTGTATCTCTTTCTCTAACTGTAACGGTGTTGTCTTCCATTGTTTGAGAGTCTATTGTAATACAATAAGGTGTTCCTATTGCATCTTGACGTCTGTAACGTTTTCCAATAGCATCTTTTTCGTCATATTGAACTTGGAAGTCTTGTTTTAAGATATTCATAATCTCTCTTGCCTTTTCTGGCATTCCATCTTTCTTTACAAGTGGAAGAACCGCTGCTTTTACAGGTGCAAGCACTCTTGGAAGGGCTAAAACTACTCTTTCTGAACCGTCTTCAAGCTTTTCTTCTTTGTAAGCGTGAGAGAAAACTGCAAGGAATGTACGGTCTAATCCAATAGATGTTTCAATTACGTATGGAACATAGCTTTCGCCAAGTTCTGAATCGAAGTATTGTAGTTTTTTTCCTGAGAATTCTTGGTGGCGTTTTAAGTCAAAGTCTGTTCTTGAATGGATTCCTTCCAATTCTTTAAAGCCAAATGGAAATTCAAACTCAATATCTGTTGCTGCATTAGCGTAATGTGCAAGTTTTTCGTGGTCGTGATAACGATATTTTTCGCTTGGTATTCCTAATGCAAGGTGCCATTTCATTCTTGTTTCTTTCCAGTATTCAAACCATTTGATTTCTTCTCCTGGACGAACAAAAAACTGCATCTCCATTTGCTCAAATTCTCTCATTCTAAAAATAAATTGTCTTGCAACAATCTCATTACGGAAGGCTTTTCCGATTTGTGCAATACCAAATGGCACTTTCATTCTACCTGTCTTTTGAACATTTAGGTAGTTTACGAAAATACCTTGTGCAGTCTCTGGTCTAAGATAGATTGTGTCTGCTTGCTCACTTACAGAACCTACTTTTGTTGCAAACATTAGGTTGAATTGTCTTACGTCTGTCCAATTTCTTGAACCAGATATAGGACATACAATTCCAAGCTCTTCAATTAGAGTTTTAATTCCTGCAAGGTCGTTTGCTTCCATTAACTCTGCAAACTTTGTTTGTATCTCTTGCATTTTGGCTGTGTACTCTAATACTCTTGCGTTAGTGCTTACGAATTGTTCTCTATCGAAACTATCGCCAAAGCGTTTCTTTGCTTTTTCGCATTCTTTGTTTATTTTGTCTTCTATCTTTGCAATGTGTTCTTCAATCAAAACATCGGCACGATAACGCTTTTTTGAGTCTTTGTTATCTATTAAAGGGTCGTTGAAAGCGTCCACATGGCCCGATGCTTTCCAAATAGTAGGGTGCATAAATATAGCAGAATCAATTCCAACTATGTTTTCGTGCATTTGTGTCATTGATTTCCACCAATATTGTTTGATATTGTTTTTTAATTCTACACCGTTTTGACCATAGTCGTAAACGGCGCTCATACCATCGTAGATTTCACTTGAAGGGAATATAAATCCGTATTCCTTAGCGTGAGATGTTATCTTTTTAAATAAGTCTTCGTTGTTTGCCATTATTGTATTGTTATTTTTTTATTATCCATTCATTCCCAAAAGGAACTCTTCATTTGTTTCTGTGTTTTTCATTCTACCTTTTATCAACTCCATTGCTTCTTGAGGTGTCATATCTGCAATGTGATTGCGAAGTATAAGCATTCTATCCCATATTACTTTGCTGTGAAGTAAGTCATCACGTCTTGTAGATGAAGCAACAAGGTCTATTGCAGGGTAGATACGTTTGTTAGCAAGCTTTCTGTCAAGTTGAAGCTCCATATTACCTGTTCCTTTGAATTCTTCAAAGATTACTTCGTCCATCTTTGAGCCTGTTTCTGTAAGAGCAGTGGCTATGATTGTTAGAGAACCTCCGTTTTCTATGTTTCTTGCCGCTCCAAAGATACGTTTTGGTTTTTGCAATGCGTTTGCTTCAACTCCACCTGAAAGAACTTTTCCTGAGGCTGGGGCAACTGTGTTGTAGGCTCTTGCAAGTCTTGTTATAGAGTCAAGAACTATTACAACATCATGTCCACATTCTGTCATACGTTTTGCTTTCTCTAATACGATGTTTGCAATCTTTACATGTCTTTCCGCAGGCTCATCAAAGGTTGAGGCAATTACTTCTGCGTTTACTGTTCTTTGCATATCGGTTACTTCTTCTGGTCTTTCATCTATCAAAAGCACTATAAGATAAACCTCAGGGTGATTTGCAGCTATTGCGTTTGCAACTTCTTTTAATAAGGTTGTTTTACCTGTCTTTGGAGGTGCAACAATCAAGGCACGTTGTCCTTTTCCTATTGGTGTGAAAAGGTCAATTACTCTTGTGGAAAGTGATTCGGCTGCGTGATGACAAAGGTCAAATTTTTCTTCTGGGAAAAGTGGGGTTAAGTAATCAAAAGGTATTCTATCTCTTACAAGTTCTGCTTCTTTGCCATTTATTTTTAGGGCTTTTACAAGTGGGAAATATTTTTCTCCATCTTTTGGTGGACGTATTGTTCCCTCAACTGTATCGCCTGTTTTTAAGCCGAAGTATTTTATTTGTGATTGTGAAACGTATATATCATCAGGAGAGTTTAGGTAATTGTAGTCCGAAGAACGTAAAAAGCCGTATCCGTCTGGCATTGTTTCCAAAACTCCCTCAGCAGTTACTAATCCTTCTGTTTCAAAGTTGAAAAGAGGTTTCTTTTCTACAGGAGCTTCTACTACGGGTGTAGGTTTTTCTTCTGCTTTGTTTTCTTCTACTTGTTCTGTTTTGACTTCTTTTAATTCAGCCTTAACTTCTACAACTTCTATCTTAGGCTCTTCCGTTTTTGTTTCTTTAACTTTTATTTCTTTTTTAACTTCTTTCTTTATTGAAGTTTCTGTTTTAGAAATTTTTGGGGTAGGATTAAATTCTGGTAGTACAACATCGTCTATTTTAGGAATTACAGGCATTGCTGCTAATTTAAGTTCCTTTATAACGATTTCATCGGTTTTTTCTTCTTTTGCTTTTTTAGGTTTAGTGTTATCAGAATCGTCTTTTTTTACGTTGCTTTCTGCTATTGGTTTTGGTTTAATACGAGCGCGAGTCTTCTTTTTAGCAATGTCTTTTTTCTCTTCAACAGCAGGTGATGGCTGCATTTGAGCTTGGAAATCTAAGATTTTGTAAATTAATTCTTGAGCGTTTAGACGACTAACTTTCGTTAAACCTAATTCTTTAGCTGTTTGTTTGAGTTCATCTAAAGATTGTTGTTCTAATTGAGTTTTATTGTACATATTATGATTGATAAATAAAAGCAATTTAAAAAAATGCTTTTATGTGATTTCTAACAATATTTTTTGTGAAACTTTAATAAAAATGATTGAATCATCACTTTCGTGAACAAATTTGTGATTGCAAAAGTAAAAATATTTTTTTTAAAACAAAGTAAAAAAGATAAGTTTTTTAATATATTTGCATTTTATAAACCTCAAAAAATGAAAAAAAGTTTAATTATAGTTTTACTTTTATCTTTAGTCCCTCTTTTTAGTTTTTCGCAAAGTGGAGTTGTTACCGGTGCAGAAAGAATTGACGAATATATAAACTTTATTAAAGCTAAAAAAGTTGCGATAGTTACAAATCAAACAGGCGTTGTACACAATGCACAAGGCGAATTGGTGCATTTATTAGACACACTTCTTGCCTTAGATGTTAATGTTGTTAAGGTTTTTTCACCCGAACACGGATTTAGAGGTAATGTTGAAGCGGGTGGAGTGGTGAAAAATTCTGTTGATTCAAAGACAGGTATTCCTATAATATCTTTATATGGTAAGAATAAAAAGCCTACCGCAGAACAAATCAAAGATTGTGAAATAATACTATTTGATTTACAAGACGTGGGTTGTCGTTTCTATACATATATATCAACTCTTCATTATGTAATGGAGGCTTGTGCAGAAAATAATTGTAAGATTATAGTTTTAGATAGACCAAATCCAAATGACTATATTGATGGTCCTGTTTTAGAGCCTAAGTTTAAATCATTTGTTGGTATGCACACAATACCTGTTTTGCACGCAATGACAATAGGAGAGTATGCAAGAATGATAAATGGTGAAGGTTGGTTAAAGGAAGGTGTTAAATGTGATTTGCAAGTGATAAAACTTTTAAATTGGCATCACGATATGCAAGAAGCATATAAACTACCCGTTGCACCAAGCCCTAACTTACAAACTCCAAATGCCATAGCATTATATCCTTCTTTGTGTTTCTTTGAAGGAACAATAGTAAGTGTGGGTAGAGGTACTGATAGACCTTTTGAAATTATTGGATATCCGGGATATAAAGACACAACATTTTCCTTTACTCCAAGAGCAATCAAAGGAGTTAGCGATAATCCACCATACAAAGGCGTAAAGTGTTACGGAATTCAAGAATTAGAAAATCAAATCAAAGAATTAAATTTTTCTTTCTTGATAAGAATTTATCAAAACGAAGAAAGAAAATCGGAGTTTTTTACAAACTTTTTTGATAAACTTGCAGGCACAGATAAATTACGAAAGCAAATAGAAAATGGATTGTCTGAAAAAGAAATTAAAAGCTCGTGGCAAAAAGATATTGAAAAATTTAAGAAAATCAGGTCGAAATACTTACTTTACGAATAAAAATCCATATATTTGCAAATTCAAAATAAAAAGACAATGTTTGAGAATTTATCAGAGAAATTTGACAAAGCCTTTAAGATAATCAAAGGTAAAGGCAAAATTACGGAAATAAATATTGCAGAATCTCTAAAAGAAGTGCGTAAAGCATTGATTGATGCTGACGTAAGTTATGCAATAGCAAAAGAATTTTGTGCAACAGTTAAGGAAAAAGCATTAGGACGTGACGTATTGACTGCAGTAGAACCCGGACAATTAATGGTGAAAATCGTTCACGACGAATTAGCATCATTAATGGGTGGAGAAGCACAAGGAGTCAATCTAAACGGAAATCCAGCCGTAATTTTAATGTCAGGTTTGCAAGGTAGTGGTAAAACAACCTTCTCAGCAAAACTTTCACACTTTTTAAAGACAAAGAAAAACAAAACAGTGCTTTTAGTAGCTTGTGACGTATATAGACCAGCTGCGATAAACCAATTAAAAGTCTTAGGAGAACAAATAGGAGTAGAGGTATTTGCAAAAGAAGATAGCAAAGACGCAGTTTCAATAGCAAAAGAAGCAATCACATACGCAAAGAGCAAATCAATAGGTGTAGTAATTGTCGATACAGCAGGGCGTTTGGCGGTTGATGAAGAAATGATGAACGAAATTTCTAACATCAAAAAAGCAATAAACCCAACAGAAACTCTTTTCGTTGTCGATTCTATGACAGGACAAGACGCAGTCAATACAGCGAAAGCGTTCAACGATGTAATAGACTTTGACGGTGTAATTCTAACTAAGCTTGATGGTGATACAAGAGGCGGTGCTGCATTAACAATTAAGCACGTTGTCAATAAACCTATTAAGTTTGTTGGGTTAGGAGAAAAGATGAATGATTTAGATGTGTTCCACCCAGACCGTATGGCAAACAGAATATTGGGAATGGGTGACATTGTTTCATTTGTTGAAAAAGCACAAGAACAATATGATGAAGAGCAAGCGCGCAAGATAAATAAGAAAATAAAAACTAACGAATTTGACTTTAATGACTTTCTTTCTCAAATTGCCCAAATTAAGAAAATGGGTAATTTAAAAGACTTGGTAGGAATGATACCAGGAATGGGTAAAATGATGAAAGATGTTGAAATAGACAATGACGCATTCAAAGGAATAGAAGCAATTATTGGTTCTATGACTCCATACGAAAGAAAGAACCCTACAAAGATTGACACTTCAAGAAGACGTAGAATTGCAAAAGGAAGCGGTACTTCAATAGAAGAAGTAAACCGTTTGATGAAGCAATTTGAAGAAACAAGAAAAATGATGAAGATGATGAGTAGCGGAAAACTAAACGCTATGAAGAATATAAGAAGAAGATAGACTTATGGAAAACACAAAACAACCAATTTTGATTGATGGCAGAATTGTTGCCAAAACAATTAAAGAAGAAATTAAGAAAGAAGTATCTGATTTATTAGATGCAGGAAAAAGAGCACCACATTTAGTTGCTGTAATAGTAGGAGAAGACGGAGCAAGTTTATCTTATGTTGCAAGCAAAGAAAAACAATCAAAAGAAGTGGGCTTTACATCTTCAGTATATCGTTTTCCTGAATCAATAACAGAGAAAGAACTTTTAGAAACATTAGATTTCTTAAACAAAGACCCAGAAGTTGATGGCTATATAGTACAATTGCCATTACCAAAACATATATCAGAAAGAAAAGTTTTAGAATCAATTTCTCCAGCAAAAGACGTAGATGGTTTCCACCCAACAAACGAAGGAAGAATGATGATAGGCTTACCATCTTACATACCAGCAACACCATACGGTATAAAGAAACTTTTAGATAGAAGCAACATAGAAACAGAAGGAAAACATTGCGTAGTTTTAGGACGTAGTAATATCGTTGGTACTCCAATTTCAATTCTTATGAGCCGCAACTCAAAGAAAGCAAACTGCACCGTAACAATGTGCCACTCTAAAACACAAAACCTAAAAGAAATATGCCTTCAAGCAGACATTCTCATAGTTGCAATAGGTAAACCCGAATTCCTAACAGCTGATATGGTAAAAGAAGGTGCAGTTATAGTAGACGTTGGAATACATAGAGTGCCAGCAGATAACGAAAAAGGCTACAAAATAATAGGTGATGTAAAGTACGATGAAGTAGCACCAAAATGTAAAGCCATTACTCCAGTACCAGGAGGCGTTGGACCAATGACAATAGTTGCACTTTTAGACAACACACTAAAAGCATACAAACACGAAATTTACGAATAGAGTTGATGCCTCAAAGGATATTTACAATAGATTTTGAAGGAGAGGGTAAAATACTCGGTTCTGAACAATATTATGTGCCAGTTAGAGAAGGCGCATTAGAGAAAAACTTGGAGAAGATGTTTTCTATCATAGAGAATACGAAAACTTCTCCAAGTTTTTTCGTACTTGCCTCAACAGCAGAAAAATATCCTAATCTAGTTAAAAGAATAGCAGAAAAATATGACATAGGAACACATTCCTATAACCATACCCTTGTAAACACACAAACAATCAAAGAATTTTCAGACGACCTGAAAAAATCCATAGATACAATAGAGCAAATAACAGGAAAGAAAGTAAACAAATACAGAAGTCCCGGATTTTCACTTTCAAGTCCTGAATATATGGAACAACTAATAGAAAACGGAATAGAAATAGATTGTTCACTTGCCTCAACAAATCATTTCTACGGACAAAAGACCACAAACCTACAAACCCCACATAGAATACAATTACAAAACGGAATAATAAAAGAATTCCCAATAACAACCTTCAAATGCTTGTGGAAAAACATAGGCTTTACAGGAGGAGGGTATTTTCGCTTGTTGCCTTACCCTATGATAAAGCACACTACAAAGAATCAACCATATACAATGGCCTATATCCATGTGAGCGACATTGATTCAAACAAAACAAAAATAAAAGGCTTGCCATACTTTGTGCAGTTTCGCCGTCTTGTAGGCACAAAAGGAGCAGATAAAAAACTAATAAAGTGGCTAAATGATTTTGACTTTGTAGATGTAAACACCGCAAACGAAAAAATAAATTGGGACAAGCAACCGATAATAAGTGCTTATTAAAACATAAAAAAGGGAGAAATTAAAGCCTCTTTTTGCGCCTTTTTGTTTCTATAAATAGTTTTTCTTAAAACCCAAATGCCGAAATACTACGAAATTTTCACTCTTCGGTTTACTTCATTGCAAATTCTTTAAGCATTTTGAGTTAAGCAAAACACTGCTAATCAATGGTTTAATAATTTTAAGCCTTAATTTATCCCATTTTTAAGCCAAAAAAGGCTGTTTTTTCTCTTGATTTTGGCAAAATTAAACGCTGTTTTCTCAAAATTAAACACCGTTTAAAAAAAATTAAACGGCGTTTGATGAAAATTAATCAGCGTTTGGTGAAAACAACTCTTCGTTTTAGTGAATTTTTCCCTTAATTTTGCTCAATTTTTCCAAGAAATTTCAAGATTTTTCTTTAAGAAAATATATTTATAAGAGATTTAAAAGCGCTTTAAAATACCTTTAAAGAAATATTTGTAATTAAAGAAAATGTTGTACCTTTGTGGGCAGAAATTTAAAGCGAAAAAAAGGAGGACAAAAAGGAGACAAAGAATAATTATTATTAAGACTTAAAAAATTTTAATACGACATAAAAAGCGTTTTTGCTTAGATTTGGTTATGTGAAACTTCGACACTTTCATATAAATCTACTAAAAAGTAAGCGGAAAACGCTCACGAATAATATCGTGGGCTTTTCTTGTTTAGTAGATTAGGTAGTCGAAGACCTCACATAACTATAAGAAAAAAGTCCCACGTTTTTTTATGCCTTTAAGTCAAACCTTTGAAAAAATATCTCGCCTTTGGGACTTGGGTAAAGAAAGAAAAATTATTTAAACAGAAAAATTAAGTATTATGACAAGAAAATTAAAAACATTGGTTTTAGTTGCTATATTTGCAATCATTGGTATGTATCAGTCAAACGCACAAACAGATTTTTCTATTCATTTAGGAATGTTATTCCCACAAGGAGATTTTGCAGAAAGTCGTATGGATAATGGACAAGTTGCTTGGGGAGATAAAACAAATCGTGGTGGTGCAGGATTAGGTTTTGATGCTGGAATGAAATTTCGCTTTAATATTCCTTCGGTAAAAGGATTAGGAATTATTGCAAGTGCGGATTTCTTTTTAAATATGCCAAATGACGATGTAAAAGATTGGAAAGAAGACTTAATTTCTGAACTTGAAAAAGAGGAATATTATTTTGTAGATGAATTTAGCATTGCTATGCCTCATTACATAAATGTTCCTATTATGGTTGGGTTAAACTATGAATACGGAATAAATGACAATATTAAAATTTGGGGAGAGGGTGCGTTAGGTCTTAATATCGGCACTTTAACAAGTTTTAAGCAATCCTTTATTGGAACAGATTGGTATGATGTTGATGTTGAAAAAACTATGAAATATTCTTATAATATAAACACAAGTTTAGCTTTCCAATTTGGAGCTGGCTTTATGTTTAATGACAAGTATAGTTTGGGAGTTCATTACTATTCATTAGGTTCTCAAAAGATAATAGCTGAAGCAATGTGGGAAGGAATAAATGGCAGTTATAGCTATATTGATGAAGAAAGATTTACATTTGGAAGAATAAATCCAAGAATGCTTACAATAAGATTGGGTTATCGTTTCTAAAACTAAACAAAAAAACGCTCGTGAGTCTTTGCTTTATTTAGACAAACGAGCGTTTTATTTTTTTTTATTCTTTGTTTTTTTCTCTTTTACTTTAAAGGACTAAATCTTAAAGTGAAAGTATATGTTCCGCTGCTTGGAACGTGATATTTTTCTATTGTTTGTGGGCCACAACTTCCATTGCCTAATCCTCTTTGAACGTAGTCAAAGTGTGTGTAAACTTCGCTTCTTGGTGTCATTTCCCAAGGATGTAGTTTTTCTTTTATGAAGTCGGTGTCGTCATAGTGTAGCATTGAGAATGCAATCGGTGTTTCTGCCTCTATTTTCAAGCCTTTGTTTGTGCCTTTTTTGTAAAGGGAGATTTCTCTCATTTCTTGACGGTTTCCACATGATTGAGGGTGAGCGTAAGGTGTAAACATATCGCTTACGGTTGTGGAATAACGTCCTACAAACGATGCTTCTTGTCTATCCCAATAGTTTTCCCATGGTCCTTTTGCGTAATAGTCTATTTCTTCAAAGTCTTTTGAGAAAATCATTCCAACGCCTAATCTTCTTAATTCTTTAACCGCAGGATTTAAAGTAACTTTCATATCTACTGTGTTGTTAGAATAGATTGTGTATTCTAAGGTGTAAGGACATTTTTCGCCTTTTGTTGTTACTTTTACTTGTGCTTTTGTGCGTTCTTTGTTTATTTTTATTTCGCAAGTGCTTGATATATCGCCCGAAATGCTATCGCCGTGTTTGTCGTTTTCAATCCAACGATTATTGTTGTAGTGTGGTGAGCCTTTTCTGTCGGTTATCACTTCACAATCTTCATATTTCCAAGAAATGATTTCTCCGTTTTCTTTGTCAAAGCTAATCTTGAATCCTTTGTTTTCAAGGGTGATTTGCTTTTCATCTTCTATTACGTTGAATTTTTCTTTGCTTTCTACAACGGGTGCAAGGCTGTTGTTTCTTTCATTCAAGGTAAATTGAGCTTGTGCCATTTCATAGCCTTTTTTTGCCCAAAGGTTTGCTTGTTTAAAGCGTGCTTGAATGTTGATAAAGCTTTCTTTTGTTTGGTCGAAACTTGCGTTGAATGGTAGTTTTATTCTTAATGTGTCGTTAGGTTTAAGTGCTGGTAATTCTACCTTGCCATTTGTTAATTCATATCCGTCTTGCATTATTTGATATTCAAGATAAAAGCCCGATAGGTCTATGAAATCATATTTGTTAAGCACTGTAAGTTCTTGTGTTTCTTTGTTGAAAGAAAGGAATTTAATGTATTGATACACTTGTTTTACTTCTGCAAGTTTGTCATTCCACTTTCTGTCGGCTTGAATTATACCATTGTTCATGAAATTGCCTTGGTGAGGACCGGGGAAGTCATATCCAGAGGCGTAATATGGGTATCCGTTTTTCACAAATTCGTTATTCTTTATTGCTTGTGGGAAATAGATTGATTGATCCACCCAATCCCAAATGCAACCTCCAATAGCGTTTCTTCCTTTTTCTATTTCGTCCCAATAGTCTTTTAGATTACCAATAGAATTACCCATTGCGTGAGCATATTCACACATTATGTAAGGTTTGTCCAAAGTATCGTTTGTTGTATAGTAAATAAGGGTTAGGATATGTGGGTACATATCTGACCAAAGGTCGGTGTGTTTTGTGCCTCCTCTTGTTGCACCTTCGTAATGTATTGGTCTTGTGTCCAAAGCGGCTGTTGCGTTGTAGGTATGTAAGAAATTCTCTCCACCACCTGATTCATTTCCAAGCGACCAAAAGATAATACTTGGGTGATTTCTATCTCTAAGCACCATAGCTGTTGTTCTATCAACAAATTGTGCTGTCCAAGTACTATCGTTTGTTATTCCGCCTTTTTCTCCGTGCACTGCCCAATTGTAATGACATTCAACATCAGCCTCGTCCATTACATAAAGACCATAAAAGTCGGTCATCGCATACATTTTTGCTTGACGTGGATAGTGGCTTGTGCGTAAGGTATTGACGTTTGCTTGTTTCATCATTGTGATGTCTTTTAACATTGTATTTACATCAATACTTCTTCCATACAATGGGTGAGTGTCTTGTGTGTTTACGCCTTTAAAGAATATTTGTTTGCCATTTATGTAAACATAGTTGTTCTTTATTTCAATATGTCTAAAACCATATTTTGTGCTAAATACCATTTCTTCCGCTCCTTTATTGTCTTTTTGACGTATGATAATGGTATAAAGGTTTGGAGTCTCAGCGTTCCAAAGTTCAAGGTTTGTAAGGTCTTTTTCAAACTTTATTTTAGTTTTTTTATCCTTTGATTCGTAAGAATAAGTCTTTGAAAAAATAGATTGTTTCTTTGTGTCTAAAACTTCAACCTCGATAATCTTTTTTGCTTTCTTGTTTGATGGGTTGTCAATCTCTACTTCAACGCTTAATTTACCTGATTTGAAACCATCTTCTTTGTTTAGCTCAGATGTAATGTAGTGGTCGCTAATGAAAACAGGCTCAACAGCAAATAGATATACATCTCTATGAAGTCCGCTCATGTGGAACATATCTTGTCCTTCTAAATAAGAGGCATCAGTCCAACGAAATACTTGTACATAAAGCTCATTAACACCTTTTTTTAAATATTGCGTAAGTTCAAATTCTGCATCGTTGTTACTTGCCTCGCAATAGCCTACTTTTTTTCCATTACACCAAATGTAAGCGCCGCTATATATTCCATCAAAGTGAAGGAATACTCTTTTGCCGTCCCAATTTTCAGGAAGGGTAAAGGTTTTGTGATAAGTTCCAACAGGGTTTTCTCCATATAATCCTTTATATTTTTCTCTTACGTCTATATATGGTGGATTGTTTTCAAAAGGATAATCCACATTTACATACAAAGGAAAGTCGTAACCAAGCATTTCCCAACATGAAGGCACGTTTATGCTTTCCCATTTTAGTTTTCCTTTTGTGAAAATATCGCTTTCGCTTGGTCTTAGCGAGGCAGCAGGAGAGAAGTGAAAGTCCCATTTTCCATTAAGACTCATAAGGTTTGCATATTTTGGCATAACCCATGGATAATTGAAAGTCTCGTCTTTCAACATCTCAGAGGTGCTACTATAAGGAAAGAATGTAGCACGAGGTGTGCAACGATTAACAGCAAAAACCGTTTGGTCTTCCCATTCGTGTCTTTCTTGTGCAAATGCAAAACAAGAAATAACAATAGCTAAAATAAATAATAAACTGATTCTTTTCATGGTGTAATTTTTTGTTAAAAGAAAAGCCCAAACCAATCCTTTTGATTTGGGCTTTATGTGTTAAAAACGAAAAATTATTTTCCGAATTTCTTAGACAGTTTGTCAAGCATATCAACTGTCATTGATTGTAAATCATATTTAGGTTTGAATCCCCATTCATTTCTTGCACAACTGTCATCCATCCAGTTTGGCCATGAATCAGCAATCTTTTGTCTTACTGCGTCAAATTCATAAGTCATTTTGAAATTAGGAAGGTGCTTTCTAACTTCTGCATATATTTCTTCTGGGTCAAAGTGCATTGCAGTTACGTTGAAAGAGTTTCTGTGGATTAACTTTGTAGGGTCTGCTTCCATTATGTTGATTGCTGCATCTAATGCGTCAGGCATATACATCATATCAAGCATTGTGCCAGGTTTCAAAGGACATACGAAATCTTCTCCTTTAACAGCTGCATAATAAATATCAACAGCATAGTCAGTTGTTCCACCACCTGGAGGACATACGTTAGAAATCAAACCTGGGTAACGAACTGAACGTGCATCTACACCAAAACGTTCAAAATAATAGTCTCCTAATAATTCTCCTGTTACTTTTGTAACTCCATAAATAGTCTTTGGACGTTGGATTGTGTCTTGTGGAGTACCGTTAAGTGGAGTTGTGTCTCCGAAAGCTCCGATTGAAGATGGTGTGAATAAAGCACATTTCTTTTCTCTTGCTATTTCTAAGCAGTTAATCAAAGCTCCAATTCCTATATTCCAACCAAGCATTGGGTTTTGTTCAGCAGTAGCTGAAAGAATAGCCACAAGGTTGTAGATAGTGTCTATTTGATATTTATCAACTATTGCTGCAATTTCCTCTGCCTTTGTAGCATCACAAGCAGCAACAGGACCACTTTGTTGAATAGCCTCTGTCAAACGAGCAGGGTTAATGTCTGTTGCAACAACGTTGCTTCCTCCGTAGATTTCTCTTAATCTCATTGTAAGCTCGCTGCCTATTTGACCGCCAGAGCCTAAAACTAATATTCTTTTCATTGTGTTTTCTTATTTAATAACTCCCAATTCTTTTCCAATCTTAGTGAATGCTGCGATACAACGATCTAAGTGTTCTTTTTCGTGAGCAGCAGAAACTTGTACACGGATTCTTGCTTGTCCTTTTGGTACTACTGGGTAGTAGAATCCTGTTACATATATTCCTTCTTCTTGTAATGCTGCTGCGAAATCTTGAGAAAGTTTTGCATCGTAAAGCATTACTGCACAAATTGCAGATTGAGTAGGTTTGATGTCAAATCCTGCTTTCTTCATTTCAGCAACGAAGTAATCTGTATTGTTGTGTAATTTATCTTGAAGGTCGTTTGTGCTATCTATTAAGTTGAACATTGCAACTCCAGCAGCAGCAACCATAGGAGGAATTGAGTTAGAGAATAAGTATGGTCTTGAACGTTGACGTAACATTTCAATAATTTCTCTTTTACCTGTTGTGAATCCACCAACTGCTCCACCAAATGCTTTTCCTAATGTACCTGTAAGGATTTCAATTTGTCCTCTTAAGTTATATTGTTCAGTTGTTCCACGTCCTGTTCTACCAACAACACCAGCAGAGTGGCTTTCATCTACCATTACCATTGCATCATATTTTTGTGCAAGTTCGTAAATCTTATCCAATGGAGCAACATTACCGTCCATAGAAAATACACCATCAGTTACGATTAAACGGAAACGGCAGTTTTGAGCATCTTGAAGTTGTTTTTCCAAGTCAGCCATATCAGCGTTAGCATAACGGAAACGTTGTGCTTTACAAAGTCTAACGCCGTCAATGATAGAAGCGTGGTTTAATGCGTCAGAGATTATAGCATCTTCTGGTCCTAACAATGGTTCAAAAACTCCACCGTTTGCATCGAAACAAGCAGCGTAAAGAATAGTGTCTTCTGTACCGAAGAATTCAGAAATTTTTCTTTCTAATTCTTTGTGTAAGTCACCTGTTCCACAAATGAAACGTACAGAACTCATTCCGTATCCTCTTTCATCTAAAGCTTTTTTAGCAGCTTCAATAAGTACTGGGCTGTCAGCTAATCCTAAGTAGTTGTTAGCACAGAAGTTTAAAACGTCTCCTGCTTCAGCAGTTTTGATTGCAGCAGATTGAGGAGTGATAATCACTCTTTCTTTTTTGTAAAGACCAGCGTCTTTTATTCCTTGTATTTCTTCTTGAAGAAATTTTTGAAAATTGTTGTACATATCTCTTTAAAATTTTTATTTGTTTCTTACTATTTTTAATAATCTGCAAAGTTACAATTTTTTGAGTTAAAAAAAAGTTTTTTCATTGTTTTTATATGTCAAAATGAATCTTGAAATCAATTTTTTCTTTTAAAGAGTTAATTTTTTTATTCTTTAAATCATTTTGATGTTTTCAAAAAAGAACTATCTTTGTAATCTATTTGTTTCAGTCAAAAAAATAAAGATAGAATAAATAATGGATATAATAATAGCGGGAGACGGAGAGGTAGGCTTTCATTTAGCTCGCTCATTGTCAAAAATAAGACATAATATTACTGTTGTTGACCCACATTCAGAATTGCTTAATATGCTTCAAGCCGATTCTGATTTGCTTACGATTGCAGGAAACTCTACTTCCATAGAAACATTAAAGGAAGCAGGAGTTTCATCTTGTGATTTATTGATTTCGGTATTGCATGAGGAAAGTATTAATCTTATGACTTGTATTCTTGGTAAAAGATTAGGAGCAAAGCGATGCATAGCAAGGGTTAGTACATTGGAGTATTTGAACGAAGAAAACAAAAGTATGTTTAAAGGCTTGGGCGTAGATGAATTAGTATGTCCAGAAAGAATTGCCGCAAAAGAAATTACAAATCTGCTTACAAGAAACACAGCAACTGAAATATTTGATTTTAGTAATGGATTGTTGTTGGTTTATATGATGCGTTTAGACAAAAATGCTTTACTTCTAAACAAAACAATGGCCGAAATGGGAGTATTGTATCCAGATTTAGAGGCAAGAGCTATTTGTATTATTAGAAAAGGAAAAACAATTATTCCAGCAGGAAAGGATATGTATATGAAAGATGACTTGGTTTATTTGATTGCAAAGCCAAGTAGTCTTGAAAAGATAAAGGAATTAGGAGGGAAAAGGGACCATCATATTAAGAATGCAATGATTCTTGGAGGTGGACGAATAGGAAAACGAGCTGCAATCAACCTTCAAAATGATATAGATTTAAAACTTATAGAGGTAAACAAAGAACGTTGCTTTCAATTAGTAGATGATTTGAATAGAACAATGATTATCAATGGAAATGGCAACGATATAAATCTTTTAATGGATGAAGGATTGCAAGAAACCGATGCTTTCATTGCCTTAACCGATTCTTCGGAAACAAATATACTTTCATGTCTTCACGCACACAAACAAGGCGTTAAGAAAACAATAGCTTTAGTAGAAAATGTTAGTTATATAGACGTTTCGCAAGAAATAGGAATAGATACAATCATAAATAAAAAACTAATTACAGCAAGTTATATTGCAAGATTTACTTTAGCCGCAAATGTTACTTCAAGTAAATGGTTATCAGGAATTGATGCCGAGGTGGTGGAAGTATTAGTTAAAGAAGGAGCGCCAATAACTAAAAAGCCTATTATGTATTTAGATTTACCAAAAGGAGTAAACATAGGTGGAGTTATAAGAAATAATGAAGCATATATTGCAAGAGGTAATGTGCAAATACAAGCAGGAGATAAGGTAGTTGCCTTTACCGTTCCGGAATCAGCAAACAAATTAATGAAACTATTTAATTAACCATATTGAAGAGAAGATGTTTCTAACAAGAAATTTGAACAAGAAGATATTTTTCTATATTTTCGGAATGAATTTGTTGTTTTTCTCAGTAATATTACTTTTTTCGGGACTATGCTCTTTTTTATTCAATGACAATTACTTGCCTTTTGTTATATCCTTTCTAATAAGTTGTTCAATAGGAGGCTTTTTTGCATATAGAAATAGAGATTACACAGCATTAATATCAAAGAAAGATGGTCGTCTTTTGATAGGAATGCTTTGGATAATAATGCCACTTGTTGGAGCAATCCCATATATGATTCATGGATTAGGATTTACAAACTCTTTATTTGAATCCTATTCAGGATTTACAACAACGGGAGCAAGTATTATTAAGAATGTAGAACTTATGCCAAAGGGTTTATTGCTTTACAGGAGTTTTACTCAATGGCTTGGAGGATTAGGTTTTGCTGTTTTCATAATTATATTTCTTAAAGACTTGCGTAACGGAGCTAATAATTTGTTTAATGCAGAGTTTAACTCAATAGAAAAAGAAAAAGACTCACCTCACATTATTAGTACGGTTTATAAGATTTTTACAATATACTTTCTATTAACACTTTTCTGTTTTCTCTTGCTTCTTAAGGGAGAAATGACATGGTTTGAGGCAATATGCCATTCTCTTTCAACAATATCTACAGGAGGATTTTCAGTTAATAATGCAAATATAGGAGCATACGATAATTATAGCCAATATGTAATTATCACATTTATGTTTCTATCGGGTATTAGTTATTTTCTATTCCTGTTTATGATAAAAGGAAAATGGAAACGCTTGCTTAAAGACGAACAATTACGCTTTTATGTTTTCATAATATTGTTATTCACAGCCTTTTTTGTTTTTTACTTTGTATTATCAAGAAATGTAGATTTAGCATCAGCAATAAGAGTAGCCTTGTTTTACATAGTCTCAATTGTCTCCTCAACAGGCTTTGATTTGCAATTTGGTTCACTCGGAATGTTACCAACTATTATTTTTATCTTTCTTATGTTTGTTGGAGGTTGTTCCGCATCTTCTTCAACAGGATTAAAGATTGTTAGAGTAATTGTTTTGTTGCGATATATACCTGTAAGTTTAAAAAGAATCTTTCACCCAAGAGCAATAATACCAGTAAGATATAATGGCAAGGCTTTAAGAGATGAATCAGTGAGATTAATCTTTGGATTTTTCTTCTTGTTTTTATTATTGTTTTTGATAGGAGCTTTTTTATTGTCTTTAATGGGTAATGGATTTATAACATCCTTATCCCTATCGGCTGCAGCTATAAGTAATATGGGACCAATCATGGGTTCAATAGCAGAGGGTTTTTCTTATTTAGAATTAAATGTATTTTCAAAATACACATTAATAGTATTGATGTTGATAGGACGTTTAGAAATCTATGCCTTTTTTGCATTGTTTTCAAAAACCGTTTGGGGAAGAAATTAAGAATTGAAGTATGAGTGCAAGAAATAGCGAACAAGTAATTACAGGAATAAGAATTATAGGGCTTTTGTTAATATTGGAAGCAGGCTTTATGTCATTGAGTTTGATGCCTTCCATTTATTACAAAGGGGGCGACTTTTTTCCTTTATTGATTTCTTCTTTGATTACTTTAGGCGCAGGATTGCTTTGCAGAATTAAAAGAGTTGATAAACAATTAAACATAGATAAACGATTAGGTATTTCAATAGTAGCATTGATTTGGCTTTTGATAGGATTCTTTGGCTCATTGCCTTATCTTATTGGAGGATATATTCCAAATATTTCTGATGCTATATTTGAAACAATTTCAGGACTTACAACCACAGGAGCAACAATTCTTAGCGATGTTGAGAGCTTGCCAAAGGGAATATTGTTTTGGCGTAGTATGACACATTGGATAGGAGGAGTAGGGATAGTTGTAATCGTAGTTTCTTTTGTTCCTTTCATTGGAGGAGGCGGAATGGCGTTGTTCTCGGCAGAAAGTGCAGGACCTAGCAAGACAAAAATCTCTCCTCACATAGCAACAACAGGTAAAGTTATTTGTGGAATTTATGCTTTATTAACCACCGTTTGCTGTTTAGTTTATTGGATTTGTGGAATGGACTTTTTTGATGCCATTTGTCATGCCTTTTCTACATTAGCATCGGGTGGTTTTTCTACAAAAAACACTTCCGTTTCATGTTTTTCGCCTTTAATTCAATACATGATAATACTCTTTATGATTCCTGCCGGAATTAATTTCCTTTTAATTTACAGATTGTTTAAAGGACAGTTTTCAATGCTCAAAAGAAGTGATGAATTTAGAGCATATATAATTGGAATAGTTGTTGCATGCCTTGCAATCTTTTTATTTACTTACAATAGCACAACAGGTATTGAACAAACATTTAGGAATGCCTTGTTTCAATCCGTAAGTTTTATTACGAGTACAGGTTTTGTATCTATCGATTATACAACTTGGACAATGCCTGCAATATGGGTGCTTTTGATGCTTATGTTCTCTGGAGCAATGAGTGGAAGTACTACAGGGGGATTGAAACTCGTGAGAGTGCTTTTACTATTTAAGAATGCAAGAAGCGTAATCAAAAGAGGAGTACACTCAAATGCCTTTATTCCAATGAAAATGGATGGACATATAGTTCAAGAAAGCGTTATCAATAATGTGATGGCTATATTTTTGATGTTTATTCTTCTTTTATTACTAACATCTTTATCATTAGTTTGCATGGGAGTTGGAATAGAAGAATCAATAGGAGCAGGGATAAGTTGTGTCTTTAATATGGGACCGGGACTTAGAGAAAGCGGTGGATTTGGTTGCTTTGCACACTTTCCAGATACAGCAAAACTTGTTCTATCCCTTGCAATGTATCTCGGACGTTTAGAAATCGCAACAGTAATAGTCTTGTTTATGCCTTCGTTCTGGAAGAAGTAAAAAAATGTATTTAATAAAAGGCATTTAAAAAGGAATTAAACGCTATTTAAACTTAAATTAAAGACTAATTAATAGTCTTATTTTATATCTACTTTTAAGATTTTGTTGTAATTTTGCAATGTCAGAGTCGTTTCGGACGTTAAGCACCGAGGTTTCTTTGAAGCATCTAAGGCATCTGACTTTTTTATATATTTAGCTTATCAAACACTTATTTGTAGCGATTCTTTGATTCGCTAAAATTTTTCTTTGTTTTTTCGGAATTTTTCTTTGTTTTTTTTCGATTTTTCTTTGTTTTTTTGGAAAAATTCTTTGTTTTTTTTTCTTACTCGTGAAAGTACACTCTTTTTATTCTTTGAGATACAGATGTGAATACTTCGTAACTTATGGTATTTAAGGCGTTTGCCATATTCTCTACTGGATTTTCTTCTCCGAAGATTACAACTTTATCGCCAACTTTTGCTTCTATATTGCTTAGGTCTATCATACACATATCCATACAAATGCTACCAATTATAGGAGCAAGTTTGCCGTTTATCCAAACATGAAAGCCTTTTTCGGAAAGGTGTCTATTCAATCCATCTGCATAGCCTATTGGAATTACTCCGATTTTGCTTTGTTTGTCTGCAACAAATCTTCGCATATAACTAACTCCTTCGCCTTTTTCTATGGTGCGTATTTCGCTTAATCGACTTTGTAGTTTGTGTACATAACGGAGATGTTTTTGTGTTTCTTCGTTTACGCCTATGCCATACATTCCTATGCCTAAGCGAATCATATCGTAATGAACTTGTGGAAATCGTACGCTTGCTGCAGAGTTGCAAATGTGTCGTAGGATTTTATAGTCAAAGGCAGTGGTTATTTCTTGGCTTATTTGTTCAAAGCTATTGATTTGTTCGTTTGTGAAGAAGTCTAATTCGGGACTATCTGCACATGCAAGGTGTGAGAATACGGAGGCTATTTTTAGGTTTTTGTGTTCTTTTAGAAATGCTATGAGTTGGTTTAGGTCTTTTTTCTCAAATCCTAAACGGTGCATTCCGCTATCTATCTTTAAATGTATTCTTAAATTACAGTCTTTTATCATATTGAGAGTAGAGAAGTTATGAACTACTACTTCAATATCATATTTAATCATTTTTTCTAACGCTTCTTTTTCGGGAGTTACTACTACGATTGGGCTTTTTATTCCGTTTTTTCTTAGTAGTAAGGCTTCATCTGCAAAGGCTACTGTGAAATAGTTGGCAAGGGAAAAGTGTTCTAGGTCTTTTGCTAATTCGTATGCTCCACATCCATAGCTTGAGGCTTTTACCATTGCCATTATTTTGGTGCTTGGTTTTAGTAAGCTCTTGAAATATTTTACGTTATCGTTTAATGCCGAAAGATTTACTTCAAGTATGGTTTGGTGTGATTGTGATTCTAATAGGTTTGATATTCTTTCCATATTGAAAGTTCTTGCTCCCTTGATTAAAATGGCTTTTGAATAGAAATCTCCTATTGAGAAGTTTTCTGTAAATTCTTCAACTGAGGAGAAGAAGTGTGTTTTTTCTATTGTAAAAATGTCTTTGTATTGCAAGAAGTCTTTACCTATTGCATAGAATTCGTTTATTCCTTTGTTGCAAAGTAGTGAATTGATTTGTTTAAAGCTTAATTCGCTGTTTTGATTCTCTGCCATAGGGGAGAGAATGGCTACTTTACTAAGTGATTTGTTGTGTTGGTTAAGGTAGTCTAATGCTGCTTCTAAAGAGGTTAAGTCAAAGCAATAGCTATCGTTTATTACAATGCCTTCTCCTAAGCCTTCTTTGAGTTGAAGTCGCATTTCAAGTGTGGATAAGTTATTAATTTGTTGCTTTAATGTGTTTTCGTCTGCTCCTATATATAAAGCTGTTACATAGGATAAACATAGGTTCTCTATGCTCGCTTTGTCTTTGAAAGTGATGTTTAATTCTTTTGATAATTCCGATGATTTAAATGTGATAATTTCTATATTGCGAGATTTACACCATGTATTAACTTTATTGAATAGGTATTCATCGTCTTGTGAGCAGATAAGGGTTTTGCAATTTGTAAATAGTTTGAGTTTTTCTTCTATTTTCTCGTCTAAGGATGAAAAATTAACTTGATGTGCCGAGCCAATATTGGTGAAAATTCCTATTGTTGGCTTAATCATTTCTTGTAATTTTTCCATTTCATTAGGTTTTGAAATGCCTGCTTCAAAGAGTCCTAATTCAAATTCTTCGTTTAGTTGCCACAATGAAAGGGCTACGCCTATTTGAGAGTTGTAGCTACGAGGTGAATAACAAATTTTCTTGTTGTTTTCTATTAGTTGAACTATCCATTCTTTTACAATGGTCTTTCCGTTTGAGCCGGTAATGGCTATTACTTCTTTATTGAAAGATTTTCTTGCAAATGTTGCGAGTTGTTGTAGAGCTTTTAAACTGTCCTTTACTTTAAGGAATACTGCTTCTTTAAGGTTAGTTATATCGGGAAGGTCTTGGCAAATAAAACATCTTAGTCCTTTTTCATAAAGTTCTTTTATGAATTTATGGCCATCGTTGTTTTGTGTTTTTAAAGCAAAGAATATGGTGTTTTCTGTAAAGTTTAGTCTTCTTGAATCAAAAAGTAGATAGGAAATATTGGTGTTTAAAACATCTTTATTACCAATCACACTTTCAACATCACATATTTTTATGAAATCACTTAATGTTAAAACCATAAATTCATTACTTTTTTGCAAAAGTAAAAAAAAAACTAATTTTGCACTTCGTATTATGAAGAAATATTTGTTGATTATAGCAGGGATTATTAGTTTGAGTTTAGGTGTTATGGGAATGTTTTTACCCGTATTGCCAACAACTCCTTTTTTGCTTTTAGCCGCCGGGTGCTTTCTTAGAAGTAGTAAAAGATTATATGATTGGCTTTTGAATCATAGGCGTTTAGGAACATATATTAAGGACTTTCTTCTTTATAAAGCAATAAGTAAGAGATTGAAAATTGTGAGTGTTTCTACACTTTGGATAACTATTTTGTTCTCTGTAATAGTTGTGAAAATAATAGCTATAAAAATTCTTTTAATCTTAATTGCTATAGCGGTAACAGCACACATTTTGCATTTTAAAACAAAGAAATAATTTTCTAAAACAAAGAAATAAAAAAATCTTTTCAAGAATTATTTTCTTTATTTCAAGAATAATATCTACCTTTGCAACGAAAAGCAAGAAACTTTTTAAAATAACAATAAATAAACACGTTTAAAAAATAAAAAACTATGGACGTAAAAAAAATTTTAGCTGACGTAGAAGCAAAGAACCCTGGACAACCATTGTTCTTGCAAGCAGTAACAGAAGTATTAGAAACTATTGAAGAATATGTTGCTGCAAACCCAAAATACGATAATCACAAAATTATCGAAAGAATTGTAGAACCTGATAGAATATTCCAATTCAAAGTTGAATGGGTTGACGATAAAGGAGAAATCCATGTAAACAGAGGATTTAGAGTTCAATTCAATAACGCTATTGGACCTTACAAAGGAGGATTACGTTTCCACCCTGCTGTAACAATGGATACATTAAAATTCTTAGGATTTGAACAAACTTTCAAAAACTCTTTAACTACATTACCTATGGGTGGTGGTAAAGGAGGTTCAGATTTCGATCCAATGGGAAAATCTGATAACGAAATCATGAGATTCTGCCAAGCTTTCATGACAGAACTTTACAAATATATCGGACCTGACACAGACGTTCCTGCAGGAGACATAGGAGTAGGTGGAAGAGAAATCGGATACTTATACGGTATGTACAAAAAATTAGCTCGTGAAAATACAGGAGTTTTAACAGGAAAAGGTGCTGGTTGGGGAGGTTCAATCCTTCGTCCAGAAGCAACTGGTTTCGGTGGAGTTTACTTCGTAAACAACATGTTACAAAAACACGGATTAGAATTAGCAGGTAAGAGAGTTGCTATTTCTGGTTTCGGTAACGTTGCTTGGGGTGCTGCAATGAAAGCTACTGAATTAGGAGCTAAAGTTGTTTGTATCTCTGGTCCTGATGGATATATCTTAGATGAAGAAGGAATGAACGATGAAAAAATAGCTTACATGTTAGAACTTAGATCTTCTAACAATGGAGTTGTTAAACCATTCGCAGATAAATTCCCTTCAGCTACATTCATCGCTGGTAAAAAACCTTGGGAAGCAAAAGTTGATATCGCTATGCCATGTGCTATCCAAAACGAATTAAACGGAGAAGATGCTAAACAATTAATCGCTAACGGAGTTACATTAGTTTGTGAAGTTTCTAACATGGGATGTACAGCTGACGCTATCCACGAATTACAAAAAGCAAAAGTTATCTTCGCTCCTGGTAAAGCAGCTAACGCTGGTGGAGTAGGAGTATCTGGATTAGAAATGAGCCAAAACGCTGGACACATTGGTTGGACAGGTGCTGAAGTTGACGAAAGATTACACTTCATGATGGACTCAATCCACGATAACTGTGTAAAATACGGTACAGAAAAAGACGGATACATCAACTATGTTAAAGGTGCTAACATCGCAGGATTTATCAAAGTTGCTGATTCAATGATAGAATTAGGAGTTTGCTAATCTCATAGAATTAGAGAAACAAGTCAAATAGATAAAACGAATAAAGGGAAGTTATTAATTTAACTTCCCTTTATTTTTTATACTCGTTACGTTAAATATTAATTACTTCTTTATTCCTAAAACACAATAACGCACTATCGGGATACGGCGTATAACTTCGTTTAAAAGTGGAGATAAAACAAAAACTGCAAGAGTCAGTATTGCATATATAGCAAAAGCAGGTAGCGAAGTATGTACTTTCATCATATAACCAAAAGAAGCAATCACTACATAATGAACAACATATAAACCAAAGCTAGATTTAGTCATATAAGTTGCAAAACGATTAGTCTGATTGCAATAACGATAAAACACTCCTATAAGCCCCAAAATCATAAACCAAGCATAAGCAATATTCAATGGGTTTTGCAAATATTGAGGCGAAGTATTGTCTTGACCAAAAGTAATTATAGTAAGAACGCCGCCTAAAATCACAGCAATAGATATTAGATAAATAGAATATTTGCCCAAAATCTCATGTACCTTATAATGAGAGAAAACAAAATACCCCATTAAGAAAGGAATTAAATAGTTCAAAGGCTTATACAAATTCAAAAGTCCGTCAAGCGATTCTGCTCTTGGATTTTCTATAAGCGTGAATGAACCTACATAAAGCAAGACTCCTAAAAGCAAAATAGGAATAAAACCTATCTTTCCGCACACTTGCCATAGTTTATCCTTTTTGTCAATCTTGCGAATTAAAACAAGAATGATTGAAAACAACCAAAGGTCTTGCACAAACCAAAGAGGTCCAATGCCAGATATTGAATAAATGAAATATTTTATAAACACAGGCATTTCTTCTGGAAATATAGAAGCACCTGTTGCGTATTCAGCCCCAAGGGTGTTAAAATATCCCGTAATCCATTGAAGAACAAACAAACCAAGAGTTGCAGGCACTAAAAGTTTTCTAGTTCTTGACTTAAAGAAATCCTTAGAAGAAAGTTTCTCTAAACTATATCGCGAGCTTATTCCCGCAACAAGAAACATCAACATCATAAACCAAGGATACAAAACATACATTACTGCATCTTGATATTGCTCTCCGCCAAATCCACCAATGCCACCGAAAACACCCTTATTGTTAAAGAAATATATAACGTGGTAAAACAAAACCGAAAGCACGATTATCCAACGCAAATTATCTAACCAATGCTTTCTCATTTCGTAAGCCCCTCCATTATATCATCAACTGCACTTTGGAAAATTTGAGTTTTTACAAGTGCCATACCATTTTTATCTCCTAAAAGAAGGAGAGCATCACCCGGTTTAATATCATAAACCTTTCTTGCTTCTTTGGGAATTACAATCTGTCCCTTATCTCCGACCTTAACAACGCCAAAGATAAATTTTTCTTCTTTTTGTTCCATAAGTTTGAAAAGTTAGAAATTTCCCACAAAAATACAGCAAAATTTTTGAAAGAACCAAACCTGAAACATAAAAAAATAAACCTATGATTCAGCATTTGATTCTTATAATTCTTTGTTTTAGAAAATTCCAACAGCGTTGGAATACTTCTCCAATGGCATTGGAACACTTCTCCAATGGCATTGGAACACTTCTCCAACAGCATTGGAATTTTAAAAACCAAAGAAAAAAGAACCAAAAAAGAACCAAAAAAAATTTTTTTCGTTATTTTAATAATCTTATATTTGCAAAATAAAACCTAAAACATTTATTTAATCTACAAAATATGAAGTTAATATTTAGCCCTTATTACGATCAAGCTACATTTATCGGTGCTGAAAAATGCTCTATTGGAGTTAAATATGTCGGACCATTAGGTCTTTTAGCAGAATTGGAGCTTAGAGCAGGTCTTTCTTCAAAAGAATGTGACAAAATGGCTCGATTAGCAAATTATTGCAAAGCCTTAGAAGAATGTATTAAAAAAAACCAAAAACCAGAAAGTCTATTCTTTTACAAATCCTTTAAAACAGATTCTCTAAGTGTAACAAAACATCTTCTTAATTGGAGAGATGTTTTAGTATATGCAGGCTTAAACAATTTAAAATCACTTTCAGACAAATTAACTCTTGGAGGTAAAAGCATCATTGCTGATTTAAAAGATGTAGAGCAATATTTTACAGAAAAAACTTCCGTTGCCGATAGATGGATTCGCCTGTTGGAAGCAACGAATTACCTTGATGAAAAAAATTGGACTATTCAAGTTGAAATGCAAAAAGAGTTAATTGAGCCAACAATAAGGGAATGTATTGAAAAAAGTGGGGCAAAAATAACCTTCATAACAGAAGTTCCAAAAATAGACCACAAGGTAAATATGCACAATTTCGCAAATTTGATTGACGGATACCAATGGGCATTGATTCAAGAGCAAGAAAAAAACACAGTATTCGTAAATCAAGATAACGTATCCTTAAATGCCGTATTAGATTCCTTAGGAAAGCCTTTTGTAGGAGCGGAAGCAAACGGAGTATTTACTCAAATAACCCAACTGTTCACATCAAGCCTTAAATTATTCTCGACACCTATTGATTATTATTCCCTAATTACATATTTATCTACACAATATAATCCGCTTAATGACTATGTTACAGAAGAAGGTTATAATTTAAGAATTGCACTTCTTAATCATATCAATAATATTGGTGGATTTGGAGAAAACGAAAAAACAGAAAAAGATTGGAATAACATAATAGCAAATGCTAGGCCAAAAGATGGAAGAAGAAAAAACATAGACTTAAAGTATTGCATAGGACAATGGAACTTAGGAACCTCTAAATCCGTATTAGAGGACTATTGTTCTCAATTCTCTTCTTGGATTGCAAAAGCCGTAGTGGTAAGTACAGATAAATGCGTTATAGAACAATTACTATCAACAAAAGAAAGCTTTGATGTTTTAATTTATATATTGAAACAAAGCAATGATACTACTATCTCTTATCAAACATTACTTACATACATCAATGCAGCAATAAATTCTTGCAAATACACAACACACTCCCCACAAGCAGGCTCAATAGAAATTGTAAAAGACATAAAAGCTATCGCCGGAAACTGCGACAAAGTCGTCTGGTTAGATTGCTATGACAGAGGAATGATAAGCTATCCTTATTCTTTCTTAAATAATGAGGACATAAAAACACTAAATAAAGAAGGAATGATGATTCCTTTATATGACACTCTTTTGCAAGCAGAAGCAATAGCAATGCAAATTGCGTTTTCACATATCAAAAAGGAGCTATTGATTTTAACACCTGAAAAATTTGAAGGAAGAAAACAATACCCTATACAAATAACTCATAACGATGTTAAAGTAAATGATGAAACATCTTGGACACCTCCTGGAATTGAAAAAGATATTATTGATGCTAATACTCAAAAAGAAGAACATAGTGTATCATCTTCTATATTTGAAAATTTAGATAAAACAAAGAGTGAAGGAGGACTTAAACGTGATTATGAAAGTTTTAGCAGTTTGGACATGTTAATACAAAATCCTTTTGATTATGTATTGGAATATCTTTTTAATTGCAGACAAACAGATGACAAATCAAACTTATCAACCGTTAAAGGAAAGGTTGCGCACAAGTTAATCAACAATGCAGTTATTGAATCAAAGAATAATTGGAATCTTATAAAAGACGCTTTAACTAAAAACTTTAATAGTAATTTTGAACGTGCGGTTAGTGAAGTTGGAGTAGAACTACTTGCTCCTGAAAATGCACTTTCTTACAATCAATTTAAGACCATACTTTGCAAAGATAGCTTTCCTGCTTTTATTGACATAATAGAAAAAAATAAACTTACTATTATAGGAAGCGAAGTAGATATATTAGTTGAGTTACCTACGATTGGAAAATTCAATGCTAAGATTGATATGTTGCTAAAAAATGAAAACGGCGATTATATCATTATGGATTTTAAATGGACTGGTGGAAACATAAAGAAAAGAGCAGAAGAAATCCAAAGAAATACAGAGATGCAACTTGCTCTCTATGCAGAAACAGTTAAAGCAAATAATAAAATAGATGCAAGCAAAATAGAAGCAATTGGATACTTTATGTTAAGACAAGGAGTCTTTCTTACAGAATATAATGGCTTTGAATCAAGCAAGTATATTAAAGTAGTAGAAAAGGAAAACAATGGCTCTATATGGGAACAAGTTAAAAACTCTTATCAATTTAGAATAAACCAACTTCTAGGCATAGATGGAGAATCTGTAATTGAAGAAGCTGAACAATTAAAGGGTGAATTATTGCAATATTGTCAAGAAGAAGGGTTGTTCCCTTTAAAAACAGAAAGCGGTAAGAAAGCAAAAACTTATGGACGTAATGTTATATTAAAAGGAATCTTACAATAATATGGGACAAATTAAATTTATAAACGCCGGAGCAGGCTCTGGAAAAACATATAGACTAACAGAGGATTTCTGTAAATACATAGGAGAGGGTGCAAAACCATCTGAATTTATCTTAACAACATATACAAAAGCTGCTGCTGAGGAATTTAGAACAAAGATAAAGGCGAAGTTGCTAGAAAAGAATTTAAAAGATTATATTCCTTTGGTTGATTCTGCACAAATAGGTACAATACATTCTGTTGCGCAGTCATATATAGAGAAATATTGGTATCTTTTAGATATGTCGCCTTTATTATCTATTAAAGAGGAGTTTGAAATAAAGGAATTTTATGAAAACGTTTTAGATTCCATTGTGAGCAATGATGATATTAAGTTTTTCTACGATTATAGTGAAAAGCTAGAACTTAAAAAAGGCTTAAATGACAAATCGGATTATTGGAAACAAATGGTCATTAAGCTTGTTGAGAATTTAAGACTTTATGATAAGAAAGTCTCTTGCTTAGATGATTTCAAGAACTCGTCATTAGAAATAGCCAATGAAGTATTACCTGAATACACACTTGATATAGAAAGCTTAAGAGTGTATGCTGAGGAATTAAATGGCTATTTAACAAACGTACAAAGGACTAGAAAGGCTCGCGAATTTATAACAACAGTAAATGAATTTATAAAAGAACCTTCTATTGCCTCAAAAGCAGGTGAAGAAATTTTAACTTTTATAAAAGATAAAGAGAATACCAGATGGCAAAGCGAAGCTCCAAATGAATTTTTTGATGAAGTTAAAAAATGTGTTCTATCAGATATCAGAAAAGATGTCCAAGATTATATAGAAAAAGTATTTTCTATTGCAGGGAATTTATATAAAAAGATAGTAAAGTATAAAAAAGAACATAGTATATTAGAATTTGCTGATTTAGAAATACTGTTTAAAGAATTATTAAGCAAAGATATAGTTAAGGAAGATATAAAAAAATCTATAAAATACGTATTCGTAGATGAGTTTCAAGATGTTAGCCCTATACAATTAGAAATTTTCAAATCTCTTGCCGAAATTGTAGAAACAAATTATTGGGTTGGTGACCCTAAACAAGCAATTTATGGATTTAGAGGTAGCGATACTTCTCTTGCTCGTAAGGTTATTGATGAAATTCCAAAGGATAAAATAGAAAAATTAAAGACTTCTTATCGTTCTCTTGAAGAACTAGTAGAAAGCGCTAATAAAATGTTCATAAAAGCTTTTGGTGAATTAGATAAATCTGAAATAATAGAGGAAGAATATGTTAAATTAGAAGCTTGTGATAAAAAGAAAAAAGAACAAGATTTGTATAAAAACTATAAAGCTAATCATCACTGGTGGCTTTCGTTAGAAAATAGAGACGGGACTCAAAGCACCGATAAAAGAAATGCGTCAAAACTATACCCTGCCTTAGCAACAAAATTACATGACATATTCTCTGCAAAAGAAGACTTTAAAGTAAGCGACACAGATAAAGATGGCAAACCTTTTTTACGCGATATAAAGTATAGAGATGTCGCAATCCTAACAAGAAAGAACGATAATTGCAACAAAATTGCTGATGCGTTAAGAGCGAAAGGTTTACCTGTCAGTGTACTTGACCAAAAATTTGATACTCAAGCAGAGGTTAAACTTGTGCTTACTTTGATGAAATATATTGCTGGCATAGATGAAAAGCTTACTATTGCAGAATTAAGAAAGCTTCTTAAGGATGAAGAATTAGAAGCAATACTTAAAGATTTTGCTACAAAGCAAGAAGATAACGATATTAAAACTCTTCTTGATTCATTGCGCGAACGCTATTCTAAACATTCGGTATATGAAATGGTAAGAGAGCTTATAGCAATTTTAGACCTTAGGCATTTTGTTGGAAAATGGTCTTACATACAAAAAAGACAAGCAAATCTTGATGTATTATTAAGTTTTGCTGCTTCATTTGTACAAAAAAAATCAGATGGAACGATAAGTAATTTTATAAAATACGTTGCGAAAAAAGAAATTGACATGCCTTTTGATAACACTGGAGATACTATAAAAGTATTAACATATCATAAATCAAAAGGTCTTCAATGGAAAATGGTAATTCTTGATTCGCTTAACAACGATTTTTTAGAAGAAGAAGACTTCTTTAAGAAAGAATTTGCTAATATATCAAAATTGGAAGATAAGAAAAAGGGTGTAACTTTCAATTTATTTCCTCCTATTGGAGATTTCTACAAATATTTGAATAAAGACAAGTGGAAGATTGCTAAAACAACGTATGAATATTTGGAAGAAAAGAAAAGGGCTGAGGAATTAAGATTATTGTATGTTGGATATACAAGAGCAGAAAATTATGTTGTAAGATTATCTTTTGGAGCTGTGCCTTTAAAATGGCTTGAACACGCAAGAGTGGAATTTGTTGGCGAAGATAAAATAGAGGAAATAAGCGATAATACGGAAATTAAACCAAGTAGTTCATCAAAAGTGAGTGTGCTTACACAAACTCATATAAATGAAGAAAGAAAATTTGAAGATAAGTATTTAACTCCAAGTAATCTAACAAAAGATTCAATAGATAAAGATCTTAATTGCACAATTTCTGAAATTGCAACAAACATTGACGTAAAAAGATACGATATTGATGCCGATGTTTTTGGTACTTGCGTACACAATTATATGGCTGTACATAAATGGAATCCTAATTGCAAGGAAACAAAACAAAGAAATCTAAATCTCGCTTCTAATATTATTGCATCATTTGAATTAAACGATTACATATCTAATGAAAACATAGTTACGCAAGCAGATGCTTTATACGCTCATTTAGAAAAAGAATTTGGCAAAATAACTCAAATCTATAATGAATTACCATTTAGTCATCGTAAAGACAACGGACAAATTCTTAATGGTGAGATAGACTTGTATGTTACCACAGAATCAGGCAAGGGAATATTGGTTGATTTCAAGAATCCTATGATAAATTCTAAAGAAATTGATGAAGAAAAAATCAAATCTAAGGCTAAGAATTATTGGCCACAACTATCAGCTTACAAAGACGCACTTGAAACTTCTAATATGAAAGTTAATCACACATTTATCTACTATTCAATGTTAGGAATGCTTGTAGAATTATCATAAAATGTAAGCAAATAAGAAGATAAAGAAAAGAGATTGTGGTAATAATAACACACAATCTCTTTTCCTTTTATTAAAATTACAACAAATTTTAGAAAAATAAAGTTTAAGAAATAAAAAAAATTAAAACATCAACCTTTATCTCTAAGAAAAATAAAATTCCAACAGCGTTGGAATACTTCTCCAATGGCATTGGAACACTTCTCCAACAGCATTGGAATAATTTTGTACTAAGAAGAAAAGGAGAAACTCTTAAAATTAGAGCTTTCTTTTCTTTATAAACTCTTTATCTCTCTTTGTAAAAGTTCAAGAAATCTTGCGGCGTCTCCTCCGTCCATTTGAACGTGATGAAATTGAAAGGAGATTGGGAGTAGGGTTTTAAAGAAATGTTTACGATATTTACCCCACATAAGCATAGGATTTGTGAATTTATCGGTGTATTGATTTACTATGGAGTCAATTTCTGTTTGAATCATTGCTGAGGTTCCTATTATCATATAATCTTCTAAGAAAGTACTTTTGTTTTCTTTTATGGAAAGTGTTGTTAGTTGGGTGTAGTCTTTTATGAATTGTTTTAAATCCTCACTCCATGCAATATCACAAGAATTTATTCCTCCTTTTTGATTGTTTACGATTACATTTATCGCAAGTTTATCATACTTGTATAGTTTTTCTTTTTCAACAAGTAGATAAAACTCTTTAATTTGGCTTGCAACTTTTCCTATGCACCAACATAATAGTGCGTTAAAACTAATATTTAATTTCTTGCTTGCTTTCAATAGCTTGCTTACATCAAAGGTTTTTGTCAAAGTAACCATTGGCATTGGAGAAGTAAGCCAAAGCTCAAAAGCTTCTGCACGAGAGGTGTCTTGTGGATTGATTTGTGTTTTCATAATTTATATAAGTGTTATCGAATAATTTTTATCCAATCATCTTTTATCTCTACGTTTATTCCGAAGTTTTGGGAAATTGTTTCTTCGGTAAGTACTTTTTTGCTTTCTCCAAAGGCTACTAATTCTCCTTTGTTTAAAAGGATTATTTCATCGCAGTACTTTAATGCTAGGTTAAGGTCGTGAATTATTATTAGTATTGTTGTATTAGTGTCTTTATTTATTTGTTTTAGTAGGTTCATTATTTCGAATTGGTGGCGTATGTCAAGAGAAGAAATTGGTTCATCAAGCATTAGAATAGGGGTTTGTTGGGCTAAGGCTCTTGCTATTATTAGTCTTTGAAATTCTCCTCCACTTAGGTTTTGTGCGTTCATATCTCTTAGGTGCCAGGTGGAGGTTAGTTGCATTGATTGTTTTACTATTTCTAAGTCTTCTTCGCTATCGGAATACAAGGGCTTTTGATAGGGGATTCTTCCCATAAGTGCTATTTGCAGGGCAGAGAAATCAAACATTAGATTTGTTTGTTGTGGTACAAGGGCAATAGTTTGTGCTAGTTGTTTTGAGGTGTAGTGATTTATGTCTTTGTCGTTTAGGAGTATTTTTCCGTTTTTTACGTTATTGATTCTTGTAAGGGTTTTCAATAGGGTGGATTTCCCACTTCCGTTTTCTCCTAAAATACCATAGATTTTTCCTTTTTCTATTTGGAAATTTATGTTGTGGAGTATTTGTTTCTCTCCTATGGTGTAGGTTAAGTCGTTTACTTTTATCATTGTTTTAGGCGTTTTTTAGCGTTAAACAATAGGTAAATAAAGAATGGTGAACCAATCAAGGCAGTTATACTTCCAACAGGGATTTCTGATGGTGGCATTATTGTTCGTGATAAAACGTCTGAGGTAATCATAAAGATTATTCCTCCAAGTATTGAAAAGGGAATCATTCGTCTGTTGTCCGAACCTATTATTAGTCTTACTATGTGTGGAACGACTAATCCTATAAATCCGATTACTCCACTTTCACTTACGATGAGTGCAACCATTAATGTGCAGATTAAGAGAATGATTCGTTTTGTACGTTCAACGTTTACTCCAAGCGATTTTGCAGTTTGTGTGTCTATTAGTAAGGCGTTTAAATCTCTTGCGTGGTAAGTGATACATATTATCCCCATTACTACTGCGATACTTACGCCAATGACTGAGGAATAGTTGATGTTTGATAGTGAACCCATAGTCCAAAAGACTATTTTTTCTATTTGTTCTTGGTTTATTATCATAAGTAATGAGATAAAAGCAGAGGCGAGAAAGTTAATTGAAATTCCTGCAAGTAAAAGGGTAGTGGTGTGTATGCGATTTCCATAAGAGGCAATCTTTATTATAATGATTACACTCAAAAAGGCAAACACAAAACTCATTCCACTTATTCCAAAGATTATGTTTTCTAAGCCTAAGACTATTGCAAGTGTTGCTCCAAGTGAAGCGCCTGAAGAAACTCCTAATATATAAGGGTCACTTAATGGATTTCTAAATATAGATTGAAAGGCTAATCCACAGATTGAAAGTCCTGCTCCGGCTAATGCAGCAAAGAGAGTTCTTGGTATTCTAATATTATATATTATGTACTTTACTCCCTCGTTTATTTCTTCTGTGTTTTTTCCTATAAGAGGATAAATAAGGGCTTTTATTGAATCAACAATACTTATACTTCCACTACCTACTATGCAACTTATAAATATTAAAACAAGGCATAGTAAAGAAAGAAGTATAAGTGTTATGTTGTTTTTCAAGAATTTCACTTATTCTGTTTTGTTGTTTGTTAGTTCGTTTGCTTTATCAAGAGCCTTAGATATGTGGTCAAAGATAAATTCTTTTCCAAGATAATCAGCAAATCCGCTCTTGTCTAATACTTTGTAAACTTCTTCTGTTACACCTGAAAGAATAATTTGTATCTTTTCGCTCTTGCTCTTATCACATAAACTTCTAAGGTTCTTCAATCCTGTTGAGTCTATGAAAGGAACTTTACGCATTCTGATAATTCTAACTGTAGGTTTATTCTTTTTGCTGCGATTTCCTACTTCGTCAAACTTGTTTGCAACTCCGAAGAAGAAAGGTCCGTCAATTTCGTAGATTTGTACTTGTTTGTTTACTTTTTCATAAACGCTGTCTGATTCAGAATCTTCTGTTCTTTGAAGTTCATCTTCAATAACTTTGATAGAAGAGGTTTCCATTACACGTTTTATGAATAATACGAAAGCAATCAAAAGACCTATTTCAATAGCGATTGTAAGGTCAAAGATAACTGTTAGGAAGAATGTTGTAAGAAGTACAACGACATCGCTTTTTGGGTTTTTGAATATTGCTTTGAACGAACGCCATTCACTCATATTATAAGATACTACAACCAAAATGCCTGCAAGGCATGCAAAAGGTATGTTTGCTGCAAGTGGCATTAAGAATAAGTAAATCAATAATAAGAATAAAGCGTGAATTATACCTGCAATAGGTGTACGTCCTCCGTTGTTTATGTTTGCCATTGTTCTTGCGATTGCTCCTGTTGCTGGAATACCTCCAAACAAAGGCGATACAAAGTTTGCAATACCTTGTCCAATAAGCTCTGTATTTGAATGGTGTTTCTTACCTGTTGCACCGTCTGCTACCATTGCAGAAAGCAAACTTTCAATAGCACAAAGGATTGCAATAGTGAAAGCAGGCGAAATCAATCCTTTTATACTTTCTATTGTAATCGCTGGTACTTCTGGTTGTGGTAATGCTGCTCCACCACTTAATTCTGGATAAACACTTCCTATTGTTGGAATTATGATTCCGTAGTTTTTAAGTATTATTGTTGCTATTGTACAAACTATGATTGCAATCAAAGAACCTGGAATTACTTTTGTAACTTTGCTCCAAAGGAAAGAGATCGCAACAGTAAATACTGCCATTATTGTTACTATCGGATTGATTGTGTCGAAGTTTTGGAAATAGCATATCCATTTTTCAATAAAGTTTGCTGGTACTTCGCCCGCTATTGTCAATCCAAAGAAGTCTTTAATTTGAGTTGAGAAGATTGTAAGCGCAATACCCGATGTAAATCCTACTATAATAGGATAAGGCATAAACTTAATTATATCTCCAAATTTCAAAACACCCATTAAAATAAGTAAAACCCCTGCAATACAAGTTGCAATGGCTAATCCACTCATTCCGTATTCACCTATAATTCCTGCAATAATTACAATGAATGCTCCTGTTGGCCCTCCAATTTGTACGTGTGAGCCTCCGAATATAGAGATTAAAGCTCCTGCAATAATAGCTGTTATCAATCCTTGTTGTGGACTTACTCCTGATGCAATACCAAAAGCAATAGCCAATGGGATTGCAACAACTCCAACTATTATACCTGCTGTTAAATCTTTAATAAATAGTTCTTTTGAGTAGTTTCTCATTTTTATCATCTCAAAGAACTTAGGTCTGAAAATTTCATCAAGATTTAATTTTTTCATTCTTTGTTTTATTTAAATAATTCTTTGTTTTAAAAAAAATAATTCTTTGTTTTGTTGAACGTGAAATCAAGTTATATTTGACAGAAATTTTTTCCTACTACTGCCAAACCTCCTTCGGCTGTTTCTTTGTAAAGAGAAGGTAGGTCTTTTCCGGTTTGTTTCATTGTTTCAACGACCTTATCAAAAGAGATAATGTGCTTTCCGTCAGACATCATCGCATAAAGGTTGGCATCTAATGCTCTTAATGCTGCAAAGGCATTTCGTTCTATGCAAGGAACTTGCACTAATCCACATACTGGGTCGCATGTTAATCCTAAGTGATGTTCGAGTCCTATTTCTGCTGCGTACTCTATTTGTTGTGGAGTCCCTCCAAAAAGTTGATTAGCCGCTGCTGCTGCCATTGAACACGCAGAACCGACTTCTCCTTGACAACCAACTTCTGCTCCTGAAATTGAGGCATTGAATTTTATTACGTTGCCTATCAATCCTGCTGTTGCAAGTGAACGTACGATTTGCTTGTCTGTGAATTCGTGTTCTGTATTTAGGTGATATAAAACGGCTGGAACTACTCCGCAAGAGCCACAAGTTGGTGCTGTTACAATCTTTCCTCCCGATGCGTTTTGCTCTGAAACTGCCAAAGCATAGGCTTGTACTAAACATCTTCCTTTTAAAGATGGTTTATAACTCCTAGCTTTTGTATAATATGACATTGCCTTTCTTCTTAAATGCAATCCTCCTGGCAGTACGCCTTCTTCGTTCAATCCGTCTTCAACAGATTTTTTCATTACTTGCATTACTTCCGATAGGTAATCCCAAATATCAGCGTCTTCAAACTCTTGGACGTATTCCCAAAAGGTTAATCCGCGTTCATCTATATATTGTAAGATTTCTGTTAAATTATGATGTGGATAAACTTCCTTTATTTCTAATCCTAACTTGGAATCTTCTTCTATTATTTTTCCTCCGCCAATGCTATACATTGTTCTCTTTTGTATCAATTTTCCATTCTCATCAAAAGATTCAAAGGTCATTGCATTAGGGTGAAGGTCTAAAAAAGTATCACTTTTCCAATGTATTTTTGTTCTTTCTTTTCCTAATACATCTATTATAGCTTGGTCTGTTAAGTGACCTTTTCCGGTTGCTGCTAATGAACCGTAAAGTGTTATTTCAAAATGATTTGCATCAATATTATCTTTTAAAAATATTTCAGAAGCCTTTCTTGGTGCCATTGTGTGAGAAGACGATGGACCATAGCCTATTCTAAAAATTTCTTTTATGCTTTCCATAGTATTTTTAAGTCTTTTGTTGTGCAAAATTACATATTTTCTTGCTTTAATCAAGCTAAGAGATAAATAATTCGTATCTTTGCACGTTTTAATAATCTTTTAATATAGTAGAATTATGACATCTTATGAGATAAGAAAGACTTTTCTTGATTTTTTTGCATCTAAGGGACACACAATAGTTCCTTCATCACCAATAACAGTTAAGAATGATCCTACATTGCTTTTTACCAATGCGGGAATGAATCAATTTAAAGATATATTCTTGGGTAATGTTACTAAACCTTATCCTTCTGCTGCAGACTCTCAAAAATGTTTAAGAGTAAGTGGAAAGCATAATGATTTGGAAGAGGTTGGTCATGATACTTATCACCACACTATGTTTGAAATGTTAGGAAACTGGTCTTTTGGTGATTATTTCAAAAAAGAAGCTATTGCATATGCTTGGGAACTTTTAACAAAGGTTTATGGAATAAGCAAAGATGTGATTTATGTAACCGTTTTCCAAGGTGATGAAAAAGATGGATTGAGTTTAGATAAGGAAGCTTATGATTATTGGAAAGAATGGATAGATGAAGATAGAATAATATTAGGAAATAAGAAAGATAATTTTTGGGAAATGGGAGAAACAGGCCCTTGTGGTGCTTGTTCAGAAATACATGTCGATTTAAGAGATGAAGAAGAGAGAAAGAAAGTTAGCGGAAAAGATTTAGTAAATAAGGATAATCCATTAGTTATTGAAATATGGAATCTTGTGTTTATGGAATTTAACCGTATGGCTGATGGAAGTCTTGTTCCTTTGAAAGAAAAGAACATTGATACTGGTATGGGATTTGAACGTCTTTGTATGGTATTGCAAAACAAAAAATCAAATTACGATACAGATGTTTTCCAACCAATGATTCAATTCTTGGCAAAAGAAGCAAAGGTAACTTATTCGCAAGATAAGGAAAAAGATGTTGCGATGAGAGTTTGTGCTGACCATATTAGAGCAATCTCTTTTGCAATAGCAGATGGACAACTTCCTTCTAATGCAAAGGCTGGTTATGTTATTAGAAGAATTTTAAGAAGAGCAGTTAGATATGGTTATACATTCTTGAATTTTAATGAGCCTTTCTTGTATAAATTAGTTGATGTTTTAGTAAATCAAATGGGAGAACAATATCCTGAAATAAAACAACAACAATCTTTAATTGAAAAAATAGTTAAAGAAGAAGAACAATCATTCCTTCGTACACTTTCTAATGGTATAATAAAATTTGAAAAGTATATCTCTCAAAAACAAGATAAGGTAATTGATGGAGATTTTACTTTTGAATTGTTTGATACTTACGGATTCCCTGTTGATTTAACAGAACTTATGGCGCAAGAGAAAGGATATAGCGTAGATATGCAAGGATTTGAAAAAAATCTTGCTCAACAAAAAGAACGTTCTAAAAATGCGGCTAAAAGTTCTGCAGAAGATTGGGTAATAATTAAGGAATTTGAAGGAGTAGGAGAGTTTCTTGGATATGACACTTGCAAAGCTAATGCTAACCTTTTAAGATATCGTAAAGTAACAACAAAAACTGCAACAAACTATCAATTAGTATTTGACCAAACTCCATTCTATGCAGAAATGGGAGGACAAGTAGGAGATAGTGGATATATAACTAATGGTGCAGAAAAGGTAGAAATAATAGATACACAAAAAGAAAACAAACTTACATTACATATTGCTAAAAAGCTACCTAAAAACTTGGAAATGCCATTTGAATTAGTGGTAAATCAAAACAAGAGAACTGCAATAGAGGCTAATCACACTGCAACTCACTTATTGCATTATGCTTTAAGACAAGTTTTAGGTTCGCATGTAGAACAAAAAGGTTCGTATGTTAATGATTCAAGATTGCGTTTCGACTTCTCACATCCAAGCAAACTTACAGAAGAAGAAATACGTCAAACAGAAAAACTTGTAAATTCAATGATAAGAGCCGACCATAAAGCAGAAGACTTCCGTGAAATAAACATAGAAGAAGCACAAGCGATGGGAGCAATGGCATTATTCGGAGAAAAGTATGGAGATAAAGTAAGATGTATTAGATTTGGAGAAAGCATTGAACTTTGTGGAGGAACACACGCAAGTTCAACAGGACGTTTAGGAATGATAAGCATAGTAAACGAAACAGCAGTTGCAGCGGGTGTAAGAAGAATTGAAGCCGTTACAGGAGAAGAATGCGAAAAACACCTAAACAAAATAGAAGATACATTAAAAGAAGTACAATCTCTATTTGCAGCAAGTCCAAACATTGTTAAGACTATTCAAAAGTTAATAGAGGATAACAATCAATTAAAAGCAGAATTAGATTCTTTCCAAAAAGAAAAAATAGCTCAATTATACGATACTCTTCAAACAAAAATAACAGAAGAAAATGGAGTATCTCTTTTAACACTTGATACATCTAATCTTCCAGCAGAAGGAGTAAAAGATTTAGCTTTCCGTTTTAGAGCAAGCAATTCAAAGATATGTTTCATTGGATATGGAGAAAGTGAAGGAAAAGTAAACCTTACACTAATGCTTGGTGAAGAATTAGTAGAAAAAGGCAAAGACGCTTCTGTAACAATCCGTCAAGTATCAAAAGAAATCAAAGGTGGCGGTGGTGGACAAAAACACTTCGCAACAGCAGGAGGTAAAGACGCTTCAGGATTAGCAAAAGCAGTAGAGTTAATCAAAGAAATAATATTAGCATAATTTTAACAACAATGCAAAACATAAGAAACGTAGCAATCATAGCCCATGTTGACCATGGAAAGACAACGCTTGTAGATAGAATGCTTCATCAAGCGAAATTATTTAGAGAAAACCAAGAAACAAAAGATTTAATCTTAGACAACAACGATTTAGAGCGTGAAAGAGGTATAACAATTCTTTCAAAAAACGTTTCTATTCGTTACAAAGACTTTAAGATTAACATAATTGATACTCCGGGCCACAGTGATTTTGGTGGAGAAGTAGAAAGAGTATTAAATATGGCTGACGGAGTTTTACTTGTTGTTGATGCTTTTGAAGGTCCAATGCCTCAAACACGTTTCGTTTTACAAAAAGCGATAGAACTAAATCTTAAACCAATAGTTGTAATCAACAAAGTAGATAAGCCAAATTGCAATCCAATAGAAACACAAGAAAAAGTATTTGACTTGATGTTTAATCTTGGAGCAACAGAAGAACAATTAGATTTCCCAACAGTATATGGTTCTTCAAAACAAGGTTGGATGAGTGAAGATTGGCAACATCCAACAGAAGATGTTTCTTATTTATTAGACCAAATCATAGAACACATTCCTGCATACAAAACAGAAGAAGGAACAACACAATTAATGATTTCTTCTCTTGACTTTTCATCATATGTAGGACGTATAGCAGTAGGAAGATTACATAGAGGAACTTTAATTGCAGGTCAAGACGTAACATTAGCAAAAGCAAATGGAGAAATGTTCCGTTCAAAAATCAAAGAACTTTATGTATTTGAAGGCTTAGCTAAAGAAAAAATCAAATCAGAAGTACACGCAGGAGAAATATGTGCAATATTAGGATTAGAAAACTTTGATATTGGAGATACAGTTTGCGATATAGAAAATCCAGAACCACTAAAACCAATCAAGGTTGATGACCCTACAATGAGTATGCTTTTCACTATCAACAATTCTCCTTTTTATGGAAAAGACGGAAAGTTTGTTACCTCTCGCCATTTAAGAGAAAGACTTTACGCAGAATTAGAAAAGAATCTTGCAATGCGTATTGAAGAAACTGACTCACCTGACTCATTGATAGTTTACGGAAGAGGAATCCTTCACCTTTCAATCCTTATTGAAACAATGCGTAGAGAAGGATATGAACTTCAAGTAGGACAACCAAAAGTAATTATAAAAGAAATTGATGGCGTAAAATGTGAACCTGTTGAACAATTAACAATAGTTGTTCCGGAAGCATTCTCAGGCAAAGTAATAGAATTAGTTACAATGCGTAAAGGAGAAATTGATTCAATAGAACCACAAGGCGACAGAACACATATTGAATTCACAATACCTTCAAGAGGAATCATAGGATTAAGAAATAATGTCCTTACAGTATCAGAAGGAGAAGCTATTATGGCACATAGATTAAAAGGTTACGAACCTTGGAAAGGCGAAATAGGAGGAAGAAGAATGGGAGCCTTAATAGCAAAAGAAACAGGTCCTGCAATAGAATACTCAATCAATAAATTACAAGATAGAGGACGTTTCTTCGTTTCACCGGGTGAAGAAGTTTACACAGGAATGGTAGTAGGAGAAGGAATACGTCCAGATGACATAGTTGTAAACCTAACAATCACAAAGAAACTTTCAAATATGCGTTCAGCAGGTGCAGATGAAAAAGTTAGCATTGCACCAGCCACAAAATTCTCATTAGAAGAATCAATGGAATATATAGGAGAAGACGAATATTTGGAAATTACACCAAACCATTTAAGAATAAGAAAAATCTTGCTTGATGAAGTAGCAAGAAAGAGAGCAGCAAATGCTCAAAAAGAATAAATAAAATAAGTGCGGCATTGTTCTATCGCTGGAAGTTAAACTTCGAGAGGAAAGTCCGAGCAACACAGAGCATCATACTACCTAACGGGTAGGCAGTAATGAAGAATTGCTGACAGCAAGTGCCACAGAAAATAACCGCCCTTTAAAAAGGGTAAGGGTGAAAATGTGAGGTAAGAGCTCACGGTTTGGCTTAGCGATAAGTCAAATGGGTAAACCTTATGAGTTGAAAGACCAAGTATATCGGAATATAGGGGCTGCTCGTCCTTTCCGAGGGGTAGGTCGTTAGAGACTTGTCGTGAGGCAAGTAGTAGATTAATGATAGAACTCGACAGAACTCGGCTTATAGATGCCGCACTTTATTTATTTTTTGCATATTTCCTAAAAAAAAATCACACCTCCCGCAACAAAATCCAAAGAAATAGTGTCATTGTTTTAATGAAACTAAGCGACAAAGAACTCGTTGAAAAATGTATTAAGAAGAATCATAAGGCACAAAAGCAACTTTATGATACTTATTCGCCTATGCTATTTGGAATTTGTTTGAGATATGCACGCAATAGAGAAGATGCAGAAGACATATTCCAAGAAGCATTTGTAAAAGCATACGAACAACTTAACAAATACAACTTTCAAGGAGCGTTAGGCGCTTGGTTAAGAAAACTATTCATAAACGTAGCTTTGAATTACTATCGTTACGACAAAACAATGCTAAGTACAGACATTGCAACAGTAGAAATAAGTCAAGTACCATTACAAATAGAAAATCTAAGCAATCAAGAAATTCTACAAGCTATTGAACAACTATCAGACTCTCAAAGATTGATTTTTAATATGATAGAGATAGAAGGTTATTCATACAAAGACTTATCCGAGGAATTAAATATAAAAGAAAGCACGTTAAGAGGTTTGAATTTTAAAGCAAAGAAAAACTTACAAGAAATATTAACAAGAACAAATAAATAAGGCAATGGAAAATAAGGATTTTAATTTTGAGCAAATGCGCAAGAGAATGGAGAACTATGAAGAAGCTCCAAGAAAAGAATTGTGGGAAAACATTGATAAGCAAATACACTCTAAAAACATATATCTAAAAACTGCAATAGGCGTTAGCAGTTTCATCTTACTTGCCTTTGTAGGTATATTAGTTTTTACTCCAAATACCAAAGAAGAATCAAAACCTATTGCACAAACTATAAAGGTTGAAAAAACAACCCAAAAAGAGCCTTTGAAAAAAACAAAGAAAAATCTTGAAAAAACGAAGAAAAATTCCGAAAAAACAAAGAAAAATTCCGAAAAAACAAAGACTTTTTCAGAAGAGAATATAGTTGTAGTTCCAACTAACAAAACAATAGTAAAAACAGAGGCTCAAACTCCTGAAATAAAAGTAGTAGAACAAAAGGTAATCGAAAGACCTATTGAGAAAAAGATTGTTGAAAAAGTAGAGGTAGCTCCAAAGGTTGAAATAGTAGAAGAAAAGATAGTTGAAAAAGCACCAGAAGCAGAATTAGACATTGAAAGAACAAAGCTATTTATACCAAATGCCTTTACACCAAGTACAGGTGATGAAAACAGTATATTTAAACCCTCATACATAGAATTGCAAGACTATAGAATGAATATCTATAGTTCAAATGGCACCTTAGTCTTTACAACAAATAATATAGAAGAAGGCTGGAACGGAACCTACAAAAACAACCCTCAACCAATGGGTGTGTATGTCTATGTAGTTAAATTCACTAACAAAAAAGGAATAACTTCTACACAAAAAGGGGAATTAATGCTTATAAGATAAAGAATCATTTGTTTGATTCATTAAAAATGTCTAACTTTGCAACGTATTAAAACGTAGCAAAAAAATGGCAACAATTACCGAATTAGAAAACATTTCAACACAAGTAAGAAGAGATATCATAAGAATGGTAAATGGCGTATCATCAGGACACCCTGGCGGAAGTTTAGGTTGTGCCGATGTAATGACAGCACTATATTTTGAAGTGATGGATTTAGATACTGCCAATTACAAAAGAGATGGAAAAGGCGAAGATATGTTTTTCCTATCTAACGGACACATATCTCCAGTATTATACAGTGTGTTAGCACGTAGAGGATATTTCCCTGTATCTGAACTTGCAACATTCCGTAAATTAGGAACACGCTTACAAGGACACCCAAGCGTACATGATGAACTTCCAGGAGTAAGACAAGCCTCAGGCTCATTAGGACAAGGCTTATCAGTAGGAATAGGAGCAGCCTTAGCAAAGAAATTTGACTCTTGCGATAAGTTAGTTTACACACTTCACGGAGACGGAGAATTACAAGAAGGACAAATTTGGGAAGCAATCATGTTTGCAGGAGCAAACAAAGTAGATAACTTAATATCTATAATAGACGTTAATGGCTTACAAATAGATGGTTCAACAGACCAAGTATGTTCATTAAGAAACCTAAGAGCTAAATTTGAAGCATTTGATTGGAGCATAGTAGAAATGAATGGTAACGATATGACAGATGTTATCAGAGGATTGAACCAAGCAAAAGCACAAGCAAAACAAGGAAAACCAGTTGTTGTTCTTATGCAAACACAAATGGGATTTGGAGTTGATTTTATGCAAAACAAAAACAAATGGCACGGAACTGCTCCAAACGATGAACAAGCTGCACAAGCCTTAGCTCAATTAAAAGAAACATTAGGAGATTACTAAAATCCATTCTTATTTTGAAATCAACACCTATAAAAAAAGCCTTGTTATTACTTGCAATACTTTTTGCAAGCGTGGCTTTGTATGCACAACCAAAAGGAGTTAAAGTAACACGCGAAGACTCCTTTCAGAAAACGCGCATACTCTTTATATTAGATTGTTCCAATACAATGTATGGAATGTGGCAAAGCAATACCAAAATAAAGATTGCTCAAAACCTTTTGTCTAATATAGTAGATACCTTAGCCAATAAGCCGGGTGTTGAAATGGCTTTAAGAGCCTATGGTCACACAAAGAATTATCCACCACAAAATTGTGATGACACAAGATTAGAAGTAGGATTTTATCAAAACAATACAGAACAAATTAAAGCTAAACTTAAAGCTTTAGTACCAAAAGGCACAACTCCAATAGCTTACACTTTGGAAAAATGTGTTAAAGACTTCCCTGAAAGTGATAATTGTAGAAATATAGTTGTTCTTATAACAGATGGCGTTGATGAATGTTCAGCAGATGTTTGCAAGACATCAAAACAATTACAGAAAAAAGGAGCATTCTTAAAACCTTTCATAATAGGTATAGGCAAGGGCTTAAAAGAAGAATTTGAATGTGCAGGAAGCTATTTTGAAGTAACCAATGAAATAGAATTTTCAAAAGCATTGAACAATATAGTAGCACAAGTATTAAACAATACTACCTCGCAAATAAATCTTTTAGACTCAAACATGGAGCCAAGTGAAACAAACGTTCCAATGACTTTTTATGATGCACAAAGCAAACAACTTCGCTACACATTTATGCACACTTTCAATTCCAAAGGACTTTCAGACACATTGATATTAGACCCTTTAATCAACTACGATATAGTAATTCACACACTACCACCTGTAAAAGAAGAAAATGTACAGCTAAAAGTTGGCCGCCATACAATAATTCCTATCAAGGCACCACAAGGTAATATGATGATTAAGCTAACTGACAAATCTAAAAACAAGACAGGAGATATTTTTGCTATCGTTAGAGAAAGCGGAAAAACAGAAACTGTAAATATTCAAGCCTTGGATAAGATAGAAAAATACCTTGTAGGGAAATATGATTTGGAAATATTGACACTACCAAAGCTAAAAATAGAAAACGTAGAAGTAGGGCAGTCCTCAACAACTACAATAGAGATACCAGTATCAGGCACATTGTCTTTAACAAAAGGAAAAACTCAAACAATAGGAAGTATCTTTGTGAAAGATAGCGAAGAAACAAAATGGGTTTGCAATCTTGAAGAAGCCTTACCCGTAGAAAACATAGAGCTTTTACCAGGACAATACATGGTAGTTTTGAGAGATAAAAACGCAAACAAAACCTCAAAAACACAAATTAAAGAATTTAAGATAGAATCGAATAAAACCACAACAATAAATTTAGCAAAATAAAACATAAGATAATGAAAGAATATCCTCAATTAGGCAGTAAAGACACACGTTCAGGCTTTGGCGAAGGTCTTTTAGAAGCTGGAAAAAGAAATGAAAACGTTGTAGCATTATGTGCAGACCTTATAGGTTCTGTAAGAATGGATTTATTTCAAGAAGCCTTTCCTGAAAGAATGATAGAATGCGGAATAGCAGAGTCAAATATGATAGGAATAGCAGCAGGTTTGGCTTTAAGCGGAAAAGTAGCCTTTGCAAGTAGTTTTGCAGCCTTTGCAACAGGACGAGTTTACGACCAAATACGTCAAGCAGTTGCTTATTCAAACACAAACGTTAAAATAGCAGGTTCTCACGCAGGTATAACATTAGGAGAGGACGGAGCAACACATCAAATCCTTGAAGATATAGGAATGATGAAAATGTTGCCTAATATGGTTGTTCTAAATCCTTGCGACCATAACCAAACAAAAGCAGCAACAATAGCAGCTGCTGAGTACGATGGCCCTGTTTATATTCGTTATGGAAGACCAAAAGTTCCAGTATTTATTCCAGAAGACATGCCTTTTGAAATAGGAAAAGCTCTTGTGCTTAACGAAGGAACAGATGTAACACTTGTTGCAACAGGACACTTAGTTTGGGAAGCATTACAAGCAGCAAAAATATTAGAAGAAGAAGGAATAAGTGCAGAAGTTATAGATATTCACACAATAAAACCACTTGACAACGAAGCAATATTGAAATCAGTTGCAAAAACTAATTGTCTTGTAGGTTGCGAAGAACACCAATACAACGGTGGATTAAACGAAAGCTTAGCACAATTACTTGTAAGAAACAATCCAAAACCAATGGAATTTATAGGAATTGATGATTCATTTGGAGAAAGTGGAACACCAGATGCCTTAATGGAAAAATACGGATTGAAAGCTCAAAATATAGTTGAAGCAGCTAAAAGAGTTATAGCAAGAAAATAGTCGGTTTATGAAAATAAACCCTCAGTTGGAGTTTGCAAAGAAATATATAGAACAAACAAACATCAATATATTTCTAACAGGCAAAGCAGGTACAGGGAAAACTACTTTTCTAAAAAGTTTAAAAGACAGTTTGCAAAAACGATATGTAGTACTTGCTCCAACAGGTATTGCGGCACTAAATTGTGAAGGAGTGACTATTCACTCCTTCTTTCAACTTGGATTCTCACCTTATATTCCAGGTTACACTATTGAAAGAAAAAAATATAGAACCCCCAAAGTCAATTTAATTAAAAGCCTTGAACTCATAGTGATTGATGAAATCTCTATGGTAAGAGCAGATGTTTTAGACCAAATAGACGTAATCCTACGAAAGCTAAGACCAAGTCAAAAACACCAACCCTTTGGAGGCGTTCAAATATTAATGATTGGCGATTTAAGTCAGCTACCACCCGTTGCACAAGAGGAAGAATGGAATTTCTTAAAGCAATATTACCAAACACCATACTTCTTTTCATCAGCAGTCTTACAACAATCGCGCTATCTAACAATCACATTAGAACACGTATATCGCCAAACCGACAAGAAATTTCTAAACATTCTCAATCACATACGAGAAAATCGCATCACAACAGAAGTCATTTCTCAACTCAATACAAGATATGTCCCTAACGTATATTCACAAAAAAACAAAGGGTACATAATACTCTGCTCACACAACAATCAAGCAAATGAGATAAACGAAGAAAAACTACTGCTAATCAAGAAAAAACCATACACCTTTGAAGCAATAGTTGAAGGAGAATTTGACGAAAAACTATATCCCAATGCAGAAACCTTAGAACTCAAAGAAGGAGCACAAGTAATGTTTCTAAAAAACGACTATGACTCCACACCAAGACGCTATTACAACGGAACAATAGGCAAAATCATAGAAATAGCCGAAAACAAAATTGTAGTAGAAAAAGAGGAAGACGGCGAAATAATAGAAGTCAGCAAATACACATGGGAGAGATGCCGTTATGAACTAAACAAAACAACAAAAGCAATCACACAAGAAGTAATCGGAACATTCACACAATATCCAATAAAACTCGCTTGGGCAATAACCATTCACAAAAGCCAAGGCCTTACCTTTGATAAAGCAATAATAGATGCAGAAAAAAGCTTTGCACACGGACAATTCTACGTTGCATTAAGCAGATGCAGAACCCTTGAAGGCCTACAACTATCCAATAAATTCAAACCAAGTTCTGTAATAACAGACATAGTAGTAGATGATTACAATATAGAACAACAAAACAACAAACCAACAGAAGAAAGCTTTAAAGCAGATAACTTCCTTTACTATGCACAAAATCTTAAAGAAATATTCCACTTTCAACAAATCAAAGGCTATAATGCAAAACTCTATGAACTCTGTGAAACATACCTAAAACACGAAATAGGAGATAAGTTCCTAAATATAAAAGGCTATTACGAAGAAATACTTTTAGACATAATCCTTGTAGCAGAGCGATTTCAAACCCAATTAGACAGAATGATAGAATACCTGCTATCAAGCTATGAAACAAAACAACTATACGAAAGAGCAGTAAAAGCCTCCGCCTATTTTTCCGACAAAATGCAAGTCATATTTTCATTAGTTCATTTCCTGTCAAAATTAGACGTAGAAGAAAATGAAGGACAAGAAGAAATAGAGGAAATATTAAAAGCCTTGATGATAGAGGTTGAAATCAAACAAAGACTATTCGCCTATTTGAATAGAGAAAAATTTGATTTCAAACGATTTCTTTCTTTGAAATACCGACTATTTGCCGAAGGAGAAAAGTTAGAATTAAAGTCCTATAAACAATACATTGAATCGCCGAGAAAAAACAAAGAAAAATCGGAAAAAAACGAAGAAAAATCCTCAAAAAACAAAGAAATAATTTCAAAAAACAAAGAGTTAGAATTAGACGACTTATATCAAAGCCTAAAAACGTGGAGAAAAAACCAAGCAGACATTGAAAAACTACCAGCCTTTTGCATATTCTCCAACACAGTATTGCAGGACATAGTGATAAATCGTCCAAAAACCACAACCGATTTAGAAAACATCAAAGGCTTAGGCACCAAAAAAATAGAGAAATACGGCGAAGATATTTTGAAACTCGTAAAAGAGAGTTAAATAAAAAAGAGTCCTGCTCGGTTATCGTGCAGAACTCTAAAAATCATTATGAAAAAGTTAATTAGTTTATCCGTTTAAATATGTAGCGAGTTTTTTACAATTTTCGCTATTTCTAATTCTCTTTAATGCTCTTTCTTTTATTTGTCTTACTCTTTCGCGTGTTAGGTTTTGTGCAATGGCGATTTCCTCTAATGTCATGCCATGTGCCATTCCTATTCCAAAGAATTGATATATGATACTTCTTTCTCTTTCGTTAAGTTCTGATAAAAGACCTTCTATTTCTGTTGAAAGACTTTCTTGCATCATTGCATCATCTGTACTCTTTGCATCTTCTTCAACATAAACATCTATCATATTCAAATCTTCATCTTGAATCAAAGGTGCATCCATAGAGATTGGCTTGTATCCAATGTGCATTGTTTCTTTTACTTTTTCAAAGTTTAAGTCCATAAACTCTGCAAGTTCATCATCTGAAGGCGTTCTTTCCAATTGTTGTTCAAGCAAGGAAGCTGATTTTTTTATTTTGTTTAAGGCTCCAACTTGATTCAAAGGAAGACGTACCATTCTTGATTTTTCGGCGATTGCTTGCAATATGCTTTGTCTTATCCACCATACTGCGAAAGAAATGAATTTGAATCCCCTTGTTTCATCGAATTTTTGAGCAGCTTTAATTAATCCGATATTTCCTTCGTTGATAAGATCTGGTAGGCTTAATCCCTGATTTTGATATTGTTTTGCGACAGATACAACAAATCTCAGGTTAGATTTAACTAACTTTTCTAAGGCTAATTCATCACCAGCCTTTATTCTTTGAGCCAATCTAACTTCTTCCTCTGGTGTAATTAATTCCTCTTTGCTTATGTCTTGAAGGAATTTATCCAAAGAACCAATATTTCTATTAGTAATTGATTTAATAATTTTTAGCTGCCTCATATCTTTCTCTCCTTTTAAGTGGGACTATATCAACGTGCAAAAGTATTACTTATAATATCATTGTACAATACCTTAAACGAAAAGTTAATAACTAACTTATTAACAATTTATTATTTTTTCTAAAACATTGCCTTCTCTTTCTATTAAGAGAGTTATTTTTTCTCCTCGTGATAGTTGATATAAAATCTCGCGTAATTCCTTAGTTGTGTTTGTTTCTTTATCGTTTATTTTTAAAATAATATCACCCGTTTTTATTTCTGCTTTTTCTGCTATGCTATTGCTTTTTACTTCTTTTACATAAAAGCCTTTTTGTGTATTTGTTTTTGAAAAGACTATTCCTAAACTGACTTTTTGAATCTTACCATATTTTATTATGTCATTTACAGCTTTTTTTACAATGTTAGAAGGTATTGCATAGGAATAATTGTAGGATTTAGCACTATTTATACCCATCAATTCTCCTTTAGGATTAACTAAAGCACCTCCGCTATTTCCGGGATTTACCATAGCGTCATGCTGTATAAGACAATCTAAATAAGGTACGCCTAATAGATTAAAATTCTTTATATTGCGAGATATTCCAGAAATTATACCTGCTGTTGCAGTAAATTTTTTTTGATAAGGATTGCCAATTGCTAAAACCCATTCACCAACTTTGATTTTATTGCTATTTCCGAATTTTATAGGAGTAAGACTATCTGCCTCTATTTTTAAAACCGTAAGGTCTAACTCTTTATCAGTTCCTATAAAGCGAGCTTTAAAACTTCTATTGTCATAAAGTGTTACTTTTATTTCTTTTGTAGAGTCTTTAATAACATGACAATTTGTTACTATGTATCCATCTTCTTTGATTATTACACCCGAACCAAAAGAAGTAACCTTTTTCTGTGTTTTTTCACTTTTAAATAAATTTGAAAATTTATTGTTTTTTAAACATTCTACATAGACAGAGGATTTTAATGCCTTTTCTGCTGCTTCTGTAAAATCTATATATTGTGCCTTTAAGTCCAATGTTGCACATAACACAAAAATAAGGCTAAAAAAACAAATTTTTAATCTTTTCATATTTTATCCTTTTTTTATATAACGTAAATTAGTGAAAAAATTGTGTTATTCTTAAAATAATCATTAATTTTGCAAGTTTATAAACTGAAAGCTATTTTATCCATAAATATATATGATAAACGAGAACAATTATTGTATAATAATGGCTGGTGGAATAGGAAGCCGTTTTTGGCCATTAAGCAGAGTGCAGCGCCCTAAGCAATTTATTGATATTTTGGGTGTGGGCGAAACTCTTTTGCAAATGACTTTTAAACGTTTTGAAACCATTTGTCCAAAAGGAAATATATATGTAGTAACAAGCAGAATCTATAAAGACCTTGTTTTAGAACAACTCCCAATGATAGATCCTGAATGTGTTATTACAGAACCATTAAGAAGAAATACTGCTCCATGTATTGCTTATGCTAATGCAAAAATCAAACAAAAGAATCCTAATGCAAAAGTAGTTGTAGCACCAAGTGACCATTTAATTCTTAATCAAGAAGAGTTTATAAACAAAATTGAATTAGGTTTTTCTATGGTAGAAAACAACGATGTTTTGATAACACTTGGAATAGAGCCTACTTATCCTAATACAGGTTTTGGTTATATACAATACACAGATAGAGAAAAACTATCAGACGAGGTAAAGAAAGTAAAGCTTTTTACTGAAAAGCCTGAATATGAAATGGCATTGCAATTCATTAAGAGTGGAGATTTCTTATGGAATGCGGGTATTTTTATTTGGTCTTTAAAGAGTATTGAAAAAGCAATGCAGGAATATCTTTCTGAAATATACGAATTGTTTGACCAAGGTAAAGAATTCTATAACACAGAGGAAGAAGAGGGATTTATAGATGTTACTTATTCTGCTTGTCCTTCTATTTCAATAGACTATGGTGTTATGGAAAAAGCATCTAATGTATATGTTATTCCTTCCTCATTTGGTTGGAGTGATATAGGAACATGGAATGCTCTTTATGAACAAAGAGAGAAAGATGAAGCAGCAAATTCTTTTGTAGGAAAGAATGTAATGACATACGAGGTTAGTAATTGTTTAATCAATACTCCAAAAGATAAATTAGTAATATTGCAAGGATTAGATGATTACATAATAGTTGATTCTGATGATATTTTGATGATATGCAAAAAGAGCGAAGAGCAAAGAATCAAACAATTCGTAACAGATGTTGAAGTTGAAAAAGGAAATGAATATTTATAAAAAATAATAACAAAATATAATGGAAAAGATAAGAAGAATTGAGATAATAGACTTATTCAAAGACTCAATCAAAAAAACAATAGGACAAGAAATATGTGTAAAAGGTTGGGTTAGAACAAAGAGAGGAAATAAGAGTGTAGCTTTTATAGCATTAAACGATGGTAGTACAATAAAAAACATACAAGTAGTTGCTGATGTAGAGAAATTTACAGAAGACCAACTAAAGAGAATTACTACAGGAGCTTGCTTAAAAGTAGAAGGATTATTAGTAGAATCAATGGGTAAAGGACAAAGCGTAGAAATTCAAGCAAACACAATAGAGATTTACGGAGAAGCAGACGTAGAAAAATATCCTTTACAAAAGAAAGGACACACATTAGAGTTCTTAAGAGAAATAGCACACTTACGTCCAAGAACAAATACTTTCTCTGCAGTCTTTAGAGTTCGTCACGCTATGGCGTATGCTATACACAAATATTTCAACGATAGAGGTTTCTTCTATTGGCATTCACCATTAATCACTGCAAGTGACTGCGAAGGAGCAGGAGAAATGTTCCAAGTAACAACACTTGATATGGAAAATCCTCCACGCAATGAAGAAGGAAAGATAGATTACACACAAGACTTCTATGGAAAACACACTTCACTTACAGTTAGTGGACAATTAGAAGGAGAATTAGGAGCAATGAGTCTTGGAAAAATCTATACTTTTGGACCAACATTCAGAGCTGAAAACTCAAATACTCCACGTCACCTTTCAGAGTTTTGGATGATAGAACCAGAAATGGCGTTCTTTGAAATAGAAGACAATATGGATTTGGCAGAAGATTTCATTAAATATCTTGTACAATATGCATTAGACAACTGCCAAGACGATTTAGAATTCTTACAATCAATGTATGATAAAGAACTTATCGAAAGACTACGTTTTGTTGTAGATAACAATTTCGTAAGACTTACATACACAGAAGCAATAGATATATTAAGCCAAGCAAAACAAAAATTTGAATTTCCTATTCATTGGGGAGTTGATTTACAAAGTGAACACGAAAGATATCTTGTTGAAAAACACTTTAAATCACCAGTTATCTTAACAGACTATCCAAAAGAAATCAAAGCTTTCTATATGAAACAAAACGAAGATGGAAAGACTGTAAGAGGTATGGACGTTCTTTTCCCATTAATTGGAGAAATAATCGGAGGTTCACAAAGAGAAGAAAATATGGATAAGCTTCTTGAAAGAATGGCTGAAGTGGGAATTGAAGCAAAAGATATGGATTGGTATCTTGACACAAGACGCTTTGGTTCAGCACCACACTCAGGATTTGGTTTAGGATTCGAAAGATTATTGTTATTTGTAACAGGAATGAGCAACATCAGAGACGTTATTCCATTCCCTCGTTATCCTAAAAACGCAAACTACTAAAAAAGATAAGTGGCAAAGTCACAGACGAAACTTAAACAAATACAAAGACAAGCTCTCTCCCCACTACAAAAACTTAGTGGGGAATTGCTTGAATTGTCTGTTGATGAGCTGAATGAACGCATAGAAAAGGAAAAAGAAAACAATCCTTACCTAGAAGAAATAGAGGATAATACACAAATAAGTAGCTATACAAAACTATGGAATAGCTCAAGCGAATTTGATAAAGACCAAATCAATAATAATATTCCAACAACAGAAACTCTTGCAGAGGATTTAATGAATCAATTACGCTTGAGTAATATCACCGAAAAGGAATATAAAATAGGAGAGAACATCATAGGCAATTTAGATGAAAAAGGATATTTATCGCGTAGTCTAAGTGCCATAATAGACGATATTTTCTTTGATACATACGAAGATTTAGATCTATCACTTGTAGAAAAAGTCCTTAAACTTATACAAAGCTTTGAACCAGCGGGAATAGCAGCAAGAACACATCAAGAATGTTTGCTTTTACAACTACAAAGAAAAGACCAAAAAGACACAATAGTTCAACTATCAGAGCAAATTATAGAACAATATTGGGAGGACTTTTATAACAATCACACAAAACATCTTTCCTTAAGATTAAATTGCAGTGAAGAAGAACTAAACTCTGCATTGCATCTTATACAAGGCCTTAACCTATCACCGGGCTATATTGACACATCTTTAGAAAAAGAACAATACATAACACCCGATATATTGCTTTGGAACGATAATGGTAAAATCAAATACAAACTAAACAGACAAAGCAGTAAAAAACTAAACATAAGTCAAGACCTTAAAACACTTTTAGGAAACTTGAAAAGAAATAAACAAAACGAAGAAACAATAAAATTTCTTCAAGAAAAAATTACATCAACTCAGCTTTTCATTGACGCATACAACAATCGCTCACAAACACTAAATAACTTTATGCAACACATAGTTAAATACCAAGAAAATTACTTTCAAGACGGAGATGTGATGCAATTACGCCCAATGAAATATGAAGATATAAAGAAACTAACCGACTATTCGGAATCTACCATTTCAAGAATTGCTAATGATAAATACATACAAACTCACTTTGGAACCTTTAAAATAAAGAAACTATTTACAAAATCTATAGAAACACTTTCAGGAGAACAAATCTCTACTGATACAATACGCAATATTATCACCGAACTAATAGAAAGCGAAAACAAAGAAAACCCTCTAACAGACCAAGAAATACTGGAACACTTACAAAAAGAAGGCATAGAGCTTTCAAGACGTACAATATCAAAATACAGACAACAATTAGGAATTGAAACCTCTACTAAAAGAAAACAAAGATAAATGAAATATATAAGACTAATCATTTACTCTATAATACTATTAAATATAAATCTTGTTTTTGCTCAATCACCAAGCAAAAGCGAAGAAAAGTCTGCAGCAAGAAGATTTGCAGACTCTCTTTACTATGTACATACTATAAAACCTACACTTAAAGCCACCTCTATTGATACAACGGATGCAAAATTAGACTTAAGCAAAACCAATGATGCGAAAAGCAAAGTAAAGACTACATATAAATCCTCCGATGCAAAAGTTCCTTCATCAACCCTTTACGAAAGCACATGGTATAACGAAAGAGTAAAAGTACCAAACTTTTCATTTAAAGATGTGCCAGATGAAGTTGTAATAAGATTAATCAACCCTGATAAAGGACAAAACTTTTGTTTCCCAATCAAGAAAGTTAAAAGCTCTTCATACGGTTGGAGATGGGGAAGACCACATTCAGGAATTGATATAGCCCTAAAAGTAGGAGACCCAATACATGCAGCCTTTGATGGAGTTGTAAGATTAGCAAAATACAACGGAGGCTATGGAAACTGCGTAGTAATACGTCACTATAATAACCTTGAAACACTTTATGGACACCTTTCAAAGATAAATGTAAAAGTTGGACAAGAGGTTAAAGCAGGAGATGTTATAGGATTGGGAGGCAATACAGGAAGAAGTACAGGTCCACACCTACACTTTGAATGTAGATTAATGTATGCTTGTTTTGACCCAGAATGGATATTTGACTTAGAAACCTATAGTATAAAAACCTCTTTTGTAAGAATAGATAAGAGTTATTTTGGAGTAGAATCCTCACAACAAAAAGCCAATAAGAAAGAACAAAAAAGCAAACTTTCAAAAGTTAATCAATGCTTTGAAGGTAAGCCATACATAAGTCCATCAACCCTCATTGCCAAAGAAAGAAAAAAGATAAAAGCAGGAGAAATCCCACAATATAATGTAAAACCACAAAAAGAAAACAAATCAAACAAAGCAGGACAGCAATTCATTGTAGCAAAAAAAGGAGAAAAACTAAAAGACATAGCCAAGCGCTTTAAACTAACAGTAGAAGAATTGCAAAAACTAAATCCACAAATCAAAACAAGCGTTATAAAAGAACAAACCAAAATAAGAATAAAATAAAAATTATGTCAACAGCATTAAAAAACCTTTCGTCTTACAATCAAGACGAAGTTCCCTCGGGGGAAAACAAAATTTTCGGAGTAGTAGTTTCAGAATGGAACAACCAAGTAACCGATAACTTATTAGAAGGTGCAGTAAGCACATTATTAAAGTATGAAGTAGATGAAAAAGACATAGACATCATACATGTACCAGGTAGTTTTGAATTACCATTTGGAGCATCAAAACTATTAGAAAAAAACAGAAGATTTAGTGCAATCATTTGTTTAGGTTGTGTAATCCAAGGCGAAACACGTCACTTTGATTTCATTTGTGATGCAGTTTCAAACGGTATAATGCAACTTGGATTAGATAAAGAAGTGCCAATCATCTTTGGAGTTTTAACAACCAATGACCTTCAGCAAGCATTAGACAGAAGTGGAGGAAAACACGGCAATAAAGGTGTAGAAGCAGCCATCACAGCACTTAAAATGGCAGCACTATGAAGACCAAAAAAATAATCTTCTATGGCACACCGGAGATAGCAGCCTATCAATTAGAACAATTACATAAAAATAACTATAATATAATAGCAGTTGTTACCCAGCCCGACAAACCATCGGGCAGGGGACAAAAGATAAATTATTCTGCTGTAAAGCAATATGCACTTGATAACAATTTACCATTGTTTCAACCAGAAAAGCTAAACACACCTGAATTCATTGAACAAATCACAGCTCTTCAACCAGATATTCAAGTCGTATTAGCATATCGCATGATTCCAAAAAGCATATATAGCATTGCAAAATATGGAACCTTCAACCTTCACACCTCTTTATTACCACAATACAGAGGAGCAGCTCCTATAAATTGGGCAATCATCAATGGAGAAAGCCAAACAGGAATGACAACTTTCCTTTTGAATGAAAAAACCGATGAGGGCGAAATCCTATTACAACAAACCATAGAATTAGGAGAAGAAACCACCGCAGGAGATTTACACGATGAAATGATGTACACAGCCTTTCCATTGATAGAAAAGACAATAGAAAAACTGCTTACACCAAATTATCAAACCACAGCTCAAAAAGTAGAAGGAGAATTAAAACCAGCCCCTAAAATCTTTAAAGAAACAACCCAAATCAAATGGGATATGGACGGAAAAACTATCATAAATCTAATAAGAGGAATGAGTCCTTACCCAGCAGCTATGAGTAGTTTCAAAGACCCGAGTGATGAAAAAATCTATCAATTTAAGATATTCAAAGCCAAATTCATAGAGGAAAAAAGCTCTCAAAATCAAATAGGAGAGTTGAAAATACAAGATAAAAACACAATAAGGGTAAATTGCGAGGATGGATACATTCAATTACTTGATTTACAATTAAGTGGCAAGAAAAGAATGCCGTCTTCAGAACTTATAAAGGGATTAAAATTTACAAATCCTTTACAAAACATATAAAAAAATATTAAAAAAAGTTTGCAGATTAGTCAAAAAACACTACATTTGCAACGAAGATAATCAACAACTTAAAAAGAAATTAATATGACAAAAAAAGAATTTACAGACAAACTTGCTGAAAGAGCTGGAATGTCAAAAGTTGATGCACAAAAAGCATACGATGCATTTTTGGGAATAACAGGCGATTATTTAAAAGCAGGAGAAAAAGTATCTTTCTTAGGATTTGGTACATTTGCTGTACAAGAAAGACCTGCAAGAGTTGCTAAAAACCCTGCAACAGGTGCAACAGTAAACGTTCCTGCAAAAAAAGTTGTTAAATTCAAAGCAGGTTCTGATTTAGCATCAAACTTATAATTAATATATAAGCGAGAAGAATAAAAAGGACTACCTTATTGTTGTAGTCCTTTCTTTATTTAATATGTTTTCAGTAGGATTAACAGGAGGAATAGGAAGCGGAAAGACTTTAATATCTAAGGTGTTTCAAAGCTTTGGCGTACCAATATTTTACACAGACACAGAAGCAAAAAAGCTCTATCAAGACCCAATATTCCTACAACAAATATCACAAACCTTTGGAGAAGAAGTAGTAGAAAATCACCAACTCCAAAATCAAAAACTTGCCAACATAGTCTTTAACAATCCCCAAGCACTAAAACAACTAAACGCATTAATACACCCAAAAGTTTTAGAACGCTACACCCTTTGGCAAAGCAAACAAACAACCCCTTATACCATATTAGAATCAGCCATAATCTTTGAATCAAATTGGCAACAACACTTTGATTGCATCATAAACATATCCACACCAATTGAAGTAGCAATACGCAGAGTTCAAGAAAGAGATAATTTAAGTAAAGAAAGAATACAAGAGAGAATCAACAATCAATACCCCTCACACAAAAGAGAAGAATTATCTCAATACAACATAAAACACGACGATAAAACAATGCTATTACCACAAATAATAGCCATACATAAAGATATATTAAAACAAACAAATACAGAAAAATGAAAAGAACAGTCCTAATTATTTTAGCTCTAATTATGAGCTTAGGAGTCTATGCACAAGTAAGTACAAACGAAAACCCTTGTAGCTTTAAAATAGACGGTTTTAATCATCAAACAATTAAAACATTAGAATTAGAACAACCAGACTTAACACAAGTAATAGCAGAAGACGAAGTAAACGATTTGCAAAACAAGATGATGAGATTTGGAGTAATACTTCCAATCTACAAAAACTTCTTTGATATAGCAGAAAAAACAATAACAGCAGAAGGAACAATATGGACCTTATCAGTAGAATCAAAAGATGCAGAAGCATTAATCTTCTATTCAGATAACTTCAACCTGCCACGTTCAGGAAAGCTATTTGTTTACAACCCAGAAAAAACAAAAATCTTAGGAGCTTTCACACATAGAAACAACAACGAAAGCAATAGCTTTGCAACAGAATATATAGAAGGAGATAAAATCATAATAGAATACTTCCAAGCAAGCAACGAAACACAACAACCACAAATAGAACTAACAGAAATAGGATACGCATACAGAGGAATTACAAAACTATCATCAGAATATCGTTCATCAGGAGATTGCAACGTAAACGTTAATTGCTCAGAAGGAGATAACTACCGCCAACAACAAAGAGGCGTTTGCCGTATTCAAGTAAGAATGAGTAGCCAATACATAGGTTGGTGTACAGGAACATTGGTAAACAACACAAATTATGACTTTGCACCATACGTTTTAAGTGCAGCACACTGCATTGAAGACGTTGCTTCTAACAGTTATTACAGCCAATTTGTATTTTATTTTAAATATGAAAACAGTGGTTGCGCAGTAACCAATGCAGAACCAAGCCGTTCTAAATCACTAACAGGAACAAGCGTAAAAGCATACGACAATACTTATGCTTCAAATGGTTCAGACTTTGCATTGTTCTTATTAAACGATGACATACCACAATCATACGATCCATACTGGTGCGGATGGGATAGAAGAAATACAGCAGTCAATAGCGGCGTTGGCATACACCACCCAAGCGGAGACGTTAAAAAGATTTCCACATTCACCTCTCGCATACAAAGTTCATCATACGGTTCAAACTTAGCAACACACTGGTATGTAAATTGGGTAGAGACTGAAAACGGTTGGGGAATTATGGAAGGCGGTTCTTCTGGCTCAGCATTATTTAACGAAAACGGACAAATCATAGGCACACTTACAGGAGGAGCATCAGGTTGTGATGTATCTGCAAGTTACAAATATGACCTATATGGAAAAATGTCATATCACTGGGAATCTAACGGAAACGCAAACGCAAGAAAGTTAAAACCATGGTTAGATCCAGCACAAACAGGATCAAATGAAGTGTATGGAATGGATTATGAGTCAGGATTATTAAATCCAAACTTAGAAAACAATTCTGTAAAACTATATCCAAATCCTACAAAAGATGTAATAAATATTGCAATCTCAGAGCCAACATCATCTATCTTAGTGAAAATTTACGATTTAACAGGAAGACAAATAGAAGAACACGCATCATACTCTCAAACTCAACAACTAAACTTAAAACACTTAACAAAAGGAGTTTATACCATTAAAGTAATAACAGATAACGCAATACAAACACAACAAATCATATTATGCGAATAAGAGTAACAAGTATAGCAATATTATTATTAGCTTCAATCCTTTGCATCTCTTGCTCAACAAGTTCAAGAGGAGCAAAGATGCCGACAACAAGAAAGAAAAAATGTAAATGTCCAACATTTGCATATCAACAACCCCAACAACAAAACACCTACTACATAACTGCATAAAATGTATAAAAGCATAACTCACTTCAAAGGGTTAAATACTTTACGATTTCTTGCAGCCTCTTTGGTGGTGCTTCATCATAGTGCAACTATTGGAAGAAAATATGAATTGTTTGACATAGAAAGTTTCAGCTTGTTTAGAAACGGAGCAAATGCAGTTAGTTTTTTCTTCGTTTTAAGCGGATTTCTTATAACATATCTTCTTTTAAAAGAAAAGAATCAAACAAAAACAATAGCTATAAAGCAGTTTTATTTAAGGAGAGTAAAGAGGATATGGCCTCTTTACTTTCTTTTAATATTTATAGGCACTATTTTTCTACCATTTTTCTTTTCTATGTTTAACATAGACTATGAAATGCCTTACACACTCTCTCAAACCTGGTACTATTTCTTATTTTTCTTCCCAATACTTGTGCTATTCAATTACGGGAATCACTTTTTAGAACCTCTTTGGTCAATAGGGGTAGAGGAAGTCTTTTACTTAATTTGGGCACCTCTTTTCAAATTTTTCAAAAAGAGCCTTATACCAATCATTTGCATTATAGCGATAAAACTATTACTTGCAATCTTTATTCAAATTCAAGGAATAGATATTTCAAATAACATTTACGCATTTTTAATTCACAATTACAGCTTTGAAACAATGGCAATAGGAGCCTTGGGGGCTTATTTAATCTTTATTACCCCCCCTATAAACGATTGGAAACCAAGATATTATTTAGTAAACCTATAAAATATACTATCTATCTTTTAGTAATAATCTACCTTTGTTTTAATATAAATATTGATAACCCTATTTGGAATTTTGTTTTCAAAACACCCGTTCTTTCTCCTCTGATAGTGTCGTTTCTTTACCTTTATATCATAATTTCTTACCCGCTTTCATTTAAAGAAAAGAAAGAAAACAAAGCTTTATTCTTTTTAGGAGAAATCTCATACGGTATTTATATGTATCACATGGGCGTAATGTTTGCAGTAGTCTTGGTAATCTCAAAACTAAAAGCCTTTATTCCAAACACATTACTTGTAATAATATTCCTTTTAGCAACATTTGCACTTACGATACTTGTTTCCTATTTATCGAAACGCTACTTTGAGAATTTATTTCAAAGAAAGAGATAAAAATGATTTAAAAACTTTTAATACTTATCAAGTATCAAAAAAACTCTTAGACTTATTTTGCTTTTAAAAACAAAGGGAAAATTGGTTAAGTCAAAGAAAAGGCTTATTTTTGTAGCCAAAAGTTTAACTATTAAATAATTAAAAAAGAATCAAAGATGAAAAGAATCACAACATTGTTTTTATTAGCTATGTTTGCGTTTTCACCATTGGTAAAAGCAGACGAGGGTATGTGGTTGCTTATGTCTATTGACAAGCAAACATATAAAGAAATGAAAAAGAAAGGTTTGAAACTAACCTCAAAACAAATCTACGACATTAACAACGCTTCTTTAAAAGATGCAATCATTCAATTTGGTAGAGGTTGTACAGGAGAAATAGTTTCAGACCAAGGATTGATTTTAACAAATCACCACTGTGGATATCCTCAAATCCAACAACACTCAACAGTAGAACACGACTACCTAAGCAACGGATTCTGGGCATATAATCAAAGCGAAGAACTTCCAAACCCAGGCCTTACAGCAAAATTCTTCATTAGAATGGAAGATGTTACAGACCAAGTATTAAAAGGAGTAACAAAAGATATGTCAGAGGCTGAAAGAGCAAAAATAGTTCGCACAAACTCAAAGAAAATAAAAGAAGAAACAGAGAAAGGAACAACTTATACAGCAGAAGTTTCTACAATGTTCAATGGAAACCAATACATATTATTTGTATATGAAGTTTACGAAGACGTACGTTTAGTAGGAGCACCACCTTCATCAATCGGAAAATTTGGAGCAGATACAGACAATTGGATGTGGCCTCGTCACACAGGAGACTTTTCAGTATTTAGAGTTTACGCTGACAAAAACGGAAAACCAGCAAAATACTCAAAAGACAACATTCCATTGAAACCAAAACACTACTTACCAATCTCATTAAAAGGAGTAAAAGAAAACGACTTTGTAATGATAATAGGATACCCTGGAACAACAGACCGTTTCTTAACATCATTCGGAGTAGAACAAGCAATAGACACTTACAACCCATCAGTAGTAACAGCTCGTACAGCTTTAAGAAACGTAATGCAAGCTGATATGTTACAAGAACCAAGAGTAAGAATACAATATGCAAGCAAATTTGCATCACTATCAAACTATTGGAAATTCTACCAAGGACAAACAACATGTTTGAAAAACCTTGATGTAAAAAGCACAAAACAAGCCTTAGAAAATCGTTTTGCACAATGGATAGAAAAAGACCCTTCACGCAAAGCAGAATATGGCGATGTATTGAACAACCTTAAAACAGCATACCAAGCAACAGGCGAATATGAATTGTTAAGAGTTTACACAAATGAGGCAATCCTAAGAGGCTCATCAGTATTCTCAATAGCAAGACAATTAAGACCACTTGAAGAAGAATTAAGCAAAAACGGAAAAACAGAAAAAGCAAAAGAAATAGCAGCAAAACTTAAAACACAATTTGCAAGCATATTCAAAGATTACAACATCATAACAGAAGAAAAACTATTTGCAGCAGGACTTGACGTATTCTTCCGTAACGTTCCAATCCTACATCAATCACCAGAATTTTTATCAAATGCCTTTGTAAACGGTTACGACTTCAAACAAATAGCAAGCGATATCTTCAAAACATCATTATTAGTAGAACAAGAAGACCTTAACAAGCTATTAGACAACCTTGATGTAACACAAATCACTAACGACCCAGCTTACATATTAACAAACCAATTCATTTCAAACCTTAACGAAAAACTTGCCTCAGTAAGAGAAGAAAGAGAAAGTCTAAATCGTTCAAACCGTTTATTCGTAAAAGGAGTTATGGAAATGGATAAAGACAAACACTTTGCACCAAATGCAAACCTTACAATCCGTTACACATACGGAACAGTACGTCCATACGAGCCAAAAGACGGAATCCAATACAAATACATGACATACCTTGATGGAGTAATAGCAAAAGAAGACAACTCTTCATGGGAATTCACAGTACCATCTAAATTAAGACTATTATATGAAACAAAAGATTATGGTCAATACGCAGAAAACGGAAGCGTACCAGTAGCCTTTATAGCAGACCTTGACATAACAGGAGGTAACTCTGGATCTCCAACAATCAATGCTAAGGGAGAATTAGTCGGAATAGCATTTGACGGAAACTGGGAAGCAATGAGCGGAAACATAGCCTTCAACCCAGACCTTCAAAGATGTATTTCAGTAGATATACGTTATGTACTATTCATCATAGACAAATACGCAGGAGCAACTAACTTGATAAAAGAAATGAAGATAGTAAAATAAATCAAAAGAGGGAGGCGTTAAAAACCTCCCTTTTTTATTATCATTGATTTGATATCCGAAAGGATAAATCTCGTTTTGCGTTTTAGTTTTTCGGCTTTGGGTTCGCCTACATATTTATTTAATAATGGTGTGATGTCTTGTGTTTGTAGTGCTTCAAAGAATTGTTCTCTATCTTTGTGTGGTGCTACGCAATGGAGCAGGGCTGAGTTATTCCTTAAAATGTTTTCAAGATTCGTTGATTTTATTTCAAAAATCATTTCATTATTTCTTTGTTTTATTTCGTTTTTATCAAGAGTTATTTTGTCGTTGTAGCAAAGTACTGCACTAACTCCTTTGTTGTCGTCCATTTCTGGGTGAAATCTATCAATACCCCAATAATCTGCAAGACTTAAATCGGCATTGGATTTAAAATTCTTTGCAGGGCAATGATGACAGCTTTGTCTTAGGAACAGGTTTCTTAAAAATCCTCTTAGGAATGGGTTATCGTATAGGTTTTCTTTTAGTATGGTCTTTGTCTTGCCTTCTATTTTTAGGTTGAACACCCTCCATGATTTGTCTTTGTTTCTAAAGGATATGTGCTTTATGTCGTCTAATGTGATGTTTTTTCTTTTACATACGTCAGAGAGGTATTTTCTCCATGCTAATGGGGAGGATACTCCATGGCATACTATTTCTATTGCTATGAGGTTTTGATATTCTTTTTTAAGATAAAGTTTCAATGCCATGACTTGACATGGTGTGCCAACGAATAATAATTGTGTGTTGTTGTTCAGATAGTTTTTTATCTTTTTAAAGCAATCTTTTAAATCGGATTGTACGTATTTTGAGCCTATGTATTGTGAGAGTTCTTCTTTTGTTTGGCAAATGTCGTGTATTACGGAAAAGTCTTTGTCGAATCGTGCTGCGCATACAACGCCTCCTTCTTCAAGGGTTTTGTGTGCAAGGGCTGTGAAAACTCCTCCTGAAGAGGATTGTAGTCTTTGAGTTTGATTTGTGTTTTTTACGGCAAAGGCTGTGATTTCTCTTTCTGTTTCTTCTGGAGAATTGAGTACAGGACAGGCTTTTTCGCATATTCCACATTGTATGCAGTTGTTTTGAGAGAGTTTTACTTGTAGAAAGCCTTCTTTGTCTTCTTTTAATTCAAGTGAGTTTTTAGGACAAATGTTTACGCAGGCTCCACAGCCACAACAGTCTTGTTTTTTTACTCTATTTAATACGCACATAGTGGGTTTATTTTTTTGTTTTAATTTTTTGAATCATACCTTTTACAAGGTCTTTTTCGTATCTGTTCATTGATGTTAGCCAAAAGATTAGGCAATATAGTATGCTAAATATACAAACGCTTATTAGCCATTGTGTCCATTGGTTTATGTTGATTTGTTTTATTGCAAAGAAGCAAAGGGTTGAGAATAGGATAGGGGCAATAGACATTTTTATTATTTCTTTCCAAAAGGCTATCATATTTATATTGATTTTCTTATGGTAGTATATGTTCATAATAAGGACGTGTCCTATAAAGAGTGCAAGGGCTGTTGTTGTAGCGCAACCTATTACTCCATAATGTTTTGTAAGTGGAAGACTTGCTACAAGGCTAACAAGTGATATTCCTACATATAAAAGGCTTCTGAATTTCATTTTGTTTTTGGCTTGTAGTACGCTTATTCCTACGTTTTGGATTAATGGAATGAGTAGTGGGACAAAGAATAAGACGCAAATAAAGTATGCTAAATCATATTCTTTTCCTACCCAAAGGTTGATGAATTGTCGTCCAAAGACTATGAAGCCCGAAAGTATGAAACTCATTATTATGAATTGCAATCTACCTGTTTTGATGAATAGGTCGGAGATAAGTTTGTCGCTGTTTTTTTGAGTTGTTAAAGAGGTTATTCTTGGAAGCAAGATTCCTGAAATCGCTGTTGAGAAAGACATATACATTTGTTGGATTTGTATTGCTATGCCATAGACTGCTACAAGCTTTGCTCCACAATAAATTCCTACAACGCTTTGTCCCATACTCCAATAAATTCTATCCATTATCACGTTTAGAAATACCCAAAAGGAGTAAACGCTTACTTCTTTAAGGAATTTGAAATCGAATTTAGCGAAAACGATTTTTATATTTAGCTTGCTTTTGCAGTAATAGTAATCTAAAAGAAGTGTTAGCACGTTAAAGATTGTTTGCACAACTACCATTGTGATTGCTTTGTGACCATAGGAGAGGAGAACAACCATTACTATTGGGTTTAGTATGATTCTTATCAGGTTGATAAGTTTTTGAAATACAAATCTTTCGTATGCTACGATTGCAGAGCGATAAATACTCATTATAAAGGTAAAAGCAAGGTTGAAGATAAGTAATAGGAACATTATTCTAAGCTTTCCTAACTCGCTTTCGCTCATATTTTGAGAGAAGATTGTGTCTAAATTATAATAAAGTACTGCTCCAATTCCAAGGGTTATCAAGGCAATGAGAGAGAATATTACAAAGAACATTCCAAACATCTTATTGATTTCCTCTTGTTTGTTTTCGGCTCTGTATTTTGCAGTATAACGAATTACGGCATTGCCAAATCCAAGGTCCATTACAGTAAGCACGCTTATGATTGAAGCAACTAAAGAATAGAGTCCGTACTCGCTTTGACCGAGTTTTAGAGTCATAAAAGGTGTATAAAGCAAGGCTATAACACTGTTTAGAATTAGTGTTAAGTAAGATAAGACTGCTCCTGATTTTAATTGATTCATAGTCAAATAAGTCTTCAAGTTATGCGATATAGACTACAAAGTTACTAATTTTTTTAAGAAAAAGTTTGTCGGTAATCAAAAAAGTAGTACTTTTGCAGTGGGTAAGTCTTGTACGACCAGCTCCCTCTGAATCTCCCCAGGGCGGGAACGCAGCAAGGTAAGGAGGTTGTAGCGGTGCGATATAAGTAGCTTGCCCTTTTTTTGTACCCTATCGTATCCCCAATTTATTTAATTCATTCTTATATCTTTCAGCATTGCGATAATGTTCATTAGGTGTGCGTGCAAAATTGTGATAACCCGAAAAGTCCTCCTTTGCACAGAAAAAGATGTAGTCGTGTTTTTCATAATTCAACACTGCCTTTAAAGAAGAAACATTAGGCAAACAAATAGCAGTAGGTGGCAAGCCTTTATACATATATGTATTATAAGGAGAATCTGTTTGCAAGTGTTTATACATTACTCTCTTAATTGTGAAATCCCCAACAGCATATTTCACAGTTGGGTCGGCTTGCAAAAGCATATCTTTCTTTAAACGATTGATGTAAACTCCCGCAATAGTAGGTTTTTCGTTACTCATATTTGTTTCTTCATCTACAATAGAGGCTAAAACCACTATTTCATGACGTGAAAGACCTGTTTTCTTCATAAGACTTTCTTGATTTTCCCACCATTTATCAGCCTCTTTCTCTAAACGTTCAATAAGTGCTTGGGCAGATATATTCCAATAAACCTCGTAAGTATTAGGAATAACTCTATCAAAAAAGTTTTTAGAATCCTCGCTTTCATTTATAGCTAAAAGAATATCGTTTTCCGAAAGCATTAATTGTTGAGAAACCTTTTTAGCAAAGTCCTCATGTAATCTCACTTTATTAATCACAAGCTTAACAGGAGTTTGCAAACCATTGTCAAGTTTCTTTACAAGGTCTAAAATAGTTGTTTGACTTTCTATTAAGTAACGTCCAGATTTTACACCGTCTTTTAATCCTCTCAACTTAGCAATAAAAGCAAATGTATTACTATTTTTATCTATTACATTCTTATCCTCTAAATCCTTAACAATCTTTTCATAAGAGTCGTTTGGATAAACCAATAGTTCAACACTCTCTTGATTGATAGTCTTTTTATTTAATATGCTAACACCAATAAGAGATGTAACACACAACAAAACTCCAAATACAATTAGTGAAATCATTAAATATTTTCTATTCATATCTTAAAATCTTTTGATAAACAATAACATTTTTAAACACTCCATCTCTACAAACCCAATCTTTAAGAATAGCATTTGCATTATATCCACACTTTTCAAACAAAGCCTTACTCTCCACATTATCCTCTGTCACATAAGCATATAATTGATGAATATTGTAAACCGATTGCATAAGGTTTTCAATCTTTGAAATAGCCTCTTGTGCATATCCTTTTTTTCTTTCCGATTCGCTTATAAATATTCCTATGCCTGCTTTTGAATCTCTTGCCTCATAGTCATAAATGTCTATGCAACCAATGGTGTAAGTGGAGTTATTTTCTTCTATATCAATCATTAGCCTCATTTGTTTGGCGCTATATAATGATTCATTTTGAGAGTTGAGAACATAATTCTCCAAAGCATATTTGGAAAATGGGCGCATTGTGCTACTAACTTCCCATAATTCCAAATCGTTTTCCCACTCGTAGAACAAATCCACGTCAGATAATTCAACAGCTCTTAATATCATATAATTAAATCAAAATAAACTTTATGCAAAGTTAGTAAAAATATAGTATCTTTGCATAAAAATACAAGGATATGATAACATTTTTAGTTGCTCTTGCTCTTTTGGTAGCAGGATATTTCGTTTACGGAAAATTTGTTGAAAGAGTATTTAAGCCAGACTTTCAACGCATAACACCAGCCACAGAGTTAAACGATGGAGTAGATTACATTCCAATGCCAACGTGGAAAATACTTATGATTCAGTTTCTAAATATTGCGGGATTAGGACCAATATTTGGAGCAATCATGGGAGCGAAATTCGGACCAGCCTCTTACATTTGGATTGTCTTTGGAAGTATTTTTGCAGGTGCTGTTCACGATTACTTTTCTGGAATGTTATCAATCAGAAATCAAGGAGCAAGCCTTCCAGAGCTTATAGGAAAATATTTAGGCAATGGTGCAAAACAAACAATGAGAGTTTTTACAATATTGCTTATGGTTTTGGTAGGAGCAGTCTTTGTTTCAGGGCCAGCAGGCTTGCTTGCAAAGCTAACTCCCGAATCATTAGATATGACCTTTTGGGCAGTTGTAGTTTTTGTTTACTATATCCTTGCAACTCTTTTGCCCGTTGATAAAATCATAGGAAAGGTTTATCCAATCTTTGCAATCGCAATACTCTTTATGGCAGTGGGAATATTAGTGATGTTAATATGGAATAACCCTGTTTTACCAGAAATAACAAGCCTTTCAAGTCTTAAAAACACATCTCCTGAGGGTAATCCAATTTTTCCAATGATGTTTGTTTCCATTGCTTGCGGTGCGATATCGGGATTTCACGCAACACAATCGCCAATGATGGCACGTTGTATGAAAAACGAAAAACACGGACGCCCTGTCTTTTATGGAGCAATGATAATAGAAGGAATAGTAGCACTTATATGGGCTGCGGCAGCAAGTGCTTTCTTCTATGAAAACGGAATGGAAGAAAACAACGCAGCAGTAATAGTTGATACAATTACAAAAGAATGGCTTGGAATTGCGGGAGCGTTTCTTGCTTTGCTTGGTGTGATATTTGCACCAATCACATCGGGAGATACAGCCTTTCGTTCAGCACGATTGATTGTTGCTGACATTTTGAAAATACCACAAAAGAAAATCTACAAACGACTATTGATTTCAATACCACTTTTCATAGCAAGTTTTCTTATCCTACAAATAAACTTTGACATCCTATGGCGTTACTTTGCTTGGTGCAATCAAACACTTGCAGTTTTCACGCTTTGGACAATCACAGTCTATCTAACAAAAGAAAAAAGCAACTACATCATAACACTAATCCCAGCCTTATTTATGACAATGGTATGCGTAACATACATTTTCATAGCACCAGAAGGATTTTCACTTTCACCAACAATTTCCTACACAGTAGGAGGGGTTGCAACCATAATTTCTTTAATTCTTTACATTATTTGGAATAAAAGTATTAACTTTGCACACAAAGGGAATTTATAAAATATTAACATAAAAACAAAAAAGAAAAATGATTACAAAATTAGACGAAATCATTGAAGCCGTAAAAGTAAAAGGCAAAAAAAGATTAGTAGCAGCTTACGCTAACGATTCACACACAATAGGTGCAGCATCAATGGCAATGGACCTTGGAGTAGTAGAAGCAACTTTAGTAGGAGATATAGACACTATCAAAAAAGTTTGCCAAGAAGAAGGAATCGATGTAAATAAATTCAAATTAGTTCAAGAAGCTAACGAACAATTAGCAGCAAACAAAGCAGTAGAACTAATCAACGCAGGAGAAGGCGACATATTAATGAAAGGACTTTGCTCAACAGACAAATACATGAGAGCAATCCTTAACAAAGAAAAAGGTTTAATGCCTGGTGGAAAACCAGTACTTTCACACGTTACAGTATTTGAAATACCAACATACCACAAATTACTTGTAACATCAGACGTTGCAGTTATCCCAGCACCAGACTTCAAACAAAAAACAGCAATCACACAATACGTTATCAACACAGCTAAAACTCTTGGAATAGAAACACCAAAAGTAGCAATGATAGCACCAACAGAACAAATGTCAGTAGGAATACCATCATGCGTAGATGCAGCATTAATCGCAGCAATGGGAAATAGAGGACAAATCAAAGGAGCTATCATCGATGGACCATTAGCATTAGACGTAGCAATCGACAAAGAATCAGCTGAAATCAAAAAATTAAAAGGCGAAGTA
>JAZRCB010000037.1:0-6472 GCA_045635365.1 Candidatus Onthomorpha sp.
TTTTAATACTTTTAAGTATTGTGCAGGGTCTGCTCCGATTGATACTTGTGCAACATAAACGTATCCGTATGTTGTTGCTATCATACCAAGGTCTTTCTTACGGATTCTCTTTCCTGATGCAGCAAATTTAGCTATTGCTCCTACTGGTGTAGCTTTTGATGCTTGTCCTCCTGTGTTAGAGTAAACTTCTGTATCTACTACTAATATATTTACATCTTCGCCAGATGCGATAACGTGGTCAAGTCCACCGTATCCGATGTCATATCCCCAACCGTCGCCACCAAATATCCATTGTGATTTCTTAACAATGAATTGTTTGTTTGCTTCTAAGTCTTTGCATATATCGCAACCGCATTGTCCTAATGTTGGAACAAGTGAGTTGTAAACTTTTTGTGTGATTTCTGCGTTTTCTCTATTGTCTATCCAAAGTTGGAATAATGCTTTTTGGTCTGCTGTGCAGCAATCGCATGCTAAGCCTTTTCTCATTAGGTCTTCTACTCTGTCTCTCATTTTACGAGTTGCAGTAGCCATACCTAAACCAAATTCTGCGTTATCTTCAAATAATGAGTTAGCCCAAGCTGGTCCTTTTCCTTCTGCATTAGTTGTGTAAGGCATAGATGGGCAAGAACCTCCGTAGATTGAAGAACAACCTGTTGCGTTTGCTACCATCATTCTTTCTCCGAACAATTGAGTTATCAATTTGATGTAAGGAGTTTCACCACAACCTGCACATGCTCCTGAGAACTCAAATAATGGTTGTGCAAATTGAGAATTCTTTATGCTCTTTCCTACTTCTACTAGGTTAGATTTGTATGTTACGTTTTTGCTTACAACGTCCCAAGTTTTTGCTTCTTCCATTTGAGTGTGTAATGGTTCCATTGTAAGAGCTTTTGTCTTAGCTGGACATACATCAACACAGTTTCCACAACCTGTACAGTCAAGTGGAGAAACTTGCATACGGAATTGCATTCCTTCAAATTCTTTTCCTATTGCTTTTATAGTTGCAGGATTTCCTGTTTTTGCAAGTTCGTCTGCTGTAAATACGAATGGACGAATTGCTGCGTGAGGACATACTAATGAACACTTGTTACATTGGATACAGTTTTCTGGATTCCATGCTGGAACGTGTGCTGCGATTCCTCTCTTTTCGTATTGTGATGTACCACATGGGAATGTTCCGTTTTCTCTTCCCACAAATGCACTTACAGGTAATGTGTCTCCTTCTTGTGCGTTGATTACATCTACTACGTTCTTTATGAATTCTGGTCTGTCTGCTGCTTCTCCACAGTTGCAACCGCATGTGCAAGCATCAGCCCATTCTTTCTTAACTTCTATCTTTACAACTTCTCCTCCTTTATCAACAGCAGCGTAGTTCATCTTAACGATGTTTTCACCTTTCTTGCCGTATGATTTGTCGATTGCTTTCTTCATTGCAGTAACTGCAACTTCGTAAGGTATTACTTCTGCAATCTTGAAGAATGCTGATTGAAGAATTGTGTTAGTTCTGTTTCCTAATCCTATTTCTTCTGCAATCTTTGTTGCGTTGATTATGTAGAAGTTGATATTCTTTTCTGCTAATTCTTTTTTAACCTTGCTGCTTAATCTTTCAACAGTTTCTTCTGCTGAGAACATTGAGTTTAATAGGAATGTTCCATTAGGTTTGATTCCTTTTAACACTTCATACATATTCATGTAGTTGAATACGTGGCAAGCAACAAAGTCTGGTGTTGTTACTAAGTAAGGTGAACGAATTACATTGTCTCCGAAACGAAGGTGAGAGCAAGTAAATCCTCCTGATTTCTTACTATCGTATGAGAAATATGCTTGACAATATTTGTTTGTGTTGTCTCCGATGATTTTGATAGAGTTTTTGTTTGCTCCTACTGTACCATCTGCTCCTAATCCGTAGAATTTAGCTTCAAATGTTCCTTCTGTTGCCATTGAAACCTCTGGTAACATTGGTAAAGAACGATTTGTAACGTCATCAACTATACCAACTGTGAATTGGTTCATTGGATTAGCTGATTTAAGGTTTTCTACTACTGAAAGGATTTGTGCTGGTGTTGTATCTTTTGAAGACAATCCATATCTACCTCCAATAACCATTGGTTTTTCTGTACAAGAGCAAGATGCAAATGCTTCAACAACGTCTAAGTATAATGGATCTCCGTTAGCACCTGCTTCTTTTGTACGATCTAACACACAAATTCTTTTTGCAGTTTTTGGTAATGCTTCAAAAAAGTATTTTTTAGAGAATGGACGATATAAGTGTACTGTTACCAATCCTAATTTTTCACCTTTCTTAGCAAGGTAATCTATAACTTCTTTTATTGTATCTGAAACGCTACCCATTGCTACTATTACGTTTTCAGCATCTGCTGGTCCATAGTAGTTGAATGGTTTATAATCTCTTCCTGTTAATTTAGAGATTTTTTCCATATAATCTGCTACTATTTCAGGTAATGCTTCATAGTATGGATTACATGCTTCTCTTGCTTGGAAGAATACGTCTGGGTTTTGAGCTGTACCTCTTGTAACAGGGTGTTCTGGATTCAAGGCATTTTCTCTGTAATTTCTCAATGCTTCTTGATCAACCAAAGCAGCCATATCTTCTGTTTCTAAGGCTTCTATTTTTTGGATTTCGTGAGATGTACGGAATCCATCAAAGTAGTGCATAAATGGAACTCTTCCTTTGATTGCTGAAAGGTGAGCAACTCCTGCTAAATCCATTGCTTCTTGAACTGATGCTGAAGAAAGCATTGCAAAACCTGTTTGACGGCAAGCGTAAACGTCAGAGTGATCTCCGAAAATTGAAAGAGCGTGAGCTGCAATTGTTCTTGCTGTTACGTGTAATACGCCAGGAAGTAATTCTCCCGCTATTTTGTACATATTAGGTATCATCAACAACAATCCTTGTGATGCTGTGAATGTTGTAGATAAAGCACCTGCTTGTAATGAACCATGTAATGCACCAGCAGCTCCTGCTTCTGATTGCATTTCAACTAATTTTACTGTTTCTCCAAAAATGTTTTTGCGACCATTTGCTGACCATTCATCAACATATTCTGCCATTGGTGATGATGGTGTAATAGGGTAAATTGCTGCTACTTCGCTGAACATATATGCAACGTGAGCACAAGCCTGATTACCATCGCATGTCAAAAATTTCTTTTCTTTTGCCATTGCTGTAATTGTATTAAGTAATAATAATATTTTTAATTTTCAACAAATTGCAAAACTACAAAAATATTTTAGACTTTCAAATTAAAAAATAAAAAAAGTGTCATTGCTAAAATAATTCTTGAATTCAGCAATAATAATTCTTGAATTCAGCAATAATGATTCTTTAAATAAAAAAATTGAATCTTGAATTCAATTAATTCTTTTAAAGAAAGAAATTTACATATTCTTAGCATAGATTAAGTAATCAAACATATAAGCTTTGGTAAATTTTCACCAAAAACAATTCATCAAAAAAGCTGTTCTTTTTATATAGTAAAAACAAATTAATTTAAAATCGTTTTGCTAATTGGAAATAAAGTTATAATTTTGGAGACTGAAATAATAATTATTTTAATCATTAAAAACATAATAGCAATGGCAATAAAAGGAGCAATTGTAGTTGATGTTGAGCGTTGTAAAGGTTGCGGAGTATGCGCATCAGTGTGTCCAAAGCAAGTTATCGCTCTATCAAAAAATGTGAATGTAAAGGGTTATAATTATGCCGAAATGGTAAACGGAGATTGCATAGGATGTGCATCTTGTGGCATGGTATGTCCTGATGGTGTTATAACAGTTTACAAAGCAAAGTTATAAATAAAAAAACTTTATAAGAAATGGCAAAAGAGTTAAAATTAATGAAAGGTAACGAAGCAATTGCGGAAGCCGCAATTCGCTCCGGTTGTGACGGCTATTTCGGATATCCTATCACTCCACAATCTGAGGTTATGGAACACCTAATGGCTGAAATGCCATGGGAAAAGACAGGAATGGTCGTTTTACAAGCAGAAAGTGAAGTTGCCTCAATCAATATGGTATATGGTGGTGCAGCAACAGGTAAAAAAGTTATGACATCATCTTCTTCTCCAGGAATGTCTTTAATGCAAGAAGGTGTTACTTACCTTGCAGGAGCAGAATTACCATGTTTGTTAGTTAACGTGATGAGAGGTGGTCCAGGATTAGGAACAATTCAACCTTCACAAGCAGATTATTTCCAAACAGTAAAAGGTGGTGGTCACGGAGACTACCAATTATATACTCTTGCACCAGCAAGTGTTCAAGAAATGTATGATTTCGTTTTCAAAGCTTGGGATATAGCATTCAAATACAGAAATCCAGTTATGATTCTTTCTGATGGAGCTATCGGACAAGTAATGGAAAAAGTTTATGTAGGAGATTACGTTCCTCGTTGGACAGATGAAGAAATAGCAAAGAATGCTCCTTGGGCAGCTTTTGGAAAACCAGCTTCAAGAGACCACAATATAGTTACTTCTTTGGAACTTGATTCAGCAAAACAAGAAAAACATAATCACCGCTTCCAAGCTAAATATCGTGAAATGGAAAAGAACGATACTTTATACGAAGAAATAATGTGTGAAGATGCAGATTATGTTTTTGTAGCTTATGGTTCTTGTGCTCGTATTGCACACAAAGCAGTTCAAATTGCAAGAGATAAAGGTATAAAAGTTGGTTTATTAAGACCTATTACATTATTCCCATTCCCAACTCAACCAATCAAAGCATTGGCACAAAGAGTAAAAGGTATACTTACTGTTGAAATGTCAGCAGGTCAAATGGTGTATGATGTAAAACTTGCTTCTGAATTTAAATGTCCTGTTGAATACTTTGGACGTTATGGTGGTATAATTCCTACACCTCAAGAAGTAGTAGAAGCATTGGAAAACAAATTAATTAAGGGCTAAGATTATGTTTAACGAAGAAATAGTAAAACCAGAAAATCTTGTTTACAAAAAAACAGATGTTCTTACTGATGTAATTATGCACTATTGTCCAGGTTGTCCTCACGGAACAATCCATAGAATAATTGCAGAAGTAATTGAAGAAATGGGTATCCAAGATAAAGCAATAGGTATAGCACCTGTTGGTTGTTCAGTATTAGCATATAATTACTTTAATGTGGACTTTGTTGAAGCTGCACACGGTAGAGCTCCTGCTCTTGCATCTGCAATCCAAAGATTACACCCAGAACACCACACTTTCACTTATCAAGGTGATGGAGACTTGGCTGCAATCGGTACAGCAGAAACAATTCACGCTTGTAACCGCGGAGAAAACATTATAATCTTCTTCGTAAACAATGCAATATATGGTATGACTGGTGGTCAAATGGCTCCTACAACATTGGTAGGTATGCCTTCTGCTACTACTCCTTATGGACGTAGAGTTGATTTGAACGGATGGCCATTACAAATCACTGAATTAGTTGCTCAACTTCCAGGAACATATTATGTAACTCGTCAAAGTGCATCTACTCCTGCTGATGTTAGAAAAGCAAAAGCTGCTGTTAGAAAAGCTTTCGAAAACCAAGCTGCTAAAAAAGGAACACAATTCGTAGAATTTGTTTCTACTTGTAACTCTGGTTGGAAGATGACTCCTGTTCAAGCTAACGAATGGATGCGTCAAAACATGTTCCCTAAATATGTTTTGGGTGACATAAAATTAGAAGGACAAATAGTAAGAGAATACAACCCTGAAGATAGTAAAGTTATCAGAGAGTTGAAATCTGTAAAATAACCCATAAAAAACGTATAACAATGACAGAAGAAATAATCATAGCAGGTTTCGGAGGACAAGGAGTTTTATCTATGGGTAAAATACTTGCTTACTCAGGAGCAATGCAAGGAAAAGAAGTAAGTTGGATGCCATCATACGGTCCTGAAATGCGTGGAGGTACAGCAAACGTATCAGTTATCATTTCTGATGAAAGAATATCTTCTCCTATTATCAGCCAATTTGATACAGCAATCATACTTAACCAACAATCATTAGATAAATTTGAAAATTCAGTTAAACCAGGAGGTTTATTAATCTATGATCCAAATGGAATCATCAATCCTCCTACAAGAACAGACATCAATATCTACAAAATTCCTGCAACAGAAAAAAGTGTTGAAATGGGAATGGCAAAGGTATTCAACATGATGGTTCTTGGTGGTTTCTTGAAAATAAAACCTGTGGTTACAGAACAATTTATCGAAGAAGGTTTAAAACACTCTCTTCCTGAAAGACACCACAAGTTAATTCCTGTAAACCTTGACGCTGTAGCTAAAGGAAAGGATATATTAGAAGCTGTACACGTTCTATAATTAAGAACTATAAAATCATAAACAATCCGTTACTTTCATAAGTGACGGATTGTTTTTTTTATATACATTTAATAGTAAAATAAAACTTGATAAAAATTTATTGATTCTAAGTTTCATTTTATTGATTTCAAATAATAATTATATCT
>JAZRCB010000038.1:0-12635 GCA_045635365.1 Candidatus Onthomorpha sp.
CGTACAGCTGCTTTTAAGAAGGCTATAGTTATGTTAGCCGAAGGTGATACAATAGATTTTTTTAGCAATATTTAAAAATAAGAGATGGCTTTAAAAAAATTAAAACCAACAACACCAGGACAACGTTTTAAAGTTGTTAGCACTTTTGAAGAAATTACTACAAATAAACCAGAAAAATCATTGGTTTATGGTAAGAAAAAAAGTGGAGGTAGAAATAATGAAGGTAAAATGACCATGAGATATATCGGAGGTGGTCATAAGAAATTATACCGTTTTGTGGATTTCAGAAGAGATAAAGATGGAATCCCTGCTGTAGTTAAAACTATAGAATACGACCCAAATAGAACAGCTCGTATCGCTTTGGTTTGTTATGCAGATGGTGAAAAAAGATATATAGTTTCTCCTCACGGACTAAAAGTTGGTCAGACAGTAATGTCAGGTATAGGAGTTGCCCCTGAAATAGGTAATACTTTGTTGCTTAGTGAAATTCCTTTCGGAACCATGATTCATAATATAGAATTGAATCCTGGTCAAGGAGCAAAGTTGGTGCGTAGTGCAGGTTCTTACGCTCAATTGATGTCAAGAGATGGTAAATATGCAATAGTTAAGATGCCTTCTGGAGAAACCAGAATGATATTGCAATCTTGTAGAGCAACTATAGGTATAGTATCTAACGTTGAACACAATCTTGAAGTTTCAGGTAAGGCAGGTAGATCAAGATGGTTAGGTAGAAGACCAAGAACAAGAGGAGTTGTAATGAACCCAGTAGATCACCCAATGGGAGGTGGTGAAGGTCGTCAAGCAGGAGGACATCCACGCTCAAGAAAAGGTATACCAGCTAAGGGTTACAAAACAAGAGCTCCAAAGAAACAATCTAGTAAGTATATAGTTGAAAGACGTAAGAAATAAGAAACATGAGCCGTTCATTAAAAAAAGGACCTTATATTCATTATAAGTTAGAAAAGAAAGTTTTGTTAGCTCAAGAACAGAACAATAAAAATACGATAAAAACATGGTCGAGAGCTTCTATGATTTCTCCCGATTTTGTAGGTTTGACTATAGCTGTTCATAATGGAAACAAACATATTCCTGTTTATATCACAGAAAATATGGTAGGTCATAAGTTAGGAGAATTTGCTCCAACAAGAATTTTCAGAGGACATGCTGGTCAAAAAGATAAAGGTAAGAAATAAAAATTAGTGCAGAAATGGGAAAAAGAAAACGTGAGAGTGCATTAGCACGTAAAGAAGCAAAGAAGACACAATACGTTGCAAAATTAAACAACAATCCTACTTCACCAAGAAAGACTCGTTTAATGGCAGATGCAGTTAGAGGTCTTGATGTTGAAAAAGCGTTAGGAATTTTGCAATATAGTCGTAGAGAATCAGCACCAAAGTTGCGTAAATTATTACTTTCTGCTATAGCAAATTGGCAAGCAAAAAACACAGGAAAAAGATTAGAAGAAAGTAATTTATACATAAAGGAAATATGTGTTGATGGAGGAAGACAGTTAAAAAGACTTCGTACAGCTCCTCAAGGACGTGGATATAGAATCAAAAAGAGATCTAATCACGTTACATTAGTGTTGGGAAGTAGAGTAGAAGAAAGAGCTGTTTCTGAACCTCAAACAATTGATGCTGAAAAATAATAGTTTGTAAAATAGTAAAAAGATAATCGGATGGGACAAAAAACAAATCCAATAGGTAACAGACTAGGAATTATCAGAGGTTGGGATTCTAATTGGTATGGTGGAAGAAAGTTCGAAGATAAGTTAGTTGAAGACGACAAGATAAGAAAATATCTAAATGTTCGTTTAGCTAAGGCTGGAGTTTCAAAGATATATATCGAAAGAACATTAAAACTAGTAACTGTAACCATCAATACAGCTAGACCAGGTTTAATCATAGGAAAAGCTGGTCAAGAAGTTGATAAATTAAAAGAAGAGTTAAAGAAACTTACTGATAAAGAAGTACAAATTAATATTTCTGAAGTAAAAAGACCTGAATTAGATGCAGTTTTAGTTGCAGCAACTGTTGCGAAACAGATTGAAGGCAGAGTTTCTTACAGAAAAGCTATTAAAATGGCTATAACTTCAACTATGAGAGTAGGTGCTGAAGGTATAAAAGTTTCTGTTTCTGGACGTATCGGTGGAGCAGAAATGGCAAGAACAGAACACTACAAAGAAGGTAGAACACCTCTTCATACATTAAGAGCTGATATAGATTATGCTCAAGCAGAAGCTCACACAACTTACGGACGTATAGGCGTAAAAGTATGGATCTGCAAAGGTATGGTTTATAACAAAAGAGAATTAGTTCCTTCTACAGTTGGAGGTAACCTTAAAGAAAATAATAGAGCAGGACAACGTTCAGCAGTAGGACAACGTCCTCGTAGAAAAAAGTAGTATTTAATAGTCAAAATAGAGTGATATGTTACAACCAAAAAAGACAAAATACAGAAAACAACAAAAGGGTAGAATAAAAGGTTTAGCTCATAGAGGACATGAGTTAGCTTTTGGAGCTTTTGGAATAAAGTCTTTGGATACTGCTTTTATTACAGGACGTCAAATAGAAGCAGCTCGTCAAGCCGTGACTCGTTATATGAAACGTGAAGGGCAAATATGGATTAGAATCTTCCCTGATAAACCTATTACAAAGAAACCTAATGAAGTTCGTATGGGTAAGGGTAAAGGAGCTCCAGAATATTTTGTTGCTAAAATTAAACCAGGAACAATGCTTTTTGAAGCAGAAGGAGTTCCATTGGAAGTTGCAAGAGAAGCAATGAGATTAGCAGCTCAAAAATTGCCAGTTATTACAAAATTTGTAGTACGTAGAGATTACATAGAGGAAGCATAACCATTATAAGAAATGAAGAATAGTGAATTAAAAGAACTTTCTGTTGCAGAATTGCAAGAAAGGTTAGATGCAGAAAAATTACAACTTACAAAGTTGCGTATAAATCATGCAGTGTCTCCATTGGAGAATCCTAACGTTCTTAGAGAAACTCGCAGAAATGTTGCCAGAATTAATACGGAAATCAGAAGACGTGAATTATCGTCTACGAATTCAGTAGAATAATAAAAGAATGCCTATAGCAATATGGAAAGAAATTTAAGAAAAGAAAGAATAGGTGTTGTCGTAAGCAATAAGATGGATAAATCAATAAATGTATTGGTTGAAAGAAAGGTAAAGCATCTTAAATATGGTAAATTTGTTAAGAAAACAAGCAAATTTATGGCTCATGACGAAAAAAATGAGTGTGGAATAGGAGATACTGTTCGCATAATGGAGACAAGACCTTTGAGTAAAAATAAATGTTGGAGATTAGTTGAAATAATAGAAAGAGCTAAATAACATGGTACAACAAGAAACAAGATTAATTGTTGCAGACAATAGCGGAGCGAAAAGTGCACTTTGTATAAGAGTACTTGGTGGCACAAAGAGAAGATATGCTTCCGTAGGTGACAAAATTGTGATAGCAGTAAAAGATGCAATCCCTTCAGGAAACGTTAAGAAGGGCTCTGTATCGAAAGCAGTAGTCGTTAGAACAAAGAAAGAAGTTAGAAGACCAGATGGTTCTTACATTCGTTTTGATGACAATGCATGCGTTTTGTTAAACGCAAATGATGAAATGAGAGGAACACGTATTTTTGGACCAGTAGCGAGAGAGTTGCGTGATAAGCAATTCATGAAAATTGTCTCATTGGCTCCTGAAGTGTTATAACGCAAAAAAGTAAGAATATGAAATTGCATGTAAAAAAAGGAGACACTGTAAAAGTATTAGCAGGTAACGATAAAGGAAGTACAGGCAAAGTATTGGTAGTATATCCAAAAGATAACCGTGCTATCGTTGAAGGATTAAACAAAATAAAAAAACACACAAAACCTAATCCTAGAAACACTCAAGGCGGTATAGTAGAAAAAGAAGCTCCAATACATATTTCTAATCTTATGGTTGTTGATTCAAAAGGAAAAGCAACAAGAATCGGAAGAAGATTAGATGAAAAGACAAATAAATTAGTTCGTTATTCTAAAAAGACAGGGGAGGTAATAAAATAATGGGATACGTGCCAAGATTGAAACAAAAATATAGAGACGAAATCGTTTCTATGTTAATGAAGGAGTACGGTTATAAAACTGCAATGCAAGTACCTCGTATAGAAAAAATATCTTTAAACCAAGGATTAGGTAGAGCAGCTATAGCAGACAAAAAAGTTATAGACAAAGGTGTTGAAGAAATGACTTTGATTGCTGGTCAAAAAGCTGTTGCCACTAGATCTAAAAAAGATATTTCTAATTTTAAATTGAGAAAAGGAATGCCTATTGGAGTTAGAGTAACTTTAAGAGGTGATAGAATGTATGAATTCCTTGATAGATTAATTTCTGCTTCAATACCAAGAATCAGAGATTTTAGAGGTATCAATGACAAAGGATTTGATGGAAAAGGTAATTTTTCATTTGGTATTACAGAACAAATCATATTCCCTGAAATAGATATTGACAAAATCAATAGTATTCAAGGAATGGATATAACTTTTGTAACATCGGCAAATACAGACAAAGAAGCTTTATCATTATTGAAGGCATTTGGCTTTCCTTTTAAAAACCAAAATAATTTGTAAGAATTATGGCAAAAGAATCAATGAAAGCGCGTGAGCGTAAAAGAGAAAAAATGGTAGCAAAATATGCTGCAAAAAGAAAAGCTTTATTAGAAGCAGAAGACTATGAAGGCCTTCAAAGATTGCCTAAAAATGCTTCTCCAGTAAGATTACACAATAGATGTAAATTAACAGGTCGTCCAAAAGGTTATATGCGTCAATTTGGAATTTCAAGAATTAATTTCAGAGAAATGGCTTTAGCTGGATTGATACCTGGAGTAAAAAAGGCAAGTTGGTAAGATAAAGTTAAATATTTATATAAAAAAAGAAGAAAGATGGTTACAGATCCAATTGCAGATTATTTAACTCGTATAAGAAATGCTTCTACAGCAAAGCATAGAACAGTGGAGATACCTGCTTCAAAAATAAAAAAAGAAATAACAAAAATACTTTTTGATAAAGGTTATATTTTAAACTATAAATTTGAGGAAGAAACTTTTCCAAAAACTATAAAAATAGCATTAAAATATCATCCATTGACAAAAGAACCAGCGATGACAAACATTCAAAGAGTAAGTAGTCCTGGTTTAAGAAAATACGTTAGTGCAGAAAGATTGCCAAGAGTTTTAAATGGATTAGGTATAGCAGTAATCTCAACATCAAGAGGTTTAATGACTGACAAAGAAGCGAGAGCTCTTAATATTGGTGGAGAGGTAATTTGTTACATTAGTTAATAAAGAGGAGATATAATAATGTCAAGAATAGGAAAATTACCAATAAATCTTCCAAGCGGAGTGAAGGTGACTGTTGATGAAAAAAATACAGTTACAGTTGAAGGTAAATTAGGAACTTTGACTCAAGAAGTTAGCCCTGCTATTTCTATAAATATAGAAGAAAACGTAATTACTTTAACAAGAGAATCAGATCAAAAAGAACACAGAGCGCAACATGGTTTATATAGAGCTTTGATTGCAAATATGGTTAAAGGTGTTTCTGAAGGATTCAAAACAGTACAAGTAGTTATTGGAGTAGGATACAAGGCTCAAGTTCAAGGTCAAGTATTAGAATTATCATTAGGTTATTCTCATAATATTTACTTTGAATTACCACCAGAAATAAAATGTGAAACAGTTTCTGAAAAAGGTAAAGACCCTCTTATCATTATGACAAGTATTGATAAACAATTATTAGGTCAAGTTGCAGCAAAGATACGTTCATTGCGTAAACCAGAACCTTATAAAGGAAAGGGTATAAGATTCCAAGGAGAAGTTGTTCGTAAGAAAGCTGGAAAGACAGCTACTAAGTAATTTCGTTAATCATTAAAATCCGTAGAAGGATGGCAACTAAAAAAGAAATAAGAAGATTTAAATTGAAAATGAGGATTCGTAAGAAAGTAAGCGGAACAGCTGAACGTCCTCGTTTGACAGTATTCAGAAGTAATAAAGAAATTTATGCTCAGTTGATAGATGATGTAAAAGGAATTACTTTAGCATCTGCGTCTACAGTTGAGAAAACTTTTGAAAACAAAGGAACCAAAATAGAACAAGCAATAATAGTTGGTAAAAATATTGCAGAAAGAGCTAAATCTATAGGTGTAGAGTCTGTTGTATTTGACAGAAATGGTTACCTATACCATGGAAGAGTAAAATCATTAGCTGATTCAGCAAGAGAAAATGGCTTAAAATTCTAAGAATATGGCAGAAGTAAACATAAAGAGAGTAAAATCAAGTGAAATCGAATTCAAAGATAAACTTGTAAGCATCAACCGAGTTACAAAAGTAACAAAGGGTGGTAGAACTTTCAGTTTTTCAGCAGTTGTTGTAGTAGGCAATGAAAACGGTGTTGTAGGATACGGTTTAGGAAAAGCTAAGGAAGTTGCGGCTGCTATTGCCAAAGGAGTTGATGATGCTAAGAAAAACCTTGTAAGAGTTCCTATTTTAAAAGGAACAGTTCCTCACGAACAAACAGCAAAATATAGTGGAGCAAGAGTATTCTTAAAACCAGCTGCACCAGGAACAGGAGTTATCGCTGGGGGTGCTATGCGTGCTGTTTTAGAAAGTGTTGGTGTTAAAGATGTCTTAGCTAAATCTAAAGGTTCATCTAATCCTCACAGTGTAGTAAAAGCTACAGTTGCAGCCTTAATGCAAATGAGAGATCCTTACACTATAGCAAAGCTTAGAGGAATAGAAATGGATAGAGTATTTAATGGATAAATCTTAGTGAAATGAAAGTAAAAGTAACACAAATCAAAAGTGGCATAGGTCGTCCTGCAGACCAAAAACGTACATTAGAGTCATTAGGTTTGAAAAAAATCAGACAATCTAGAGTACATGAATTGACAGCGCCTATACAAGGAATGATAGCTAAGGTTAGTCATTTAGTAGAAGTAGAAGAAATTAATTAAGAAACTGTTTAAGAGAAAACATCATGAATTTAAGCACACTTAAACCTGCAGAAGGTTCTACAAAGAACCGTAAGAGAATAGGACGTGGACAAGGCTCTGGAAGAGGTGGTACTTCAACAAGAGGACACAAGGGAGCAAAATCTCGTTCAGGATATTCTCGTAAGATAGGTTTTGAAGGCGGTCAAATGCCTTTATATAGACGTCTACCAAAGTTTGGATTCAAAAATATCAATAGAATAGAATTCGTAGGAATTAACATTGATACATTGGCAGCTTTGGCAGAAAAAATTCAAGTTAAAGATATAACTTTGGATTTAATGAAAGCACATGGACTAATTTCTTCAAAAGATAGAGTAAAGATTTTAGGACGCGGAGAGTTAAATACAACAATCAACGTTACAGCGCACGCATTTTCAAAAACAGCTAAAGCAGCTATAGAAGAAAAAGGTGGAGTTGCAACAACAATCTAATAACAGATGAAACGATTTATCAATACATTAAAAAACATCTGGAATATAAAAGAACTAAGAGATAGAATACTCTATACTTTAGCACTTGTGCTAATTTATAGAGTAGGTTCTTTTGTTGTTATTCCTGGTGTTAATCCATCTGACTTAGCAGGATTGCAAGATCAGACAAAAGATGGTGTATTAGGTTTATTAAATATGTTCTCAGGGGGTGCATTCTCTAATGCTTCTATCTTTGCATTAGGTATTATGCCGTATATCACTGCATCTATCGTTATGCAGTTGTTAACGATGATAGTACCTTATTTCACAAAAATACAAAGAGAAGGTGAGAGCGGAAGAAGAAAGATAACTCAAATGACAAGATGGTTAACTATTATAGTAACTATTTTCCAATCATTTGCTTATCTTGCAAACCTAAGAAGCCAAATAGGTGGCGCAACTATTTATAGCATTACAGGAACCGATAGTCCTAATTTCATCAATTGGGTATTACCTGTATCTATATTGTTAACTTGCGGAACATTGTTTGTAATGTGGCTTGGTGAAAGAATTACAGACAAAGGAATAGGTAATGGTATTTCGTTGTTAATCATGGTCGGTATTGTTGCACGTTTACCATTCGCGTTATTTGCAGAATTTGCATCTCGTATGGAAGACAATGCAGGTCAATTAGTAATCTTATTCATTGAATTATTAGTATTATTAGTAGTAATCATGCTATGTATATTATTAGTTCAAGGAACAAGAAGAATACCTGTACAATACGCTAAAAGAATAATAGGTAACAAACAATATGGTGGAGCAAGACAATATGTTCCAATCAAAGTAAATGCAGCGGGTGTTATGCCTATCATTTTTGCACAAGCAATAATGTTCATTCCTGTTACAATATTTGGATTTACTAATTCAGAAGCTATGTCAGGAGTAAGAGCTGCTTTATCAAACTTTGACGGATTTTGGTACAATTTTATCTTTGCTATTCTAATCATATTATTTACATATTTCTATACAGCGGTTGCAATTAATCCGAAACAAATGTCTGATGATTTAAAGAAAAACGGAGGTTTTATACCAGGAGTAAAACCAGGTAAAAAGACTGAAGAATTTCTTGATAATGTATTATCAAAGATAACACTTCCAGGCTCTATATTTTTAGCTTTCGTAGCTATTTTACCAGCAATAGTAAGAATCTTTGGAGTAAATTCTCAATTTGCTCAATTCTATGGAGGAACTTCACTATTGATTATGGTCGGAGTAGTTCTTGATACTTTACAACAAATAGAAAGTCACTTGTTGATGAGACATTATGACGGTTTGACTAAATCTGGAAGAATCAAGGGAAGAGGTCAAATGTAAAAATATCGAGTAAATCTGTATGATACAAATAAAGACAAGAGAAGAAATAGAACAACTTAGACAAAGTGCCCTAATGGTTGGGTACACTTTGGCTGAAGTTGCAAAACATATAAAAGCAGGCGTTACCACAAAACAATTAGATGCCATAGCTGAAGATTATATCAGAAGCAATGGAGGTATTCCTACATTTAAAGGTTATAGTGGATTTCCTGCAAGTCTTTGCATCTCCATCAATGAAGTAGTTGTTCACGGAATACCTGGGGACAGAGTAATCAAAGATGGAGATATAGTATCAATAGATTGTGGAGTTACATACAATGGTTGGGTAGGAGATTCAGCATACACATTTGCCTTACAAGGAGTTCGTGAAGATTGGAAACAACTAATAAAAGTAACAAAAGAATCTTTATATTTAGGTATAGAAAAATGCACAATAGGTAATCGTATAGGAGATTTAAGCAATCAAATACAAACTTATTGTCAATCTTTTGGATACGGAGTTGTTAGAGAATTATGCGGACATGGTTTAGGAAGAAATATGCACGAAGATCCATCAGTACCAAACTATGGTAAAAAAGGGACTGGTTCTCGATTCAGAGAAGGTATGGTTATAGCCATAGAACCTATGATTACTTTAGGAAATAAAGAAGTCGTTTTTGAATCAGATGGTTGGACTTGCAGGACAAGAGATTTATCTCCTGCAGCACACATAGAACATGATGTTGCAATAACAGCAAATGGTCCTGAGATATTATCAAGTTTTGACTCTGTAGAGAAAGCAATAAAACAAAATATAAACTTAGAAGAAATTTAATTATGGCGAAACAAGCATCCATACAATTAGATGGTACAGTATTGGAATCATTAGGAAATGCTATGTTCAGTGTTGAATTAGAAAACGGACATGTTATCATAGCCCATATATCAGGAAAGATGCGTATGCACTACATAAAGATATTACCAGGCGATAAAGTACAAGTAGAAATGTCCCCATACGATTTAACAAAAGGACGAATTACATATCGACATAAATAAACTGCGAAATTATAAATAAAAATAAAATATTACCGAAAAATGAAAGTTAGAACCTCAGTTAAAAAAAGATCTCCTGAATGCATAGTCGTTCGTAGAAAAGGAGTTGTCTATGTTATAAATAAGAAAAATCCGAAATATAAACAAAGACAAGGGTAATTAAAAGTAATTAAATAATAATAATTTATGGCAAGAATTGCAGGTATAGACTTACCAAAGAACAAGAGAGGTGTAATCGGTTTGACCTATATATATGGAATAGGTAGAAGTTTAGCATCAGAAATATTAGCTAAAGCTGGAATCGATGAAAATAAGAAGGTAAGTGAATGGAGTGATGACGAACAAAATGCTATCCGTACAATAATCGGAGAAGAATACAAAGTAGAAGGAGCATTACGTTCAGAAGTACAAATGAACATCAAGAGATTGATGGACATAGGATGTTACAGAGGAATTCGTCATCGTAACGGATTACCACTACGTGGACAAAGCACAAAGAACAACGCAAGAACACGTAAAGGTAAGAAGAAAACAGTTGCAAACAAGAAGAAAGCAACTAAGTAATAAGTAAATAAGTTGAATGCGGATTATATAAAAAAGAGTAAAAATTAGGAGCATTCATTAATTAATAACAAATTAAATATTGTAAGAACAATATGGCAAAAAATGCTAAAACAACGAAGAAAAGAGTAGTAAAAGTAGAACCAGTAGGAAAAGCGTTCATCTTTGCTTCTTTCAACAATTGCATTATTTCGTTGACAAACAATGCAGGACAAGTAATCTCTTGGTCATCTGCAGGAAAAATGGGATTTAGAGGTTCAAAAAAGAACACTCCATACGCTTCTCAAATGGCGGCAGAAGATTGTTCAAAAGTAGCTTATGACTACGGTTTGAGAAAAGTAAAAGTATTTGTAAAAGGACCTGGAGCAGGACGTGAATCAGCAATCAGAGCAATCAATACATCTGGAATAGAAGTATTGGAAATTACTGATGTTACACCATTACCACACAATGGTTGTCGTCCTCCAAAAAGAAGAAGAGTGTAAAAAATTAGTAAACTTTAAAAAAAGGAAATTATGGCAAGATATATAGGTCCTAAAAGTAAAATAGCAAGAAAATTCAAAGAACCGATTTATGGAGCTGATAAAAACTTTGAAAAAAGAAACTATCCTCCAGGACAACACGGTATAAATAAAAGACGTGCAAAACAATCAGAATACGGATTGCAGTTAATGGAAAAACAAAAAGCTAAATATACATACGGTATATTAGAAAAACAATTCCGCAACCTATTCGAAAAAGCGTCTAAGAAAACAGGAATCACAGGGGAAGTGTTATTACAATTAATCGAATCAAGATTAGATAACGTAGTATATCGTTTAGGAATAGCACACACAAGAAACCAAGCAAGACAAATGGTTTCACACAAACACATCACAGTAAACGGACAAATTGTTAATATACCATCATATTTGTTAAAAGTAGGCGATGTTGTTGGAGTTAGAGAACGTTCAAAATCATTAGAAATAGTAGAAGAATCACTATCATCAAGAGTTAACTATTCTTGGTTAGAATGGAATGGCGAAAAGATGGAAGGAAAATTCTTGAACTACCCAGAACGTGCAGAAATTCCAGAAAATATATCAGAACAATTAATCGTCGAATTGTATTCTAAATAAGATTAAATAAAGAAAAAATGGCCATATTAGCTTTTCAACAACCTGATAAGGTTTTCATGATAGAATCAGATGAATTCAAAGGAACGTTTGAATTTCGTCCGCTTGAACCTCGATACGGAGTAACAATAGGAAACGCATTAAGAAGAGTATTGTTATCTTCATTAGAAGGATTTGCTATCACATCAATCAGAATAGAAGGTGTACAACACGAATTTGATACTATTCCTGGTGTAATAGAAGACATGACAGAAATCATTCTAAACCTAAAACAATTACGTTTCAAAAGACAAATTGAAACAGAAGAAAGAGAAACAGTAAGTTTCAAAATAGAAGGAAAGAATGTTTTCAAAGCAGGCGACATCAACGATAGTTTGAATGCATTTCAAATTTTGAATACCGAAGTAGAAATATGTCACATGGAGCCTTCAGTAAGCCTTTCTATTGAAATGACAATAGAAAAGGGTAGAGGATATGTGCCTGCAGAGGAAAATAAAAAATCAGACGACGTAATAGGAACGATAGCGATTGACTCAATTCACACTCCTATAAAGAATGTGAATTACACAGTAGATAATTATCGTGTTGAACATAGAATTGACTTTGAAAAGTTGATTTTAGAAGTAACAACAGACGGATCTATCACACCAAAAGAAGCATTATCAGAAGCAGCTTCAATATTGATTCAACACTTCGTACTATTCTCAGATGATCATATAGCAATCCAAACAGAGCAACAAACACCTGAGGAAGAATTTGACGAAACAACATTGCACATACGTCAATTATTAAAGACAAAACTTACAGATATGGACTTATCAGTAAGAGCTTTAAATTGCTTAAAGAGTGCAGAAGTTGAAACATTAGGTGAATTAGTATCATTCAATAAAGCAGATTTATTAAAGTTCAGAAATTTCGGAAGAAAATCATTAAACGAATTAGAAAGTCTTGTGAGATCAAAGAACTTAGAATTTGGAATGAATGTTGCGAAGTATAAATTAGAAAAGGAGTAACGAGAAATGAGACACGGTTGTAAAGTAAATAAATTGTCAAGAACACATGCACACAGAGCAGCAATGCTTTCAAATATGGCATCGTCG
>JAZRCB010000039.1:0-132343 GCA_045635365.1 Candidatus Onthomorpha sp.
AAAAAGAAGATGTTTTAAACACTTATTATTTATATGAATGTTCTGAGAGTATGCAATGTGAGAGTTTAAAGTATGGACATGATTTTCAAATTTCATCAGTTTTACTAATTAACTCATTAGACGATTTTCAAAACTATTGTTCCGATGAAATAGAATCTTCAATCTTTAAAAATTACTCCTACATAGTAGTAAAGCAAGAACTTCCAGGAGGTATAGACAAGAATTATTCTTCTGCGTTTCTTAAAAAGATAGATAATAAGAACTATGTTTTAGAAATGCACTTTAATGAAAACTTCTTAACAGTTGGTAGCACCATTATTTATCGTTGCTATTCTTGTCCACAACACATAGAAGACGATGCTAATATAGAAATGAAAACATTTATTTATAATAATGAAGGAGTGAAAGAATTATAAGAAAATATATCATTATATAATTGTTGTGTTATAGCGTTAGAAATAAACAACAAAGGGCTGAATCTTTAAGACTCAACCCTTTGTTGTACCTCCAGTAGGAACGCTTTGGTTATTTCCTATTAAGTTCAACTATTTATAATTATGTATCTTGCAATTATTTATACACTCAAATGACACAACAAAAACTGGCGAAACATCAAAAAGGTGGCCAAAAGGTGGCCAAGGGATTATCCTCCTCATTTTGCATAATACCCTCCTGTCTTATCAGAATCTCGATGTTCTATCAAACCCTCCTTCACAAGGATGGCTAAATGACGGTCAATTGTAGAAATGCTTTTGCCAGAAATGTCAGAAATACCCTTTCTCTGAATACCTGGATTAGAACGGACAATAGTAAGCGTGACCATCATACTAGAATTTATCCTATCATTTACCCTATCATTTCGACTATCATTTACCCTATCATTAGCCCCCCTCACAGGTATAGGAAGCACCAATTCAACCTCATCAATCACAACTTTGTTTTTCAATTCAGGTTCTCCCCAGTGGGCATCTTTCCAAGCGGATATGATGGTGGGGAAACCCGACCCGACATTCTCACCATATCCAATCATTCGGAGCATATTCTGGATTTTGGGATTACGAGCCTTAGAGTTACCACCTTCGTATATCATTTCAATGGGTAGCCTGAGCAAACCAGGATTACGGAAACACAACTTGTCATCGTGCTTTTCAACCCGTAGTATTCCGGCATCCATCAACAAGTCAGAGTGTATGATGGCATTTGTAAAGGCTTCTCTGACGGCTTTGTGTTGTGGTGTATCATCCACTCTCTGTATACCTTCCATACGAAATGGTCTCGGAAGGTCTGCTGTGACTTTCGGTATTACTCTGCTGAAGAACTGATAGAGGTTGTTTTCCCAGCGTCCATCGTATGTCAGTCTGTCGCTGTAACGCTCATCTCCGATGAGGTTGCAGAAATCAATGTAGTCCATCCTGAAATTAGCGAACCGTTCTTGTATGGACAATCCCTTGCCGAACATCATCAGGCCGGCCATTGTAAGACCCTCTTTGCCTGTTGCTCTGTCAATGATATAACCTCCAAGATTCTTGATAAACGTTTTGTCATCGACCTCATTCCATACGTGACCATCATTTCTGAATTGGAATAGGGTACGATAACGGCGTAGTGTATCTGTGTCGATGTCGTTCATATCATAGTGTTCCAGCAGCATTCCATCGTTGCCGTCCTCAAACGAGTCTCGTATCATCGTCCTCACCTGCCGTTCAGTACAATGATAATCGCCTTCGTGGTTTCGTCTGTAAGTCCCCTTATACACATTGCCGTTCAGATAGATGGGCTTTATCCTCCAATCTGCTTGTGGTACGTAGATACACACTATCTGCACGTTGTCTATTTCAACAATATCCACATCGTTACTGTTAAGGATATTTTCATTCACCTTATCGCTGTTGATGGTGTTCCAGAAATCATTGACAATTTTCTGTGCATCATCGACACCGATGATTTTAAATCTTTTCTTGATGTCTGGTTCTTTACGGTTCTCCTCAACACCTAACAGAATCACTCCACCAATGGTGTTAGCAAATGCAGAGTATGTTTCCCAAACTGATTTCGGGACCTCGGACTTTGCCCGTTTGCATTCCAAAGTAACACACTCACCTTTGGACAGCTTCTCTATTATTGTGTTTTTATTGATATCCATATTGCCATCTCTTTGAATGCTCTAAAAACGAAAACATGCCCTATTTATTGTATAAACCAATGAATTTCGGAATTATCTACTTTGGACTTGTAATAATAAATTGGTTTAAACTCATTTCACATAATTTTCCATCGTGAGGTTCAATATGATTTGTCCTCACGTTCTCGGATTACACCCAAAGATATGTCGGATTCCGTGTATATATAATCTTTCCCATATCCGTGTATGTCGACATAAAACTCAACATTATCTGGTAGTTTCTGTAGTACAATTTCGTATTCAACAAAATCACCCGTGAATTTTTTATCCTTGCTTTGTAGTTTCTTTGAAATGGATTTCATCATATCTACATATTTAGGATTTGATGTATTTCCTAAATACAAGTAAATACGTTTAGTATTTGAAATGAATGGTGTGTTTGCATATTTGGCAAGAATACCATTTTTTCTATTGATTCTGCATTGTATATGGGCGAAGTGTGATATGCATACTTGTGATATTTCAGGACCATCTCCTTTATACTCTCTTGCTTTTTAGGGTCAAACATCAACAACATCCATATTCTACCCTCTCTATCCTTATATATGGTTCTCTTTGCTTCATAATAACCATTATCGTCCATAAATTCAGTGATTATCTCAACATTTTTCTTGATATCAGGAACCAACATTGCTGTGCTCATTGTAAGAAAATCGGGATAATCTTCCATTAGACGTTTAACTTCAATGTATTCAACACTGTTTGGTGACTTTACTTTTATTTGAAACTCAGACATTTTCAACTGGTTCATTGCACGACTGACAACATCAATGGCACTTTGAATTCCTGTGGTATTGTTTTTCCTTTCCTCATATAAATAGTCCTCATCAACAGAATACCAATCCACCGTATCATACAACGGTTCGTAATCAATATATGCTTTGTCCAACTCCGACATCGGAATGTTGTTAAAGTCAAAAATATCATCTTTTTTCAGTTCATCATCTTCTACAAACTCATCAAATTTTTTGGTAATAATATACCTGTTGGCTACAATATATCGAATGTAAAGAAATAAAAAAGGAGAGGGTTTCTCTCCTTTTTTGTGTGTATGTGTTAGATTACTGCAAAACAGTGTTCCAAAACAGGTCGACTAAAATTTCTTTATCATTATTTCCTTCTTTTATTTCAACACTATCGTTGGATGATTTAATTGCGTATGAAGAATGAAAATCTTTTCTGGACATTTTCCCGTGTTGACAATGCAAAAAATATCGCTAACTTATTGAATTTCCTACCTGTTTATTTGGTTATATCGAGAAAAAATAGTATCTTTGAAAAAAAGACATTCAAGGATGATAGATTTTGGAAAATTCAACTCTTTGTATTCGGTCTCCTGTTATTTCAACACCGAAAACAAATGCCAACAGGCGATTGTCGACTCCCGTTGGGGCGATGATGTTGTGTGTCCGTATTGTGGTGGACACCACTGCCACAATAGGGCGGATGGTAGATGGTGTTGTTCCCATTGTCACAGAAATTTCAGCGAAAAGGTGGGCACAATCTTTGAGAACACAAAGATTCCTCTCCGTAAATGGTTTATGGCAATGTATCTTATCAGTTCCCACAAGAAGGGGATATCTTCACACCAGTTGGCGAGAGACATCGATGTCACTCAGAAGACTGCCTGGTTCATCTTGCAGAAGATTAGAACACTCTTTGCACAAGATGATTCTGCTGCCCTTGTAGGTGATGTAGAGTGTGATGAGGCATATATCGGTGGTAGAGAGCAGAACAAGCACGAATGGAAGAAAACCAAGGGTACACAAGGTCGTTCTACTAAGACAAAGACTCCTGTGTTTGGTATGGTTCAGAGAGGTGGTAAGGTAGTTGCTGTTAAGTGTGAAAAGACTGATGGTGCTACACTCATTCCTATCATTGAGCAGTTCATTGAAGAGGGTTCTACAATTCACACTGATGAACTTAACTCATACAGTGGAATCAAGGCTGATAAATACACTCACAAGGTGGTAAATCACGGCAGAAAAGAGTATGTCAAGGGTGGTGATTTTACTAACACCATTGAGGGTTTCTGGGCAACATTGAAGCGAATGATTGATGGCGTATATCACTCTATCACAAGCAAGTATTTGCAGAGATACATTGACGAAGCCGTCTATCGTTATAACACTCGCAAGACAAGTGGTTGTGATTGTTTCAAGCAGATGTTTGCAAAGAGTATTGGTGTAGTAGATTACAAGGCTGTTCAGATGTTAGAAATGACTGCATAAATGATATTTATAAATAAAGTAAAAGTAATATAAAATGAAACATATTTTAACTAAAAAGCAATTTAGAAGACTAAATAATAAGAGTGTTGATAAAGTACTAAATGAAGGCATTGATTTTGACCCAGAAACAAAAACAGTTTCATACAATCCTTCTCACGAAGATAATGTTGACACTTCATTAGAAAATAATCCGACAAGTGATGGAGAAATTGTTCCTGGTGTACAAGTTTGGTCTATTTTCAAAAGAAAACGAGGACTTCGTGGTGATGGTAATCCTTTGGTTTATGCTTTAAAAGGAGAAGGTTGGACTTTTAGAAGTGAGGAAGACAGAGAAGCAATTGAAAAACAATTTGACACTATTGCAACGAAATTTGCAAGCATCTACAAGATTGGTGTTACAGTACTTATACCAAGTGGAAATGAACTAAATAATCATATTGCCGAAATAGTGTTGTCAAAAAGTACAAATGGTGAATTAATAGAAGGTGCTATTTGTAAACTTACTACACAAGAAGTTGATGAAATAGTACTTGATTTTAAGTCGAAATTTAGGGAATATTATAAAAAAGATTTTAATGCAGCCTATTATCGATTAGGAACATTTCTTGATGAAATGGATAAAGAAAGAAAAGGAACTTTTTCAAGACATTTGATAAAAGATTCTGAAATGAGGGATGTATTAGATTTTACACTTAAAGTTAGTCAAGATAGATTTGCAGAATTTGCTAATAAAATCAATGGTCAAAATATTCTAATAATAGATGATACAATAAGCAGAGGACAATCTATTAAAGAGGCTTGTAAGATAATGATGGAATCTTATGCCCCAAAAACTATAACTGTTTTAACATTACTCTCAAAACTTAATTGAAATATGACAAAAATAGTTAGAAAGGGAAATGTCGTAGAATCATTTAAGGGCAAATTTACATCAAAATGTAAGGTAATAATATACTTGTTGGCTATGAATTTACTGAATTGTTTGCTTTAAACTTGTATATTAAACGAAAAAATGAGAGGAAATTCTCTCCTTTTTCGTTATTCAACAAACAAGGTTTTGGTTATATAATCCCATATATCCACTTTGTCCTGTTTGACAAAATGGAATTGCCTATTGGATGACATTCAACGTCAAGACCTGCATATCGGACAGCAGGTATTCTCCATATTGAATGTAGTCCTCAATCGTTTGTGTCTTTTCCTTAACCGATTTCAACGCCTTCATACTTTCTATCAGTGCATCGTTCCAATTTGTCGTCAATTCGTTGATTCCGTCTTCCTCGTGCATCCTGTACAGATTTTCTATGATGTAGATTGCTTGTTTTATGGAATATTTGGTCTCTTTTGACTCATTGACCATTTTATTGACCTCGTTCATAAAATCATAGTAGTTTTCAACAGCATCCATTACCTCTTGGAAAATCTCTTCCGACTTTATCCCGAAAATCATTTTTGTGAATATTTCCTTGTCCGGTCCAATAGGTCTGTCATAATGGACCAAATCTTTTTTGGAAAGAGTAATCTGGTCTTCGGGTACTTGCAGTATTTTGCTTGCCATTGTGTTTGGTATCGGGTATCCGTTGTGTTTTTTGAAATAGTGCTCTATTGCACCACTGACCTCTGTCCAATAATGCAATTCCAATTCTGATATTGTGTGTTGGATTATCTGCTGCAAAGCAAGTTTCCCATTGTTCTCTTGGTTGCAACCAATGACGGTCATTTTCAAACTTCCCTCTATTCTACGGAATGTGGCACACGCCAGCAAATCATCGTTGTTGAAATCCTTAACAACCATAATCTGATGCCTTTTCTTCTTGAAGTCATTATAGTCACGGTAAGATTGCAACCCACCTATGTTTTCGTAGAATTTTTCAAGCATATCCCACACTATTGGAAGACACTTTTCAATCTCTTCTTGGTCATCGAGCATTTTAAGTTCCCCAACATTGATTGGAGACATAGTATTCCTCTTTATTTCTGTCTCGTTCACTTTATTGTGATGAATATTGCAAAATTCACCAAATTTCTTAATCTTGTCTATATTATTCATAGTCAGAATTTCTTTGTCTATTACAAAGATACTATTATTTTTCTGACATATCAAAATTTATCGGAATTATCTACTTTAGTCTTGTTTGTCAAAATGGAGTATAACAAAAAGGGAGGTCGTCTGACCTCCTTTTTTGTTTATTTAGTTTTACTCCACCAATTATTCAAACCTACTTTTTTAGTTTCTGAAACAATTCATCTGTCGTTATTTTCTCTTCCCAATAATCAATCAATATTTCTTTGTTTTTCATAATCCATTGTTTTATCCCATTGATTTGTGTTTGACTGATTTTGATTTTATTCAAGTCATTGTTCTTTAACAATATCTTTGGGTCGTCGGAAATGGAAATAGGAATCAGTTCGTTGATTTGAATTTTTGTTGCCGTATTGTTTTGGAATTTTATTCGTGGCAGATTATGTTTCCCCGTCGATTGTGTATTATTAGTTTGCACCCATATAATAACATCCAGTCCCGTGGTACTTTGTGAAATGTTTGCCATTTCTAACAACATTTCATCGGTATAGACGGTCTGCAATAGTTCTTCTATTGTCTCGTAATTCTGGTCTTCAACAAATTCGTTGTAACTCAATATATTCATACCTATTTGTATTTTGATTTGTTTTTTTGTGCCTTTTTAGATTTTTCCATTCTGTTTCTGATTGTTTTATATCAGTATTTATACCACTGCCAACTGGACACATCTCATAAAGGCGTTGTCGTAATCCCTGTTGTTCAGTCTGAAACAGAACTCATCCACATATTGTTGCAAGTGTTTCACGGAAACTATGAAATCTATTGCAGACCTCCCATCGGGAAGCGTTTGGTAAATTCAAAATATGTCATCTTTGTATATGTTGTATGTTCTCATTACAAAGATACTATTTTTTCGTGAAAAAACCAAGTCTAAAGTAGATAATTCCGTTATTATTTGAATTTTAATTTCTTACATAAAATAGGAATGTCGTGTATAGTGATTAAACATAATAAAACAAATACAATTATTGTATTTGAAGAAATAAAAGCATCATATAGTAGAACATCACCGTGAAGACAATACCACATAACACAATAATTTACAAATAAAATTTGTTCAAACTGACAATTTTTCGTACTTTTGCATTTGCAAACCGAGAGTAAACGGCTTGCCGAAAAGAGTGCTTTTCGCTTTATTCCGTCAGATGTGAAACTTGGACACTTTCACAAAAGTAATACTAATCGGGATAAAGGATTAAAGCCTGCTTGTTATGTATATACGTTTTCAACGATATACACCAAGTGGGGCTATTCAGAAATCCTTATCTATTAGTATTAAAAACACAGGGAGTCCAAGCCCTCACATCTGAGATAGGGCGAATCGGGATAGGCTCCACTTTTCTCATTTAGGCATGTCGGTAATCTCATAAACGCTGACAGATGGATATTATAAACAAAGTAGATTGGATTCCGGATTTGAAACTCGACTTGCTGAAAGACAGTGCCACACTTCCATTCTCATTGGGGAACTTCAAGTCGTTGTACGATATACTCACAACGCTTAAAGTTGGAGTGATACTTGAGCCCGGTGTTATTGAATTACAGGATTATACTATCTTGAAAAAAAACCTTGAATACTGGGAGGAGGAAGCGGAGAGGCTGAGGAAACGAGAGATTAGAGATGCTTATTCCGAAGAATTATATCAGGAAGCCTTACGGAACATAGAGGAACTTAACTATGAGTTAAGAGTCTGTCCCAAGCATCTTGCACGAGGGGTGTACTGGGCAAGGAAGAATGTTATTATTCTCTACCCTGATGAAATGCTGCAAGAATACGACGGACAGCGTATGGATGAGTTGTTGGTATCGACACTTGCACACGAGACAATGCACGCTTATTTCAGCCGTAAGGAAGGTGAAAAGCATCCTTATGTATTTCACGTGGAAGAGCCTTTGGCAGAGTTCGGTATGCTGCTGTGGTTGCACGAGACGGGTTGTGGCGGTTGTGGTTACTACCAGTGGGCATACAATGATGTGAGGAGCAAAAAGAACTATTATAGATATGGGGTAATGCTGATGGAGCAACATCTGAAAGCAGGTTCGGAATCTCCAGAAAGACGATACTTGGAGAAATACCGGATTAGATTAAACCCGAACACTATGCTATCGGTGCATAACAGTACGGTGAGTCTGCCGGAAAGGGGGGAGATTTTACCTTTGGTGAAAATAGACGGACACAAAAGGTTCCGGCCTCGTTGGGAAAATGTATATGAAAATCCTCCAAGATATTATTACGATGAGGTGTCAGACACGTTATGCCTTGACGGATATTGGGGAGACATCAGTTTGGCGGATGCCCCCGACATTATAATTGACGGCAAAAGTGAAGTGAATATGTTTAGCCCAGAGGTTAAACACGTATACCTTGGAGCCCGCTTCTGTACGGATGACATCCGTCACGCTTACCCTCTCTGTCTGTGTCCGGTATATGTGTCTCCAATGAACAGGGTCTATGCAGAGGTCAACAATATCCCCGTCTATAAAAAGGACAACAAACCATTTCTTCCTTCCTGTGGAGAAGGATTGTATATGATTAACCGTGATGGAAAATGGGGCGTGATTGACGACGACCTCAAACAGGTGATTCCCTGTAAGTATGACGATGTTCATATAACCACACAAGGTACCTATACCGTAAAGGATGACGGAGAGGAATACACCATCGATAAATTTGGCAACAGGATGGACAATAAATAATAACCCCCAAAGCCTGTGAATATGGAATTATTGCAGAAACCGACAGCGACAGCAGGACAGGTCGTAAAGGATTTTGAGCACATAGTGGCGAAGAATCCCGACACTCTCTTGCCATACTGCAATGATAATTGTGATGACAGGTTTGTGAAAGGTGTCAAACTGTGGGATGATATTGCCGTATTGGAGACGACAGGGAAGAAGAATCGAGCCGCCACGGTGGGAGAACTTCTGCCAAAGTTTCAGATGATTGATGCATCAACAGGAGTGGTGTTGCAAGATGAATGGAGGTTCCTGGATATCGAGTATGCTGGATGGGACTGGTTGGGTATTGAGCCGGACGGTTCCATCTTTATGTATTGGGAATTATCTGACGCAGAATACGACTCTTGCCTCTTTCAACTGGGCAAGGTGTTGAGTGACCTGAAAGATAAAACAAATCCAGTTTCATATAAAAGAGAGATGACCATAAAAGAACAAGTACTGGAAGAGTTGGGACGCTTTGTGGAGAAATGTCCTGAAATAAAAATCGTGTGTCTCGACAATGACGACACCCCTGTCTATATCAACTGTGTGGAGTGTGATGAAGACGAGCCGAGTCAATACATTTTGACCAGAGATGAAGTCGGGAAAAGGGATATGACTGTAGCCAAGCTGATAGAATGCCTCAACGAAGACATTGCTGATGACACCGAAGGAGAAGAAACCGAAGTCCTCGTCCGTCTTGATGAAGATGAATGCCCAAGATATCTCGACGATTCATCGGGTAGCATCTTCTTTGAATACACCATCGGAGGCGAGAGGGTGATAGCCTTCCACTATGGAGACGAAGCCGAGGTTGACGACGATTTCTTTGATGATGTCAATTAGTGTATTGAAAACAAATTCGTTAAATAATAATAGTAAAAACTCAAAAAAAGAAAGATTATGAATGACTCAACAGAAAAGAAAGAAGCTTATAAAGCTGAAGTGTCTTGTGACTTGTCAAGAATGCACGACATTATTATGGGCAACACCCCTTGGAATCAGGCAGGCTCCCGTAAGGGAATCATCGTCACGGATGATGGCATTCACCTGAACTCCAATTTTGCAAAAGAGCACCTGAAATATGACGAATTGGAGCAGAACGGGAAGGTCAACGAGATAACGATTGACGGCTCTTGGCCGCTCAACGAATATGGTGGAGCCTTGTGGACGAGGTTTGTTGCAGAGGCAGGCAAGGTCAAACAGGGACTGTTGGTCATCAATGTCTGTGACATCAACCTCTTTAAGCACTGCTGGGATTTGAAGCAGCTTGTAAAACAGGAAAAGCTTGACTTCCACGGCTTTGTCTTGATTGTGATAAAGGATATGGATTGGGAGAAAGATGTTAAAACATTCATTGAAAAACTTGAAGACTCCAATAGAACAGAATTCAAAATGATGATGCAGGAGTTCTATCAATTGATTTGAGACAAACAGCATTATATTATTAAAACCTCGCGATGTATGGGCAAATCGTATCTGAAAAAATGACAATTCATACGAACAAACTTGACATCAACAAGTTCAAAAAGGATTTTGCAACCCTATACAAAGGACGTACACTTGTTGAAAAATATGGTGACGCTGAACAAGTATTAGAAACCGTTGTTGGACTAGTCAATGAGTCGGATTGCTCAATTCCATCATTCTTGAGAAGCGTAGATTCTATCGACGGAAAAGAAATCCAGAGGTATTGTAGGCAGGCGGCTATCGCCCAGATGTATAATGCAGGTCTGAATTACAACAGATGTGGTTCTTGTTTTGTTGATTCATCACCGTATGGAGAAGCAATTATGATAAAAATGCCAATCAGCACAGTTGTATTGTCTAAATATGGGGATATACTCATCAACGAGGGTGAAATAACAACCCATTCTGGCAGGAATTATGGCAGAGGATGGATAACTCAAAGAATATTTGATAATAAATATGGTTTTATAGACAATAGTGGAGCCCGTGTTTTGCCGTATGTATTTGATTATATAGAGGGACAAATTGGAACATTAGACATTTATTTCGGTCCATTTCGTTTCGACTTGACCATTTATGGAAATATGGATTCTGTTGGCAGAGATAAATTACAGAGAATGATAGACGCTTACGATAAATTAATATATAATTGCATCTCGGAAGACAATGTTCTTTTTTCGTTGAAGTATTTGGGGATGCATAGGCCTGATGCCATAAACGGTATTATTGCAATAGAAAACAACAAGCACGGTTCCTCGAAGCTTGATGAACTGATGGATGAATTAAGAACAGCGTTGTCTCCCATTCTCATTTCTAAAGAAAGACTGCAAGAGATTGTAGATTCGAAATAAATCAAAAAGAAACGGTATGTACATCTCGAAATCAAGATTCATCAACTGGACACGTTGTCCGATGTATTTCCCGATGGAGTTGAAACATAACCCATCAGGAAAACACGATATAGAAATTGAACGTCGCAAGGAGATGCTGGAAGAGTTGTCGGAGAGTATGGCATCGGTTGGATTTCCCGATGAAGACAATGAAAAGTTCGACTCCACGCCACGTCCAGAACTTGAGGCCTTGCTCCCCTACTACAATCAGGTGGAAGAAGAGGCTCTGCGTGTGGCCAAGAAGTATTTCCACGGCACTTTCATCGCAGACTCTCGGAATGTGCAAAACCAGAAACTCTTCGAGTATGTGCATAACGGCCACACCTATCGCTGCTACGTGGATATATACAACGAGAACGAGCAAGATATCAACATCATCGAGGTGAAGGCCACCACCAACAGCAAATACATTTTCAAGACAGATGATAAGGGGGAGAAGAAAGGACTGTTTTTCTCCGATGCATTCCGTAATGGAAACACATATCCTTTATTTGTCAAAAACGGGAATATCTGGCGATTGAACAGTGAGAGCAGCAAGGTGAGCGACTATGCTTCGGAAAAATTTGAACAAAAAAAGAACTCTCTGCTCAATCGGTATAGTGATGTCGGAAAATATCCTCACGACCTTGCCTTCCAACGGTTCGTCATCGAACACGCCCTCCGTCAAGCAGGGGAAAATCGCCCCGTAAATTACTGTCTTGCCGTGCTCAACAGCGAGTATGTCTATGATGGTGCTGTCGACGAGAATGGCCGATGCCTGTACCATAATATTGATGGGCAGGATATTATCACATTCCTTGATATGAACGACATCACAGAAGCCTATCAGGAAACAATCCATAAAGAGATTGCCACCCTCGAAAGTTACATCTCAACCCCGCACGATGTGACCAAGAAAGTCGATGTCGGCAAATATTGCGCTTGGGGCGCGAATACGGAATGCCTGTTCTGGAGACACTGTTTCCAAAAGCTCCGTAATGTACCCGACACCAACTCCGCAAACAGGTATCAAGATTTCCGTGGATTCAAACTGGGCAATATCGCCGACAAGTATCATCTGATAAACGAAGGATATTACAAGTTTGACGATGTGCCACAGGAATGGTTGGAAAAGAAAAAGCATCTCATTCAGCGAGATTGTTATGACAGCGACACAGAGTATGTAGATAGGGACAAGATGCAGTATTGGTTCGACCAGCTCGAATATCCAATTTACCACTTCGACTTTGAGACATTTGGCTGTCCGTTGCCTCGTTTCCGTGGCGAAGAACCTTACCGACAGTCGGTGTTTGAGTTCTCGCTGCATATTGAGCGTGAGCCTGGCGTTTGTGACAAGGAGAAGGACAACTTCATCTTCCTCAACAAAGAGTGCTTTGACGATGAGCGTAAGGCATTAGCTAAATCCATCATTGACCATTTTGAATTTAACGAGGACGGCACACTCAAAGGCACTATGCTTGCACAGAACACAAGTTTTGAGGTCGGACGACTGAAAGAACTGTCTAAACTCTTCCCCAAATACAGCGACAAACTGCTCGCCATCTGCGACAAGTCGGCCGACCTGATGCATCTTCTGAAAAACAATGAGATGTATAAAGGGATGGAAAACGACGATGTCTTCAATTACTACCACAAGGACCTATCGGGCAGCTACTCCATCAAGAAGACCTTACCGACACTCGTACCGTCGCTGACCTACAAAGGTATGGATGTGGGCAACGGTGTTCAGGCATATATCGCCTACATCAACTACGACTCTCCAACACCCACCTCGTTCGACAAAAGGAATGTGATGCATAACAAAGCAGAGCGGCGAGAAGCCCTGAAACGCTACTGCCAGCAAGACACTTGGGCGATGGTTGAAATACTAAGGGCGGTGAGGGCGAAGATATATTAGAACTCTTCTGTAATAATAGGAGATGCTTACTGTAATACTGATAATAGTGGCGATAGCGCTTGTCATCAAGTTTTTCGGCCCTGTTCTACTTGACATTCTTTCTTGGCTTTGGGACATCTTGACCCTTCCATTCGCCCTTATCGGCGGTTTTCTCGGATTCCTTGTTGAGGCGTTGCTGTTTCTCGGTTTGCTGTGGCTGCTTGTAATGATGTTCGGAGCGTAAATTTATAAAAAAGTAAATCCCAAATAGACATCTATAATATGGAAAAAAACAAAAAGTCACCCCGAATTGAGGTGACTTTTTTTAGTCTTATATTCTGTAATGACAGTGTTTATCTGACAAATAATGTCCTTAGTTTTTGAAGGGTACCGATTGCCCGACCCGTTTTACTCCGGACTCTGCGAAGAGAAAGTTCTTCACTCAACAGAGAAATTTCGTTTCCATATTCCATTAAATAATCCACTTTAGATTTTCTGTATCCCATAATTGTCACAATACTTTTAGAAATTCAACAAATCGTATGTTTCAAGCAATTCTTCTTGACGGATTCCAAGATACCGCTTGGTGATGCTTACTGATGAATGGTTGAACAATTCCATCAGTCTCACCAACGCCATCTCTGCCTGTTCGCCAGCCGACTCGAAAACTTTTCGTCCGAAAGTCTTTCTTAACGTATGGGTGCTGAAGTGGTTGATTTTGATTCCATACCTTGACTTAATGTCTTTCAGTCTGACGTTGATTCTCTGAATGGAATATACCGTTCCTCTTTGGCTCCGGAAGCAAGGCGTTTCGTCATCCTTGACGCCAAGTGCATCGTGGCAGTCCCTGATGTGTTTCTTGAAGTAGGAATTAACCTTGACTGTTCTGCTTTTACCGGTCTTCTTTTCACGAAGGGAAAATACTCCGTCCTCGTTAAGTACTTGGGTCCATCTCAACTGGAGGAGGTCGGATATTCTCAATCCAAAGAAACATCCACATCCAACCAGGAGACTCATCCGGATTTCACCGTCACGATACAGGCGGTGGACAAGGCTCATCGCCATATCCCATTCAAGATAGTCGGCGGTCGTGCAACTGTGTTTTGTGCTCATTTTATATTCAGTTTTATATTGTTTATAATTTTAGTGAAACAGCGTTTCGGAAAGAGTGTTGATTTTCAAGGAATAATCACTTTGTACAAAAAGTGAAACAGGTAAGTAATCGTGAGTTCTCAATCATCTTGATGTAATAGTGAGGCATTGGTCTATTTTGTTCTATGGTATTTGCAGTCACAAAAACCATATTTCTATAATATTTCCAAATATAATAACGATGAAATTTTGATATTATTACATTCACACTCAAGTTTTTATAATTTTCGAATTCCATTCAAAAATCCGAAATGATACCAACAAAAAAGACACTCTCCCCAAAAGTGGATGTCAGAATGGAGGTTTTTCACCCAGTAATATCGATGAACAAAGATTATTTAGGTTATACACCAAATATGTAATTGTTGAAATAATATTAAGTTATGAGATGAACCAGACAAACAATCTTTGAATACGTGATGTTTGGGGTTATGAACTCAGTACAGTCTTAAAAGACCAAATTTCTTCCTGCATAAATACTATGTAGATATGACAATTTGAACTGGCGGGTTCATACAAAGAAGCATATAAGAAGTTCATCGGTTGGAGCCGCCACTCCTCCGGTGGGCTTCTTCTTTTTTTAACGATGGAACACATAATAGACAAACAATGGAAAGGAAGATTATTGGTTGGCAGCACCACCTACGACTACAAACCGCCGAAATCAGAAGGTGGTAGAATATCAAACGAGATAAACCGAAAGGTGACTGTCACCAACAAGGTTTTCTCCGAAATGATAAACGACGGACTCCCGTATTGCCCGACAGCAAGATTGAAGAAGGATGTCGGGCTCTGTGAGTTTATCTGCATAGACATTGACTACTCGACAGAGCCGATGCTGGATTTCATTGGAAGCATCAAATATAAACCAACCTTATACTACGAGTCTTCGTCCAACGATAGTGACTTTTCAAGGAAACAATCCTTGAAGAAGTTCAATGACGAAGAACACAAGTTTCGTTTCAGAATGATATATGCTCTCAAAACTCCAACTCATTCCTGTGAGGAATACAATGCCGCCTTCAACTATATTATAACAGTAAATGAGATTGACAAGAGTATAGTTGATGGTAGGGAAGCAAATCAATACTACTTCGGTAACTACAATACCAAAGTCTATAACACAAATTTTATCTATTACCTACCAGACAACTATAAAGATTACTTTGAAGAGTCCGAGGAAACACTAAAAAGTGCAAAGAGTAATACCAATATCATTCAACCATATCATTTAGGTTTAGATGATGCACTTTTCTCGGAGGATGTCATCTCTCAATTCTTCGGTATCAAGAGGTACGAGGATTTCCTTATCTGGTACGAGGAAGAGTACGGAAGACCAAGTATAGTGACGGAAAGCATCTATGTTCAGTCCGAGATTGACGAGAGAAAGCTTGTCTTGAAAGATGATTATTTGGTTATCCCGAAGAAATACGTTGGGTACAACAAAGAGTTCGGCGGGAAGATTTATGGCAAGTGGAGAGACGGTGAGATGAGACACAAGAAGATATTCGTCACAGGAGTAGTTCTTCGGAGGTTGAACGATGGAATCACCTATGATGAGATGCTCTACTCAATAGTGAATTTACTGCTCCGCTACTACGAATTGAACGATAGTGATGGTTCATTGAAATTCGGGAAGAAAGCAATCAAGGAACTCGTGCTAAACATAATGAAAGCACCCTTCAAGGAGATGAAAAAAGTGAGGCATTCCAAGTTCAAGATAAGTGATAGTTACTGCCGTGAAAACAGAGTGAGCAAGAAACAGGTCCTTGGGAGTTTGCTTGGAGAAGAGAACAGAAGAAAGAAGGAGGAAAGCTTTAATGAGATAGACTCGTTCTTTGACCCTACAATGACTTGGGAGGATGGGAGTAAGATAACACAAAAACAGTGGTTAGAAATCCTTGAAGAGAACGGACTTAAAATGAGTTTAAGGAAGTTCAAGAACTATCTTGAAGATAGAGGATATACTAAAAAGAGAGAAACATCTAAAAGTGCAGAAAGCAACACCAATATCATTCCCCCCTATCATTTAGTTTTAGACTCTGCACTTTCTTTCAGATGATGAAGACTGTCACGCCTATGACAATTCTTGGGTTGAATCCAACATAAGGTTTGGAGAGATAGTTGAGGGTATTCACAGCAGTGAGGAGTTTCGAGCAAATTGGAGGGCATAAGAACGGAGAGTACAAGGTTGTTATAAAAAAAGTTTGGGCAATATATTGTTGGTTATCAAATCAGTAACTGTTTGTGGGTAAAAATAGTTGCTTGCTAACGATATATTCGGGGAAAAAGTTGGTATTTTTAGAACAAATGAATAAATTATGAAGAAGAACAAATTTATCGCAATCGGTGATGTCTCCATCAGAATTTCCAACACGGAACGTCGTAACACGTCTAACCCGAGACACTGTTTTTGTCTGTCAATATTGGATTATGACAAAAAGGTACTCTATCGAAAAGATGTTGTAGTCCATTGCAGTTTTGACGACACCAACACTGATGAAGATTTGTATTGTGTCATTGAAAGAATTACACGGGAAATACGAACAATGGTACCACAAACCAAAGGTGAGAAAGAAAGGTTCAATGTATATGTAAAGAAACTGACGGATAAATTATATGAGTATTCAGAAATCACGAAACCAGTGATTACACTCTTTTAGGTTTTCCGACTGTATGCGCATCCAGAAATCGGAAAAACCGAAGCAAAAATCTGTTAAATATCTAAGAATGAATGCAATTCATTATAATGCCAAAGTAAATTGTGCGTTAACAGTAATGATGGGTATAATTTAATAATCAAAGTTATATGGAAAATAATAACAATGAATTGACACTGTTGAACACTAGGTGTTGGACAGATGTCGTTGAGGGTCTTAAACAAACCTTCAAAGGATGGGTAAAGGAAGTCGTTGAGGAAGTCATCGATGAAAAGATGGTGTGTGCAAATCTTGAGGACAAAAGACTGAACACAGATGAGTTGTGTCAGAGGTGGTGTATATCTAAATCCACACTCGCCAATTGGGAACAGAACGGTATCATTGCACCTCTCCCGTTGGGTGGAAGAAGAAAAATCTACTCGATGAGAGCCGTGCTGAATGCTGAGCAGTATGGTTTGGTAAAAGTCGCTTGATGATGAAACTTGTGATTCGGACAAAATGTAAAGAGGGGACAACCCCTCTTTACACCAAACTTAAAGTAGAAGGGAAAGGGCGATGGATATGCCTACTGATATATGTTGATATCAAGGAATGGGAAGATGCTTCCCAAACGGAACGAAAGTTGAGCAACTACATAAACAAGAAAGGTATCAACAAGAAGGTTGTTCTCATTGAAGAAGCAATCACGGATATGAGAAGACACCATCGACTGACAAAAGAGAATTTGGACAAATCTATCGAAGACATTGTGCTTGCCGACAAACGAGATGCGTTGAAACGGGCAGAACAACTGGGCAAAGAGATTGAAGACAGGAAGAAACGTAATGTCAAGAACTTCGTTGTCGAGCACATACGGAAGATAGAAACTGGTGAGGTCAGAACTGCAAAGAAAGAAAAATATGCCGAGGAATCCATTAAGAACTGGAAGCAGTTCAGAAGGGTTTTCTTGGATTTTTATAAGATTAGACCTTTCGAGTGGGATGATATTAACGAAGCGCTAGCCGACAGGTATATCTCATATCTGGAAAACGTCGGATATATGAAATACACCCTCGACAAGCATATCTCTTTATTCAAAACCATTGTGGGTGTGGCAGAGCGGCAAGGCCTGCACAACAACCACCTTGCTGGCAGCTATCTTAAAAGCCCTCAAATCAGAGAAGAGGATAAGGCAAAGGAGATATACCTTACGAAAGATGAGTTGTCTGCCTTGTATGATATGCCACTCTCCGGATTTGAAGAACAGGTTAGGGATGTTTTCCTTATTGGTTGCTTCACGGCATTGAGATACAGCGATTATAGTCGGATAAAAAGAGAGAACATCGGTTTCACCCATAATGGTACAAAGGTTATCCGTATCAAACAAGATAAGACTGCCGGAACAGTGGTCATCCCTATTCTCGATGAAAGGTTGGAGGCGCTGCTGAAGAAGTACGACTACAATGTGCCCGAAGTGCTTGACCAGTGTCTGAACCGTACCATCAAGGAAATATGCAAGAGGTTGTCTGTAACGGTCCCAAGCCTCGGGAAGAAGGAAAGGACTGTGCTTACCTTGAAGGAACGCCGTGCAGAAGTTGAAGCTCGGAAGAAAGGTGTGGAATTGTACGAATATGACGAACAGGGTTTTCCCATCCGTCCAAGATGGGTACTTGTGGCAAGCCATACGGCAAGACGGTCCTGTATCACCAATATGTATCTGTCAAAGAAGTTCAGCGTCCAACAAATGATGAGTGTGAGTGGTCATAAGACCGAGACGATGTTCTACAAATACGTCAAATTGAGTTTGGATGAATATGCCGACAGTGTGGCAAGTGCTGCTGTGGATGGGTTGTTTTGAAGCGGAAATGAAACACTGTTTAAGGGGTGTCAAACGACATCCCTTTTTCGTTTCCTTTCTCGAAAAGGTGGCCAAAAGGTGGCCAAAACTATGATATAAAAGAAAAAAGATTTTGCTTTTTCACTCATTTTTAGTTACTTGCAAAATCTCTTTAGTACCCCCAGTAGGACTCGAACCTACATTTAAAGTTTAGGAAACTTTCGTTCTATCCCTTGAACTATGAAGGCATGCTTTTCAGCATTTATTTCAATGTTCTCTTGATTTCTAATTCTTCGTAACCTTCTATGATGTCGCCTACTTTGATGTCGTTGAAGTTTTCTATGTTCAATCCGCAGTCTTGTCCCATTACTACTTCTTTTACATCGTCTTTGAAACGTTTCAATGAAGCTAATTTACCTGTATAGACTACGATACCATCTCTGATTATTCTCACTTTTGTTGAACGTGCTATCTTTCCGTCTAAGCACATACAACCTGCAATTGTTCCAACTTTTGAGATTTTGAATGTTTCTCTTACTTCAAGGTTTGCTACTATCTTTTCTTGGATTTCAGGAGAAAGCATACCTTCTATCGCATCTTTTAATTCGTTGATTGCAGTATAGATGATTGAATATAGTCTTATGTCTATTTGTTCTTGTTCTGCAAGCTTTCTTGCTCCAACTGACGGACGTACTTGGAATCCTATGATGATTGCATTTGATGCTGTTGCTAACAATACGTCTGATTCTGTGATTTGTCCTACTGATTTGTGGATTACGTTTACTTGTACTTCTGGTGTTGATAGTTTCAACAATGAGTCTGACAATGCTTCTACTGAACCGTCCACGTCTGCTTTTACAATCAAGTCTAATTGTTTGAAGTCGCCTATTGCTATTCTTCGTCCGATTTCGTCTAATGTAATATGCTTTTGTGTTCTTAAGCCTTGTTCTCTTTGTAATTGTGTACGTTTATTTGATAGGTCTTTAGCATCTTTTTCGCTTTGCATAACGTTGAATGTGTCCCCTGCTTGTGGTGCTCCGTTCAAACCTAATAATAATACTGGTGCTGAAGGTCCTGCTTCTTTTAAGAGTTTATTTCTTTCGTTATACATAGCTTTTACTCTTCCGTATGTTGCTCCTGCTAAGACAACATCTCCTTGACGTATTGTTCCGTCTTGTACAAGTATTTTTGCTACATATCCTCTACCTTTGTCTAATGATGATTCTATTACAGTACCTTTCGCTCTCTTGTTTGGATTTCCTTTTAACTCCAACATTTCGGCTTCTAACAATACTTTTTCTAATAGTAAATCTACATTAGTACCTTTTTTGGCTGATATTTCTTGTGATTGTATTTTTCCGCCCCAATCTTCTACTAATAAGTTCATATTAGCAAGTTCTGATTTAATTCTATCTGGGTCTGCTGCTGGGCGGTCTATTTTGTTTAATGCAAAAACGATTGGAACGCCTGCTGCTTGTGCGTGGTTGATAGCTTCCACTGTTTGAGGCATTATCTTGTCATCACAAGCGATAACGATAATTGCTATATCTGTCATCTTAGCTCCACGAGCACGCATAGCTGTGAAGGCTTCGTGACCTGGTGTATCTAAGAATGTGATTTTCTTTCCGCTTTCTGGAAGTGATACTTCGTAAGCTCCGATATGCTGAGTGATACCTCCTGCTTCTCCCGCAATTACATTTGCATTTCTAATGTAGTCCAAAAGTGAAGTTTTACCGTGGTCAACGTGTCCCATTACTGTTACAATAGGAGAACGTGGTTGCATATCTTCTTCTCTATCTACCTCTTCTTCTTCGCTTAAGGCTTCAACAACGTCTGCACTAACGAATTTAATTGAGTATCCAAATTCGTCTGCAATAAGTTGTATTGCTTCTGCGTCAAGTCTTTGGTTGATTGAAACGAACATTCCAAGTGCCATACAAGATGCAATAATTTTTGTAACAGGAACGTCCATCATATTAGCAAGCTCATTAGCAGTAACGAATTCTGTTACTTTTAAGATTTTTTGTTGTTCCATTTCTTGCAACATCTCTTCTTGCATGTGTTGCGAAATGGATTGACGTTTATCTCTTCTATGTTTAGAGGTTTTACTCTTACCCATAGGAGAAAGTCTTGCTAATGTTTCTTTAATTTGTTTTTCTATTTCGTTAGAATCAAGCTCTACTTTCTTAACCTCTTTCTTATTCTTAAGGTGTTTTTTATTTTCTTTTTTAGGTGCGTTTTGAGTTGCTGGTTGAGTATTTTGAGCTGCTGGTTGTGCAGGTGTAGCTTGAATACGTTTTCTTTTCTTTTTGTCTTTATTCTTATCCTGTTGCTTTTCTTTATTATCTATTTTACCTTTGCTTGATGATGCAACAGGTTGTTGTTTTTTAGGTTTATTGAATTGAGATAAGTCAACTTTCTCTCCTGTCAAAACAGGTCCTGTTAGTTTTACATAAGAGGTTGAAATAAATTCAGGCTCTGCTGGTGCAGATTTTTCCTTCTTTACTTCTTCTTGCTTTACTTCAACTGCAGGTTTTTCTGCAACTGGTTTGCTTGGCTTGTCTTGTTTAACACTTGGTTTTATAGGAGCTTCCTCTTTTTTAACTTTTTCTTTTTTATCCTTTTTCTCTTTTTTCTTCTTAGCAGGTTTTGTCTTTGGATTGATTGAATTCAAATCAATCTTTCCTAAGATATTCAATCCTCCCACATTTGTTGTTTCAGATTCTTCTTCAACTGATTCTTCTGTTGTTTGGTTTACAACTACCTTTTCTTCTTTTTCAACAACAACAGCCTCTTCTTTTACTTTTACCTCTTTCTTTTCTTCAACAACTTCTTCTTTGTCAGCATTTTTTTGTTGAGATGCAGATTCTTCTTTTGCTTTTTCTATTTCACCACCTAATGTTACATCTCTAATGACTATTTCATTAGGGATTTTCTCATCTTCCTCTCTGTGTTCTTTTTCTTTTTTTACTATTTCCTCAGCTTCAACAACTATTTGTGTTGGTTTAACTTTACTTTGAGATATTTTACTAGCTTCTTTTTGTTTCTTTTCAGAAAGGAATGCTTTTGACAATAATTCATATGTAGTCGAATCTATCTTTGTATTTGGAGATTCGTCTATTTTTTTACCTTTTTTTGCCAAATATTCAACTATCGTATGTATCCCTACATTCAGTTCTTTGGCAACTTTATTTAATCTTATAACCTTATCTTTTTCTGCTGACATATTTTCTTTTTTTCTTTTTCAATAACTTTGCTATACAGTATCCTTGTTTTTGTTTTGTTTAATAAGGACTTGTTTAGTCTTCAAATTCTGCTTTCAATATAGAAAGTACGTGATTTATTGTTTCTATTTCTAAATCAGTTCTGTTTTCTAATTCTTCTGCACTTAATTCTAAAACACTCTTTGCAGTGTCACAACCAATGGATTTCAACTCTTCTATTATCCATTCGTCTATTTCATCTATAAATTCATCTAAATCCACATCTTCATAATCCATATCGGTATCTCTATATACCTCTATTTCATATCCTGTAAGTTTTCCTGCTAATTTGATGTTATATCCTCCTTTACCAATAGCTAAAGAAACTTGATCTGGTTGCATATATACATCTGCTTTTTTGTTTTCTTCATCTACTGTTACAGATATTACTTTTGCTGGAGATAATGCTCTTGTGATGTATAACTCTGCATTATTAGTGTAGTTGATAACATCTATATTTTCATTTCTTAATTCTTTGATGATGCTATGAATTCTACTACCTTTTACTCCAACACAGCTTCCTACAGGGTCTATTCTATCGTCATATGATTCAACAGCTATTTTAGCTCTTTCACCAGGTTGACGAACTGCGTCTTTAATTAATATCAAGCCATCATAGATTTCAGGCACTTCTTGTTCAAATAATCTTTCCAAGAAGATAGGAGAAACTCTTGATAAAATAATGCTTGGTATTCCATTTTTCATTTCAACTTTGTAAACAACTGCTTTTACAGTGTCTCCTTTACGGAAATAATCTCCTGGTATTTGTTCGCTTTTTGGTAATATTACCTCTACTCCTTCTTCATCTAAAAGCAATACTTCTCTTTTCCAAGCTTGATATACCTCACATATTACTATTTCGCCAAGTTTTTCTTTGTACTTTGCAAAAATGCTTGCTCTTTCGTAATCTTGAACTTTTCCTACAAGATTTTGACGAATTGCAAGAATATCTCTTCTACCGAAATCTATTAATTTAATTTCTTCTGAAAGTTCTTCTCCTATTTCAAAATCAGGTTCTATTTTCACTGCCTCAGAATACGCAACTTGTGTATTTTCGTCCTCAACCTCTCCGTCAGCTACAATAATTCTATTTCTCCATATTTCCAAATCTCCCTTTTCTACGTTCACGATAATGTCTATATTCTCATCTGAACCGAATTTTTTTACAAGTACACCTCTAAAAACCTCTTCTACAATTCTCATCAAGGTTTCTGTCTCGATGTTTTTAAATTCCTTAAACTCTGAAAATGTATCTACTAAACTTAAATTTTCCATAGTGAAAACTCTCTTTATTTAAATGATATTACAACTTTTGCTGTTTTAATTTCTGAATATTTATATGTTTTTGTTTTTTCGCTTTCTTTTGCTTTCTTTCCTTTTGGATTTAGCTCTATCGTAAAAGATTCGTCATTTGCTTCAATTAATTTGCCTGTTACAGATGTCTCTTCTGTTTCTACTTGCAAACTTCTTCCTATATTTTTTACATATTGTCTTTGAAGTTTCAATGGTTCTTCAAGTCCAAATGACAAAACATTAAGCTCGAAATCTTCTGTTTCTCTATCTAAACATTCTTCTAATTTCTTACTTAAATCTATGCAATCTTGAATTCTTACTCCATTATCCCCATCAATAAACACACTGATATTATTGTTTTTAGATACTTTTACTTCCACTAAAAACAAGTCACCTTCTCCTAAGAATTCTATTGCTTTCTCTTCTATAAATTTCTTATCTTTCATTTTCTTTAATATACAAAAATAGGGAACATCTTAGTCCCCTCTACCCTCTTTTCAAAACTTCTTCTTCAAATCCAACCTCTCAATTCCGTTTGCAAAGATAAGTAATATTCTTGTATTAGCAAAATTTATTGATTTATTTGTTCAAATTGACGTATCAAATCCATTTCATCTTTCATTGTATCCATAATCAACAATGTTCTTGCTTCTTGCACTCTTTTTGAATTAGGGTATTTTGAAATAAATAATTCAAATGATTCTGCTGCTTTCTCCTTATTAAGACATGTTTGTGAATAAACTACTCCTTTTAAAAAGTAAGCAAGTTCTACATGTGCATCTTTTGGATATTCTGTAATCAATCTATCATACATCTTTATTGATTCTAAACAACGCTTTGTATTTGCCAAAACATCTGCTGCTCTATATAGATAAGTAGCACACAAAGAATCTTCAGGATATTTCGCTACATAAGATTCATAACAACTAATCAAAGAATCTGCTTTTTCATAAGTTATCACGTTTGAATCTTGAAGAGTAGATAATTCCATTTCTTGAATTTTCTGTCTATCCTTTTCTTTTGAACTCTCAGAACAAGAGTAAGAAAGCAAACCTACGAAAACAAATAATAAAAAAACTAATTTCTTCATATTTATTTCTTTTTTGTATTCATCTTCATTCTATAAGAAGTGCGCACTTTATTGTTTGCTATATCACTTAACTTTCTTTTAAGTAATGTTTTTCTTAAAGCACTCAATCTATCTACAAAGACTTTTCCTTCTAAATGGTCATACTCGTGTTGAAATATTCTTGCTCTAATTCCACTAAACTCTTCAGTATGTTCTTCAAAGTTTTCATCGTAATATTTCACAACAATCTCTCTTGGACGTGCTACTTCTTCGTGAACTTCTGGCAAAGAAAGACAACCTTCCTCAAAATCAGTCCACATTTCGCCTTTATATTCTAAGATTGTTGGATTTATGAATACTTTTTTAAAGCCTTCTGCTTCAGGGTAAACTTCTTTGAATGGTTCTGCATCTATAACTACTAATCTTATTGATAGATTTATTTGCGGTGCTGCCAAACCTACTCCGTTTGCCACATACATTGTTTCAAACATATTTTCTATTAATTGTGGCAATTCAGGGTAATCCTTTGTTATTTCTTGTGCTTGTTTTTTTAAAACAGGGTTTCCGTAACCTACTATTGGAAGTATCATTTTTCTATTTTTAAAGTTTCTTCATTTTCATAAAATCCTGTAAAATCAACACTGCAGCAACAGTATCAATTAAACCTTTATCTTTTCTTGCTTTCTTGCTTTTACCAGATTTTGCTATAGTTTGACTTGCTATTTTTGAAGTAAAACGCTCATCTATCATATAAATGTCAATATCAGGAAACTGTTGTCCTAATTCATCTACGAACAAATGAACGCTTTTTGCTGATTCAGAAGGAGTATTATCCAATTGTTTTGGATCCCCTACAACTATTGCATCAACCTGTTCTCTACTCATATAATCTTTTAGATAAGGGAAAATATCGACAGTTGGAACAGTTGTAAGAGTAGTAGCAATTACTTGCATATAATCACTTACTGCCAAGCCAACTCTTTTCAAACCATAATCTATTGCTAATAAACGTCCCACTTTACTTAGTTTTTGTTAATGTTAAAAAGCAAGTGCAAATTTACAAAAGAAATCAAAAAAAGACAAATTCAAAAACAGATATTTTTAAAACAAAGAATCGTTCATCTCTTTTAAAGAATCATTTTATTGATTCTTGATTTTATTTTACTGAAACATATAAAGAGATTGACTCTTCTTAATACGAAGAATCAATCTCTTTATATGATTAAATTTTATCCTTAATTACTTTGTGATAAAATGATAGTGTGAACCGTAACGTTCAAATGCTGCTCTATCTAATTCTTCTCTATGATCAGGGTGAGCAACAGAGATTAACAATCTTGCTCTTTCTTGAAGGCTCTTTCCATATAAATTAACAGCACCAAATTCTGTTACAAACCAGTGAATATGGTTTCTTGTTGTAACAACACCTGCACCAAGACTTAATGTAGGAGCAATTTTAGATATACCATTCTTTGTTACAGAAGGCATAGCTATGATAGATTTTCCGCCTTTTGAACGAGAAGCTCCGTAAATGAAGTCTATTTGACCTCCAACTCCTGAGAAGAATTTAGTTCCCAAAGAGTCAGCACAAACTTGTCCTGTTATATCGATTTGCAATGCAGAGTTGATTGCAGTCATTTTTGGTTGTTGAGCAACAACGAATGGGTCGTTTGTATAAGCCACGTCCATCATTGCAACCATTGGGTTATTGTGAAGAAAATCGTAAACCTTTTGGCTTCCCATTAAGAAAGTAGAAACCATTTTTCCTTTATCTAAAACTTTATTGCTACCGTTTATAACACCTTTTTCAACCAATGGTAAAACACCATCAGCAAACATTTCTGTGTGAATACCTAAGTTTTTGTGATTTCCAAGTTGTGCTAAAACAGCATTAGGAATTGCTCCAATACCCATTTGCATACAAGCGCCATCTTCAATTAAAGCAGCACAATGTTTACCTATTGCTATTTCTTGTTCGTTTGGTTCAGTGAAATGTCCTGGCATCAATGGAGTATCATCTTCAACGAAGATATCAATCATGCTCATTGGAATCAAAGCATCACCAAATGAACGAGGAACTTTTGGATTAACAACTGCTATAACTGTTTTTGCAGTTTCTATAGCTGCTAGGGTTGCATCAACACTTGTTCCTAAAGAAACATATCCGTGTTCATCTGGAGGGCATACTTGTACCATTGCAACATCGCAAGGAACATATCCTTCTCTATAAAGCTTTTGAGTTTCGCTTAAGAAAATTGGAATATAATCTGCATAACCTGCTTGAACATCTTTTCTTACGTTAGCTCCAACAAAGAAAGCATCATGTTGGAATATTCCTTCAAACTCTGCACTTGCATAAGGAGCTGCTCCTTCTGTATGAAGGTGGTGAATATATACATTTTTAAATTCTTTATTTCTTCCTCTTTCACACATTGCATCTATAAGACATTGTGGAGCAGAAGCAACACTGCTTAAATGTATATGGTCTCCGCTTTTTATAACTTTTACTGCTTCTTGAGCAGAAACTGCTTTGTATGTATTATTCATAATTTTTATATATTTTAAAATTAAAGTTGCAAAGTTAATAATTAATTTCAATATTATGCGTTTTTAAAGCGAAACATTAAAAAAAACAATAAAATATGAAAGTTAAAAACATTTTTACAATTTTAGGTTGTATCATTTTAGGATTTACAGCCAACGCTCAAGTCAATTTAGAAAATTCTACTTTAGAAACAATCTTTAATAGAACAAGTATTCGTTCTTATTCATCTGAAAAAGTAGAAAAAGACGCCATTTTAACTTTATTAAGAGCAGGAATGTCTGCCCCAACTGCAGTAAATAAACAACCTTGGGCGTTTATGGTCATTGACGATAGAGATTTAATGGAGAAAATTGGCGATGAATTTAAAAACGCTGGCATGATTAAGAAAGCATCTTGTGCAATAATTGTTTGTGGAGATTTAAATCTTGCTTTAGAAGGAGTAGCACAAGAATTTTGGGTACAAGACTGCTCTGCTGCAACTCAAAACATTCTTTTAGCAGCACATTCTATGGGACTTGGTGCTGTATGGTGTGGAGTTTATCCTAACCCAGAAAGAGTTGAAGCATTAAAAGTTTTATTATCTTTACCAGAAAACATCGTCCCTTTAAATATCATTCCTATTGGAGTTAGAGAAAAAGAACAAGAACCTAAAGACAAATGGAAAGAATATAAAATCCACTGGAATAAATGGTAGAATTATTTAAGGCGCACTCTTGGATCCAAGAGTGCGTATATTATATCCGTAAGAATATTTATCAAAATCAGTATTACACAAATAACAATCAATGCTCCCATTAAAACAGGGAAATCATATTTTTCTAAACTATCCACAATTACAACACCAACGCCTTTCCAATCAAATATATATTCCACGAAAACAGCTCCTGCTATTAAAGAAGCAAACCAACCACTTATTGAACTTACAATGGGATTGAGAGTATTTCGTAAAGCATGAGAATAAATCACTTTAAACTTACTTAAACCCTTTGCTCTTGCAGTTCTTATGTAGTCTTGTTCAAGAACTTCTTTCATTGTGCTTTTTGTCAATTCTGTTATTACAGCAAGAGGTCTTATTCCAAGAGTTATTGCCGGTAGAATTATATTTTTCAAACTTAAATACTCTCCTTCACCAAAATCATCTACGCTATACAAACTTCCAAACATAGAAAGTCCCGTATAGTCTGCTAAAAGAAAAGCAAATACCCACGCAATCAAGATAGCAGCAAAGAAAGATGGTAAACTCATACCCAATGACGTGACTACTAAAACTACTTTTTCCAAAATACTATCTTTATACACAGCAGACAATGCTCCAAGACTTACTCCCACAACAAATGCGATAGCAATACTTAACAATGCTAAATAGATTGTGTTTGGAAAAGCCTCTTTTAATATATCAGCAACGGGCTTATTGCTTTGATAAGATCTTCTTAAATACGGAGCTTTAAAACCTACACTTCCATCCTCTTTTAATCCTATTGGACTTAAATCATTAAGATATTTAAAATATTGCTGATGCAATGGTTTATCCAATCCCAATTCCTTATGGATTATCTCAATACTCTTTTCATCAGCTCTTTGTCCTAACATCATACGAGCAGGATCTCCGGGCAAAATGTTGAATAACACAAAAACAAGTGTTATTACCCCGAACATAACTAGAAAACCGTATGATATTTTTTTAAGAATGTATGCTATCAAATTTTCTATTCTTTAGCTAAAGATTCTAATTCTGGCAAATTTCTCCAAGACCATTTTGCTTCTACTTTTCCTTTTGATATTTTTATTATTCCAGGATTTGAACGCAAAATAGTTTTTATCGACTTATCATCAGAAGAGTATATTAAGAAATTATTAGCTGTAGGATAGTTTTCAAGAAACTTTGAACAACCTTCTGAATTGGTTGCAGTAACTATAAGAACTCTATTATTTTGTTTTTGCATCTCTGTAGCAAAATTCAAAACTCTATTAAGTCCTTTTTCATTTGCCTTTCTAACATCATAAGAAGTTATCATATACAAATCAGATGTAGTATCTGAAAGAATATCTATTGTTTCATCTTCTTCTCCCATATCTAAAAGAATTAGAGAAAAACCATCTGCTGCAACAGTATTTGTATTTTCCACTCTTGAATCAAGGAATGTCCATTGTTTTGCAAAATCAGGATTTACTTTATACTCTTCCATAAGATTTTCCATAGTAAATTCCTTTTCTGCTCCTGTTTCATTATTTCTATATTTAGCATAACTAACAGGTGGTGTTACATCATCTCCAACAGGCACCATTTGATTACCAACCTTCCATGCTCTAAAGTCAATCACAGGCTCATAAACTGCACTATAAATAGAAAACACAATAATAAACAAACCAAAAATACTTGTTATTAGTTTTGAATTAATCTTTGAAGTACCCAAAACCATTTTTCTTTCAATAAGAATAATGCCTACAAGAAGGAAATCCAATACTATATTTTTCCAAAAAGTTTCCCAGTTAGTTAATTTAATTGCATCGCCAAAGCAACCACAATCATCTACCTTATTAGTTAAAGCATCTATGAAAGTAAGCACCGTAAAGAAAGCCATAATGATAGCAGCTGAATACTTTGAAATTTTAGGAAAGAATCCAAAGAAAATCAAAACTCCTATCATAAATTCCAATGAACTCAAAAGAATAGACAAAGTAATAGGAAGAAATGACATAGCATCAGTTAGCCAATTCATTCCAAAAACTGCTATATACTCTTCTATCTTATAAGCCGTACCCCAAGGGTCAACTGCCTTTACAAAACCTGAAAAAATAAAGACTCCACCAAATAAAGCCCTTAACAATATAGACAAAGCTTTCATCTTACAAACCTAATTTAATACACGCAAAAACCGAATAATTAACAATATCTTGATAGTTAGCATCTACCCCTTCGCTAACTAAAGTCTTACCTTGATTATCTTCTATTTGTTTTAATCTCAAAATCTTCATTAGAATCAAATCAGTGATAGAGCTAACTCTCATATCTCTCCATGCTTCTGAATAATCGTGATTCTTTTTCAACATAAGACTTTTAGTAGCATTAACATATTTATCATACAAACTCAAAGCCTTATCTTTTGGAAGTTCCATTTCTTGATTATCCTTCAACTCTATTTGAATCAAAGCAATAATTCCATAATTTATCATACCGATAAATTCGGAAACAATACCCTCATCAACTAATTGTTTACCTGACTCCTGAATACTTCTTATACGAGAAGCCTTAATAAATATTTGATCAGTCAATGAAGCCAAACGTAAAATTCTCCAAGAAGTGCCATAATCAGAAAGTTTTGCTTCAAACAATTCTTTGCACTTTTTTATAACATTATCGTATTCAAAATTCGTATTATTCATATTTTTACTATCTTTGCTAAATAAAAGAATTAAAAATGTTTTTCGAGGGTAAAATTACAACAAATTTTAAAAAGCAGAGTATTATGTGTCAAAAAAAAGTTTTTGAATTCAATGAGCCAAAAGTAATGGGTATTCTAAACATTACTGATGATTCTTTCTTTGACGGAGGTAAATACACTGACACAAAGCATGCTATAAAAAAGGCTGAATCCTTAATAGAAGAAGGAGTAGATATAATTGACATAGGAGCTTGTTCAACAAGACCAGGAGCAAAACTAATAGAAGCAAAAGAAGAAATAGCAAAAATTTTACCCGTATTAGAAGGCATAAGAAAAGAATTCCCAAAAATTGTAATTTCCATAGACACTGTTTGGTCTGAAGTAAGCAAAGCAGTTGCTGATAATGGAGCAGACATAATAAACGACATTTCAGGAGGCACATTTGACAAAGCAATGTTGGAAACAATAGGAGCAATAAAGCTTCCGTACGTTCTAACACATTGTCCTGCGATTCCAGAAACCATGCAAACGAATCCAAGTTACGATAATTTAATCCTTGAAATCAGTAAATTCTTCTCAAAACAAATTGAATCACTATACCAATACGGAGCGACAGATATAATATTAGATTTAGGCTTTGGCTTTGGCAAAACAGCCGAAAATAATTTCGAATTACTAGCTCGTCAAAAAGAATTTGAAATATTTGGACTTCCAATCCTTACTGGCATATCTCGCAAAAGCATGATATACAAAACACTCAACACAAATGCGCAACAAGCTCTCAATGGCACAACATTTTTACACGCATTCGCACTTCAAAACGGAGCAGACATACTAAGAGTACACGATGTCAAAGAAGCAAAAGAATGTATAACCTTATTTAAAAATTATAATAAACACATAAAACAATGGAACTAAACGTTATTCAAGGCTTACCTTCATTCCAAATAATTGATGTAGTAGATATACTATTAGTTGCAGTATTGTTCTACTATTTGTACAAACTTTTAAAAGGAACAAACGCCCTTAACATATTAATAGGTTTCGTTTTAATTTACATAACCAGCAAGGTAGTAAAATTCCTTGACATGAAGCTACTAACAGAAATACTAGATCAATTTATTTCTGTTGGAGTTATTGCATTGATAGTAATTTTCCAAGGCGAAATAAGACGATTCCTTATACTTTTAGGCTCAAATGGATTTTTGGATAAATGGAAAAAGCTAATCTTTTGGAAAACAAGTCAAAGTTCTAAAAACAATCTAAACTCTTCATCTATAGTTTTAGCCTGCAGTCACCTTTCTCAAACTTACACAGGAGCCTTATTAGTGATTTGTAAATCCAACCCATTGGAACAAATCATACAAACAGGAGATGTATTTGAATCAGAAATCAGCTCACAACTAATAGAAACAATATTTTTTAAAAACACACCTCTTCACGATGGCGCAGTAATCATAAGCGACAACAAAATTCAAGCTGCAAGATGTATATTACCTGTAAGTAAAAACAACAATATTCCTTTAAGTATGGGTTTGAGACACCGCTCTGCCATAGGAATAACCGAACAAAGTGACGCAATATCAGTTATAGTCAGCGAACAAACAGGAAAAATATCTGTTGCAAAACAAGGAATTGTGCAACATGGTTTGAGTATAGATGAATTACAAACCTATCTTGATAAAGAATTTAATTCATAAAAGATTTCAGAAAGCCTATCACAATTAGTCTTCCAACTATAATGCTGATAAACATAATCCTTCCCTGCATCTGCTATCTCTTTTGCAAGCGTAGGATTATCCAATAGTCTTAGCACACAATCAGCATACTCTTTTGCATTATTAGCAATCAATATTTCTGTCTTATCTTTTGCTTTCAATGCCTGATTTGCTAAAGGGCTTGTAATACAAGGCATATTCATAGCCATTGCTTCCAAAAGTTTATTTTGTAAACCCGTACCAATTTGCATTGGAGCAATGAATATATTTGATTGAGAATAATATTCCTTCATATCATCTACCCAACCCGGCATAACTACTCTTTCATTTGCAAGTTTTTGCAAAGACAAAGGAGCTCCACCACCTGCAATCGCAATTTTTACATTAGGTTTTTGTTGCCAAACTATTGGCATTATCTCTTTTATAAGATATTCCACAGCATCAATATTAGGAGCATAGCTCATAGCTCCACTAAACAACAAATCAAAAGGTTTATTCTCTCTCTTTGGATACTCAAAATAATTTTCCGAAACGCCATTTGCAATAATTTTCACTTCGTTTCGTCTATATGTCTTCAAGAGTTCTCTATCAGCATCTGTGATTATAGTCAGAGCATCAAAGCAATCAAACATTTTTGCCTCATATTTAGCAAGTTTCTTCGCCTCATAAGAGAAAATCAATCGCGAAAGCAGATTAGATTTATCTGCACGTCTTTTCATATTTACAGATAAAGTATCTTGGAAATCCAAAACCTTTCTCTGCTTTATTCGTTTTGCGAAAGGAGCTAAACGAACAAATTGAAAATAACAAATATCTATCTCATTCTTATCTACAAATTCACATAGTCTTTTCTTTGCTCGCAAAGAGTTATAATAAGCAGTTTGAAATGGAATGTTGCTAAATAACGACAAAGCAACTCTCCAAAGACTTGTGAATAGATTTAACTTTTCTATATGTATAGTTTTGCAGTATTTATACAATTCTTGCTTTGCCTTTTCCTCTTCATCTTTGTAGTTAAGGCAAAAAAGATGTATTTCGTGTTCTTTAGACAATTCCTTAATTTGATAATAGGCTCTTAATTTATCGCCCTTCATCAAAGGAAAAGGAATTCTTGTTAAAACTACTGCTACTTTCATTATAAGACTTGTTCGTAAAGACTTACTAATTGTTTAACTATATTATCGTTATTATATTGTTCAGCAATCAATTTATAAGCCTCATTGCCTATTGCCTTACATTCTTCAGGATTATCCAAACAGAATTTCACTGCAGCAGCAAATTCTTCAGGAGTATTAGCAATTATGATATTTTTCTTATCCTCATACATTATCCCCTCTGCAGCTATTGTTGTTGCGATAACAGTTTTTCCTATGCTCATTGCCTCAATAATCTTAATTCTTATTCCACTTCCCGAAAGCAAAGGCACAACCATTATTTGCTTACTTGTCATAAAATGAATACTATCTGCAACCTCTCCTACTATATTCACATCTTCCATCTCCGTATTCAAAAGCCATTGTGGCATATAACGACCTGCAAAATATGCTTTTACTTGAGGAGATTGCTCTTTAACCTTTGACCAACACTCTTCTAAAAACCATTTTATGCCTTGTTCGTTTGGATGCCAATTCATTGAGCCTATATGGAATATAGTATCCTTTTCTTGCAACACATCAGAGATAAGCTCAGGTGTATTCATTCCAAAAGGAATTGCTTTGCAAACTTTTCTTAATCCATGCTCTATGAAATATTGCGCATCAACATCCGTTACAGGACTAACTGCATCATAGTCGTTTATATGTGAATTTTCATAGTATTCAAGTGTCAATGCAAGATGTTTAATATAGCTTTTCTTAAAAGGATTCTTTGTTGCCTTATAGATTCGCCACCAAATCTTGTTTTCAATATTAGGAGCTCTCAACACAATCTTTGCCTTGCTGTATTTTCTCATCAATGGCAAATAAGGTGTTAAAAATATGCTTTCAACTTGTATTATATCAAATTCTTCTTTCTTAAGAATCTCTACAAGTTTGCGTTTCATTGCATCATTGATAAACCTTTTCACATGATAGCTTTCTCCACATAAATAAGCCACCAATGCAGGCAATATCTTTATATCTAAATCTACAAATACTGTTTCAAATTGTGTTTTTTCTACATATTCTTCAGGTAGTTTTTCTACCTTACAAGGATGTTTTTTTGAATGAAATGACAAAACCTTAACTTGATGTCCGTTGTTTATCAAGCCTTCAGTAACATAATGCATTCCCATTGAGCCTCCATCTAAAGCTGGATAAGGAGGTTTATAACAAAATTGAAGTATCTTCATTTCGTTTTTCTATATATATTTTTTAGTTTGTTTAATATCTTTTCTATTGTCTTTGTCCACACTTCAGCATTCAGCAATCCTGCATCGCTTGTCGCCTTTGTGGTAAGAAATAATCCTAAAGGAAGAAAAACAATTGTTGAAAGCCACATTCCAACCCATATTGGCATTTCCCCTTCTCTTGCTGCGTTTTCTCCCATTGTTCCTACAATATAGTAAATAATAAATGCCACAGTAGAAACCACTATAGGCATTCCCATACCTCCTTTTCTTATTATAGCACCAAGTGGCGCTCCAATAAAGAAAAGAATCAAGCAAGCAGCCGAAAGAGTAAACTTTCTATGCAATTCAATCTGATGACGACGCACCATATCTTGCTCCGAATTCATTTGCACAATCCAAGAATTCATATCATTGCGAACAAACTCTATTTTACTATCTACAATATTATCTATATTTCTTTGTTGCTCCAAAGGAAGCGACTTAAACTTCTCATAAAAATTCTCCTTAGACTGTGCATTAGGCTGAGCCTTAACCGAAAAATTCTCTTTAGATATTCTTGCGATATTCTCTCCTATCATTCCCGTTTTGCGATACAAAGTATCCAAATTCCTATTCAATGCTTTTATATCAAGCATCTTGTAATGCCCCTCATAACGATTGTCATCAGCCTCTTGATAAGCAAAATCCGAAACATCAAACCTAATAACTTGCTCCTTAAAGTTCAACCTCATCAAAGGACGTGAATGAATATTCACACCAGATATATCCTCATCAAAAGTATATCCCGAAAACAAACGAAATATCAAAGTATTGCCATCAGGAGTTGCATACATCTGTCCACTATCTGCCAAAGTAACACTCACATTTCCCAAGTCTTTAGAGTGATCATAAACTATGATATCCTTCATATTTACACCCTCCTTGTCCTTACTTCCAATTCTTATAGTGTAGTTTTCAATCTCCGAATAGAATTGATTAGGCTTTATATTCAAAGTAGGTTTCTTTGTCTTTACTTCATAAAGGACAGTTCTCAATTTCATATTTGCAACAGGGATAACCTTGTTTGAAAAGAAAAAAGCCATAATTGAAAACAAAACAGATATGATTATAAGAGGTCTTAAAACTCTCCAAAGCGAAATACCTGCAGCTTTCATTGCCACTAATTCATACTTCTCACCAAAATTCCCCATAGTCATAATGCTTGCAAGCAAAACCGCCAACGGCAAAGCCATAGGCACAAGCGTTGCACAAGCATACAACACAAGCTCTAGAATAACCTCTACTCCCAATCCCTTTCCTATTATTTGCTCTATTTGTTTCCAAAGGAACTGCAAAAGAAAGACAAATAAGGAAAGCGAGAAAGTCATAAGCAAAGGTCCTAAATAGGATTTTATTATGAGTTTATCAAGCTTTTTCACTTTAATATAATCGTCAACAATAAAACTACAAAAATACAATAAATTTCACAATCAAAGGACATTTTACCATATCTTAAAAAAATTTAACATTTTTTAATTAAAATCAAATGCCCAAATACTACGAAATTTTTGAACTTTATTTTTTTCTTTGCAAATTCCTTAAGCATTTGGAGTTAAGTTTAAGCGCTATAAATCAGCGATTTATCCCATTTAAACGTAGTTTAAACCCCCTTTAAAGCCCAAAAAACGCTGTTTTTTACTTGATTTCAGCGAAAAAAAACGCTGTTTTTGTAGTGAAAAAACGCAGTTTTTTGAAATTTTTTCTTTGTTTTGTTAAAATAATTCTTTGTTTTATTTTAATGAAACAGCGTTTCAGAAAAATAACTCTTCGTTTTAGTGAATTCACCCTTGATTTTCGTCAATTTTTTCAATGAGTTGAAGCATTTTTCTTTAAGAAAAAATGTTTATTAAAAGTTTAAAAGCGCTTTAAAATACCTTTGAAACAATTTTTGTAGTTATCAAAAATTGTTGTACCTTTGTAAGCAAGTTATTAACCTAAAAAATAGGAGAACAAAAAGGAGAAAAAGAATAATTATCATTAAGACTTAGTAAATTTATTACGACATAAAAAGCGTTTTTGCTTATACTTGGGCGTGCGAAATCTCGACAATTTCAAACAAAACTCACCATGGTAAAGCAGTAAACGCTCGCGATTCATATCGTGGGCTTTACTTGTTTGGTGAGTTAGGTAGTCGAGAACCTCGCATCCCAATAAGAAAAAGTCCCACGTTTTTTTATGTCATTTAATCAAAGGAAGAAATCAATAAATCGCCATTTGGGACTTGGGCAAAGGAAGAAAAATAATAACAAATTAAAATTTTAAAAAAATGAAAAAAGTAATTTCTTTAATGTTTTTCGTATTTGCTTTATCGACAAATGCGGTTTTTGCAGAAAACGACAATGATAAATTAAATCAAGGTGAGATGTTGCCAATTCAAATTGAAATGTTAGATGCAAATGATGAGGAAACGAAAAAATTGTACATCAATTCATTTATGATGCAGAATGGTAAAAAATTCACAACCGCAGATGTAATGATTGTTAAGCAAAAATTAGAATCTTTAACCCCTGAACAAATTCAATTGCTTGCAACAGGAGATTACTTAGACCCTACTGTAAATGTAATAGTTTCTGTTTTAGTTGGTTCTTGGGGCGTTGATAGATTTTTAATTGGTCAAACAGGTTGGGGAATCCTTAAATTCCTTACAGGCGGAGGTTTAGGAGTTTGGACAATCGTTGATTGGTTTCAAATAAGTAGGCTTACGAAAGAAGCGAATATGGAAAAATTTAATGAAAATTTAATGTTGATAAATTAATTCTTTGAATTGAAATTTTTATTTAAAAGAAAAACGCTCGTGAGTCTTTGAAATATTTTGACAAACGAGCGTTTTTATTTCTATTTTATAAGCTTTCAGCGTAGTAAAGCCCTATGTTTTCTATGTTGGCTTCGGCTCTTGTGTTGTTGATTGTTATTCTTAGTTTTTCTGCTTGGCAATCTGCAAATCTTAATAGCCTTTTATAGCCTATTGTTGTGCCTTTTGCTATTTGTTTCCATTGTCCTTGCTCATAGATTTCTACCGAAAATTCTTCTACTCTTTGCCCTTTTGTGATGTCTTCTTGAATTAAAAGGGTGTTAAACTTTGAATTTGGTTTTATTTTATACTCTTTGCTTTCGCCTTTTGAGGCTTTCCATGTTTTATTTCCTTTGATTACTTGGTTGTTTTCAAAGGTTTTGTTTATGTAGTTAGAAAGTTCTTTTATGCGTTGCACGTCTGTTTCGTGTATTAAGCCTCTTTTGTCTGGTGGAATATTGAGTAGCAATACTGAATTGCAACCTACGGATTGATAATATATGTTTACAAGGTTTTGCAGTGAACGAACTGCTGTGTCTTCTTTGGAATGATAGAACCAACCCGGACGTATAGAAACATCAACCTCTGATGGATACCAATATATCTGCTTTGCGTTGTTCAAAAGTGCAAGACTGCCTAAATCTTTTGACATATTATCAATGCCAAGTGCTTGATTTGATTTATCGCAATGGGAATAACTTCCCGGCGTTAGCACAGTTGCACTCCATTCTGTTTCTCTTCCTAATCCGCCTTCGTTACCTACCCAACGGACATCGTCTCCCATTATTGCTGTAACTGCATTTGGCTGATGTTTTCTTATGGTTTTTAAAAATAAATCCCAATCATAGATTTGTTTTCTGCCATTTGGTCCTTCTCCATTGGCTCCGTCAAACCATATTTCGTGGATTTCTCCATAGTTAGTTAGCAATTCGGTAAGTTGTTGTGAGAAATATTCATTGTATTTTGGTGAATCGCCATAGCAACTTGCGTTTCTATCCCATGGAGATATATATACTCCGAATTTTAATCCGTATTTGTTGCAAGCATCTCGTAATTCACGAACTACATCTCCCTTTCCATTTTTCCAAGGAGAGTTTTTAACGGAATATTCTGTTGTTTTGGTTGGCCATAAGCAAAAACCATCGTGGTGTTTTGCCGTAAGGATTACCATTTTAAAGCCCCCGTCTTTCAGAGCCTTTACCCACTGTTCGCAATCTAATTGAGTAGGATTGAAAAGTTGAGGACTATCTTTACCATCTCCCCATTCATTGCCTGTAAATGTATTGATTCCAAAATGAAAAAAGGCTGTTAGCTCCATTTGTTGCCATTCTAATTGCTGTTTTGTTGGAACTAATCGTGATGCCATGTCGATTTTTTGCTCTAATGTGGCATTATCGGGAAACACAACTTGCTTTTCATAGTATTCTTGCTTTGAAAGAGAAGAGCAAGCCGTAATAAAAAATAAAATAAACAAAAATGTAATTGTTCTCAAACTTCTATTCATTTCAACTTTTCTCATAATTCTAAAATTTATTGAAAGACAAAGTTACAATAAATTTTGGAAACAAAATTTAATAAACTATTTTTTTCTACTACTTAACGCCAAATGCTTAAAGAATTTTCAAGTCTAAAATTCTTGGTCGCAAATTTTGAAAATATAAGGCTTTAAGTAAATGACACTAAATCAAAGACTTAACTTTTTAAAACATTAATTTTGCTAAATTTCCCTTTAATTTCTTTCATTTTTTCCTTTGATTTAGCGAAATAATCCTTTGCTTTTTCTAAATTTTCCTTAGCTTTATTTTATTTTTCCTTAGAGTTAGCAAACCCTTTCTATGAAATCAGAGAAAAAACCCTTAAATTGCGAAAAATCACCCTTGATTTTCATCAATTTTCGTGAAAAAATTTCACAAAATCTCTTTCTCAAAATTTCTTAAAAATAAAGATAATTTCCCTATGATTTTATACTACAAAGATTAAGACTTAAACCCCATATTCTTTGCAAGTATAAAATTATTTTTTACCTTTGCAAGCAAGTTTTTAACCATAAAAAAGGAGGACAATAAAGAGAAAAAGAATAATTATTATTAAGACTTAGTATTTTAATACGACATAAAAAGCGTTTTTACTTATTATTGGGTTGAATGAAATCTGGAAAATTTCAAAACAGGTAACCGTTAGTAAAGTAGTAAACGCTCGCGATGATTATCGTGGGCTTTGCTTATTCGGTTACTTAGGTATTCCAGAACCTCATTCAACGATAAGGAAAAGTCCCACGTTTTTTTATGCCTTGAAGTCAAAGAGAGAAATCATTTAATCGCAATTTGGGACTTGGGCAAAGAAAGTTTAATAATTTAATTTGAAGTTGTGCCCGACACGAATTAGGGTATTAAAATTATGAATTTTATAGATTCAACAGCGTCTCAATCGTTGAGAAAATTAAAAAAAGTATTATTTGTTTGCACTTGGTTTTGTTTATTTATTGGAATTATATTATTTTGCTTTTATATTGAGGATGAAGAAATGGAATTCTTGATTTCTGCATTGATTTTTATCGTTAGTAGTATTTCTGGATTTGTAAATAATATTTTATTAAAAGGATTTCAAAAAATAGTTGAGACAGCAGAATATCATCAAGCAGATTTATTAAAAAAGCATGAAGATGAAAAATCTAATTATACCGAGAAAAATGCAAAAAGCACGAAAGGAGAATTGTTTATTTGGGTAAGGAAATTGGATTCTAATGAGGAATTTCGAATAATGGAAATTATTGATGAAGATACTTTTTTATGTGTTAATGCAAAAAACCCAAAAGGGATTAAACTCAAAAAATGTGAAATTACTAAAATTGAATAAATTTTAAGTTTCCTGTATATTTCATTAAACCCAAAGAAAAACACTCCTGAGTCTTTGTTTTATTTTGACAAACGAGCGTTTTATTTTCTTAAAGTGAAGTTTAAGTAAAAGAAAAAGGCGACTAAGTTAAACTTAGTCGCCTTTTCAGTATTTTAAGATTGCTTATTTTCTTGGTTTGATATCTAATTTAACTGGCGCAATCATGTTTTCTGGTTTTAGTATTGTGTCTAAGTCTTCTTTTGAAAGAATATCGTGTTCCAATACTAAATCGTAAACTCCTTTTCCTCTAGCCATAGCTTCTTTTGCTATCTTTGTAGAGTTTTTATATCCGATGATTGGGTTTAATGCAGTAACGATTCCGATAGAACCTTTTACTTGACGTTCGCAGTTTTCAACGTCTGCTTTGATTCCGTCAATACATAATGTTCTTAATGTATCAAATCCGTTTGTTAATAGGTCTATTGATTCGAATAAGCAGTAAACTAATACTGGTTCCATAACGTTCAATTCTAATTGAGCGTTTTCTGCTGCAAGCATTACTGCTGTATCGTTTCCTATTACTTTGTAGCAAAGTTGATTCATTACTTCTGGTATAACAGGGTTTACTTTTCCTGGCATGATTGATGAACCTGGTTGCATTTCAGGTAAGAATAATTCGTGGATTCCACATCTTGGACCTGATCCCATCAAACGTAAGTCGTTGCATATTTTGATTGCTTTCAATGCTATACGTTTCAATTCTGATGAGTAGCCTACTAATACTGATGTATCTGATGTTACTTCTACTAAGTCTTCTGCTAATGTTACATTCCAGCCTGTTATTTCTCTTAAAGCTTCTGTACAAAGTTTGCTGTAACCTGGTTCTGAACAGATTCCTGTTCCTATCGCTGTTGCTCCCATATTGATGCATAATAATTCTTCTGCTGCATTGTTTAGGTTAGCGATTTCTCTTCTTATTAGGTTAGCAAATCCTTTGAATGTTTGACCAAGTGTCATTGGAACTCCGTCTTGTAATTGAGTTCTTCCCATTTTGATTATTTGAGAAAACTCTTCTGCTTTCTTGTCTAATGACTCAACTATTTTAGTCATTGCTTCAGCAAGTCTTCTGTTTTCTAAGTATAATCCAAAGTGGAATGCTGTTGGATAAGCATCGTTTGTAGATTGTGATGCGTTTAAGTGGTCGTTTGGAGAACAAAATTCGTATTGTCCGTGTTCTTTACCCATTATTTCTAATGCACGGTTTGCAAGTACTTCGTTTGCATTCATGTTTACTGTTGTACCTGCTCCTCCTTGTATCATATCTGAAAGGAAGAATTCATGGTGTTTTCCTTCAAATAATTCATCACAAGCTTGAGATATAGCTTTGAATTGTTCGTCTGTTAATTTACCTTGTTTGTGGTTTGCAACGGCTGCTCCTTTTTTTGTCAAAGCCATTCCTTTAATAAAGTTAGGATAGTCGTTCATTAATTTTCCAGAGATTTTGAAGTTTTCAAAACCTCTTACTGATTGCACGCCATATAATGCTTCAACAGGAATTTCTCTTGTTCCTATTAAGTCTGTTTCTTGACGTGTTTTACCTGAATATTTTGTTGTGTCAATCATTTTGATTTGTTTTTTGTTAATAAATTATAAAATAAAGTGCAAAAGTACGAAAGTTTTTTAATATCCTAGTATTTTTAGCATCGATTTATGACTTTGTTCTTTGGCAAAAAGTTTTGTGTACCATTCTCCGTTTTCATCTTTGTCTAATATTATGTGTTTTGGTTGTGGAATTAGACAGTGTTGAATGCCACCATAACCTGCTAAACTTTCTTGATAAGCTCCTGTGTGGAAGAAGCCTATATATAAAGGTTCTTCTTCATCATTTGTATATTTTGGTAAGAATACTGCATTAGAATGTACCTCTGCTGAATAGTAATCTTGTGAGTCGCAAGTTAAACCTCCAAGAAATACTCTTTGGTATTCGTTATCCCATTTGTTTATAGGTAAAAGAATAAATCTTTGTCCTATTCCCCAAGTGTCAGGAAGCGTTGTTATGAAAGAAGAGTCTATCATATACCATAACTCTTTGTCGTTTTGTCGTTTTTGGTCTATGATGCTATATAATATGCATCCTGCTTCTCCTACTGTGAATGAGCCGAACTCAGTAAAGATATTTGGTTCTTGAACGCCTTGTTTGTTACAGATATCTTTTATTTGTGCAAGGATTTCTTCTGCCATGTACTCGTAATCATACTCAAAACCTAATGAGTTTTTGATAGGGAAACCTCCTCCTATATCTAAACTATCTAAGTCTGGACATACTTTTTTCAATTCGCAATATACGTTTACGCATTTTTGCAACTCATTCCAATAATATGCAGAGTCTTTGATTCCTGTATTGATAAAGAAGTGAAGCATTTTTAGTTTAAAGTTAGGATTGTTTGCTATCTTTTCTTTATAAAAATCTACTATGCAATTATATCTTATTCCAAGTCTTGATGTATAAAAGTCAAACATAGGTTCTTCTTCAGATGCAATACGAATACCTACATTACATGGCATATCAACAATAGTATTCATTACGTCTAACTCCTCCATATTATCTATAATCGGAATTACATTAGTAAAACCATTGCGAATTAACTCTGCTATATTCTCTATATATTGAGGACGTTTGAAACCATTACATAATATATATTGGTCTTTTCCAACTTTTCCTTGCTCGTATAATTCGTTAATTATGTTAATGTCAAATGCAGAAGAAGTTTCTAAATGTACATCGTTTTTTATGACTTCATCTAGCACAAAAGAAAAATGAGAACTCTTTGTACAATAACAATAATTGTAAGTTCCATTGTAATCGGTTTTAGCAATAGCAACATTAAAAAGCCTTTTAGCCCTTTGAATTTGAGAGGTAATTTTTGGTAAGAATGTTATCTTTAAAGGAGTTCCATATTGTTTAATTATATCCATCAAAGGAATATCGTGAAACAATAGTTCGTTTTCCTCTGTCTTAAATTCTTCTTGTGGAAACTCGAAAGTTTGCTCAATCAAATCATTGTACTTGTTCTTCATTTTTCCAATCTTTTTAATTTACTTTACTATATAAAATAACAATCCAAGTGAGTTGTTTTATAATTTTTGTGCAAAGTTAAGTAATTCAATGATAGCCACCTATTTTTTTCTCATTTTTTTAATAGTTTATCAACAAAATATTCATAATTTTGCAAATAATTTAAAATTGAATATCATTAATGATGAAAAATGTATTTCGTTTAGCAAGCGTTATTGCTTTAAGCTCTTTAACATTTATTGCTTGCTCTCAAAAAGAAAGAGTAGTTGATGCAAGCAATTTTAAAAACGTAACAGATTCTGCTTCTTATGTTCTTGGTTATTCTCAAGCTATGGCTTGGAAAGCTCAAGGAATGGAAATTAATCCAGAAGTATTTTTTGCCGCTTTTCAACAAGTTTATAATGGAGACACAACTTGCGCTATCTCACAAGAAGAAATGTCTGCTGTTATGCAAAGCTATCAAACTGTATTAATGGAAAAGCAAATGGCAAATTCAGATAAAGCAGCAGTACCTTACAGAAACGCCGCAGCAGAATTTTTAGAAAAAAATAAAAATGAAAAAGGCGTTGTAACAACTCAAAGTGGCCTACAATACAGAGTTGAGAAAAAAGGTAACGGAGCATCTCCTACATCTATTGACGATAGAGTTAGATTCAATTACTCTTTGTATGCATTGAATGTAGATGGTACTTTCTCTGAAGCTATAGAAAACACTTTTACTAGAGAAGGTGACCCAACTATCTCTGTCTTAAACGGATTAATCCCAGGCATAAGAGAAGCATTCCTTTTAATGCAACAAGGTTCTATTTATGAGTTTTGGGTGCACCCTGATTTAGCGTATGGCAACCAAAACAGCGATGTAATACCTGGTGGAAGCTTACTAAAATTCTGCATAGAATTAGTAGAAGTTCTTCCTGCTAAATAAGAAATTTATTGTTTTATAAAAACACATAGCCTCAAACAAATTATATAGATTTAGTTTGAGGCTTTTTTATTATGAAAATACTAATAATCGAAGACGAGGAACACCTACTCCTCTTAACAAAAGCAGAATTAGAAAAAGAGTCTTATCAAGTTGATACTGCTTCAACTTTAAGTCAAGCCATGGACAAAATCATTAGCAGTTCTTATGATTGCATTCTTTTAGATATAATGTTACCTGATGGCAATGGCTTATCGGTTCTAAAAACTTTAAAAAATTTAGAGAGAGAAGATAATGTAATAATACTATCTGCGAAAGACTCTATAGACGACAAAGTAAGTGGATTAGATTTAGGTGCTGATGATTATTTAGCAAAGCCTTATCATATTGCAGAGTTGTCTGCACGAATAAAAACAATCATACGAAGAAAAAACTCTTCAAATAAAACAGCCAATTTAGGCAATGTAAGTATTTTACATTCAGAAAAAAAAGTCTTAGTAAACAATACAGAACTCATCTTAAAGAAAAAAGAATTTGAAATTTTAGAATTCTTTTACAATAGAATAAACAGGGTTATTGACAAAGATACATTAGCAGAATTTGTATGGGGAGAGAGTTTTGGAGATATGGGAAACTATGACTTCATTTACTCTCAAATGAAAAATCTTCGTAAAAAACTAAAAGATGCTGATGCCTCTTTAGAATTAAAATCAATATATGGATTAGGTTACAAATTAGTTCAAAGAACAGATGAAAGCTCTTTATAAAGTTATTTTAGGTGCAGGTGTTTTCATAAGCATAGTTATTTGTTTGTGGTCAGTATTATTCTATATCACCACAATGAGAGAAATAGATGATGAGATTGAAGACTCATTAGAATTATATGCTTTTCAAATAATACAAGAAAAGAACGAAGGTAAATTAGATTCAGTAAAGTATGACGGCAGCAACAATTCTTTTATTATTGAAGAAATAACAAAAGAAGAAGCATCTGTTATGGAAAATATGTCTTTTAAAGACACAAACATATTTATTGCAGCAAGAAACGAAACAGAACCTTGCAAAAGATTAATAATTCCTTTCTATGACATCAATGACAATTACTACAAACTAACAATATACACTCCAACTATTGAAAAAATTGAATTAAAAGAAAGAATATTAATTCTGCTTTTCATAATTGTCATAATACTCATTACATCTGTTATAACAATATATCTATCCGTTTACAAGAAAGCTCTTAACCCTCTATACATTCTTCTGAATTGGCATAGAGACTACCAGTTAGGAAAAAACGAACAAGAATTTCCTGAATGCAAAAGTAATATTAAGGAGATGCAAGAATTGTTCAATGCAGCAAAGTCAAGTACTCAAAGAGCAGAAGAAGCATATAAACAACAAAAACTATTTTTAGGTCACGCATCACATGAAATACAAACCCCACTTGCAGTAAGCATAACTCAATTAGAGTCATTACTTGAAGATGAGAGCCTAAATGAAGAACAAATGAACAAAATCTTCACCACTATTTCTACTTTAAGAAAAATGACTAGAATGAACAAATCTCTATTAATGCTTTCAAAAATAGAAAATGACCAATTCAACAATAAAGAATTAGTAAACATCAATGCAATAATACATGAAAAAATAGATTTATTCAAAGAGACATTTTCTCAAAAACAAATCACAATCCAAATAAACGAAAAAGATAGTTTAGATATAGAGATAGATAATATTCTTTGCGATATGTTAATAAACAATCTTCTTAAGAATGCCCTTATACATAACGTACAAGGAGGAGATGTTACCATTGACATAAACAAAGATAGTATCAGGTTTAGCAATAGCGGAAAGCACACTGCTTTAAACGAAAAAATGATTTTTAATTACTTTTATAAGGAGTCAAATGAACAAAACTCCTCTGGTTTAGGTTTAGTATTAATAAAAAGCATTTGTAAAAAGAATAATTTAAACATTGATTATCAATTCATTGAGAAAAAACATACATTTTTAATAACAAAAAACTAAAAAATTCAGAATGTTTACAGAATTGGCTATTACTTTTGCAAATGTAAAAAGAAAATAAAACAGATTAAAAACCTAAAAACAAACGAACATGAAAAAATTAGCATTATTAGCCTTAATGGCATTCGGTTTAATGTCTTGCGAAAGCGAAAACAGAGTAGCAGTAGAATTTGGACAACTTCCAAGCCAAGCACAAAGTTTTATAAAAACTCATTTTCCTGATAAAACAATATCAATAATCTTCCACGATAAAGATATGTTTGACAAAGATTATGAAGTAGTTTTTGAAGACACTTCAAACGTTGACTTCAACTCAAAAGGAGAATGGACAGAAATAGAAATCAAAACAGAACCAGGAGTTCCTGCAGCAGCAATACCTTCTGCAATTGCAAACTATGTAAATGCAAAACACCCTACTACTTTTATGATAAAGATAAACAAAGACAGAAGAGATTACGAAGTTGAATTAAGAAACGGAATAGATTTAGTATTCGATAAAAATGGCAATTTCTTAAGATACGATGACTAATTTTGAGTAATAGTAATTAAATTCAAAAGGGTAAGTCAAATGGCTTACCCTTTCTTTTTTCTAAAACAAAGAATCAATAAATTCTTTCTTTGTTTTATTTTATTAATTCTTTGTTTTATTTTTCTAACTCTTCGTTTTATTTCACAAAGTCTTTCATTAGTTTCAACACCTTAGGACTAATTGTTTGTTCAATCTGATAGTACTCGTTTGGAGAACCTGTTTTACATTCTTGAAATAGGTGATTCATTCCTTTAAGTTTATGTATTGCGTATGATTTATTACCACCTTTTTTCAGTGCTTTTTCGATTGCAGGTAAGTTTTGTTTGTATAAGACTTGCAAATCCTTTGTTCCATTCAATACAAGTACAGGTTGCTTAACTTTTTCCAAATAAACAGAAGGTTCTAATTCAAGAAAACATTTCATCCAAGGGTGAGAATGCCCCGCTAATTCCCCATTTTTTAAAGCCTTTAATTGTTCTTCTATTTCTTTTTTAGAAGAGCCGTTGGCTTTTAGTATAGCTTTGTTTTGTTCTACCAAGACTTCCATTCCGTTTACTCCTGTTCCAGCCAAAAGAATTAAGAAATCTACATCTGAATTGCGTGATGCAACTATTGGAGCTATAAGTCCACCTTCGCTATGTCCTACAAGTCCTATTTTATCTGTGTCAATATTTGGGTGATTCTTTACTGCGTTTAAAGCAGACTCTACATCAAGAGCGTAATCTAAGGTTGTAGCATTGAATAATTCTGCATTTTCTGAACCAAATCCCCTATCGTCATAACGAAATACTGCAATTCCATTATTTGCCATATAGTCTGCAATTACCGCAAAGGGTTTGTGTAGCATTATTTCTTCATCTCTGTTTTGCAATCCCGAGCCACTAATCATTATCATCAAAGGATATTTTCCTTCTTTTGAGGGATAGGTTAGCGTTCCTTTAAATTCGTAATCTACTCCTTCGGTGCGGAATGAGATTTCTTCTTGAATATAAGATGGATTTGCAGGAGGATTTTGTGGACGATTAACAATTATTTCTGGTTTTTCTTTTTTCACCAAACACAATGGCAACTCTAAAAACATTTGTTTAAAAGTTCCGTAAATTGTATCTTTGGTTTGATTGATTTTTCCTTTGTATGTAGCCTTTAATTGTTTAACTGAAAACATTAAAGAGTCGTTTCTTAAAACTATTTTTGTTGCTGGAATAAGTTCTTTTGTTTGTGCAGGTGAGCCAAGCATAGCAATAGTGTCTTTATCTATTGTTACCTCTAAGGTTAATGGTAGTTTTTGTCCTTTAAACTCTAAATTACCTTCGTAATAGTCTGTTTGTTGTGCTGAGGCTATTGCTGAAAAAGCCAAAAAGGCTAAAACGATTAGTTTTTTCATATTCTTCTTATTTTGTTTTTAATATTTCTGAAATTATTATTGCAGTTGCTATGGAAGCATTAAGACTTTCGGGTTTATTATCTGTGCGAAAGCGTGGGATTGTTATGTTATGATTTATGTATTTTCTTATTTCTTGACTTATTCCGTGAGATTCGCTTCCTATTACAAGGATTGAGTCTTTTTGAAAGCTTTTTTCATATATGCTTTCTCCGCCTTCTACTATGGAACCATAGATTGGGTAATCCTTTGGCAAATTTTCAAGAAATATTTTAAGTTCTATGTATTCTACATTCACTCTAAATATAGAACCCATTGTTGATTGTACGGTTTTAGGATTATAAACATCAACACAATCTTGTGAACAAATAATTCTTTCTACAGCAAACCAATCTGCCAAGCGTATTATAGTTCCTAAATTGCCCGGATCTTTTATTCCGTCTAATAATATAGTAAGGCCTTTTGATTGAAAGGTATTTGGGGATTGTGGCATTTTAGCAAGCGCATAGACTTGATTCGGTGTGGAAAGGAGGGTTATTTTATTCAAATCTTCTTCACTTGCTTCCGATATTTTGTTCTCTATGGATTTTTGATGGATTTTTGACTTATTGTTATCTATCCATTGTTTTGTAGCATAGATTGTGGCTATTTCATAGTTGGAATCTAAAAGTTCTTCTAACATTTTTTCGCCTTCTACTACAAACAACCCGTCTTGATTGCGAAATTTGCTTTGCTTATAACGACTTATGCGTTTTATTTCTGCTTTCGATAACATTTTTTCTCGACTTTTAGATACGAAAAAAAGGAGTTCTCCTTTGAAAAAGGAGTTCTCCTTTGCTATTTCTTCATAAGAAGATTACTCAGCGTAAACTTCAAATGTAATTTCTGATTTTATTTCTTTGTAAACAGATACAATAACTTTGTGAGTTCCTACTTCTTTTATTGCATCTCCTACGATTGATATTTTCTTTCTATCAACTTCAACATCAAATTGAGCTTTTATTGCATCAGCTATTTGAATTGTGTTTACAGAACCAAATATCTTTCCTGTTTCACTTGCTTTAGCAGCTATTCTTAAACCTTCTATTTTGTTCAAAGTTTCTGCAAAAGCTTCTGCATCTTGTTTTATTTTAGCTTCTTTGAAAGCTCTTTGTTTAAGGTTTTCTGCTAATATTTTTTTGTTAGAAGGTGTTGCAACCATTGCATATCCTTGTGGTATAAGATAGTTGTTTGCGTATCCGTCTTTTACTTTTACTATCTCGTCTTTATACCCTAACTTATTTACGTCTTGTTTTAATATAATTTCCATTGATTCAATCTCCTTTTTATTTTAATAAGTCTGCTACATAAGGCATTAAAGCTAAATGTCTTGCTCTTTTAACAGCTTGCGATACTTTCTTTTGATATTTGTTTGAAGTTCCTGTTATACGTCTTGGTAATATTTTACCTTGTTCATTAACAAACTTCAAAAGGAAATCTGCATCTTTGTAATCAATATACTTAATTCCGCTTTTTTTGAAACGACAATATTTTTTTCTTTGTGTTTCAACAGCGATAGGTGTCAAATATTTTATTTCTGTTTCGTTTGCCATCTCTATTCTTTTTTAAGGGTTATTCTGCTACTTTTTCTTCTTGTGCTTTTTGTTGGCTCTTTAATCCGTTTGCACGTTTCTTTTCATTGTATGCAATAGCATGTTTGTCTAATGAAACTGTTAAGAAACGTAATAATCTTTCATCTCTTTTGTATGCAGTTTCTAATTTTGCTATTACTTCTCCTTCTGCACGGAATTCTATTAAGTAGTAGAATCCAGTTGTTTTCTTTTGGATAGGATAAGCTAATTTTCTCATTCCCCAATTGTGCTCGAAAACTATTTCTGCACCATTATCAGTCAATAAAGTCTGATACTTTTTTACCGTTTCCTTTATCTGTTCTTCAGATAAAACGGGAGTTACGATGAAAACGGTTTCGTACTGTCTTACCATAAGGTTTTTGTTTTTAATTTATTAATAATTACTATTTTTTGAGTTTGCAAAAGTAGTACTAATATTTGATTTGACAAAATTTATTTCAAGTTTTATTAAATACTACTCTTGCCCTCCTTCATTTTTGCCATGGCAGTTTTTGTATTTTTTACCACTTCCACATGGACATGGTTCATTTCTTCCAACTTTCTTTTCAACGTGAACAGGTTGAACTTTTTGAGGTTGAGAAGGATTGTTTGCTTGTGGTTGCGACTCTTCTTTGCGTGAAGTTTTCACTCCTTTATTATCTGTTTTTGGCAAGTCTGTTTCTTTTACTTGTTGTTGTTCAGCTATTGGAAGTGATGCTCTACATAAGAATGAAGTTATGTCTTTGTTTATTGAACCCAACATCTTTTCAAATAATGAGAATGATTCAAATTTATAGATTAACAATGGATCTTTTTGTTCGTAAGATGCATTTTGAACTGATTGTTTTAAATCATCTAACTCTCTTAAGTGTTCCTTCCAAGCGTTATCTATTATTTGTAAAGTTATACTCTTTTCAACAGACAAGCCAATTTCTTTTCCTTCTGTATTGTATGATTTTTCGATTGGAGCTATTGCTGTAATCATACGTTTTCCGTCTGTGATTGGGAAAGCTATGTTTTCATATTTATAGCTCTTTGCCTCATAGATATTTTTTACATATGGGAAAGCTAACTTAGACAGATTGCCTAGTCTTTCTTTTTGATATACGTAAACATTTTCATATAATGTTTCAACGATTTCTTTTCCTCTATTTTTTAAGAAAGTGGCTTCATCTATTGGACATTCATATCCACATACTTTTATAAATTCTAAGCTAAATCCTTCATAATCATCTTTGAAATCCGATACCATTATTTCTAATGTATCATAAATCATATTTGAAATGTCTATTGAAAGCTTATCTCCATAAAGAGCATTACGACGTTTTGTGTAAATAACTGTTCTTTGATTATTCATAACGTCATCATATTCCAACAATCTCTTACGAATACCAAAGTTATTTTCTTCTACTTTGCGTTGAGCTCTTTCTATACTTTTTGTCATCATAGAATGTTGAATAACTTCTCCTTCTTGAAGTCCCATTCTATCCATTAATTTCACCATTTTATCAGAGCCAAATAAACGCATAAGTTTATCTTCCAATGAAACAAAGAATTGGCTACTTCCTGGGTCTCCTTGACGTCCTGAACGACCTCTTAACTGTCTATCAACACGTCTTGATTCATGACGTTCTGTACCTATGATTGCCAATCCACCTGCTTCTTTTACTCCTTCTTGAAGTTTGATGTCAGTTCCACGACCAGCCATATTTGTTGCAATAGTTACAGCTCCTGCTCTACCAGCTTGTGCAACAATATCTGCTTCTTTTTTGTGAAGTTTAGCATTAAGCACTTGGTGTTCTATCTTTCTTAACTTCAACATTTTTGACAACAATTCTGAAGTTTCAACGTCTGTTGTTCCTATAAGTACAGGTCTATTCTCTCCTATCAAACGTTCAACTTCATTAATTACTGCAGCGAATTTTTCTCTCTTTGTTTTGTATATTAAATCGTCATTATCATGTCTAATAACAGGTCTATTTGTAGGAATAGTTACAACATCTAATTTGTAGATATCCCATAATTCTCCTGCTTCTGTTTCAGCTGTACCTGTCATACCAGCCAATTTAGAGTACATTCTGAAATAGTTTTGCAAAGTAATAGTAGCATAAGTTTGAGTAGCAGCCTCAACCTTTACTCTTTCTTTTGCCTCAATAGCTTGGTGCAATCCGTCAGAATAACGTCTTCCTTCCATGATACGACCAGTTTGCTCATCTACAATCTTAACTTGATTGTTCATAACAACATATTCAACATTGTTTTCAAACAATGCGTATGCCTTCATTAATTGATTAATTGTATGAACTCTATCAGATTGTACAGCGTAGTTTTGCATTATTTGGTCTTTTCTTTCAGCCTTTTCTTGAGAAGAAAGATTTTCTTTTTCAAGTTCTGCTATTTCGCTACCAACATCTGGCAATAAGAAAAATTTAGGATTTTCCCCCAACTTAGCAAGAAAGTCCATACCTTTTTCTGTAAGCTCTATAGTATTATGTTGTTCTTCTATCACAAAGTAAAGCTCATCATCTATTATGTGCATTTGCTTACTTTGGTCTTGCATATAGAAGTTTTCAGTCTTTAACAATAAAGCCTTCATTCCCGGTTCTGAAAGGAACTTAATTAAAGCCTTATTCTTTGGAAGTCCGTGGTGAGCTCTCAACAATAACACTCCACCTTCTTTTTCTTTTTCAGGAGTATAGCCAGGAGCTAAACATTTTTTAGCATCTGACAATATTTGAGTGACTAATTGTCTTTGTGCGTTATAAAGTTTTTCTATTACAGGACAAAATCTTTCAAATTCTTGATTATCTCCTTTTGGAGTAGGACCTGAAATAATTAATGGAGTTCTTGCATCGTCAATCAACACTGAGTCCACCTCATCGACTATTGCAAAATTGTGTTTTCTTTGAACAATCTCATTTGTGTTGCTACACATATTATCTCTCAAATAGTCGAAACCAAATTCATTATTTGTTCCATAAGTAATATCAGCATTATAAGCACTACGTCTTGCTTCTGAATTAGGTTCATGCTTATCAATGCAATCAACTCTTAAACCATGGAATTCAAACAACATTCCCATCCATTCGCTGTCACGTTTTGCCAAATAATCATTTACTGTTACAACGTGAACACCTTTTCCTGGTAATGCATTAAGATAGATTGGTAAAGTAGCAACTAAAGTTTTACCTTCCCCTGTTGCCATTTCAGCAATCTTTCCTTGGTGAAGCACAGTACCTCCAATCAATTGCACATCATAGTGAATCATATTCCATTCCATTGGAGTTCCACCAGCCATCCAAACCTTATCAAAGTAGGCTTTATCACCTGAAATATTTACATTATCTTTTATTGTAGAAAGATACTTATCATATTCTGTTGCTGTAACTTCTACCCTTTCATTTTCAGTAAATCTCTTTGCAGTTTCCTTAACAACAGCAAAAGCTTGAGGTAAGATATTATTTAAAACAGTTTGTGTCTTATCATAGATTTTCTTTTCTAAGTCTTCAATTTGAGTATAAACTTTTTGTTTTTCTTCTATACTCATTTCTAATTCAGACTCTATTCTTGCTTGTAAAGCATCTAATTGTTGTTGTTCAGCATTAACAGCATCTTTAATAGTTGCCTTAAACTCTAAAGTTTTTGCTCTAAGTTCATCATTAGATAATTTAGTAACTTGATCATATGCTTCTAAACACTTTTTTAAAATCGGAGTTAATTCCTTTAAATCTCTTTGAGATTTGCTTCCGAACAATTTTGTCAAAAAACTTGCCATATCTATATTCTATTTATTATTATCATTTTCTTCTTTAAGTAATTCCTTTTTTGGATAGTAAACATCCAATGCTACTATCATTGCAGTCAATCCCCAGAAAGGAACTGCTAATTTTTCTGTTTCCAAAAAGTTATTAAACACTCCGTGGACATAATATGTCACTAAGGACAAAACTAAAAACAAAGCTAATTCTGCTACTGTCTTACTTTCTGCCTTGTGATATACTTTTAGACCTATTGCTACGGTGGTTAAAAACACTAAAAACACAGCAATAGTTCCAAATACTCCTTGTTCACTCAAAGGTTTCAAGTATTCACTATGTGTACTACCTAAATCCCCTGCATCAGTACTAATTTGTGTTAAATTATAAGATTTTTGATATCCTGAATATAAAAACTTATACATTCCAGGTCCACATCCTACTATTGGACTTTCTTCAAACATTTCTAAAGCACAAGCCCAACGATTAAGCCTTTCAACATTTGAATCATCAGTACTAATGTTTGTTATAGAAGACATATGCTCCATCATATTGCCTGATGAATCCTGTTCATTCTTCTGCAACATTCCTATAATAGATGACCAGAATATTAAGACCAAAACCCCTACTCCAGCTAAACCAATAAGAATTGTTTTCAACTTAATTCTCATTTTAACAACAACATAAACTCCAATTGCTGCTAAAACACTTGCCCATGCTGCTCTTGAATAAGAAAATATCAAACCAGCTACTAATACCACAAATATTGTTACAAAGAAACCTCTCCAAAAAGTATTAGGCACAATCTCCTTACTTCCTATTGCAAAAGCAAATGACAAAGGTATCATTAATGCTAAAACAGCTCCGTAAGCTGTATGGTCATTATAAAATGGTTGCATTACATAATGAGCATATGAAAGCGCGAAATTTTCTGTAGAAAGCAAACATATACACACTATTGCAATAACACTCAATGGTATAACATAGCAAAGGAAAAAGCTTTTGATTGATTTAAGTTTCTTAAACAATGGTATTACCACAAAATAACAAGGAATGATAAACCATAATTGAGAAAGCAAATACTTAAAAGAAACAAAATAATCCTCACTAAAGAATGCTGTAATTAAAGTCCATGCAAGACTAATATATATCGTTATGGAAATTGGATGTGAAAGTACTTTTTTGTCATACCTTCTTGTACAAAACAATTGAAACAAAAATAAAAGCATAACAAATATCAAAAGAGGCTCTGAAGGTAAACTCATAGCCAACTCTTTCACAGTAACCGTAATTGAAAGTGGTGTTGCAAAAGCAATTAGAAAAGGAGCTATTTTTACATTAAAAAGCAATAAAATTACAAACAGCAAAATCACTGGAATTAGCAGATAGAAATAATACTCATAAAATAGAGTATAAAACAATCCACTCAAAAATATAGAACACAACAATACTATGAGTAAAGAGTTTTGCTTCCCTTCGCTCATAGTATTCCAGTAATTAATAAATACTTGCTTGATTTTATTCACTTTTTGCTCTTCTCCTAACAATCAATACGCACAAAGCTAAAAATGTACAAGCCAATGCTGTTACTGCAACTATAATAGAACGTTTAGGTTTATCCTTTGAGAAAGATGGAGAGGCATATTCTATAACAAATTCTGTAGGAATCTCTGCATCTCTATCAACTCTTGCTTTTTCTAATTGGTCTGTCCACATACGCAAAGACTCTCTTCTATTGATTAATTGGTCTCTTAAATTAGCAACCTTTGCACTAGCCTCATCATAGCTTTTCATTTTAGCTTCTAATCTTGCAACTGCAGCTTGATTTCCTGCAGCTACTTGTTTTGCTAACTCCTGAGAGAAACGTTCACTTGCACCATCAGGGAAGTAAAGATTGTATTCTTGACTCAATTTAGATAAACTATCAGATAACAAATCAATATCTGCTAAGATATTATTTCTTGAACGCTCAATAGCAGAACATATACTATCTGCCTTTTCTCTTTTCATTTCATTTCTAACAACACTTACCTCTCTTACTATGAAATTAGCAATCTTTGAAGCATACTCTGGGTCAGTATCCCATACAGTAAGCCTTACTCCTAAGTTTTCTGTACGTTTTACCTTTATATTTTTGTATAACTTACGTCCAAGTTTCTCGTCAAGTTCTTTACCATCAGCCTTGATGCCATAGTGTTCTGCTAAATTAAATTCAGTACAAGCAGCTCCTACAACTCTTCCACTTGTGATTATATCTAATATATATTCACAATCAGAAGCCATACCAAAATTAAAAGGGTCCACATTATCCATTTGACTCAATACACCCTTTGAAATAGAGTTAGTATCACTTGGCAATAAGGTAACTTCAGACTTATAATAATTAGGTAACATCAAACTAATTCCTGAAGCCACAATAGCAGAAGCAAGAAAAGTTATTATCAAAGCCTTTTTATTACGATTCAAAAAGTTAAAAATCTCTTTAAAATTTAGTTCTTCCATGTTTTTTATTTTTTCTTTAAACTTTAAACTGCAAAGATACATCTTTTTTAGAAAATACTCTGCTACAAGAACGCAAAAGTCTATATATTTATTCTTTGTTTCAAAAAATTAAAACAAAGATTCATTATTCGTTTGCCAAATAAAAAAATATTCCCTATCTTTGTTGGCATATTAACAATAAAAATAAATACATTATGAAAAAGGTTGCATTATTTATTAGCATGATACTATGCATCAATACCCTTTTTGCTCAAATAGGAACAACATTTTGGGTAGATTCAATTCAATATATAATAGCGGAAGATAATAAATTAGTAATAGAGGCTGCTGACCAAGGACTTGTAATAGCAGATATTCCTGAAACAATAACACACAATGGAAACACTTATAGAGTTACTGGAATAAATGAGTTAGCTTTCTATTTTCGTACAAGTTTAACCTCTGTTACTTTACCTAATAGTATAGTCGGAATTGGTATGTTTTCTTTTCAGAATTGTGTAAATTTGACATCTGTTACACTTGGTGATAGTGTTTATGCTATTCGCAATTCTGCATTTTATGGATGTTCAAGTTTACAAACAATAAACATTCCTTCTTCCCTTAGTATTTTAGAAGGCCAGGCTTTTAAAAATTGCACTAGTTTAACTTCTATTAATATTCCAGATAATATTACAGTTATTGAAAATAGCACATTCTCTAACTGTAATAATCTTACAACAGTTACAATAGGTAATAGAGTAACCGAAATTAAAGCAAATGCTTTTGAAAATTGCTTTTTATTAAACACACACTTTGTTTTAGATAGCATAGTTAGTATTGAGACAAACGCTTTCATTAATTGCTGGTCTTTAAATGAAATTACTCTTGGAGAAAATCTAACTAACTTAAGCAATCTTGCTTTTATGGGTTGCACAAGCTTAAATACTTTGAATTTCAATATCATAAATTGTGCAGATTTTAATAGTATTGATAATCACCCTTTCAAAAATACACCAATACAAACTATTAATATAGGAGAAAATGTTCAAAGAATACCAGCTAATTTTGCCTATGGTTTTAATCAATTAAGTTCAATCTCTATTCCAAATAACGTTACTGAAATTGGAGAGCAAGCTTTCTATGGTTGCAGTAGTTTAAGCTCTGTTACTATTCCTGACAATATAACTTCTATTAAAGACAAAACTTTCCAATATTGCAGCAATCTAACTTCTGTTACTCTTGGAAGTGGATTAGATTCTCTTGGAAGTAGTGCTTTTAGAAATTGTTCTGCATTAGAAAATATTAATTGTTTAGCATCAACTCCTCCTACATTTAAAGACAATACAGTTTTTGCTTATCCTAATTCTATTAACGTGAAAGTACCTTGTGGAAGTTTAGATGCTTATAATGCTGATTACTATTGGTTCACTTATTTTGGTGGAAGAATAACTGAAGATTGCGAATCAAGTCTTGAAGATATGGAAGAATCAGCACTTTCTTTCTATCCTAATCCTGCAAAAGACAGAGTTTCTTTCAGTGAAAAGATTGAAAGAGTTGAGCTAATGGATTTGACAGGAAAGCTTATCAAGAGTTTTGAAAATGCAAATGAAATTAATATTGAAGGCATTTCAAGCGGAGTTTATTTCCTTAAACTTCACGCCTTTGACAAAACAACAACTCAAAAACTAATTAAAGAATAAAAGAAATGAAAAATGTAAAACTATGGCATTGCCTATTGGCTGATGCAGTTGGTATGTTAAGTTATTTAATTCCTGCACTTGGAGAGTCTATAGACTTGATTTGGGGACCACTTTCTGGGGTACTTTTCTTCTATTGGTTTCGCAGACCATTAGGAGCATTCATCGCTACTGCTGAAGAAATGATTCCTTTTACAGACATCATTCCTACTTTCACAATAGCTTACCTTTTGTTTAAAAGAAAAGAAATAAAGTAAAGGAAATAGTAGATCTTTGTTTTCTTTCATTTTCACAAAGAAAAACCAATTTGAAAATAAAGTTTCATTTCAGCAAGTCTTTGTGAAAATATAATGATGATTAAATAAAAAAAGCGGTTGTTGATTTCAACCGCTTTTTTGTTTTTATTATCCTCTATACAAATCGTCTTTTCCTATTGTTCCTACTAATTTATCGTAGTATTCTTGAGATTTGATATGTTTTAGATTTTCTTTTGTCTTTACAAGGATTTGTTTTATTTCATTCTTCTTGTCTTCAGGTAGATTGACTGCATCATTCAACAAATCACTTATATATTTTTGGTGTGATTGCCATAGAGCTATATCACTTACATGTTTATTTCTTAAGCGTTCTGCATACCAATTACTCTTCAATAGGTATTCTTGTGTGAACATTTCTCTAATTTCCGGTGAAGATAATGTTTTGCCTTCGTATTCTCCATATGCCATTATATGAAGTATTGCTTTTAAAGGAGGGATTGCTCCTTCTACGCTTCCGTCTTCAAAATACATTTTTGCAACTCTTGCTTGGTTGTCTGTAATGTTTCTAATTCCATCAACGTATTCTTGCATACTTTGAAGTTCTGGTTTCAACATTTCATTAGTAAAGACAACGTTAGGATTTTCAAATACTCTTCCGAAATAGTTATGTATGAATTTTTCTGTTACTCTATATCCTAATACTGAGGCTTTCACTTCTTCTCCTTCATATGAGAAGTTTTCTATTTTTTCAAAGTAATTGTTTTCTATCAAGAATTTAGGATTTCTTTCTTCTGAAGATAGTCTTGACCATATTTCTGGTATCAATAAACTTATGTCATGGTCAACTCTATATTTGCTTCCTATGTATCCTGCAGGTGTTGTAAAGCCGTCATATCCTGTTAAGATGAATGATATTAAGGCGTTATTCAAATCTGTAACTGCACACAAGGCATTGAAAGGTCCTTTTGTTAATGCACCTTCAGAGCCAGCTCCTGTTGTTGAAGGGCTTTTTCCTGTTAGAGAACAAATAAAGTCCATGAATAATTCTGGTAATTCTTGGTAGTGAATTGGGTTATACACTGCTAATGGTGCTATACCTTCTTCTGCTCTATTGTTTCTTCTTCCTGGTAAGACTGCGTTTACTGGTACATATAATGGTTCTCCTTCAGGTATGCGTCTTGCTAACCTCATTCCTACTTCTGCTATGTATTTTTCTGTTGGTAGAATTAGGTCGTTGCGTGTTTGTAAATATCTTACATTCTTTGATGGTTTTCCATTTACAATGCGTGGATGTGCTGATGATACAAAGTATTTTGATTCTTTGTCATCTACCATTGATTCTATAAGTTTACGCATTGGGTCTGTAAATCTATCAAAGTTGATTACGTCTTCTGATATTTCTACTGCGTCTTCTTTTGTTAAAGGTTCAAAGTTAGAGATAAATGTGTTTGGTGTAGCAAGGTCTTCTTCTGCTTTTTTATCGTATCCTCTTATGATTGCATCATCTGGTCTTTGGAAGAAACGATATTCACAGTTTTCTACTATCTTAACGCTTAATTGTTTTTCTGCTTTACCAAGGTTAGTTAAAAGTTTTGTAGGAACAACTGTTGATGCACTAATATCATCTTCCATTTGTATTTTATCTGAGTGAACGAAATCTTGTCTTAATTTAAATGTCCTCCAAGTTCCATTTTCTTCAAATCCTACTCTTAAGTAACGTGCGTAGATTTTCTTATCTTCAAATTTCAATTCATTGCCTGGTGTTCCGTTTAGAATATCTACATTAAAGTATTTTTTCCAATCGTTACCCCATTCTTCTTTATAGAATCTTTTAACTATGAATGCTATTCCTTTTATGTATTGAGGAAGGCTTCTTAACCATTCATTGTAGCTTTCTGTGTATTCAGGACTTGGTGTTAGTAATTTAATTACTGAACCCATTGAACGTAGGTTGCAAAGGAAGCTACGGCTGTAAGGGATTGCATCATGGTTTTCATATCTTTTTGAATAATCATAATTGATAATTTCTTCCACTTTAGCAAAGTCTGATTCAAAGTCACTTACAAAGAATGGCCCTCCAAGAATTGCATCTGCGATTGATTTAGAGATTTCTGATTTTCCTCCTCCTGATACTGTACAAGGTTTGTGACAGAACATTCCATCTCCAACTGTTTCTATCAATCTATAGTTTAATGCTCCTGAGTAGCTTTCCATACGGAATTTGCTTCCATTTGGTAATATGTATATTCTATTTGGAAGTAATTTTAATTTGTGTTCTCCACTTTCATTCTTCCATTTAATTTCTTGGTTTGGTACGTTGAAGTTGGTGTTTTCTGGTAAGTAGTAAATATGATTGAAGTTTTTGTCTATTCCATATCCTTCTGGTTGGAAGTGAATGAATGATTGACAATTCTTTTTTACATCTTCAAATGTGTTTCTTACCTTCATTGGATTTGCAAAATAAGTATCTCCTTGATTGTATCCAGGGAATACTAATGCTCCTCCTGCGTGTTCTTCTTCTGTGTTTCCAAAGATATTAGAAGAGTAACTCATCATAGTTTTAACTTCTTTCTTTGAATATCCAAAGTAGTTATCTGCTATAACTGTTGCTATGATTCCTTCTTCTGTTCTGACGCATAGTTTGAATGATTGTCCGTCGTTGTATAGTTCATTTTCATTTTCCCAACACATTCCGTCTTTCTTTTGACGTTCTGTTGCTTGAGAAATATGAGGCAATCCACATTCTTTTTTAGTTAATTGTGTTAATTGTGGTGCTAAAATAATACAACCTGTATGTCCTGTCCAATGTTCTACATCTAAAGCAGAGTCATGAAGTATGTGATATGGACTTCCTCCATTACCGAATATACTTTCAACAAAGTCAAGATTGCTTACAAGTGAACCTGGAGTAAAGAAACGTATTTCCATGCTTTTACGTTCACTAATTCCTGGTACGTCTGGGCAAATTGTTGGTCTTAACAATAAAGAAACCATACATCTTACAGGTGTATCTGTTTGTGAGGTGTATGGCAAATCCATAACTTCTCCTGATTCTGCAAAAGCTCTGTAGAAGATATATTTTGCAACTTCTACAGGAACTGCTTTCTTATCATTTGGTATTGGCAATCCTCCTTCTGCAACGTGAAATACTCCTTTTGTTGTTCTTCTATCATTTTTTGGATTATGCAATACTCCTTGTTTTACTCTATAAGATGTAACGTAAGTTGATTTATATTCATCTGCTCCTATAGGTAGAGATAATTCTCTTGCTATTCCGTATGTATCAAGAGTGAAAGTACGCAATGGAATTTCTATATCTGGAACGCTTTTTACTGATGCAAAATATCTATTTAAAAAGTTTTGTATTCTTGCATCTGCTGGACATAGATTTTTATTAAACAAGGCTTCTCTTTCTTTATAATTAGAAAGTAAACCTTTTAGTATTCTCATGAAATTTTGTGTTGACTCATCTGCATCATCAACGGATAAATCAACACCCATAGCTGCAAGTCGCAGACTTATGTATTGCTGAACGTATTCTCTTGTTGATTTTAGTTTTTCTTCTGGAATAACGCCTAATGTATCTTTCAATGTATCTTTTAAGTCTTCCATATTCTATTGAATTTAGTTTTAGCTTGCAAAGTAACAAAAAAACTTTGATTTTTGCATATTTCTTATTGTTTTTTTGTCAAAAAAAGCCGTCTACAAAAGTAAACGGCTTTTTGTTTATTTTATTTCTCTATTTTTTGTCTTTATACTTACCAATTTGAGTCTTCAATGCATCTATTGCTTGCATTATTGCTTCTTCGAATGTATCTGCTTGTTTTGAGGCAAACAAATCTTTTCCGGCTATTTCTACTTTTATGTCAGCTATTTTATTATTATCTGACTCTGGTTTATCAACATTTAGTGTTACTTCTGCTCCTAATATACCTGATGCATGTTTTTCAAGTTTAGAAACTTTGTCATTGATGAAGTCTTCTAATTTTTGATCAGCCTTAAATTTAATTGATTTCACCGTGATTTTCATAATAACCTCCTTTTTTAAATTATTAATCTATATCTACTTCTGCACTTGGATGTGCAAGTTTGTAGGCTTTCTTTAACTCTTCTATTGTAGTGTGAGTATAAACTTGAGTTGAGGCTATAGTTGAATGTCCCATTAGTTTTTGTATAGCAGTCAAATCTGCTCCTTCTGCAAGCGTATTTGTAGCAAAACTATGTCTTAAAGTGTGTGGAGATGCTGAATTTGCAGATTGCAATCTTGCCACTTCTTTACAAACAAAAGAGTATAATTGTTTTTTAGACATTGGTTGCAACTTATTGTTTATAAGAAACGCATTTGTAGTTGCATTTGTTTCTTTTTTTCTTTCAAGATAACACTTTATTCTCTCCATTACTTCTGGATGAACTGGTATTAGTCTTTCTTTTCTTGCTTTACCAAGAACTCTTATTTCTCTTCCTTCAAAATCAATATCCTCTTCGCAAAGGTCTAATAATTCTGATTGGCGTATTCCTGTTGAATAAAGCATTTCTAATATCAAATGGTCTCTTACTCCTGCAAAGCTCCTATCTTCGCTTTTTATTAAGAGTAATTGTTCCATTTCTTTTCCAAATATGTAATCTCTGTTAGTTTGTTGAACTTTTGGAGCTACAATTTTCAACATTGGGTTTACGCTTAAAATCCCTTCTCTTGTAAGAAAATTAAAATATAATCTTATGCAAGCAACTTTTCTTCCTATACTACGATTTGATATTTCTTTATCTTTTAGATTTACCATCCAAATTCTAATCATAGCTGGAGTCATTTCCAATTCGTTTGTTACTCCACAGGTTTCTTCTATTACCTTTGCGAATTGATTCAAATCATTAAGGTAAGCTATAACTGTGTTATTGGAATAACCTTTTTCTGCTTTTAAATACTCAACAAAACTATCAAAATTCATACTTAACAATTTTAAAAAAAAGCTTACACACGAGTTGCAAGCTTTTTTAAATTTTTCAGAAATCTATTTATCCATTGCTTCTTGTTGCAACTTTTGAATATAAATAGCTTTCAATTTACGATCTCTTGCCACTACTGAAGGCTTTGTGAATTTTTGTCTATTTCTCAATTCTTTCACAACACCAGTTTTTTCAAACTTTCTTTTTAACTTTTTTAAAGCTCTTTCAATGTTCTCGCCTTCTTTAATAGGAACAATAATCATAATTAATACCTCTTTCTTTTTTAATTGTTAATAAATAAATTTACTCTGCAAAAGTAGTAATTTAGTTTGGAACTACAAAATTTTGCCCAATTTTTCTCTTATCCAAAGAGGACAAGGGTGTGGTTTTCTTGATTTCTCATCTATAAAGGCTAAAGTATTATAACCCTCACATAAAAGTTCTTCTTTATCCCCTGTTTGTCTCAAAACTTGATAGTCAAATCTAATCTTTACAGCAGGTACTGCATTTACACTTGTTCTAACTATCAATTCTTCATCAAAATATGCTGGTTTAAGATATTTCGCATACTGATCTATAAGAGGCATCATCACTCCTTCATCTTCCATTGTTTTATAACTAACACCTAAATGTCTCATAAGTTCAATTCTACCTCTTTCAAAAAAACGATAATAATTGCTATTATGCACTACTCCCATTTTATCAGTATCCACATAACTTACTCTAATCTTGATATCATAAGAAACTGCCATAATATTTTCTTTTTTAATTACACATATAAAAACAAAAAGGGAAAGCCTTACATTCGTAAAACCTTCCCTTTATTGTTATCCTTATTATATTATAACTTTATAATACCTTTTTCTATAGAATTATTTAAGCATGCTAATAAACCTTTTTTGTTTATTGTACGCATTCCTGCAGGTGTTACTTTTAATGTAACCCATACATCTTCTTCTGGAATATAGAATTTCTTCATTTGAAGATTTGGATAAAATCTTCTTTTTGTCTTAACATTAGAGTGAGAAACTCTATTTCCTGTCAACACTTTCTTTCCTGTTATTTCACAAATCTTTGCCATCTCTATTATGATTTTATTTTTTTATTCTTTACTTTTCAAAACGAGTTGCAAATTTCGTACTTTTTCTTGAATTGACAAAATTATTTTTAAAATTTATTCTATTTTGCTCAAAAAAAATTTTAGGGACATCAGAATTCATATTTCCAATGCCCCTAAATTTCCTAATATTTGATTATCTAGCAAATTTAAAATTCTTTCCTAAATAAATTGCTTGATCACCTAAACCTTCTTCAATTCTTAGAAGTTGGTTGTATTTACAAATTCTATCAGTTCTTGAAGCAGAACCAGTTTTTATTTGACCTGTATTCAAAGCAACTGCTAAGTCTGCTATTGTTGTATCTTCAGTTTCTCCTGAACGGTGGCTCATAACTGCAGTATATTTATTTCTGTAAGCTAAATTAACTGCATTAATTGTTTCTGTTAATGAACCTATTTGGTTTACTTTTACTAAGATAGAGTTAGCAACATTTCTTTCAATTCCCATTGCTAAACGAGCAGGGTTTGTAACAAATAAGTCATCACCTACTAATTGGATTTTTCCACCTAATTCATCAGTAAGAGTTTTCCAACCAGCCCAGTCATCTTCTGCCATAGCATCTTCAATAGAAACGATAGGATATTTATTTACCCATTCTTTCCAGTAAGCAACCATTTGATCAGGAGTTAATTTATCACCTGTTGATTTGTGTAAGTGATATACGTTTTCTTCTGGTAAATAGTATTCACTTGAAGCTGGGTCTAAAGCAATGTAAATATCTTCACCTGGTTTGTAACCAGCTTTTTCTATTGCAGTAAGAATAACTTCAATAGCTTCTTCATTAGAACCTAAGTTTGGTGCAAATCCACCTTCATCTCCAACATTAGTTGAATATCCTTTTGCTTTCAATACAGCTTTTAAGTTATGGAATGTTTCAGCTCCCATTTGTAAAGCGTGAGAGAATGAAGTAGCTCCAACAGGCATTACCATAAATTCTTGGAAATCTATACTATTGTCTGCATGAGAACCACCATTTAAGATATTCATCATAGGAATAGGTAAAGTTCTTGCATTAACTCCGCCTATGTATCTATAAAGTTCTTGACCTGTTTCCATAGCTGCAGCTTTTGCACAAGCTAAAGAAACACCTAATATTGCATTAGCACCTATTTTACCTTTATTTGAAGTACCATCAATTTCTATCATGCGAGCATCAATAGAAGATTGGTCAGTTACTTGCATTCCTCTTAATTCATCAGCTAATGTTGTATTAACATTTTTAACTGCTTGTAAAACGCTCTTACCTAAAAAATAGTTTTTATCACCATCTCTTAATTCGCAAGCTTCGTGAACTCCTGTTGAAGCACCTGATGGAACTGCTGCTCTACCAAATGCACCTGCTTCTGTATAAACTTCAACCTCAACAGTTGGGTTACCTCTTGAATCGAGGATTTGTCTTGAATGAATTCCAATAATTTGAGACATTTCTTTTTCTCCTTTAATTTAAATTATACCTATATATATCTTCTTAAAAATCTTTGCAAATATAATTATTAATTTTCAATATCGTATAAAAACTTATAATATTTTAGACCAGTATCTTCGTCTTCACCCTGTTCTATTCTATTTCTTGAACCATGAATATAAACTGTAAAATTCTTATCTAACTTTAAAATACTACGAAATCCTCTTTGCCCTTTTCTAAATGCTTGTTCTGAAATAGTAAAGTTATCTGAAAAGTCCATATCAAAGTCTTTTTCATACATATTTTTATAATCTTCAAATCTTTCTTGTAGTTCACTATTACCTATAACATTTTCAGCATACTTATTCACATCAAACTGCTTATATTCTTTCATATAATCTGCAGTTTTACTTAACAATTCTGCTTGGTCTGCTTTATTCATTTCATATTCAGAAGGTAAAAACTCTGTAACAAATCCTCTACAAAGATTCATTGCATGCTCTGTATTAAAATAAGAGTCATGTCTTGCTGCTAAACTTAAAAAACCATCTGTCCAATAAGCAGCTTCTCCTCCCCTATTAGAAACATCTACAACCGTTGCAACATAACCTTGTTCTGCTTCTTTATTAAAAATAATACAGCCTTTATCTAACTTATTTATATTAATTCCATTTTCGCTTTCTATTTCAAAGCCATCTCCTTTTGGAAAAACCTTTAAATAAGTTTCTTTATTCTCTGATTTAAAAATACCAACAGCATCTACCACTTCTCCATCTATAAAACATTGACTAAGATATGTGATATATAATTCTCCTGATTTAATATTAGGGTGTTCACTTACCTCATAAAGATATTGCGCCATTTTAACGCTTTGAGCATACAGCTCATTTATATCGCGAAATATTTCCTTAACACATTGAAACACCAAATTATTTTCAAGATTTACTTCCGAAAAAAGATGATAGGTTTGAGGAGATTTAAAATTTGAAGTAAAGTACTTTAATAATATTGCTCCAATTTCTCCATGAATCATAAAAGGTGCAGGGGAAATTTTCAAGGGTTCATTATTTGTTTTATTACCCACCCTATGCACAACCATTTTTTCTATTATAGCATCATCACAAGTTATCATCTCTATTCTCCTTTATGATATTTATTCCATTTTATTAAATTCTTATTGTAGCTTTTAATAAGAGTCTTAAACCACTTATCCTCTCCATACTTATCAATCAATCTATTTGATTGAGCAATTTTATCATTTCTCTTTGTTTCTTCCAAAGACATCATCTTTCCTAATTGCTTTTGTATCTTTTTTGTATGACGTGCTTTATATCCGAACTCTTTTAAAGCAGCTAATGCTTCAACACCTTGTTCATATTGTCTATATTTTATTAAGCTCTCAATAGTATTAATAGCTAATTGGTCACTTCCAAATTCATAGATAACATCTTTTATAGGCTTATGTTGAACACTCATTTCTCTCAAGTTATGAAGAATATAGAAATTCTCCAAAGCAGCATATTCTTTTAAATATCTTGTAGTATCGCCTTGCTCCAATAATTCAGCAACTATTTCTTTCTTTTTAACATACTCTAAAGGCTGTTCTATTTGACGTTTTAAAGCTCTTAATCTTTGTTTATTCAATCTACATTCACTACTACCCTTTATCTGCATTCCTATATTTATGTATTCTTCTGCCAAATAAAAATCATTCTTTCTAATACAATCCAATATATTATGCACCATTACATCAACCTCTTCTTGTTTCTTTTGACAAACTCTTTGATCTATTGCTCTCAAATAATTATTCATTATCTTAACAACAACACTATCATCTTTCATCTTATATTTTGCAAGCAATGTTTCTGTAATTGCAACTAAACTATCTGCAGTTTGAACATCATCTTGGAATATAGCATATTCAGCCTTATTCATTCTTTTTGCAGTCACCTCTCTTATTGCAGCAATATTATCTTCAGATAATTTAGACTTAGACTTAATATTTGGTAATTCATTAGTTTGTTCTAAAAACTCAACAGCCTTTGCATGACTATTAACCTTTACATAAACAAACTTATCTTCAATTTCTTTGATTTCTTTTTCAACATTAGTAGTTGTATCTTTTACAAACTCCGGATACTTATCAGCATAACCTGTATTAGGAGCAGCATTTTCTAAAGAATCTAAAACAGGGTCAGATGTATTAGTTGTACCTTGCATCATAGCAATCTGTTTCAATACCCCACTTTCATAATCACCACCCAACATAGAAGCCAATTCTTTAGCCTTATGGATTAAATCCACTCTTGCCTCATTATTTTTAGCATCTACCATTCCTCTTGCAGCAGAAAGATAACTATCTACAACGATTTTTACCATATCATCAAAATCAGAAGTATCACTTATTTCTCCTCTATTTCTTTGGAAATAATCATAAGTATTAACCAAGAAATCACCTGCCACTTTATTTTTTTGCTTATCAACAGCAAGTTTTGATACCTTTATATGATCTTGATAAATTCCGTTTTTACATATAGAAATATTCTTATCTATAACATTAGACTTACATATATTTAAAGGATCTTTCTTACAATAAGATTGCAATTGCAACAAAATATCTTCTGCATCAGAAAACTTACCTTCTTTTATAAAGGCTAAAGAAGTAATAAGATTCTTATCGTATGTAAAAACCAAAAGATTTTTACACAACATACTTTCTTCTTCACTAATAGATTTATCTTGAAGAACACTTATCAATCTATCACTTGCTTTACTTACTTGTAAAGAATCTAAATTAATCTTTGCCAACTCATAATTTGCCATTACATTTAAAGAATCAGCCTCAACACTCTTTAACAAATATTCATAAGCCTCTTGAGTTTTGTTATTCAAATTAGCAAAAACAGCCCTCTTATAATACCAATCACTCATTCTTGGAATCATAAATTCAACTATTTCATTATTTTGAGCGACAATAGTCTTTAATTCTAAACTCTTTGCATAAATATCATTATCAAAATTATTTACTTTTTGTTTTTTCAAAAACTCTTCAGCCTGCTCCAATTGATACTTATAAACCTTCATCATATCAAAATTCTCACTACTTATAGAAGAAATAGTTTTGATATGCTTATTGTATTGAGAAATAATATCTTTTTTTGCTGAAGGCGACAAAACTTGTGCATATAAGCCACAAACAAAAAGTGTAAAAAATAGAAATACAAATAACTTTTTAACTCTCATAACATAATATTTTAGTTCGCAAAGGTAATAAAAATTTCACTACTACTTTATTTTTATTGTATCTTTGCCATTCAAAAATAATAACGCAAATGAAGAAAAATAATTACACTCTCATATTAAGTATTTGTGCAATAATACTTAGCACATGTGCAATTAGTCTAAACTTTTTCACAATGGCTAAAAGCAAACCTGATGAAGAAGAAATATATAAAACATCTATAAGACAACATTTACAACATTTTTCAGCACCTATCCCACAAGAATTAAGTTTTTGTGGAGAAGAAGTACCCTTAGACAATATATTTGTAAGAGAAGCCTTAGACAGAGAACTCACCTCAATGATGTATCAACACAATTCTACATTCTTGATACTAAAAAGAAGTTATAGATTTATGCCAGAAATAGAACATTACCTAAAAGAATTTGGAGGACATGATGACTTGAAATACCTTGCAGTAGCAGAAAGTGCATTATCCGATGTTATATCTCCAGCAAAAGCAGCAGGATTTTGGCAATTTATGGCAAAAACAGCAAAAGAATATGGACTTGTAGTAACAGAAGAATGGGACGAAAGATATGATTTAAGAAAAGCAACACAAGCAGCAGTAAAATATTTAACAGCCTCTTATAATCGTTTAGGTAATTGGCCACTTGCATGTGCAGCATACAATTGTGGAGAAGGAGGACTTAAAAGACAAATGACAAAACAAGACTGCAATGACTATTGGGGATTAAGCCTTAACACAGAAACCTCACGCTATGTTTATAGAATATTAGCATATAAAATCCTATTAGAAAACCCACAACAATACGGATTCTATGTAAGAATAAAAGACTGTTATCAACCATTACCATACGAAACAGTAACAATAGACTCTACAATAACAGATATGCCTGCATTTGCAAAACATCTAAATTGTCCTTACAAATATTTTAAAATATTGAATCCTTATGTTAGAGCAGACAAATTAACTAACCCTAATAAAAAGCAATATACATTCAAGATAATAACACCAGAAAATATTTCTTACTCAAAAATATTAGACAATAACAAATCAAGAAATATCACAGATTATTTAGAATAAAAAGAAAGAAACATATAAAACGAAAAAAGACTGAGAGAGGAAATCTTTCAGTCTTTTCTTTTTTTGTGGTGCCACCAGGAATCGAACCGGGGACACAAGGATTTTCAGTCCTTTGCTCTACCAACTGAGCTATGGCACCATCAGCGATTTTGCGAGTGCAAAGATATAACCTTTTTTGTTTCCCACCAAATATTTTTGGATTTTTTTGTACATTTGCAAAGTATAAGGAGGAGTTTAAAATGAAATTTTACACAAAGGAAGATAAGTTATTTGAAATGATATGTTCGGATTATCAATTACTTAATGTCATTTCACGCTTTAAAATCACTCTGGGATTTGGAGAAAAAAATATTGAAGAAATTTGTGAAGAAAATTCGATAGATTGCAATACTTTTTTAGCAATAATTAACTTTACAAAGAATAATGGAGAGAATATTTGGCACTTAAACGACATTTCTTTACAGACTTTATGTGATTATTTACGCCAATCCCACTCCTATTATTTAGACTTTTTACTTCCTTCCATAAGAAGACATCTCATAGAAGCCATAGGAATATTCCCAGCTAATGAAATTGCAGGACTAATTCTTAAATTCTATGATGAATACTGCATTGAAGTACAAAAACACTTAAAAATAGAAGAAAAAGAGATATTTCCATACGTTGAAAAATTAATAAGAGGCGAAGTAGAAGATATAGGAAATTACACAAATGATATTACAGCTCTTCATCGCAGACCATTAGACCAAAAGCTTTCTGAACTTAAAAAACTAATCATAAAATACTTCAAAAGCGATACTAATAACTATTTAATAAACTCTGTTTTATACAACATCTTCCTTTTAGAAGAGGACTTAATCTGTCACAGCAAATTAGAAACACAATTATTCTTAGAGGAAATAAAGAAATTAGAAAATAAATACAAAGAAAACCCTTCTTTGATAACAAAAAAGACTTCTGAAGAAGACATTATTTTAAGCGATAGAGAGAAAGATGTTATAATTTGTGTGGTAAAAGGATTAACCAACAAGGCAATTGCAGAGAAATTATTTATTTCTGTAAACACTGTTACAACTCATAGAAGAAATATTGCTAAAAAATTAAACATACATTCCTCTGCAGGACTTACCATTTATGCAATAGTAAATAATCTTGTAGATATTAAAGACGTAAATCTATAAGTTTAATATAAAATAAAAAAACAAAACCTCACTACTTTAAGTAATGAGATTTTATTATTTCTATCTATTTAAAGATTATTTCTTTGTGTTGCGTAGAACTTTCGTTCCAACAGCAGCTCCACCTAAGCCTAATAACAATAATGTTGCCGGTGCTACAGGAACATCAGTATTATTCTTTTCTCTTCTAATTCCTGTACCTTCTTCTGCTTCTCCTGCATCATCATATCCTGCATTACCAAACCAATTGATTTCTTTTGTTGGTGGTTGTAATTGGGCAAATGCTGAAAGCGACATTGTTGCTACTACTAATAAAGTTAAAATCTTTTTCATCTTATTTCTTTTTTATTTTTTTCTTACTATCTTTCGGACTGCAAAGATACATCTTTTTCATTCAATCAACCAAATTTTTTTCAAAGAAAAAATAAATTAATTCTTTGTTTTATTTTTTTCTTTCTTTGTTTTAATTTTTTAATTCTTTGTTTTATTCGACTGAGACTAAGTTTTGTATAATTAAATTAAATTTTTGTTTATTAAATTCTATATTTGCATAGTCTTCTACAAAAGCCTTATTTCTTAGTAAAATCTCTTTTTTATCTAATTCCAAGACTTGTTCTATATAATCTGCTTTTAAGATTTCTTCATTTGAGACTATAAGTGAGTTTTCTTTGTGTTTCATCAATCCTTTATATGACGGAAGGTCTGATATTATACATAAACATTCTGCACTCATTGCTTCCATAAGACTTATTGGGAAAGAGTCTGAGGTTGGTATGGATATATATATCTTACTTTTTGCATAGTATTCTGCATTCTCTTTTTGTGATAGCCAACCTACGAATTTTATTTTGTCTTTCACACAAAGGTTTTCTGCTAATTGCTGAAATTCTTTTTCTTTCCCTGTGGCTGCTATCACTAATTGCCAATCGGAATATTGTGGTTTTGAAACAAATTTTGCAAAGGCTTTAATAACCTCATCTATTCTATATAATGGAGAATGCAGTCTATTAGAATATATTATCTTTTGTTTTTCTACTGCTTTTATTGGCTCTATTCCTAAGTTTGCAAGTATGATTTCTTTTCCTTTTGGGCAATATTTTTGCATTTGTTCTAAAAGGTAAGGACTTCCTGCATTATAGGCTTGTGAGTTTTTTAATATATATTTCAACATTGCCTTATATAGAAATCCTCTTTTAGGCATTACTAATATATCACTGCCTATTCCTATGGAAAATACTGGTATTTTATATTTTTTATTGGATAAAACAGCAATGAATGCAGTTAGATTGAGCTGATATAAAACAAGTACATCAGCTTTAGTTTTAGAGATTATTTCTTTAAGACTTTTTAGGGCTTTGAAGAAGTTTTTAATCCCAAAATCTATTCCTTCTTCCAATAGTTTTACTTCATACTTTTCTGTGAAAAATTGGCTTAAACGCTGTGTATGTATGCTTTTAGGATTTCCTATTATAAGCAAGGTTTTATTCTTCATTAGTTTTGTCAAGTTGTTCGTAAATACTATTATTGCTCTTATAAGTCTTTACTAATTGCTTTATATTAGATACTATATTAAAGTCTTGTTCTTTGCTATTTTCTTTAAGAATTTCTTGCATTTGCTCAATAGAGACTCTTACTAATTCAAGGTCTATTTCTTGATGTTTAGCTTTGAATATCTTTTTATGATAGGTTGGAAGTGTGTTTTCTGTTTCACAAAGAAGTTCTTCATATAATTTTTCTCCACTTCTTAAACCTGTGAATGCTATATCTATATCTTCGTATGGTTTAAAGCCAGAGAGTTTTATCATTCTTTCAGCAAGGTCTAATATCTTTACGGGTTTACCCATATCAAACAAGAATATTTCTCCACCTTGTCCCATAGTAGCTGCTTCTAACACTAATCTACTTGCTTCAGGTATTGTCATAAAGTAACGAGTGATATCTTTATGAGTGACTGTCAAAGGTCCACCTTTTAGAATTTGTTGTCTAAACAAAGGAATAACAGAACCATTAGAACCAAGTACATTTCCAAATCTTGTAGTTATAAATTTAGTATTTCCCCTCTTTTGAGAGTCTAATTGTTTTATATAGATTTCAGCATATCTTTTTGTAGCACCCATTACATTTGTTGGATTTACAGCTTTGTCTGTTGAAATCATTATGAATTTCTCAACATTAAATTCCAAAGAAAGGTCAGCCACATTCTTTGTTCCCATGATATTTACACTTGCAGCCTCGTATGGAGCTCTTTCCATCATAGGTACATGTTTATATGCAGCAGCATGAAAGACTATCTCTATATTATATTTTTGGAATATGTCTTTTAAGCGTTTTTTATCTCTAACATCTGCTATCTCTATATGTTTTTCTATATGTGGATATCTGTTTGTGATTTCATTTTCTATGTGATAAAGAGGTGTTTCAGCTTGGTCTAAAAGTATAAGACGAGTTGAATAAAGAGAAAGTTGTCTTACAATCTCACTTCCTATACTTCCTGCTGCTCCTGTGATAAGTATAGTTTTGTTTTGCATCTCTTGTGAGATTATTTCTCTATTGATATTTATTTCTTCTCTACCTAAAAGATCTTCAATCTGTATTTCTGTAATTTGATTTGGTTGTAGTTTACCTTCTGTCCAAGTTTTAATTGGAGGAACAGTAAGCACCTTTACATTATTAGCATGACATAGTTCAAAAATTTCATTTTTACGTTCTATACTTATTCTATTTGTTGCAATAATTAATTGGTCTATGTCTTTGTACTTTATTACATATTCTTGTTTATCTCTACCATAGATTTTTTGTCCGAAGATTGTTTTTCCTTGTAAGTTTGGATCATCATCAATAAAGCCTTTAATGTAATATTTTCTTGTTCCACTAATTAGAGTATTTGCAGTAGCAGTTCCTGTACGACCTGCTCCAAATATTACAACTTGAGTATTAAGATTAGTATTAATTCCAGATTTATAAGCCTTTTCAAACAACCAACGAACAAACATTCTAAACATAAATAAGCCTATAAAACTTATGCAAGCATTTACTAATATCAATTCTTTAGGTACATAATCTATGTGATTTACTACTTTATAAACCGAATTTACAATCAAAAGAAGTGTTGTTGGAATTAGGATTGCTAAAAGTATTCTCAACATATCACTGAATGAAGAATAACGTATTACACTTTTGTTTATGCGAAATATGTGCAAGAATATTATTATGCTAAATAAACTTATGAATATAAATCTTATAGAATAGAGGTCATAAGGGAAATTAAACCACGTCTCCTTTAAGGAAAGCAAAACCCCTGATATGATTATAGAGAGAATTATTATAAAAGAATCTATTAGAGATATAAGCCATGCTGGGATATATCTTTTAGACATAAAACTATCTATAAATTTTAACATTTTATGATAAAGACGATTCATATTATTTTGTTTTTAAAGCGTTATACATTATTTCAATAGGGTGAAGTGCAATTCGTTTTGTAAAATGCTTTATTTGTTCTCTACAACTTGTCCCCGGCGCTGATATAATTGTTGTTTCCTCTGCTTGATTTATCGCTTTTGTAAGTACCAAATCTGCAATTTGCTTACTCATTTGATAATTCTTCTTTTCATATCCATAACTACCAGCCATACCACAACAACCACTTGGAATATAATCTACATTGTAGTTTTTTGGAAGAGATAACATCTTAATCATATACTCCCCTCCTATTATTGCTTTTTGCTGACAGTGTCCATGAAGGAGAATCTTTTCTTCCGTGTCTGTGAATTGCTCTTTTATTATATTATTATTGTCTATTTCTTTTGCAATAAATTCATCAAAAAGATAGATATGCTTATTTAATTCCGATATATCTTCACTTACTAATGAGGGATATTCATCTCTAAAGCTTAAAAGACTTGAAGGCTCAATTCCTATCATAGGAGAGTTTTTACTTATAATACCTTTTAGTTTGTTTACATTGTTTTGAGCAATCTTTTTAGCTTTCCTCACCAATCCTTTACTGATTGCAATTCTTCCACTCTCTTTTATAGGTGCTATTTCTATTTTATATCCCAATTGAGTAAAGAGTTTAATTGCCACTTCTGTAACGTGACTATCTTGAAGTGCTGAAAATTCATCTATAAAAAGATATACTTTCTTTATTTCCTTATTTGGATTATAGTTTTTGAGTTGTTTTTCAAAATTTATAGCCTTTATAGTTGGCAAAGTTCTTTCTTGTGCAAAACCCATTAAGCTTTTGATAATAGAAGATGTGAAATGATTTCTCACAGTCCAATTATAAACAAATGGAATAGAAGAAAAACATTTTTGAATCTTCGGAAGTGAATTTATCATCAAGATATTAAATGGAGCATGTGTTGCATCGTAATAGTGTTGTAAAAATTCACTTTTAAGTTTTGCTATATCAACATTTGAAGGACACTCACTCTTACATGCTTTACACATTAAACAGTTATCTAATATGCTTTTGATTTCTTTAGATGCAAAAGGGTTTTCTTGATTTGAAAAAGATAATTTCTCTCTTAATATATTTGCTCTTGCTCTTGGAGTATCCCATTCATTATGTGAAACCTGAAATGTTGGACACATCTTTCCACCAAATTCTAATGACTTTCTGCAATCTGCAGAACCATTACATTGTTCTATTGCACAAAGAAAGCCTTTTTGTGATTCAAAAGAATAGTATGTATTTATTTGAGGTGGATTGATATTTTCATATCTCAAAGATGTGTTCATCTTTGGAGTATCTATGATTTTTCCTTTGTTAAAGACATTATCAGCATCCCACACTTTCTTCATAGATCTCATTAATTCATATATCCTTTCTCCATACATTAAAGGTATCCACTCTCCTCTTAATCTTCCATCTCCATGCTCTCCACTTAATGAACCTCTATGTTTTTTTACTAAAAGAGCAACTTCTTTACTTATAGTATGAAAAAGTTCTACATCTTTTTTGTCTTTAAGATTAAGAATAGGTCTAAGATGCAATTCCCCTGTTGCTATATGTGCATGATAGACACATTTAAGATTATGCTTTGAAAGAATTTCTGCAAATTCTCTTAAATATTCTGGCAATCTTTCTGGAGCTACTGCTGTATCTTCTATCACAGAAACAGGTTTATAATCCCCTGCTACATTGGTTAAAAGTCCAAGTCCTGCTTTTCTTAATTCCCAAACCTTACTAATGTCTGCTCCATATATTATTGGACAGGCGTATGCTGAAGAAGATTTCTTGAAATGTTCAATAGCCTCTTGTAATTTAGCCTCTAATTTTTCCTTGCTTTCTTCTGCAAATTCTATTATAAGTATTGCTTGTGGCTTTCCTTGAATAAAGAAAGTATTTTGCTTTTGAGCAGGATTTCTATATGCAGCCTCTATTATATTATTATCCATTAACTCAACTGCCATAGGAGAATGCTCAAGAGCTATTAAGTTTCCTCTAAAGCTATCAAAGAGTTCAGAGAAGTGAACACAGATTACTGCTTTGTGCTTAGGTGGTAGTGGCAATAGATTTAACTTAAACTCTGTTGCAAAGCCGAGTGTTCCTTCACTACCTGCAAAAAGCTTTGCAAGATTTGGATTTTTGCTTTCTATAAGCGAGTCTAAAGCATATCCATTATTTCTTCTGCTAACTGTTTTTTCAGGAAAGTTCTCTTCTATTTCTTGTTTTAGTTCTAAAGAAGAATAAGTCTCTTTGATATATCTATAAATCTCTCCCTCTAAATCCTTTTGCTGAGCTTTAAGATTAAATTCTTCTTGGCTATATTGTTTTAATACAACCTGTTTTCCATCAGATAATATTACATTTGCTTCTAATAAATGCTCCCTTGTAGAGCCATATACTAAGGAATGAAGTCCACAAGAGTTATTTCCTACCATTCCTCCTATGCAACAACGATTTGCAGTAGAGGTTTCTGGTCCAAAGAAAAGGTTATAAGGTTTTAAATAGTTGTTTAATTGTTGTAGGACTACTCCTGCTTGAACTCTAACCCACTTTTCTTCTTGATTTACTTCTAATATCTTATTTAGATTCTTGCTTACATCAACCACAATTCCATTTCCTACTACTTGTCCTGCAAGTGATGTACCTGCTGCTCTTGGAATAAGAAAAGTAGAATGCTTTTTACAAAAATCTAATAGTAATTTTATGTCTTGATAATAGTCTTCTTCAGGAATAAATACTGCTAAAGGCTTTTCTCTATATGCAGAAGCATCTGTGGAGTATAATATCAGCCTTGTTTCATCTAATATTAACTCTCCTTTTACTCTTTCTTTGATTTGTTTTAATAACTCTTTCATTTAATAAATTCTTTCAAAGAAATATTTTCCTAATTCTTTGGATAAATTAAATGGAATTAGCCTCCAAAGTTTCTTAAACAATTTTATGTCTCTTATATTCTTCTTAGGGTGTGAGTAATTCCAATAGAGCTGTATTTCCTTAGGTTTAAAGTGTCTTTTATATTCGTGAACAGAGGATTGTCTTGTGCTTCTTCCAAGATAATAAGAGCTTGCTTTTTCTTCTATGCAATATTGCATCATTGCATAATGTAAGGCATAAGAGGTGTAAAGATGATTATACTTTTGATAGGTTGCGAAGAATCCATTTTCAAAAGCATCATCTCCTCTTCTCACTAAAGTAGCAGCTCCTATTGCTTTATTATTATGATAAGCCACAAAGACTTTTCCTGTCTTTGTTTTTAGGAGTTTCTTTATATAGTCTTTACCCGAAAAAGGACTTCCTAATTCAAACATTCTTCTTGAATAGACTGCATAAAAATCATTGATAAGTTTCTTTCCTGAGGTCCTAATTTCTATTCCTAAAGACTGTGATTTGCGGATTTTTCTTCTCACATTGGAAGTAAACATACTCATCAAATTGTCTTGAAGGTCTATTTTAAAATTCAACTTATCTGCATAGACATTTGAAGAATATGCTCTTGTATCTCTTATCTCCCAATGAATGTTTTTAGTGCATAAAAGATTGCCATCTTGGGTTTCAACAAAGCGAAATAATGCTTGTTCTTTATAGCTTTTTAAATCTGTTTGTACATAAGCCTCTGAGCAGTGTGGTAGAGATATCCAACTTCTTCCACACTTACACATTAAAAGAAGTACACGCCTACCATTGAAGTAATCCAATGGTATTTTGTGTACTTTCAATTTATGTAATCGCTCAAATTCTTGAATGAATTTGTCTGCACAAACAAGTTCTATCATTATCTATAAAAAGGGTGTGTTGCCAAAGGTAAAGCAGCCAATGGGTGATAATCTCCTTTCAATCCTAATGGACGTGTATTTCTTATATCATGTACTATTTTTATACTTTGATAAGCTTGGTCTAATCCAAATCCTTCGCCTGCTAATATCTTTTTATAACTTTCTGTATGCAATTCTGTAAAGCCATCAGAGAACTCTATTTCTTTTCCATCCATTTCCATTTTTCTATAAGTTCTCTTTCCTTGTTCAACAGCTTGTTTTGGAAGAGTATCACTATTTATTGACATAAAATATCTAACTCTTGCTCTTTCAAATCTCAAGAATCCTGCAGCTCTATCATGTTCATATATGTGAACAATATTTTCTTGAATATTTCCAAAAATCCAAGAAAGCATATCATAGAAGTGAACTCCAATATTAGTTGCTACTCCACCTGATTTGCTTGAATCTCCCTTCCATGAGGTGTAGTACCACAATCCACGAGAAGTGATATAAGTTAAATCAACATCATAAACCTTATCCTTAGGTCCATTATCTATCATATTTTTCCATTCAATGATAGCAGGGTGAAGACGAAGTTGCAAAATATTAAATACTTTCTTCCCTGTTTGTTCTTCCATTTTAGAAAGAGCATCAATATTCCATGGATTTAACACAAGAGGCTTTTCACAAATTACATCAGCTCCTGCTCTTAAACCAAATCTTATATGAGAATCATGAAGATAGTTAGGTGTACAAACAGTAACATAATCCAATTTATCTTCAGTATGCTTTATCTTTTCTACAAATCTATCAAATCTTTCGTATTCTGTATAAAAAGAACATTGAGGAAAATAACTATCCATTATACCTACTGAATCACTTTTATCTAAAGCTACAACTAAGTTATTTCCAGTCTCTTTTATTGCTCTAAGGTGTCTTGGTGCAATGTAACCTCCAACACCTATAATTCCAAAATTCTTCATAATTTTTATAAACTTATAATATATCTTGCAAAGGTAGAAAAAAAATCCTTTACTTTATTCTTTCTACCCTATTGTTTTCAAGTTTATACTCTTGTTTTGTTTCAGGACAAATAGCAATTCCCTTATCATCAAAGTGTAATCTATGCCCATATTCACTAACCCAACCCATTTGTCTTGCAGGATTTCCAACCACTAAAGCATAATCATCAATAGTTTTTGTAACCACAGCACCCGCTCCAATAAAAGCATATCTTCCTATATCATGACCACAAACTATTGTAGCATTTGCACCTATTGAAGCACCTTTTTTAATAATAGTTCTTTTATATTCACTCTTTCTATTAACAGCTGAACGAGGATTTATAACATTTGTAAACACACAAGAAGGTCCTAAAAACACATCATCTTCACAAATTACACCTGTATATAAAGAAACATTATTTTGAATCTTGCAATTCTCACCCAATTCCACATTAGGAGAAATTACAACATTTTGTCCTATATTACAATTCTTACCTATCTTACAATCAGACATTATATGAGAAAAATGCCATATCTTAACACCCTCCTCAATTATGCAGTTTTCATCTACAACCGCAGTCTCATGAACAAAATACTTCATAACTATAATCTTTATAATAAATAAACAATATGCAAAGTTAGGAAAAAAAATAGTAATTTTGCCAATTATGGAAATAGCAGCATTAGTATCAGGAGGCGTAGATAGCAGTGTAAGTGTTGTACGCTTAAAAGAAATGGGTTATGACCCTACAATCTTTTACATCAAAATTGGAATGGAAGACAAAGATGGCTACATAGATTGTCCATCAGAAGAAGATATAGAAATCACCTCTTACATAGCCAAGAAATATGGTTGTAAATTTGAAATAGTTTCCCTACAAGAAGAATATTGGGAAAGCGTAGTAAGTTACACAATAGAATCAGTAAGAAGAGGACTTACTCCTAACCCAGATATGATGTGTAATAAACTAATAAAATTTGGAGCCTTTGAAAGAAAATGGGGACATTGCTTTGATAAAATAGCAACAGGTCACTATTGTACAACAACCGAAATAAACGATAAAGTCTTTCTTTCAACAGCAAAAGACCATGTAAAAGACCAAACTTACTTCCTTGGACAAATAAACTATTTACAAGTAAGCAAACTAATGTTCCCTATTGGAGATATGCTAAAAAGCGAAGTAAGAGAAAAAGCAAGAGAGGTAAAACTACCATCAGCAGAAAGAAAAGACTCACAAGGCATTTGCTTTCTTGGAAAGATAAACTACAATGACTTTATTCGCCGATACCTTGGAGAAAAAGAAGGAAAGATAGTAGAATTAGAAACAGGCAAAATCCTTGGAACTCACAAAGGCTTTTGGTTTCACACAATAGGACAAAGAAAAGGCTTAGGACTTGGAGGAGGGCCTTGGTTTGTAGTAAAAAAAGACGTAAATGAAAACGTATTATATGTATCACAAGGCTATGACCCACAAACTCAATATGGGAAAACCATAAACCTATCAGCCTTTCAATACATAACAGAAGATATTTGGGGAGATTTCACAGACGAAAAAGACATATTGTTTAAAATACGTCATACACCCGACTTTACAAAAGCCAAACTAAAAAAGATAAACGACATTTATAGAATAGAATCCGAAGAAAAAATACAAGGAATAGCAGCAGGACAATTTGGAGTTGTTTATTCCCCTGATGCAAAACTATGTCTTGGAAGTGGAGTAATAATAGAAGACTAAGATGAAAAAGATAGTTCACATCACCTCCGTACATCAAAGATACGACACAAGAATATTTCATAAAGAATGCTTAAGCCTAAAAAAAGCAGGCTATGAAGTAAGCCTTATAGTAGCAGACGGAAAAGGAGATGAAGAAAAAAACGGAATCAAAATCTACGATGTAGGAAAGCAAACAAACAGAATAAAAAGACTATTATTCACCTCAAAAGCAGTAATAAAAAAAGCCAAAGAACTAAATGCAGACCTATATCACTATCATGACCCAGACTTATTAATAGAAGCAAGAACACTAAGCACTAATGCACACCTAATATTTGATTCCCATGAAGACTTTCCTGCACTAATGCTACAAAGAGATTACATACCAAGCATTTTTAGAAGCCTTCTCTTTAAAATAGCACAAAGAATAGAAACCACAAGTGCAAAACAAATGAGTGCAGTAGTATGTGCAACAGATAATATTAGAGATAAATTCATAAACTACCAAAGAGTAGAAGCCATAACAGTGAAGAACTATCCAATAGCAAATCTAAACACAACACCTATAAACCATACTGAAATCACACCCCCTGTAGCCTGTTATGTAGGAGGGCTTACCCCCATAAGAGGAGTAAAAGAAATGATACTCTCTTGTCATAAAGCAGGAATAAAACTCTTACTTGCAGGGCCCTTTGACTCAGAAGACTACTTAAAAGAAATGCAATCACTAAAAGAATGGGAAAACGTAGAATACCTAGGCTATGTAGAAAGCACACAAGTAAAAGAAAAAGTATATGATAAATCCACACTTGGATTAGCCTTACTACATAAAGCACCAAATCACACACTCTCTATTCCAATCAAGCAATTAGAATACATGATAGAAGGACTACCAACCATATCCTCACAAGAGGTAATCTTTTGCAAAGAAGTCATAGAAAACGAAAAATGTGGAATAGTAGTAAACCCATTAAACATAGAAGAAACCTCACAAGCCATAAAAACTATCATAAACAATAAGTCCTTAGCTCAAGAAATGTCAAATAAAGCATACATAAGTGCAAAAGAAAAATACAACTGGCTCTCACAAGAAAAAGAACTTTTAAAGCTCTATAAAAATCTATTAAAAGAATAAGGAATACAAGAATCCCTTTTCATTTTTCAACGAATTCCATTCAGTACCACGCTGTGGTATTCCATTTTCTCTTTGTGGTATTCAAATACCACTGCGTGGTACTGAGCCTTTTTCAAAGAATCGCGTCAGTTTTTCAAAGAGACAATCCGTTTTCTTAAAGAGATAATTCATTTTCTTAAAGAGAAAAACAGATTTTCACAAAGAAAAACCGATTTGAAAATAAAGTTTCATTTCTCTAAATCTTGATGAAAATATCATAATTCAAAATATAAAACAAAAAAGGCCGAACTTTAATTTGTTCAGCCTTAATATCGAATGTTTAATTTATCTTTCTAAAGCTATTTAATTATAACTTTTGATGATTGACTCTTTATGTTATTAAATGCCTTCACTATATAAGCTCCTACTGAAAGGTTATTTAGGGTAAAGTTATAGTCTTTTGTTTCATAGACTTTTTGTCCTAAGGCGTTATATACTTCTATTTGAAGATTATCTTCTTTTGATTGAATATTAATTAAACGATTGCAATTTGTGATACTTATATTTGATTGACCATCTAAATCTAAAGCATCTGCTTTTCTTACAAATAATTTGAATCTATCATTATTCTCTCCTTTGAAAAACTCAGTAGTATAAGTACTTCCTGCTGACATATCTATCATTTCCTCGCCATCAATAAGAAAGACTTTCAATTCACTTGGAATCTCCTTCATAACAAAACTCATCACAGTGTCTTTATAAGTACGAACATTCATTGTTGCATAGTAAGGCAATTCTTTTATTTCTTCTTTTACTAGGGCTATTCCGTCTGTAAGAAAATAAGGTTCTGTGATTTTTTCCATAGAGAATAGTTTGTTTGCATCATAGATGTCATATCCTTGTTCTGCTTCTTGATTGTGGGCTAATAATAGTTCTGTTTCTTTTTCTCCTTCAAATAGTGATAGTTTTATATATTCTTTTTGTGAGATGCTTGTAGTTTTTTGATGTTGTGGTTCATTATATTCGTGCAGTTGATTTTTTCTAAAATTTATTGTTTTAGTTCCTGGTGTTGAAAAGTTTACAAAGAATCCTTGACATACTCCTAAGTCATAGCCTGCTTCTTTTGTTACAAAGCTAAAGCTATTATCAGTTGAGTTATGTACATATATTCCATCTCCTTGTATTGATTGTGGGGAATTATTATTTTCTGTCAAAAAGTCTTTTACACATAGTTTTGCTGGATATGGATTAGAAAGTGCCATCCAATTTCCTATATTATCTCCTTGTGTGGTAGTTATTGTTTTTGTAAGTACTACATCTTGATGGTTTAATCCAAAGTCTGCTTCCATTATAATTGGTTGAATATAGGTTGTTTGCTCTCCATAGTCTCTTTTTGTTGAGAATACTACTCCTCCATCATAGAAAGGCCATGCGAGAAATCCTTCTCCTGCTTGTATTACACTGTCTATTGTAGAGTAGTTATTAGACCATAATCCATTTCCATATTCAAATTCTACTATTGTTACGTCTTTTCCTCCTGGTCCTATCTTCACTGCCCATAGGTCATAACCATTTAGTGGTGCTCCTATGAAGTTCCATTTCCCTTTTTGTGCGGGTGCTACTATTTCTATTTCTCCTCCTAAGTTTTCATTCATATAAACTAAATCTGCTCCTGTAGCATGTGAGTTATTTTCTCCTCCTGTTATAGTTACATCTGGTCTCCAACCATCATCTACTATAAGTGTATCTCTTTCTATTAATTCTCCGCCTACTTCTATTCTTAATACTCCTTCATTTATTGAGTTGAATGGATATATATGTCGTTTGTGTGTTAATCTTACTATGTGATTTTTTCTTATATAGAATGGATGATTTGGATTTCTTGGCATAAAGTTAGGGTATCCATTTGTTTCTAACCATGCTTCTTTATTTGAAGCTGTTTCATAAGCTGTTTTTGAACTCCAAGAGTCATATCCTACCCATGTTTCTGGTAAACAGAATAATCCACTTTGTCTTGTTGTTCTTACACAGTCTGTTTCATCTATTACTGTTCCATTATTTGTTGATACATAATAAGCATTTGCACATCCACATGGTGCATGTATTCTTGCATTGTTTCCAAAGATTGATACATTTGAATTTCCATCTCCATCTGTGTCATTAATTGTTAGGAGTTCTGGATTCATAAATATTATATGTACGTTATTACAGTTTGTGAAGGCATTAGTGGAAATTGTTACATTTCCGCTTCCTAAGAATATTACTTCTATTGAATGCACATTATGAAAAGCATAATCTCCTATTGATGTTACTCCTGCTGGTATAATGATTTCATTTAATCCATGGCAATTTTCAAAGGTATAGTTTTCAATAGTTGTTATTCCTGCTGGTAGTAGTATTGAGTGTAATCTATGGCAACCTTGAAAGGCATAGGCTCCTATTGAGCTAACTCCTGTTCCTAAGTCCACTTCTTCTAACATTGCACAGCTTTGAAAGGCATTTACTCCTATTGTGGTTACTGTGTTTGGTATTTTTACTATTTTTAATTCATTTGAGTTTTGGAATCCATAGTCTGCTATTTTAGTTACTGTGTATTCTACATCATTATAAGTAACTGTAGAGGGTATTTCTAAGGTTTGAACATTAGCATTATTGAATTCTGGTTCTTGTTTTTTAACCTCTACATAGTTGTCTTGTAAATTTATTATGCGATAAGTAAGCATATTACTTGAAAATAAGTCTTGTGCAAAAAGGCTTACTGAAGAGATTAATAATGAAATGATTAAAAGATATTTTTTCATTGATTTTTACTATTATTTTTTTCGGCTTGCAAAATTAGTTATTTTTTTCACAAAAATAAAGGTCAATTCTGTAAACTTTCTGAAATTTTTGTTTTTTTGCAAAAAAAAATTATTCTAAATAAAAAAAGGCTTGAAAACCTTTTGTTTCAAACCTTTTCTTTTTATTTGCGGGAGTTATTCTACTCTTTCTAAAGCTCCTGTTTGTGGTTTAAAGCTTATTTTCTTTGGAGAGTCTAGCATATATGATACTACTCCATATTGAGTTAGTTGTGTGGCTTTAAAGTAGCGTTTTCCATCAAATTCTATGCTTAATTCTACCATTTCTGGTATTCTATAGTATAGACCTACTCCTTTTTTAGCTATTAGTTTTTGTAGGTTTTCGTCTTTCTTTTTTTGTTCTTCTATTTTTTCGTATTCTTTAGTTGTGTTTAATGAGTGTATTTTTACTGCTACTATTGGTGCTGAACTGCTGTGGTTTAAATTCATTACTCCTTCTTCTTCTGAGAATTTAAAGACACCTAATAATAGGTCTTCTTCTACTATTAGTGGCTTTTCTGGTGTAAGGGTAAAGGTGTATTCTAATTCTTGACTTGTGGCTTCTCCTGTGAATAATGCTACATATCCATTTATCATTTGGTCTAATTGTTTGTACATATATTCTACTGTGTTGTTCATATATGTTCCATCTATATTGCCTGATAGTACATCTAATTGTTTTTCTCTTAGATCTTCTATTTTTTCTACTGCTTTAGCTGCTGAAAGGTTAGGCATTGCATCTAATTGTCCTTGCATTAGGAGTTTTTGTTCAAATATTTCTGGACATTGTGTGGCTTCTTTTATTTCTTTTGGAGGCATTGGGGCTTTATGTCCTTTATGATGACAGCCTTCTTTTCTTTCTTTATTTACCTCTCCTATTGATAATAGGGCTCCTTCTTTTGTTTTGTTTATTTGTACATTGTTTTTTGTGTTAAGAAAATAGATGTTTTCACTATCTCCTATTGGTCGTGTAGTAATTTCTATGTCTTTTATTTTATATTTTACTGCATCATTGATTATGATATTTTTTGCTCCTATTAGATAGGCATAGTCTGCAAACACTCCTTTGTTTTCTTGTATTTTTTCTACTTTTACTTTAAAGATGATTTCTGTTTTTGGTAGTGTGTAATAAACTCCTGTTGAGTTGAAGTTTATTTTATCCATAGGAAATGAACGATAGTCTTGTGCTATTGTTGTTAGTCCTATTATTATTGATAGTATGAATAGGGCTGTTTGTTTTATTGTTCTTTTCATATTTTATTGTTTTATGTTTATTACTCCGTATTTGTTTTTACTTTTTATGATATAGTGATTGGCTCCCATATAGGCTGCTAATCCTATGTAGTTTAATTGTAATTCTGTATTGTCTATTGCTTCTGATATCAAAACTCCTTCTTCCTGCATTTTATTGTTTAGCATTTTTATTTGGTTGTTGTCTAATACTAATATTATGTCTTTATGGAAGATGCCTGCTGCTTTATAGTATTTATCTGTTAATGGTTTGTTGGTTTCTTCTGATACAAAGCTCCAACCTTGTGTGGTTTTTACTGTTAGTATTCCATTGGCTGATTTCTTAATGTTTAGCATTTCTTCTGGTTTATATTTTCCTGTAGAATATAGTCTTTTTCTTATTTTCTTGTCTTTGAATTCTACATAGTCTGCTGCTAACATTATGGATTCTACTTTTGGGAAAGTGAAGATTTCTCCTTTGTCATTAAGGAGTTTTGAATCTTTTTTACCGTCATATAAGACAAAGTATTTCTTTGATGGTGAGAGTTTTGCTTCTTTGTATTTGAAGTCTATTATTGTTTGGTTGTTTATGTTTACTACTCCCCATGTATTGCCTTTTCTAAAGCAGATATTGTCGGATATTATTGAGAGGATTTCATCGTATATTGGTTCTATTAGCCATTGTCCTTTGCTATTTTGTATTCCATAAGAGAAGAAGTTTTCTATTACAAAGTAGGTTTCTCCTTTTTTATTGCTTACTATGTCTAGTATGTTACCTTCTATTTCTGCTAGTTTTTCTTGTTTTGTGTTGTAGATAATTGTGCGATTTTCTTTGTATGCCAGAAAGAATGTGTCGTTGGTTACCATCATTTCTATTCTTTCATAGCTTGGTGGCACACAGATTACACTGTCTGATCTTATTATTCCTTGTTCTAGGTTTTGGCTTATGTGATAATAGTTTGGTAGTTTTGTTGGTAGGCATACTTGATAGCTTGCTGGTAGTACTAGTTTTCCTTCTTCGTTTAATAAGGCTTGTTGTCCTTCTTCTGTGTAGGCTTTTATGTAGGTAGCTTCTTTACCATTGTATATTCCAAAGTCTGCATAGATTGCTGGACAGATGATTTCTCCTTTGCCATTTATTAATCCAAATACTGGCATTCCTGAGGTAGAGATTTGTTTGAAGGAGTACACTTTGCCTTCTACTAAAACTGATATATCAAGGTATTGTGGATAGATTATTATTTCTCCTTTGGAGTTGCTAATTCCGTATTTGCCATCTTTTTTTATGGATATTGCATCTCCTATTCTTGATATTATTTCGTATTCTTGTGGTATTAATTGTTTGTTTTGTTTGTTTATTAGTTTGTATTCTCCTTCTACTTCTACTAGGCTTGCTCCATTGTCAAAGAGGTTAATTTGAGATTTGTCTTCTCTATAGGTTTGTTTTTCTATTACATAGGTCGGTTCTATGAGTGTGTTGCCTAATGTATCTACAAATCCTATTTTATCATTATTGATTACTGATATGACTCCATCTCCTAATGCATCTATTCCTTGATAGATACATGGTAATATTTCTTGGCGATCTTTTACTACTCCCCATTTGCCTGATTGTTTGACTGCATAGTATCTTCCATCTAATGAAAAGACTGAGTCGTATTTTATATCTACTGCAAGGGTGTAAACTGATTGTGCTAAAGTGATATTGCTTATTATTATCGCTATTAGTATGCTTATTATTTTTTTCATGACTTTTGTTTTATAATAATGGTTCTTGTTGTGATAAACAGTGGAAACTTCCTAATCCCCATATTATATCTGTTGAGTCTATTCCTACTACTTTTCTATCTGTAAATAGTTTGCTTAATATGTCCATTGCTTCTTGGTCTTGTGGGCATTTATACAATGGTACTATTACTGCATTGTTTGCTATGTAGAAGTTTGCATAAGAGGCTGGTAGTCTTTGGTCTTCCCATATTACTGCTTCTGGCATTGGTAATTCTACTATGTTTAGTTGTTTTCCACTTTCTAATCGTGCTTTTGAAAGGAGTTTTAGGTTATCTTGTAGGGGTTGATAGTTTTCGTCGTTTTTATTTTTTTCTATGGCTGTTATTACTGTGTCATAGTTTACAAATCTTGTTATGTCATCAACATGTCCATCTGTGTCATCTCCTTCTATGCCATCTCCTAACCATATTACATTTTCTACATTGTAGTAGTTGCAAAGTTTTTCTTCTATTTCTGCTTGTGAAAGGTTAAGGTTTCTATTTGGATTTAATAGACATGCTGTTGTAGTTACTAGTGTGCCTTTTCCATTTACGTCTATTGAGCCTCCTTCCATTATAATGTGTGGGTGAAAGACTTCAAGACCTAAATAATTGGCTATTTGCATTGGTATTTGATTGTCTAAATCACATGGATATTTTCCTCCCCATGCGTTGTAATCCCAATTAACTATTGCTTTTTGATTGGCTTTTAATACAAATGCTGGACCATGGTCTCTACACCAAGCATCATTTGTTCTAAAATGGTGAAAGAATATATTCTCCATTTTTGTGCCTATTTCTTGTAGTTGAGCTGTTACAAGATCTTGAGTTTTTTGGTCTTGTATATTTATATTTACTTTTTCTCCTTTTGATAGTTCTGCAATAAATTGATTGTATGATGGAAATATTGTTTCTATTTTATCTGGCCATGAGTTTTCATTATGAGGATAACTCAACCATGTGCTTTCGTGTTTTTCCCACTCTGCTGGAAAGATAAATCCTAAGTCTTTTGGTGTTTTCATATATTTATTTCTTTTTAATCTATGCAACGTTTTGTTATTTCTGAATAAGAGTCTATTCTTCTATCTCTTAAATAAGGCCAATGTATTCTATAATGGTCTGTTTTCTCTGTTTCTATTTCTATTACTGCTATGTCTTCTTCTGTGTGAGAGGATTTATGTAATAGTGTTCCAAATGGATTAGATACAAAGCTTCCTCCCCAGAATTGCATATTACCTTCTTGTCCTACTCTATTTACAGATACTGTGTGTACTCCATTTGCTATTGCATGAGAGCGTTGTATTGTTTGCCAAGCATTATATTGTTCTGTATTTGTAGCTTCATCTTGACTTATATCCCAACCTATTGCTGTTGGATAGAATAATATGTCTGCTCCTTTTAGGGCTGTTATTCTACTTGCTTCTGGATACCATTGGTCCCAACAGATTAAAACTCCTATGTTACCAAATTTTGTGTTGAATACTTTATATCCTAAGTCCCCTGGTGTGAAATAGAATTTTTCATAATATCCTGGGTCATCAGGTATGTGCATTTTTCTGTATTTTCCTAAGTATTCTCCATCTGCATCAAGAACTGCTACTGTGTTATGGTATAGTCCTTTCATGCGTTTTTCAAATAAAGAGGCTATGATTACTACTCCTAATTCTTTTGCTAAGGCTGATAATCTTTCTGTTGTTGTTCCTGGTATTTCTTCTGCTAATTTAAAGTTTTCGTAGTCTTCTACATCACAAAAATATAATGATGCAAATAGTTCTTGTAAGCATATTATATTAGCTCCTTTTGCTGCACATTCTCTTATCTTTTCTATTGTCTTTTCTATATTAGATTGTTTGTCTTTTTGACAAGTCATCTGTATCAATCCTACGTTTACTTTCATATCTTTTTCTTTTTATTAAAACCAAATTGACTAAATAGTAATCCAATTACAACTATTACTATTCCTAAGATTTTAGGTAGTGTAAATGCTTCTTGTCCTAAGATTACTGCTGCTATTATTGTTACTACTGGTATTGCGTTTGTAAATACGCTTACTTTGATTACTGAGATTACTTTTGCTCCATAGGAGTATAGCATAAATGCTCCTGAGGAACAAAATACTGCTAAGAGTATTAAACTCAAAATAGAGGTTGTTGTAAAGTTTATTGAAGTAAGTTTTTCTATGTCAAAAATCAATAAGCATGGTAGGAAATATAGTATTCCTATGATATTTTGATAGGTTGTTATTGTTATTGGTGAGTATTTATTGATGAGTTTGCAAAGTATTACTGAATATCCTGCTCCTGCAAAGACTGCTAATAAAAGTAATAAGACTCCTTGCCATGAGATTTGTATTTGTCCATTAGGGTTTATACTCATTATTGTTATTCCTATGATAGAAACTACTACTCCTACAAGTAGGTTCCAACCTATTTTTTCTTTATTGAAGACATACAATGCTAATGGGTTTACTATTGGAAGAAGTGCTATCATAATTGCTGCAAAACTTGCATCTACATATTGCATGCTAAAATTCTCTCCTATAAAATAAAGGAATGGTTCAAAGAATGCTAATAGAAGGAATTTTGATATGTCTGCTTTTTGTATTTTTTCTAATTTATGTAATAATGAAAAAGTAACAAACATCAACAATGAAGATATTGCAAGTCTTATTGTTAGTATAAGAAATACCGGGAAGTTTGCATTAAGGAGTTCTTTGGTCCATACAAAGCTTATTCCCCAAAATATCATGGAGAAAATAATCGCAATATATGCTGAGAGTTTTCTATTATTGGAAGTTTGTTTCATTTTTATTTGTTAAAATGTATAAGTTACTCCAAGTGATGGCATTATAGGTAGTTGATCCACTCTTTGTGATGTTATACGATTCCAATAGAATAGATTATTTCTGTTATATACGTTTGTTAAGCTGAAATTGATTTCTAAGATTGAGCGTTTGCCTATTTCAAATCTTTTCTTTGCAGATAGGTCTAATCTATGATAATTTGGTAATCTTTTTGAGTTTAAATCTCCATAGATTGTTGTAAGTGTTCCATTTTGAGAAATAAAATCAGAGTTTATTCCATTTGAAAAATTAAGTATTTCAACCATTGAGGCTGTTGGTGAATAAGGGAATCCACTTCCATAGTTCCAACGCAAACTTAATTCAAAGTCACGACTTTTTCCCATTTGATAGTTGATTAAAACATTAACATTATGTCTTCTATCATAGTGTGGCGCATAGGTGTGTACTTCTCCTACCCTTTCTACTTTACCTAATGAATAGATAGTCCAAATATATAATCTACCATCATCGTATTTTAATGAGAAATCAGCTCCGTATGCTTTACCTGATTCTACTGTATATTCTTTTTTCATATAACCAGGTTTATCTTCATGTTCTAAATCATCTGCATAAAGTCTATCTCTGTTTGCAGATACTAAGTTATCCATTGTCTTGTAATATAACTCTACATTAAGATTAAGATTTCTTAATATATCGTATTCTGCTCCAAATATATAGTGTTTAGATGTTTGTACATAAGAATTGATTGGCTCTCCTTGGAATGTATTAACTATATTTAAGTCTGGACCTACTGTCAAATAGCCTGTGAAAAGATTTACTATATCCCTATCACTCTTTGTATCAATAAAGGTTTGAGAATAAAGGCCTGTTGCTAATTTGAATCTAAATTTATCACATACATTCCATTTTGCTGATAAGCGTGGTTCCAAGAAAGCATCTCCTAATGAAGCATAGTAACTCAATCTAAGACTTGGCTCTACAAGTATGCTTTTATACATTAGCTTGTAAATAGCATATAGACCTATTTCTGTAGAATAATCTGTTGTTGTATCATTCATTTTATAGGCTGTCTTTGTAGTGTTGCCTTCCATTTCCATACCATATTTCAATCTATCATCTCCAAAGAAATTTGTGACAGACATTCCTACATTGAAGCCACCTATATTACTCATTTGATTTTGGTTTGTAGTAGTTTCTTGCATATTCATAGTGTAATCTGAATATGCTATAACTCCTTCTACTAAGGCTGAAGAAGTTCCTGGTATTAAAAGGAAATTTGTTCCAAAGGCTCTATTTGTCCAATCAAAATTTGCTATTGCTTCATATTGATTTACCTTGTCTGTAAAGTTTAATCCAAAGAAATTTATCTTACTTCCATTGTCTGTTGATAAGGTTAGTTTACCATATAAGTCTAAGTAATCGTATGGTAATTCTTTATTCATATAAGAATATATTGAAGTAGAGGTTTTAGAAAGATAAGAGTTCTTTGCTGATAATATATATGAAAGATTATATGTTGATTTATCAACTATTGGACCTTCTAACAATAGATTAGCCCCAAAAGTAGAAGCAGAAAGCTTTCCTGAAAAGTGTTTCTTATTTCCATCTTTTGTAGTGATATCCATCACAGAAGAAATTCTTCCACCATATTGTGCAGAGAAACCTCCTGTATAAATATCAGCACTTCTTATGATGTCTGTTTCAAATACTGAAAACAAACCTATAGAGTGAAAAGGATTGTAAACTACCATTCCATCTAATAACACTTTGTTTTGAATGGCTGAACCTCCTCTTATATATAATTGTCCACCTTGGTCACCTGAGAAAACTACTCCCGGAAGTACTTGTATATATTGTGCTAAATCTGCTTGTCCTCCTATGGAAGGCATTTGTTGTATATCTTGTGAAGTGATTTTTTCTATTGACACTTGACTTTCTGTTCTTGCAATTTCTTGTACACCTCTAATCTCTATTGCTTCTAACTCTGTTGCAGAAGGCGATAAATCTATTTTTAAAGCATGTACTTTATTTTTTTCTACCTTGATTGGAAGAATTTCTGTTTCATAACCAAGTGATGTTACTTTCACATTGTAGTTACCAACTTTTACTTTTGACAAAACAAAGTACCCATTAACATCTGTTGTTGTTCCTATCATAGTATTTTCCAACATAACATTAGTTAGCATCATTGGCTCCCCTGTTTGTTTGTCATAAACAAATCCTCTAATTGAACCTGTTTGTGCAGAAACTAATGTTGTAATTGTAATAAATAGCAAGAATAGTACTTTTTTCATTATTATTTTTATTTTAATGTGTTAATTTATATATCAATTCTTTAAATAATTCACTATTATCAAAATTTGAGCCTAATCCTTTTGTTTTTAAATCGTATTCTTTTATTAGTTCTAAATTTTGATAAATTTTCTCTAATTGAAACACTTGTATTGCATAAAGATAATCTTTTGCAAAATATGGAGAAACTCCAACAGCAGACGCTACAGCAGCATCTGATTTTTCTTTTAACTGAGAAACTAATGCTAATTTCGTAAAATAAGAAAACAGATTTGGAAGAATCTTCTGTATTGGATTCTCATCTGTATTTGACAAAAGATATTTTACTATTTTGTTTATCTTATCATGTTGTAATCTACCTATAGCATTTTGTAGCTCAAAGACATTATAATCCTTATTTACTCCTATGTGATTAGCTACATTTTCAAGTTTTATAACACTTGCTGGTGGTAAATTAATCAACATTTTATTGATTTCATTAGATATCTTTTGCAGATTATTACCAAGATATTCAAAAATCAAATTTGTAGCAGAACTTTCTATTTGAAAGCCTATTTGTTTTACATAATCATTTATCCAAGGAATTACCTTGTTATCATAAAGTTTACTGCTCTCAAATACGACCCCACTCTTATTTACTTTATCTAAAAACTTTTTATCTATAGTTTTGTTTTTATTTGCAAGAATTAAGATTGTAGATTGCAAAGGTTTCTCAATATAAACACTTAAGGGAACTAATTCTTTTTTGTTAAGCTGTTGAAATTCCTTTACTATAACTAATCTCTTTTCTGACATCATTGGATATTGTTTTGCAAAAGAGCAAATCTCTTTTGAATCTGTTTCAATGCCATAAAGAGTAGTAATATTGAAGTCTCTTTCCATTTCATCTAAGACTTCTTCTTCAAACTTTGATACTAAAAGGTCTATATAATAATTCTCCTCCCCTGTTATTAAATATACAGGAGAGAAGCTCTTTTCTTTAAAGTGTTTTAATATATCTTCTATCTTTTTAAGTATCATAATTTGTTTTTAAGAGAAAAAAGAAATCCCTTTCCTCAGAAAGGAAGGGATTTCTCTATATTTAATGAATCAAATACTTCTATTCAGAATAATATTTATAATTCTCTTGTTCCCATTCTGTCCATTGCACAACGGAATCCTATCCAATCTGTACTTTGAGCTTGATCTAAGAATCTTCTTTGTCCAGGACTTAAATAGAATGCTCTATCTTTCCAAGAACCACCTTTTACTACTCTTGATTTATCATCAACCATTGAAGATACTTCGTAAGCATACATTTTGCTTGTTTCTTTTACTACTTCCTCTCCTTCTTCAGAGTCAGATGATGCTTCAACTTCTTCTCCATCAGATTCTACTTTCCAAGCATCTGCAAGTTGTGAAGCTAAATCTCCATCTAAGTAGTTAATGTTATCAGATTGACGATAGTTCATTCTGTTTATATTTTCTTCAACAGTAACAGCTCTATAAGATATTCTTCCTAATGAGTCTTTTTCAGCTATCATTCCATCTGAATCTGTAACTTTTGTCATATATACGTTACCTCTATAAGGGTTGATTCCTTTTGAATCTACACCTGTACTAACTCTATATACGTCCATTACCCATTCAGCAACATTTCCTGCCATATTGTATAAACCATAGTCATTAGGGAAGTAGAACATAACTGGCGCTGTATATTCCCAGTGGTCATTTAATGCACTTGCAACTCCCATAGCATCACCTCTACTACGTTTGAAGTTTGCCATCATTTGACCATAGTATTTCTTTTCAGCAGTTCTTACTATATGTCCATTCCATGGATATATTCTTCTTTCAACTATTCTTTCTTCTACTGTATTTCCTACTAAAGATAGAGCTGCAAATTCCCATTCTGCTTCAGTTGGAAGTCTGAAACGTGGTAACAACAATCCATCTTCCATTTTAACTTTTCTTGTACCAGAAGAATTTGGATCTAAGTCAGGTAAATCTTCTAAAACATAGCCTTCATATTGTCCTGCATAGTAAGCATCTGTTGTGAATACATTTTCTCCTGATTGGTCAGGGTCAAATTCTAATATACCTGCATCTATCAATATCTTTTCATTAACTCTGTCTGTTCTCCATGAGCAATATTCATTAGCTTGCAACCAACTTACTCCTACAACAGGGTAATCTGCCCAAGAAGAATGACGGAAATAATAATCTACCATTGGTTCATTGTAGCTTAATTTTGAACGCCAAACTAATGTATCTGGTAATGCTCTTTGATAAACCTCTGGATAATCATTTCCATATACTCTATTCAACCAATAAAGATATTCTCTATAGTCTTGATTTGTTACCTCACATTCATCCATATAGAATGAAGAAACTGTAACTCTCTTTGGTTGATTGTGCCATTCATATCTTACGTTGTCAGTAGTTTGTCCCATAACAAATGAACCACCTTCTATAAATACCATTCCTGGAGGTGTCATTTGGTCATAACCAGGTGCTGATTCAAAACCTCCCCATGCTGAATCATTGTAATTCCAACCTGTTGTTGCAGATTGATCTGCTCCTTTACAATTAGCAAACAAAACAATAATTCCAAAACAAAGGACAACTTTACTAATTAATACCTTATTCATATCTTAAATTTTATATTTGTTTCTAAATTAATACTAATTAAAATGATGGACACTTAATTGCTTGCATCTTTTTACGTTTTTCTGGACAAGGAAGTTGCATTCCTAACGTAATTTCATGAGCTCCACCTGATGCATTAGATAATTGTGATACTGTTATATCGTAGCTATATCCAATTTTAAGCTTTTCATATTGGATTCCGAAAAGTAATATTAATGCATCTGAATTATCAAATCCTATTGATTGTCTATACCAAGTACCAACAATGAATGGACTCCAATCTAAATACATTCCATAATTCAACATTTGGAAGCCACCTTGATAGCTATAAACTACGTTTGGTGATATAATAGGTTGTCCAAACAAATCATTTGTTCTTCTTTTATCTCTACTTAAGTTAAGTCTTATTCCTCCATTTGCAGTAAAGCGCATAGGTATTCTATTGTAAGAAATAAAACCATCATTAGGTCTTGTTAAGTTATTTGCAGCACCTCCTACATACCAATTTTCTCCATATAACACAAATGCTGCTCCAAAATCAAGAAATGTGTGAGAAAGTTGCTCTGGACGAGCAGCCATTGTTGAATAAATAAAACCATATCTTGGGTCAATCATATCAGGGAAAGATAATTGATCCCAATCTAAACTTCTATTTGTAACACTTGCTTGAGCTGCTAAATTAAGGAAAACATCTCTTGAAAGTTTCAATCGCAAAGAGTAAATCAAAGAAGCAACATTTGTTCTATAGAATTCACTTTGCATATCACTCATAACAGTTACTCCTATACCTCCAGCAAGAGCATCTATATACTGATCATAGCTTGCAGAGAATGTTTTAAATGCCCCTAAAGTTGGCCATTGATCTCTGTAAGATAAAGAAAATCTTGGGCATACAGCTGATCCTGCTAAAGCTGGGTTAGTATATAAAGGATTAGCATAGAATTGTGAAAAATGTGGATCTTGAGCTTGTACAAAAGAACAAGCAAACACTAAAGATACCACAAAGGACAATATTATTTTCTTCATATTTATTAAAATTATTCTTCGTTTTTTTAATAGTTTTAGTCTAATTTGAGTTGGCAATATTACGAAAAAAAATGCAAATAGCGAAAGTTTCTTAGTTTTTTTTTATTTCCCATACCCTTAAACATACATTATTATACTCAAAAATACAATTTTGGTTTCACTATTACAGGCAGTATTTTTATCTTTGCAAGAAATTTCAAAACAATTCTTTGTTTAAAAAAAATAAGTCTTTGTTTTAATTTTTTAATTCTTTGTTTTAATTTACTGAAACAAAGAAAGAAATTACAATAAATGCACAAAAAAAATGTTATATTAAGTTGTATATACATAAATAAAATATATGAAGCGATTTTTCTTATTAGTAATAACACTCTTGCTTGTTAATACAAATTTATCTCAAGCTCAAAACATAAGTTATCCCGACTCTTCTGTTTTAGCCTCTGGTAATTGGTACACCATTAATATACCTACAGATAATATTTACAAACTTACATACGATGATTTCATATCATTAGGAGTTCCTGAAGAAGAAATAAATTTTGAAAACCTATCAATATTTGGTGCTTGTGAGGGAGCAATAAGTGACACTAATAGTTTATACAAACAGTCTGACCTTACAGAAAAAGCAATCTTTGTAAACCCTCAAGGACGTTTTGCTCTATTTTATGCAAAATCTACAATGAAATATGATTATGACCAAATAAATCAAAATTTCTATTTTTCCCCTCACCCATACTCTGATTTAGCAACTTATTTCATCACATTTGACCCTTCAAAAGGCACAAAGAAAAGAATATCTCCAAGAAATCAAATCAATACTGAAAACATAGAAGAAACTAAATTCAGTAAAGATTTCTTTTTACATAAAAGAGAATTAGTAAATCTTTTAGGTTCAGGCAGATGTTGGTTAGGAGAGGCTTTTTCAAGCATGTCTAATCAAAATTCTTTTCCTCTATCATTACCGGGATTATCCTCAGAACATCAAAGCAAGATAACTATTAGTTTAGCAAATGAAAGTTCCTCAGCAGTAAACTTTACTTGCAAACTTAATAACACTAACATAGGTACTATAAATATTGCAGCAAAACACAATGATTATGCTGCTCAAATGACAACAAAGGAATTTGAAACAAGCATATCAAATGAATACCCAACTCTTCTTTTACAATTCAATAGCAATAGCAATATTGACAAAGCTAAATTAGACTTTATATTGGTCAATTACACTAAAAAATTAAGACACAACAACTCTGCACTAAAATTCTACTCAAACAAAAGCCTTGAAACAAATAAAAGCACACGTTATATAATAGAAAACATCAGAACAGACAATGTTAATATATGGGACGTAAGTAATCAAAATGATGTTTGCTCAATAACAGATTTTGAAAGAGATGAAAATAACGAATTAAAACTAATTATTCCAAATGACACCTTAAGAACAATATATGTATTCACTAATACCACCTTCCCTACTCCTATATTAAAAGGTAAAATTGAAAATCAAAACATTCACTCTTGGCAAGCAACAGATTTCATCATAGTTACAGCACCAGAATTTAAAGAACAAGCAGACTCACTTGCACAATTACATAGAATCTATGATGGAATCACAGTAAATGTTGCAACAACTACACAAGTTTATAATGAGTTTTCATCAGGCACAAAAGACTTTCTTGCCATAAGAGAACTAGCAAGAATGCTTTACAACAAGTATTCATCACAAGGAAAAGCACCTAAAAACCTTCTTTTATTTGGAGATGGCACCTATGATAATAAAAACATCTTAGGATTAAACAATAATTTCATACCAACCTATCAATCTCTAAACTCAATCATTGATGCAGGTTCATCATACACAACAGATGATGTAATAGCATACCTTTCTCCTTATTCAAGGGGTAGAATTGATGACACCTTAATGATAGGCATAGGAAGAATAACTGCAAACAATGCAAGCGAAGCAAATATTTTTCTTGAAAAATGCAGAAGATACATCTCTAAAGAAGACTTATCAAAAGGCATGCTTGGCAGTTGGAGAAACAACATAACACTTACAGCAGATGATGCAGACACTTGGGGAGAAAGATACTTCATTGACAATGCAGAAACTATATATTATGAAATCAAAGAAACAAACCCTATTCTCAATGTAGAGAAGATTTATTCTGATGCCTACAAACAATACTCCTCTTCTTCAGGAGCTACTTACCCAGACGCATCTAAAGCAATTAATCAAAGAATGAAAAAAGGCTGTCTATTATTTAACTATGTTGGACATGGTTCTGAAGACCACCTTTCAAGTGAAAGACTAATAACAATTACAGATATAACAAGCTGGGACAACTATTACTCATTACCAATAGTAATTACCTCTACTTGTGAATTTACAAGATTTGATATGTCTGACAAACAATCTGCAGGAGAGTTCATTTTATCCTCTTCTAATGGAGGAGGCATTGCCCTTATCTCTGCTTCAAGAAAGATACCTTCAAGAAATGAAATCAACACAAACATACATAGATTTGCTGTAATAAAAGAAAACAACAAAGGATTAACCTTTGGGGAAATGTTTATGAGAGCAAAAAATGCAACTGCACTTGTAGTAGAAGAAAGAAGCTTTGGATTATTTGGAGACCCTGCCTTAAGAATAGACCTACCTGAATATAATATTCGCACAACAAAAATAAACAATAGAGCAATATCACAAAATAGCATAGACACAGTAAAAGCCCTTTCTCAAATGATTATAGAAGGAGAAATCACAGACCATTATAACAATGTCATACAAGACTTCAATGGCAAAATAGAAATTACCCTTTTAGACAAAGCAAGTAATTATTACACATTAGATAATGAAGGCTTAGACACAGACATAGAATTTGAACAACAAAAAAACATATTACACAAAGGCACTACACAAGTAGAAAATGGAAAATTCACTTACACACTAACTATTCCAAAAGACATTGCTTATAATTTTGGAAAAGGTAAATTGAGTTATTATGCACAAACCTCAACAACAGATGCTGCAGGATATTGCGATGATTTCATCATAGGAGGAATTGACACCACTGTAATAATAACCGAAACACGTCCAAACATTCAATTATTCATCAATGACACTAACTTTATTAATGGAGGTATAACAGATGAAAATCCAAAACTTTTCGCTATTATATCAGATGAAATTGCAATCAACACAGTTGGAAGTGGATTAGGTCATGATATTATGGCAAGATTAGACAATGCTGCAAATACTTTTGTGCTTAATGATTACTTTGAAGTTGATGCAAACAACCCTAATAAAGGAACTATCACATTTCCATTTAATGATTTATCAGACGGAGAACACACATTAAGCCTAAAAGTTTGGAACATCTTTAATTTCTCTTCAGATGCCACTATTACATTTGTTGTAAACTCATCTGAAAATGGAAAAATAATGAAACTAAAAAATTATCCTAATCCATTTACTTATGAAACTCAAATTATATTAGAACACAATCAACCTTCAACAATAGAAGAAGCACAATTATTTATTTATAATCAAGACGGAAGACTAATTGCCTCAGAAGATGTTACTCCATATATAGGTTCTTACAGCATAGGTCCTATAAGTTGGCAAGGAACTACTATTGGAGGAGAAAAGCTTTCAAATGGTGTGTATTTTTGCAGAATGCAAATCAAAACACAAACTGACAAAATCACAACACCAACTCAAAAAATAATCATTTTTAATAGAAACAAATAATAAAACACAAATAAGATCGTTTTATAACTTTAAATATTTAAACAAATAGAAAAATAAGATGAAAAAGATTCTTTTATTATTAGCAATACTAATATTTGGAAACAGCGTTTTTGCTCAATTAGACAATAACAATCTTGCTATAGATGAACTATCTGGAAAAATAACTGATGGAGCAAGAATAATCTCAACAGGAGTTCCTTTATTGATAATTGCACCTGATGCAAGAAGTGGAGCAATGGGAGATGTTGGGGTAGCAAGTACTCCTGATGCTAATTCTGTTCACTGGAATGCTGCAAAATTAGCTTTCATGGATAAAAACGCAGGAGTTTCTTTCACTTACTCTCCATGGTTAAGAGAAATAGTTTCTGATATTGAGTTGTTATATCTTGGAAGTTATTACAAATTAAATGAAAGAAGTACTTTAGGGGCTTCATTAACTTATTTCTCACTTGGAGCTATAGACTTTTTTGACCAAGAAGGTTATGCAACAGGAACATATAAACCTAATGAATTTGCAGTTGATTTAGCCTACACAATGAAACTTAACAACAACTTGGCTATCTCTTTAACAGGAAGATATATTCGTTCTGACCTTACCCAAGGACAAAATGTAGGAACAACACAAACACATGCTGCAAATGCAGGAGCTACTGACTTAGGTGTTTATTACCAAAAAGCAATCAAGGCTGTACACCCTACAGAATTTGCTTTAGGAGCTCAAGTTTCAAACCTTGGTTCAAAGATTTCTTACTCAGATAATATGGACAGTGAATTCTTACCTGCAAACTTAAGACTTGGAGGTAGATACACTACTCAATTTGACCAATTCAATGAAATTTCACTTATGTTAGACTTCAACAAACTACTTGTACCTACTCCACCTGTTTATGACTCTATTGGAAATATTTTTGCTGGTTTAGACCCTAATGTAGGAGTTTTCCAAGGAGTAATACAATCATTCTATGATGCACCAAACGGATTCAAAGAAGAAATTCAAGAAATCTCTCTTTCACTTGGAGCAGAATATTGGTATAACAAAGTATTAGCAGTAAGAGCTGGATATTTTTATGAAGCTAAAAACAAAGGTGCAAGACAATACCTTACACTTGGAGCTGGTATAAAATACAATGTAATGGGATTAGACATTAGTTACTTGATTGCAACAGGACAACTAAACAACAACCCACTAAAGAATACTTTAAGAGTTGGTTTAAGTTTTGATTTACAAAGTGACAAACAAAAAAGTTCTGAAAATAATTCTCAAAAAGAAACACAACAAATCAAACAAAAAGACCCTCAACAAGCTTTAGAAAAGAAGAATACTAAATAAAATGAAAATTAAGACAGGAATAGGATATGATGTTCACCAACTACAAAATGGTGAACATCTTTGTTTAGGGGGAATAAAAATACCTTCTGAACTTTCAGCAGTAGGACATTCCGATGCAGACTGCTTAATTCATGCAATTATTGACTCTTTACTTGGAGCTGCAAACCTAAGAGATATTGGCTACCAATACCCTGATAACAATATGTCTTATAAAGGGATTGACTCCAAAGAACTTTTAAAAGACACTATTGAGAAAATAAAAGCAAAAGGCTTTTTGGTAAACAACATAGACTCAACAATATGTCTTCAAACTCCCAAAATAGGAAAATACATACCAGAGATGCAAAAATGCTTAGCCGAAATCATAGGCATAGACACAGAAGACATATCCATAAAAGCCACAACAACCGAAAAACTTGGCTTTGTAGGCAAAAGCGAAGGCATTGCAGCATACGCAGTCTGCCTAATCACAAAATAAAACAAAGAAAAAATAAATTTTTTCAAAGAAATAATTTATTAAAACAAAGAAAAAAGAGAATATTTCAAAGAAAAATTTGGAGTATTCTCTTTTTTCGTATATATTTGTAGTATAATTTAAAAATCCTTTAATAGCTATGAAAAAAATAGTCTTAATTTTAGTGTTTACATTATTTTCTATATCAAACTTAAACCTTAAAGCACAATATCATCATATTCCACCGCCAGATCCAAGTCAATACGATTTACTTTATATTTTTGACACCACATATTTTTCTAATTGTTTTTCTACAAGTGATACTCATAGAACACGTATACCGGGTGTAACAGGACAATCACAACCTTATTCAGAAACTTATCAACAATGGAAATATTATGCTCCATACTATAATTTATGGTGCAATCCTTCTGCTCCTATTATTGAGGGTTATGTAATTGGTGCAAATTCTTATAATAATCAAATTTATGCAGAAGCATTTTCACAAGATTATTATTTGGATCAAACATCTATTCCTTATGATAATTACGTGATTGTTGGTGTTGCAATGAAAGTCGGTTATGAAGCTCTTGATACTTATAGAAATATTTGTATTTTAGATGACAACTTTGATACTATTTCTACTACAATATTCAATACTTTTAATGTAGGACCAAGTTTAGATTCTATTGTAAATTGGAACAGAGAAGATTGGAATACTTATTATTTTCCCGAAAGAGATTATGCAAATCTTACAAATTTAAATGGTTTTAAAATAGCATTTGATGTTCCTAAATATGCATCTCCTAGTTATTTTAGAATGCATCACACATGTAATGTTTATAGTCCTTGTTTAAGAGATTCTATTTTTGCTCACGGAGGACCGATTGAATGCGGACTTAATTATGATACAATTTACGTAGGAATGATGCCTTGGCCTCAATTGTATTATAATTGGAAAGATTCAATAACAGGAGAATGGTATTCAGAAGATTTTCATCCTAATCATTATAGTTGCTATGATGCAGTTTATTTATATCAGGATTATATAAAAACTTTAGGTCCTGATGATGTATTTCCTTTGTGTAGTTTCACTGATGAAAAACACCTAAGACGCAATGGAGAATGGATAAGATTTAATGATGACCCTGCTTATACTATTTGGCAAAATATTTATATCAATATGGTGCCTATTATTATGATTCCTTCTAATACGCAGTCTTTACCTGAAGTGGAATTAGAGAAGATGTGTTATCTTTTCCCTAATCCTACTAGGGATTATTTCAAGGTGATGAGTCATTATACTATTAAGAGTATTCAAGTATATGATATAGTTGGAAAACTCGTCTTGGAAAGAAATGTAAATAACTTTGATGCGGGATTTGATGCAAGTGGTTTCTCTTCGGGTTCTTACATAGTAAAGATAAACACAGTGAAAGGTAGCGTTAAACGAAAGTTAATTGTGGAATAAAACAAAGAAAAAATAAATTTTTTCAAAGAAATAATTTATTAAAACAAAGAATTATTTTCTCAAAGCAAAGAAAAATTTAGGTTTTTCTTTGCTTTATTTTTATTACCTTTGCCAAAAATTATTCTTTTATGAAAAAACACATTTTTATATTACTTACTTTATTCTGTTTTTGCATTACTTTATTTGCTGTACCTGCAGAAAGAAAACTTATAACTATCACTCAATCTAATGGAAAAGAGCTTTCTTATTGGTTAAAAGGAGATGAATTTCTTCGTTGGGCAGAAAGCATTGATGGATACTCTCTTTTACGCAATCAAGGAGGTGATTGGTGTTATGCTATTTTGAATGAAAAAGGAGAAATGGTAGCCTCAGATATTATTGCTTGCAATCCAGAAGAAAGAAATGTTGAGGAAGTAATTTTTTTAGAAAAAACAGATAAAAAACTCTTCTTTTCCGAAGAGCAACTGCAAATTATAAGAGAAAGACGTCTCAATCATTAAGTTTATTTTGTTTTTTTTCGTAAATTTGCAGACTTATGATAAATAACGAAGAATTAAATAAGAGTAATTATACCGAAGATAATATCAAATCTCTTGATTGGAACGAACATATAAGACTTCGTCCAGGTATGTATATTGGTAAACTTGGAGATGGAGCTTCTGCAGATGACGGAATTTATGTGTTACTAAAAGAGGTTATTGATAACTCTATTGATGAATTTGTAGCAGGTTATGGCAATATCATTGAAATAGATATTGATTTTCATACAAAAAAGGTAAGAGTAAGAGATTATGGTAGAGGTATTCCTTTGGAGAAAACCATAGATTGTGTTTCAAAAATGAATACCGGAGCAAAGTATGATTCAGAAACTTTCCAAAAATCTGTAGGTATGAATGGTGTAGGAACAAAGGCAGTTAATGCTTTAAGTTCTTACTTTAAGATTTCTTCTGTTAGAAATGGAAAAATAAAATCTGCTGAATTCTCTGGTGGAACTATTACAACAGAGTATGACATTCAAGATACAGAAGAAAAGAATGGTACTTGCGTTGAATTTATCCCTGATAATGCTCCAAAGATTTTTGGTAATTACAACTATTTAGATGAATATGTTGAGAAGATGGTTTGGAACTATGCCTACCTCAACAAAGGTCTTTCTTTAATTTATAATGGCAAAAAGATTCAATCAAAAAAAGGTTTGTTTGATTTGTTAAACAACAACCTTCAAGAAAATGAATCTCTTTACCCTATCATTCATCTTTCAGCAGGAAATTTTGAATTTGCTTTCACTCATTCTGATAAGGTATTCACCGAAGAGCATTATTCTTTTGTGAATGGACAACACACAACTCAAGGAGGAACTCACCAATCTGCCTTCCGGGAAGCAGTCGTTAAGGTTTTAAAAGATTTCTTTAAGAAAGACTATGACCCATCTGACATTCGTTCAGGATTGGTTGCTTCTATTAGTTTAAGAATTAATGAACCTGTTTTTGAATCTCAAACAAAGACTAAATTAGGTTCTACAAATATGATGCCTGATGGCTCAGGTCAAGCTGTTAGAACATTTATTTTAGATGCTGTAAAAAGCACTCTTGATGACTATTTGCACATTAACTCTGATGTTGCAGAATTGTTATTACAAAAAATAATTCGCAATGAGAAAGAGCGTAAGGGAATGCAAAATGTAAAAAAACTTGCAAAAGAAAGTGCAAAGAAGGTAAGCTTGACTAATAGAAAACTTAGAGATTGTAGAATACATTACAATAGTAAAGGCCCAAGACGTTTAGAATCCACTCTATTTATCACAGAGGGAGATTCAGCTTCTGGTTCTATAACTAAAAGTAGAGATGTTAATACTCAAGCAGTCTTTTCTTTAAGAGGAAAGCCTCTTAACACTTATGGAGATAGCAAAGAGGTTGTTTATAAGAATGAGGAATTCAATCTTCTTCATAATGCTTTGAATATTGATGAAGATATGGATAACTTAAGATATAATAACATTGTAATTGCAACCGATGCTGATGTTGATGGTATGCACATTAGAATGTTGTTGATGACTTTCTTTTTAAAGTTTTTCCCTGATTTAGTAAAAGCAGGACACATCTATATTCTTCAAACTCCTTTGTTCAGAGTTAGAAATAAGAAAGAAACATTATATTGCTATACTGAACAAGAAAGAGATGAAGCTACAAAGACTTTAAGAGGAGATGTTGAGATTACACGTTTTAAAGGGTTAGGGGAAATATCACCTGATGAGTTTCGTAATTTCATTGGTAAAGATATGAGATTAGACCCTATTATTTTGAATAAAGAATCTGGTGTAAGCTCTATTTTGGATTTCTTTATGGGTAAAAATACTCCTGAAAGACAAAACTATATTATTGAAAACTTACGTTATGAAGATGTACAATAAAGATAATTTTAGATTTAAGAATATGAAAAAAACAGCATTTTATCTTATTTTGGCTTTCATTTGTTTAGGACAAGTTGAAGTTTTTGCACAAAACGATGATGTAAAGCCTTGGACAGATGTAATTATTGATAATAGAGACCCTTCTCTTTGGACTTGGAACAAAAACAATTCTTCTCGTTTTAGCATTAGAGGAGATTTTGATGGAGATGGATTTTCAGAAAACTTATATGAAACAGCAACTTCTATCTTTTCAGATAATGATGAACTAACTCCATTGAAATTAGATGGAGATTTAGGAGTATATTTCTTAGTTAATGAAGGAGATTTAGATGGAGATGGAGGAGATGAAATATCTTTCATGACAGTTTATCGTGATTTCTCTAACTTAAATTATTTTAGAATTTGGACTTACACAGGTAATAAATGGAAAGAATTATTCTGTGTTCAAGTTCATGAATATGATTGTCCTAACTACAAGGCTTCAAAACAAGATGAAATGTTTACTCATCAATGGAAAAGAAAAAATGGTTATAACTTAAACAAAACCGTTTTGAAATTACATGATGGAGTTGTAGATATTATAGGAATACACCCTAACGAAAGATATGCTATTGAACACATAAAACTTGTAGGAAAAACTTTTACAAAAAGAGAGTGGGGAACTATCATCCAACCAAGAACAGATTACTAGTTTTTTAGTATGAAAAAAGCTATCATAATTGGAGCAAGCTCTGGTATTGGAGAAGAAGTAGCAAAATTACTTCTACAAGAAGGTTGGTCAGTTGGTATTGCAGCAAGGAGACTTGAACGTTTAAAAAACGTTCAAGATAAATTTGGAGAAGATAGAGTAAAAATAATTGATTTAGATGTTAAAAAGGAAGATGCTGCTTCAAAATTAGAAAAGTTAATTCTTGATTTAGGAGGAATGGATTTATATTTCCATGCATCAGGAATTGGTTTTCAAAATGTAGATTTAGCCTCTGAGGTAGAGATTGACATAGCCAAAACAAATTCTGAAGGATTTATTCGTTTAGTTACTTATGCTTTTAATTGGTTTTGCAACAACAATAAGCAAGGACATATTGCTGTAATTTCATCTATTGCTGGCACAAAAGGACTTGGAGTCTCTCCTGCTTATTCTGCTACAAAGGCTATGCAAAACACCTACATACAATCTCTTTGTCAGCTATCTAAAATAAGAAAAGCTAATATAAAATTTACAGATATTCGCCCTGGATTTGTAGAAACAGATTTACTTAATAAAGAAAAACACTACCCTTTGATGATGAAAAAAGAGAAAGCTGCAAAAAGCATTATCAAGGGATTGAAGCGAAAGAAAAGAATATTAATAATTGATTGGAAATTCCGATTAGTTGTTTTTGTTTGGAGATTAATTCCAAATTGTATTTGGGAAAGAATAAGTGTTAAGAACTAAAATAAAGAAGCGTCACAATTTTTAAAATTATGACGCTTTTATTTTTTGAAATATATCTTCTTATCTAACCGAAGTAAAACCTTTCATAAGTCCTCTTTCTGCCTTTTCCATAAATGCTATTATTTCATCGCCTTCTGGAGATTGCGGAAGTTGTTTTATTTCTGCTAAAGCATTTGTATAAGTCAATCCACTTTGGAATACTACTCTATAAATACTTTGTATGTTATTGATTGTTTCTTTTGAATAACCTCTTCTTGTTAAACCAACAGAGTTCACTCCGCAATAAGAAACAGGGAATTTACCTCCTTTTACATAAGGTGGTATATCTTTATCTATTAAAGAACCTCCACTTAAAATAACATGTTTTCCTATGCGACAGAATTGATGAACTGCACTTTGTCCTCCAATGATTGCAAAATCATCTACTTCAACATGACCTGCAAGTGTTGCACAGTTTGCTAAGATACAATTATTTCCTACAATACAATCATGTGCAATATGAGCATAAGCCATTATAAGATTGTTATTTCCTATAACTGTACGCTTATTAGCATTTGTTCCTCTATTGATAGTAACAAATTCTCTAATTATGTTGTTATCTCCTATTTCTGCAGTTGTATATTCTCCTTCAAATTTCAAATCTTGAGGAATTGCCGAAATACTTGCAGAAGGAAATATCTTACAGTTTTTACCAATTCTTGCACCTGGAAATATAGTAACGTGTGGTCCTATCCAACAATCATCACCTATTTCTACGTCATCATATATAACCGCAAAAGGTTCTATTGTTACGTTCTTGCCTATCTTTGCATTAGGATGAACATAATACATTTGGTTGTTCATTTTTTTATTTTTTAGTTTTAGCTACTTGTGCCATTAGTTGAGCTTCTACAACTAATTTATTGCCAACGTATGCTTCACCTCTCATTTTTACGATTCCTCTTCTTATTGGTTCAGAAAGAGTAAGCTTTAATAATAGAGTATCACCTGGAACCACTTTATTTCTGAATTTAACTTCTTCAAATTTCATAAAATAAGTGCTGTAATTCTCTGGGTCTTCTATATCCTTTAATGCTAAAACTCCTCCTGTTTGTCCTAATGCTTCTACTATTAATACACCAGGCATAACAGGTTCTTCTGGGAAGTGACCATTAAAGAAGTCTTCATTACCTGTAACATTTTTCAATCCTATTACATAGTCTTCTCCTATTTCTATTACTTTATCTATAAGTAACATTGGGAATCTATGAGGCAATAATCCTTTTATTGCTTTTATATCATATACAGGTTCTTTGTTTGGATCGTAAACTGGTATTCCTTTATTTTCTTCCATGATTGTCTTAATTTTTCTTGCTAATATATTATTTACTTTATGTCCTGGACGTCTTACAAAAAAACGAGCCTTCAAAGGTTTTCCGACAAGAGATATATCCCCTATAAAGTCTAATAATTTGTGACGTGCAGGTTCATTTTCAAAATTCTGCTTTACATTATTAAGTAATCCCTTCTCTACTTTTATTTCATCAGGATTCTTACCAAAAAGATTTGCTAAATGATTTAATTGTTCTTTTTCTAAAACCTTATCTACAAATATAAGAGCATTATCTAAATCACCTCCTTTTATAAGATTAAGTTTTAGTAATTGCTCTATTTCATCAAGAAAAACAAATGTACGACAATTAGAAAATCCTTCTTTAAACTCAGACAAATCTTTTAAATTTGCTTGTTGGCTTCCTATGATTCGTGGAGAAAAATCTATATTCAAATCCACTTTAAAGCCATCGTATGGAACAGCAACTAACTCAATGTCATTTACTTCATCAACATAAGTCACCATCTCTTTAAGACAATAATACTCTCTTGCTTTATCCAACTCTTGAACTCCACTATTTTCTATTGCTTGTAACCAATACTTTGAGCTTCCGTCAAGAATAGGAACTTCCTCTCCGTCTATTTCAATTAAAACATTATCTATTTGCTGAGAATACAAAGCTGCCATCAAGTGTTCTATAGTAGCAACTTTAGCTCCTTTGTTTTCAATGGTTGTACCTCTTGAAGTCTCTGTAACATCCTCTGCAACAGCTCTTACAATCGCTTCTTCTCCTAAATCAACCCTTTTAAAAACAATACCACTATCAGCAGTTGAAGGTAAAATATTTACTTCAACAAGTTTACCTGTATGAAGACCTTTACCCTTTATTGTTATCTTGTTTTTTATTGTAGTTTGTCTTTCCATAAGCTTTGAAAGTGCAAAGGTAGAACTTTTTATTCAAACTAACAATCTTTATAAAAGATAAATAAAACAAAGAATTAAAAAAATAAAACAAAGAAAGAGAAAATTAAATCAAAGAATTAAAAAATTAAAACAAAGAAAGAGTTTTTTTTCTTTTAGAGAGATTTTCATAAACAAAAGTTTAGGTAAGTTGATTTTTTTTTATATCTTTGCAAACTCAATTGTTCGTATTTTTAAAGTATGAGAAAAAGAATTTTTACATTAATTTTATTAACAATAAGTTTTGTTTGCTCTTTTGCGCAAGAAGATGGCAAATCTCCATATCCATATTATATAGGTAAAGACTATGTAGTAGTAGGTGTAAGTGCAAAGACAACAGACAAAGAGTTATTTGAAATTAGACAAAACATACTAAAATACTCATCAATACGCTTTAATGAATTTGATGTCATAAGAGGAGAAGATGGAAATATTTACTTCCTTTCTATGAAAATAGATTGCAGAGATGGATACTCAGCATACATCTCTCACTCCTTTGAAAAAGGCGACACAAGTGTACATGGCTTTATAAGAGATTACACAAAAACAAAATTCAATAGAGCATTTTACTATGGCGATTTAACTAATGAAATCTCTGGAATAGAGAGAGTTAAACAAGCAATTGCAGAAAAAGAATAAATTTTTTGATATAATATTAGGTTAAGAAGAAAAAAGTGTGTAATTTTGCACACCCAAAAAAACGAATTAAGATGGCAAAGAAAACCAAAGATGTAAGAGTACAAGTTATACTTGAGTGCACAGAGCACAAAGCTTCAGGAATGCCTGGAACATCTCGTTATGTTACAACAAAATCAAAAAAGAACACTCCTGAGCGTTTAGAATTAAAGAAATACAATCCTATATTAAAAAGGATGACCGTACACAAAGAAATAAAATAAAAAAATAGGAGTATAAGAACATGGCAAAGAAAGTAGTTGCAACCCTTAAAACCTCATCTGGTAAGGATTTTGCAAAAGTAATCAGAACAGTTCGTTCAGAAAAGACAGGTGCTTACACTTTCAAAGAAGAAATTGTTCCTTCTGATAGTGTAAAAGATTATCTTGCGAAGAAATAAGACTTGACATTAAGTTAATGTGGATTTTCCACAGTTATTTTAGGTTATTGATTTTTAGTTAGAGGGAGTTGTTGTCTCAAAGCGAGAAGATAACAACGCCCTTTTTGTATAATTCATAAACACATTTTTATCTTATGGGATTTTTTTCTTTCTTTACAAAAAAGAATAAAGAAACTCTTGACACAGGTCTTTCAAAAACCAAAGAGAGTGTTTTTAGTAAAATTTCCAAAGCAATAATTGGAAAATCAAAAGTAGATGATGAAGTCCTTGACAACCTTGAGCAAATACTTATTGAATCAGATGTTGGAGTAGAAACAACACTGAAAATAATTGACAGAATAGAAAAAAGAGTAGCTCGCGACAAATATTTAGGTACATCAGAACTTAACACTATCCTAAAAGAAGAAATAATGTTTCTTCTAAATGAGAATGAAACAGAAGAAAGAGAAAGTTTTGACATTCCAACACAAGACGTACCATATGTAATAATGGTAGTTGGAGTTAATGGAGTTGGAAAAACAACTACAATAGGTAAACTCGCATATCAATTTAAAAAAGCAGGCAAAAAAGTAATCCTTGGAGCATCTGACACATTCCGTGCAGCAGCAGTTGACCAACTAAAGATTTGGGCAGAAAGAGTAGATGTAGATATTGTTACACAAGGAATGGGTGCTGACCCAGCTTCAGTAGCATACGACACACTTCAATCAGCTGTGGCAAAAAAAGCAGACATCGTAATCATTGACACAGCAGGACGTTTACACAACAAAAAAGGACTAATGGACGAATTATCTAAAATTCGTAATGTCATGAAGAAAGTAGTTCCTACTGCCCCAAATGAAGTACTTTTAGTTCTTGATGCCTCAACAGGACAAAACGCAATTGAACAAGCAAGACAATTTACTGCAGCAACAGATGTAAATGCCTTAGCCTTAACAAAACTAGACGGCACAGCAAAAGGAGGAGTCGTTATAGGAATATCTGAACAATTTAAAATCCCTGTACGTTACATAGGATTAGGAGAACAAATGGAAGACTTACAAATCTTCAATCGTAAAGCATTCGTAGATAGTTTATTTGAATAATCATAGAATAAAAGACATGAAAAAACTTATATTAGCATTAGCAATACTATTCATAGGCACAACCCTATCAGCACAAGAAAAATATGACAAACACATATTTTCAATGAACACAGGCTATGCTTTCAGACTTGCAGACAGCCACCCTTCTCAACTAATCAACACAGTAGATAATCCTGAGCATGTAGATAGAATGAGACATTGCCTTCATTTTGGATTTAACTACGATTATAAATTCACAAACTACCTTGCAGCGGGATTAAAAGCCTCAATGCTTATGGGCTTTCATAGTTTTGAATCAGAAACATCAAAACTATATTCAGACGACATTAACATCTTCTATGTAGGACCTACATTCAAAGCACAATTACCAACAATAGCAGAAAAAATTGACCTTTGGACAAGAGCAACTCTTGGATATATGAACACAAGAATAACAGACAAAACAGAGGTTTCAAACATTTTCAGCGGAAATTGCTTAGGCTATGGATTAGAAATAGGAGCTGATTATATAATTTCAGACCATATTGGTATAAACCTTGGAGTAGAATACCTAGGAGGGCAAGTTAATACATTCAAATCAGGAGAAGATGAAATAGATATATCAGAAACCCCTGAAGACCTAAGCAGACTTAACGTAAAACTTGGAGTAGTTATCAAACTATAAAAACCTCACTATCTTGAAAATAAACATCATCACACTTGGTTGCTCAAAAAACCTTGTAGATAGCGAACATTTAGCAGGCATATTAAGAAACGAAGGACACGAAATAGCCTTTGATTCTTCTAAAACAAAATTTGATACCGTAATAATCAACACTTGCGGATTCATAGGCGACGCAAAAGAAGAATCAATCGACACAATTCTTGAATATGCCGAGCTAAAAAACAAAAAAAAGATAAACACACTAATCGTATTTGGCTGTTTAGTAGAGCGCTATAAAGAAACCCTTGAAGAAGAAATCACAGAAGTAGATGCCTTTTTTGGAGTGAAAGACTATACCGAAATAGCAACCTACCTAAACGCAAAAATAGAAGAAAAACACTACCTTCAACGATTAGCAAGCACACCAAAACATTACGCATACCTAAAAATATCAGAAGGATGCGACAGAAGATGTTCCTTTTGTGCCATTCCCGACATAAGAGGACATCACACCTCTATTCCAATCGAAGAATTAGTAGAAGAAGCCAAACAATTAGCAGAACAAGGCGTAAAAGAACTAATCATAATTGCACAAGACACCTGCAACTATGGCAAAGACCTTTATGGCAAAGTAAGACTTGTAGATTTATTACAAGAAATAGCAAAAATAGAACAAATAAAATGGCTACGCCTTCAATACTCCTACCCTAACGATTTCAACGATGAATTAATAGATTTCATAGCAAAAGAACCTAAAATGTGCAAATACATTGACATGCCTTTGCAACACATCAACAATCGTTTGCTTAAATCTATGAATCGCAAGATTACAGGAGAGGAAATCAACACCTTACTCAATAAAATCAAAACCAAAATCCCTAACATCTGCCTTCGTACAACCTTTATAGTAGGTTATCCAAGCGAAACGAGAGAAGAATTTGAAGAATTAAAAACCTTTGTAGAACAAACAAAGTTTGACAGAATGGGTGCTTTCACCTACTCCCCTGAAGAAAACACACCTTCATTTAAGCTAAACGATGATGTCACTCAAGAAGAAAAAGACGAACGTTTAGACGAACTCACTCAAGTGCAAGAAGGCATTTCTTTACAATTAAACAGGAATAAAATTGGCAAAAACTTCACTGTGTTAATTGATAGAAAAGAGGGAGAATATTGGATAGGCAGAACACAACACGATTCCCCTGAGGTAGATAACGAAGTCCTTATACCAAAAGAACAAAAAGCCAAGATTGGTGAATTTTTCCAAGTAAACATAACCGATGCAGTAGAGTTTGACCTATATGGCGAGATAATAAACAAGGCTTAATGCTTATTTAATAAAAGAAAAGAGGCTATTTAACTTTAAAAATGTTAGATAGCCTCTTTCTTTTTCAAAGTTTTATTTCATTTTTTCAAAGAGATAATCCGTTTTCTTAAAGAGATAATAGATTTTCACAAAGAGAAAATGGATTTTCACAAAGAAAAACCAATTTGAAAATAAAGTTTCATTTCATTAATCCTTTGTGAAAACATAGTCTTTCTTGGATTTTTTTTGAGAAAAGAAGATAAAATAAAAAATATTTCAAGAAAAGTTTGGAATAATCTTTTTTTTCTTTACCTTTGTCGCCACAATCATTAAAATATATCAGTTATGAAAAAAAATGTATTTTTTATTATTTCCGTTTTAATCTTCGGAATGGTGTATTCTCAAGTGTTTAAAGATGCACAAGATTACACAAGAACATCATTAATAGATTTAGGCACAGAATATTTACAAGAGTATTCGCAAAAAGTTCTGCACTACAAAGATAGTATACATATTGCTATGTCTAATACAGTTGAAGGGAAAACAATCTTTACAAAAATGACCGATGGCAATATTGAAACAGCCGAGTATGTTGTTATAGATTCTTTTAATGTAAAGGACTTTGATGTCTTTGGCGACAAATTATATTTTTGTGGTAGCAAGAATAATGATGTATCAACAGACGCTTTTATAGCTTATGTTGATATTAGCGATTTGTTTCCACCTAACGATTATATTATGTCTAACTCATCAAATATAAAATATACTTTGATAAACAATATCTATCAAGATAGCATTTTTTCCATAAATAGAATAGAGGTATTTAGAGATAGTAATGATGTTGTCATAGCAGGGATTGGAAAGATGTATTACGGAAAACCACCTTATGAGGGAATGCATACAAATCCTAATGGTGACATGATTTTTGTTTTAAAAGACCCTTCTGAATATTATTTAGATTTCTTTATGTTTTATACCATAAAAGAAGAAAGTGTAGTAACCAATCAATATGATGTAGGTTTAGGAGCAACACCGACTTATGATATTGCAAATAATTTTGAGATGTTTTATATTCCAACAGACACAGTCAATAGTTGTTACTATAATAAGTTTGCCGAGATAACAGAAACCGACAATAAGATTTATTTAACAGCAGTGGATTATTCCATAATATCAGACTCAAATTATTTTACGACCAACTACATAAAACTTTATTCTTTTGATAAACTTACACGTCAACAACAAACTGCAAGAATAAATCTTTCTCTCAGTATTTACCAAGATTTAGGCATCAAAACAACTCATTTAACGGGTGATGATTTTGCTATTGCTTTGAATCAATATGGGGATGTCAGTGGTGTTTACATACAAACACCTTGTGTTTTTAAAGTGAGTCCTGATGCTACAAATATTTTTAATCTCTCAAACTTTTCCTTTTTTGACTCTTTTAAAGGAAGAGGGTTTAAAATCTATGACTGTGATTATTTAGAGAAAAGACAAGAAGTAATAGTGTTGAAAAATTCAGCAATTAATGAGCAAAAATATGATGTGGTTCTTCATTTGGATATGCGTCCTAATGTAACCTATCCTTATACTTCTTATAAATATAAAGTCAATCTTAAAGAAAACAGCGATTATCATATACGCATGAGTGATTTGTGTGTTAGTGCTTCACATGGTTATACGGTTACAGGATATTTCACAGATGAATCAATGCTTATTTATGATACAAGGAATGAGAGTTATCTTTCAAACTACCCTTGTTTTGTTAAGGAAAATCTTACGGTAACAAATAGTGCAACATATAATATTGCAAATAATCCTCCATTAGAGCAATGTAGATTTAGCAGACAAGTACCTATGCCTGGTGATGGTCATTTGTTAATTTTGTATTTTTCTGATTCGGTTCATCATGTTTTCTTTAATACTCTCAACTTTCCAAATGTATATAATTCATCAATAGAAACAAGTTGTTTTAAATAATATTAACCTTAAATTATAAAATAGTTATGAAAAAAGTATTATTAATTTTGGTTTTCGCATTATTTTCTTTATCAAGTTTAAATCTTAAAGCTCAATATCATTTTGATTACAAACCCGATTCAAGTGAATATGATTTACTTTATGTTTTTGACACTACTTATTTTTCAAATTGTTTTTTAAGTAATAATCCTCTTTATAATCAAGTGCCATCATCACCTGGAACTCAAGGTTATCTTGTTTGGCCAGCTTATTCTGATATGTATGCTACGCATAAATATTATCTTCCGTATTATAATTTATGGTGTGATTCAACTGCACCTGCGTCACTTGATGGTTATGTGGTTGGTGCTAATATATATAATGACTCTGTTTATGCAGAAGCCTTTGCTCAAGAGTATCTTTTCAATCAATATGATATACCTTATGATAATTATATTATTTGTGGAGTATCAATAAGAATAGGAGGTACCGGTCGTCATCGCTGGGGAAATATTTCTATTTTAGATGAAAACCTTGATACAATTTCAGCAACTTTATTCCATACTGATAACTTAGGCCCAACTTTAGACTCAATAGTACCTTGGAATAGGGATGGTTGGAATAATTATTATTTCTTTGATAGAGATTACCATAATCTTACTAATCTTACTAATTTTCATATAGCGTTTGATACGGAAGAAGAAAAATATAAAAGTCCAAGTTATTTTCAAGTAATACATACTTGCAATGTTTATAGTCCATGTCTTAGAGATTCTATCTATTCCAAAGGTGGACCTTATGAAGTAGGGTTAAGTTATGATTCTATTATGCCAGGTCTTATAAATTGGATAAAAATGTATCATTGGACCGGACCTGATAGCCCTTGGGGTATTAGAGATTCTATAACAGGAGAATGGTTGGATCCTACGGTTTTTGGTTGGCCTGGTAGTTGGGTATACAATGCTATGATAGATTATTACAAAGCTTTAGAGCCTGAGAGATTTATTCCTTTGTGTGCTTTTACTAATGCAAAACATATTAGACGTAATGGTGAATGGATAAATTTTGAAGATGACCCTGCTTATACGATTTGGCAAAATATTTACATTGCAATGGTGCCTATTATTATGATTCCTTCTAATACACAGTCTTTGCCGGAAGTGGAATTAGAGAAGATGTGTTATCTTTTCCCTAATCCTACTAGGGATTATTTCAAGGTGATGAGTCATTACACTATTGAGAGCGTGCAAGTCTATGATATAGTTGGAAAACTCGTCTTGGAAAGAAATGTAAATAACTTTGATGCGGGATTTGATGCAAGTGGTTTCTCTTCGGGTTCTTATATAGTAAAGATAAACACCGTAAAAGGAGAAGTTAAAAAGAAATTAATTATAGAATAAACGCTAATTAAATAAAAAAAGAAAGCAAAGATTAAGTCTTTGCTTTCTTTGTATTGTTATTTTACATTCACAACTCTAATCTCTATTCTTCTATCTTCCATTGCTTGAAGAGTAAAGACTGAGCGACGTTTTTCTTCTAAGCTTGTTGGGTTTGCCGATTTGCTTTCAAGTTTTCCTACCGGCATTTGTTCTATATAGATTTTACCACTTTCAAAGTATGGTTGCAAACGGCTATTTTGCCATTCTTTTAAGTAATTTTCTAAACTTACTATTCTTCTTTCTGATAATATGTGATTGTATTCTGTATCGTGAAGTGCTGAGGCATATCCTCTAACGTGTAGTGTTATTTGTTTTCCGCTTTGTGCTTGTTCTAATAAATACTCTGCTAATAGGTCTAATTTCATCATTCCTTTGTCTATTTTGTCTTTAAAGAATGATTCCATTTTTTCTAATACTGGAGCTTCCAAGCTATCTACTAATCCTCTTGTTGCATTTGCTTTGTATTGATTAGCAAGGCGTCTGTATTCTTTGTAGCATTCTTGGTATGATTTGTCTGTGGTTGGTGAAGTGCTTCCTGGGTTTGGCTCATCGTTATGGAAATATAATGCTATTGGAAGGTCAAACACTGGATTGAATTTCTCTTTTTGTTCTACGATTTGTTGGGTTGGCACTTCTGGAAGGTGGGTATCCCAACGATAAATATCGTTGCAACAAGTTTTATTTTTAAGGTTGTTTTCGCTTTTGCGGTTTGATGTAAAGTATCCTTGTTCTCCACTTATATTAACGTATGGGTAAATGTCATTTGCTGGTGAGTTGATTGGTTGCATTAAGTTTTCTGGTGTGGTCCATCTTGTTAATGCTCCTTCACTACGGAATATGTCAAATCCTCCAAAGCCTTTGTGGTAGTCGGAACTAAAGTATAATCTTTCTTCATCTTCACAATAGTGTGGAGTTATTTCATTTCCTTTTGTATTAATAGTGCTTCCAAGGTTTATTGGTTTTGATTCTGGATTTGTTAGATTTACATACCATATATCGTATTCTCCATAGCCTCCTGCTCTGTTTGATGAGAAATACATAAATGTTTCTCCTGCTTCATTGCGTGCTATTACTGGAGTAGAGTTTGAGGATTTCTTGTCATAGGCTTGTTTTACTACTTTAGGGCTACTCCATTTACTATTTGAGTATTGTGAAGAGTATATTTGACTTACTTCTTTTCCGTTCTTTATTTCTGTTATGTTGAAATAGATTGTGTAGCTCAATGTATCAAAGAAGAAGTTTGATATGTTTTTCTTTTTATTATTGACTTGTGTGATTTCAAGGTGTTTTGCTGGTGTGTAGAATTCTTCGTCTATATATGAGTAAAAGATTTGATTGTAGATATCAGAGTAAACTCTTTCGCCGTCTTCTTCGGTTTCTTTATAGATTGGAGATGTGAAATAGATAACGCTATCTCTTAATATAAAGGTATTGCTTTGTGAAAACTCTGTGTTTACGTTGTATCCTAGGTTTACTACTGTTGTATTTTTGTCTGCTTTTTCGTTATCGAATATCCAACGTAGTGTTTCTAATTCTCTTTTTACTTCTTTTCTGATATTGATATCAGGACAGTCTAAAAGGCATGTGTTTAAGAAGTGTTGTGCTTGTACTATATTGCCATTACATTTAGCAACTTCTGCTAAGTGCAAATATAGATAAGGAAAAGTTGTATTGATGTCTAAAGTGTCACCGCTTTCTATCAACACTTTTTGATACCAATATTCTGCTTTGTCGTAATCTTTTTGCATTCTGCAGACTTCTGCTATCTTGTAATTTAGACTCAATGGGTTAAGTATGAATTTTTTTCCCATTCTATAATTTGCCATTGCTTCTTCATAATTTCCTTTTGCAAAGGCTTTGTCTCCTTTTTCTTCGTATGCTTTTGCATATTTCTCTTGTGCGTTTAAGTTCGCAACGGATAAGCATGTTGAAAAGCTTATTAATAATACTAATGCTTTTAAAATGTTGGACATGGTATTGTTTTTATTTTTTTGTTATACGAATATTTATTAAATCCATAGCTTAAGAATATTTCTAATCCTCCATAAGTGTTAGAGACTTGTGAAAGGCCTGAAATATTTATGTCATAGGATAATCCAAAATCAAATGTGTTGTATTGGTATTTTAATCCTACTATTATTGCATCGTTTGAACGATAGTATAGTCCTAATCCTATTGTGTTTCTATCAAAGATTGTAGTGGCTATATCTAAAAGATATTCCCCTCCTACTATGATTTCATAGTTGTCGTTTTGTTTTGTGAAATTAGCTTGCAAGTGTAATTGGCTTACATCTGTAGTTGGAAACAAGTAATTGAGATATGCAAAATAGCGTTCATGTAGTCTTAGGTCTTCTGAGTCTAACTCTTCCATGAAAGAGATATATGGTTTGTTTAGATGAAAGAGGGCTAATCCTGCTGAAAGGGTTTGCATATCTGTTGGCTCTATTTGCCAATGTAAACCTAAGGATATATCATTGTAAGATGTGTTTGATAGCAATATACCTTCCCAATCTGCTGGATTTTGTCCAAAGTCTGCATTTGTGGCATCGTATGACCAATAGGTATTTGCTAATTGTAGGCCTAAGGAGATAAAATGATTGTTGTGTTTTTGTATTTGTTTGTTGTATGAGAGGCTTACAAACATTTGTCTTTGCCCAAAGTTAAGACTTCCTGCTGCATCTCTCATAAATCCAACTCCTACTCCTAATGATTGTCTATATCTTTTGCTACTGAATAAGCGTGCTTCTGCTGTAAACAAACTTGTGTTGTATCCATTGGTTGATACAGTTTGCCATTGATTGCGATAGGTTGTCGCAACTTTAAAGTCTGTTGAGAAAAACGCTGTCTTAGCTGGATTTAGATACATATCATTAGCATTTAATGAAGAAAAGTGTATGTCTTGCCCATTGGTTAAAAGAGCAATGCTATTAAAGATTAATATACATACAACATAGATTTTCTTCACATTTAAGATAGTTTATGATTGTTTTATCTTAATTTCGCTCTTATTACTTGACTATCTTTTTCTATTAGTTCTTTTATCTTCATCAAGCCGTCTTGCAATGCAAGTGTTGCTGCTCGTCTTTGGAATTCGTAATAGCCATGATAGAATGCCATAGATTCTTTTGCATATCCTCTTTCATTGAATTTGGCTACTAAATTATTTCTTGAGTCATAGATTTCTACTATTACTTCAAGTTCTGTTACGTTTGAACAGAATGGCATTCCAAATAGGTTTAGTGTTCCAAAGGTAAAGCCACTTAACCAAGACCATTTGTAGTTATTTTTGTTGTAAATTGCTCCTGCTCTCAAGACAATATTTCCTTGACGTTTTGTTGTTTCATCGCAAATATTGTTTGTGACTTCATTAACAAATACAGTTGCGGCGTCTTGTATGCGTTTTTCGGCTGTGTAAAGTTTTGTCTTTTCTGTTATTTCAAAAACGCCTTTGCCGTATGGTGTTTCTGTTAATCCGTATGGACTTCTTAAATCATCTGATACTTTGATTGAATAGGAGTTTGCGCCATAGGCATTTTCAAATGATGGTTGGTCTATCCAACATGTTAGGCGTGGCAATAGACTCGCATTTTGATAATCTGGTTCAAATAGGTCTTGTTCTAATGATTTACAAGAACTCAATCCAATGATAATAGTTAATAGTAATAATATTTTCTTCATATTTAATTATTGTTTTGTTACTTTGTTACTTTGTAATATTGAAGAGTTGAATCTATTTCTTCAAGTGTTTCTTCTGTTATGTGATTTATATATTTTTCGTCAAAAGGTCTGGCTACTCTTATATAGTTTTCTGAGAATCCAAACATCAATCCATTTTCATTGTCTGCTTCCCATAAGACGCTTACTTTGTTTCCTTGATTTCTTTCGTAGAATTGTTGCTTTTTCTTCAAGGATAATTTTTGTAATTCTTGACTTCTTCTGCGTCTTTCTGATATTGGAACTTTTCCTTCCATCTTTGCAGCAATAGTATTTGGACGTTCTGAATAGGTAAATACATGCAAGAATGCAAGTGGTAATGATTCTATGAAGTTATAGGTTGATTGAAAGTCTTCTTCTGTTTCTTGTGGAAAGCCTACTATTACATCTGCTGCAATGAAAGCATGAGGCATTTTCTCTTTTATGTAGTTTACTCTTTGTGCAAATAGCTCTCTTTCATATTTTCTATGCATTAGTTTTAGGATTTTGTTATCTCCTGATTGTAATGGTATATGAAAGTGTGGTAAAAAGGCTCTTGAGCTTGTACAAAAGTCTATTATCTCTTCTGTTATTAGGTTCGGCTCTATGCTTGAGATTCTATATCGTTGTATTTCTTCTATTTCATCAAGGCGTTTTATAAGTTGCAAGAATGTTTCATTTGTGCTTTTTCCAAAATCGCCTATATTAACTCCTGTTAGTACTACTTCTTTCTTGTTTTCTTTTGCTAATTCTTTTGCACAAGAGATTATAGTTTCTAAATTTTCGTTTCTGCTACGTCCTCTTGCATGTGGTATAGCACAATATGTGCAAAAATAATCACAACCATCTTGTACTTTTAAGAAAGAACGTGTTCTGTCGTCTGAGGAGTAAGATGTATAAAATGTTTTTAAACGAGAGATATCAAAGACTTGATTTGTTGGTGCATTAGTCTTTTGATGTGTTAATACATAATCAACTAATTTATGTTTATCATCATTCCCTAATATGATATCTACTCCTTCTATTTTTTCTATTTGTTCTGGGTTTAATTGAGAAAAACAACCTATTACAGCAATTATTGCATTAGGGTTAAGGCTATGAGCTTGACGTATTGCATTACGACATTTCTTTTCTGCTATTTGAGTAACAGTACAAGTGTTTACTACATAAACATCTGCTTTCTCTTTGAAATCAACTTGCTTATATCCTGATTGTGCAAAGCGTCTTGCCAAATCTGAACTTTCTGCAAAGTTTAATTTACAACCTAATGTATGAAAAGCTATTGTTGACAATTTAAAATTCTCCTATATTTAGTTTATTTATAAACTCTTGTTCATCTATCATTTTTACGCCTAACTTTTCGGCTTGCTTTATCTTTTGAGGTCCTGTTTTTTCTCCACAGATTAAATAGTCTGTTTTAGAAGAAACGCTACTAAGTATTTTACCTGAATGGCTTTCTATTAGTTGTTTCAACCCGTCTCTTGAAAAGTTGATGAACGTACCACTAACAACAAAACTTAAATTTGAGAGTTTGTTACTTTCTTTTTCTGTTTCTTTTATCTCAAATTGCAAACCTGCTGTTTTTAGTTTGCTTATCAATTCTAAATTATCCTCATTAGAGAAATAGTCTATCAAAGAATCGGCTATTCTTTCGCCTACATCTTCTACCGATAATAAGTCTTCTTTTGTTGCTTTGATTAAGTTATCTATGTTTTTAAAGGTGTTAGCTAATCGCTTTGCTGTTACCTCTCCAACAAATCTTATTCCTAATGCATACAAGACTTTTGAAAATTCTATTTCTTTTGATTTCTCTATAGCTTGCACTATATTCTTTGCTCCTTTTTCTTGTATGCTTGCTTTGTTTTCTTTATCTGTGGATTCAAGTCCTATCAATTCTTCTTCTTTCAGTGTGTAGAATGAATAGAAATCTTTAATTAAATCTGCCATAAACAACATCTTGATTCTTTCTGCACCAAGTGTATCTATATTCATGGCTTTTTTTGAAACGAAATGTTGAAATCTTCCCAATATTTGAGGAGGACAATGATTGTAATTAGGGCAATAATGTCCTGCTTCGCCTTCTTCTTTTATTAATTTGGCATTACAAATAGGACAATTCTCTATAAACTTTATAGGCATAGAATTTTCATTGTCTTTATCTCGTTCAACTCCTACTATTTTAGGTATAATTTCTCCTCCCTTTTCTACTATTACTATATCGTTTTCTCTTATATCTAATTTTTGGATTTGTTCTGCGTTATGGATACTTGCTCGTTTAACCCATGTTCCTGCAAGTCTTACTGGTTCAAATACTGCAACAGGGGTTATAACTCCTGTTCTACCTACTTGATATTCTATATCTAATAATTTACTTTTTGCTTGCTCGGCTTTAAATTTGAATGCTGTTGCCCAACGAGGACTTTTTGCTGTTGCTCCAAGTTGCTGCCATTGATTTGTATTGTTTAGTTTTATTACTATTCCGTCAATATCAAATGGAAGATTGTGTCTTTCAGTATCCCAATAATTGATAAAATCCATTATTTCATCTACACTTTTTGCAATAGCAACATATTTCGGAACATTGAAACCCCACGAGCGAGCTTGAGTTAAGCGATTATAGTGCAAGTTTTCTTCTATTTTCTCTCCTATCATATAATAAAGAAAGCATTCTAACTTTCTTTGTGCTACTTCTTTTGAATCTAATAGTTTTATACTTCCTGAAGCTGCATTTCTTGGATTGGCAAAAGGCTCTTCGCCATTCTCTATTCTTTTGAGATTAAATGCCTCAAAAGCTTTATGAGGGAATATTACTTCTCCTCTTATTTCAAATTTTGAAGGTAGGTTTTCGCCGTAAATTTCCAAAGGTATTGACTTTATAGTTCTAATATTGTCGCTTACATCATCTCCTTTTACACCATCACCTCTTGTCAATGCTCTAACAAATTTACCGTTTTCATATAATAAACTGATAGCAACTCCATCATATTTTAATTCACAAACCCATTCTAAATTCTCATCTAAAGATTGAGCTGCTCTATTAATGAAATCTATCAATTCTTCTTTAGAATAGGTATTTGATAAAGATAACATAGGATAGTCATGTTCTGCTTGAACAAAACCTTTGCTAACCTCACCACCTACTCTTTGCGTTGGAGAATTTGCAGAATAATACTCTGGATATTGTTTTTCTAAACTTTCTAATTCTTTCAACAAAAAATCGAATTGCATATCATCAATAGATGAATTATCCAAGACATAATATTCATAATTATATCTATTAATCAATCTACGCAATTCTTCGATTCTTCCCTTGATATTATTAGATTGTTGGCTCATTACCTTCGTGTTCTAAAGCTAAACTAATATCCTCGTCTATGATATTTTCTCTACTTACACTTTCTAAAGTATCAGATGTAAGTTCATCAAATTCTCTTCTGTTTTTAATAATGTCTAATGCTAAGAAAACAGCATTTCTAAAGCTATCTATTGAAGCAATATTCTTACCTGCTATTTCATAAGCAGTACCATGTGAAGGTGATGTTCTAACAATAGGCAATCCTGCTGTAAAATTCACTCCTTCTGTAAAACTCATTAACTTAAATGGTATCAAGCCTTGGTCATGATACAAAGCCATAACTCCATCAAAATTCTTCATAGTACCATTTCCAAAGAATCCATCTGCAGGATAAGGTCCAAAAGCTAAAATTCCTTTATCAAAAGCCTCTTGTATTGCAGGTGCAACAACCTCATCATCTTCAGCACCTATCAATCCCATATCTCCGGCATGAGGATTTAATGCTAAAACAGCAATCTTTGGCATTCTTATTCCAAAATCTCTTTTCAAAGAATCATTCATTACTTTTAGCTTACGCAAGATTAATTCTTTTGTAATTACTTTTGGAACTTGTGCAAGAGATAAGTGATTTGTCATAATTCCTATATGAAGATTATTACAAGTCATTATCATCAAACTTTCATCTACATTGAATATTTTTGTTAAATATTCAGTGTGTCCTGGAAAGTTAAACTTTTCGCTTTGTATGTTTTTCTTATTTATAGGATTTGTAACAAGAGCATCTATCTTTCCGTTCATCAAATCTCTACAAGCAATATCCAAACTCATTGCTGCTAATTTTCCTCCTATCTCTGTGGCTTGCCCTATATCAATCTTTACTTCTTCTTGAATGATATTAAGAATATTAAATTTGTTTGGCTCTGCTTGTTCAACAGAACGTATGTTTACAAAAGGAAAATCAGTAGCATTTATCAATTTTTTGTGATAAGATGCAATTTTTGATGAGCCATAAAGTATAGGAGTACAGAAATCAAACATTCTGTTATCAGAAAAACATTTCAACATAACTTCATACCCAATTCCGTTTATGTCCCCTTGCGATATACCTAACTTTATGTTACCTATCTCTCTATCTTTTCTATCGTGATTAAATATTCTTTTATTATTTGTATTGTTCATTTTGTTCTAATTAAATTTTACTTTTTTCAATAAGACTTTTAACAAATTCCACCATTAGTCTAAGTCCATAACCACTTGCTCCTTTCATGATATAATCTCTCTTTCTTTCAAACATTGCTACACCTGCTATATCCAAATGTATGTATGGATAATCTGTAAAGTGTGCTAGGAATTTTCCTGCTGTAATCATTCCTGCTTCTCCTGGACCACAGTTTTTTATATCTGCAATATCTGATTTTATCAATTCATCATATTCACTCCAAAATGGAAATTCAGCAATTCTCTCATAAGCTCTTTCCCCTGCATCTTTCATTATTGCCATATATTCTTTGGCATCTTGCTCTACTGCCGCTATTCCGTAAGGGCCTATTGCTCTTGCTGCTGCTCCTGTTAGAGTTGCTGCATCTACAACCAAAAACGGAGATAATTTCTTCGCATAAGAGAGAGCATCTGCTAAAATTAGTCTTCCTTCTGCATCGGTATTTACAACCTCAACATTAGTTCCATCATACATATTGATGATATCTCCACTTGCGTAAGCATTAAAACCAGGACGATTATCTGTTGAAGGGAAAACTCCCACTACATGAATTGGTAATCCCAAAGAAGCAATAGCATAAATAGCTGTTGCCATCATAGCAGCACCTGCCATATCTTCTTTCATGTCATTCATGTAATCGCCAGGTTTCAAATTCAATCCACCTGTATCGTAAACTAATCCTTTACCTACTAAAACCAAAGGCGCTTCATTAGAGCCCTCAGGACGATATCTCATAATAGTAAAAGTTGGAGGATCAACACTACCTTGATTTACTGCAAGAAGTCCACCCATTTTTTCATCCTCTATTTTATCCTTATGCCAAACCTCTACTTCTATTCCCGCCTCATGAGACATGTTTACGAAAGCAGTTGCTAATCCTTCTGCATTGAGACTACAATAAGGTTCATTAACTAAATCTCTATATTTTTCAACTGCTCTTGCAATAACGATAGCCTCTTCTATATCATTATTTTCAACAAATGGATTTACAACAAACAAATTATCAAAAGGGTGAATTGTTTGTTTAGCATCTGTTTTGTAGTTATCAAAAGTATAGCTTGCAAGCAACATTCCTTCCACAAAGCCCATTGCATACTCTTTTTGAACATCACTAACAAATTGTAAATCCTTAATATACTCCTTATCACAAAAGTCTAAAATCTTTGCTCCCAACTTTCTAAATGCTTCAACCTGCAAATTCAAATCTTTTTTCTTAGGAACAACTGCTACACACAACCATTGCGACAACTGATTAAAAGCAAAAAAATCTTTATCATTTTCCTGAATTTGTTGATTTACGAAACTTAAAATATCGTGCTCAACAAACTTAGAAGAAATTACATCATTCTCATCTTTGATAAAAACAAAGAGTTTAGAAACCCCTTGCTTCATTGTTATCAATCTTTCAATGCTTATCATAATTTCACAATTATTCAATTTAATTGCACAAAGATACAAAATAAAAACAAAATACCTTATCTTTGCAGAAATAAAAACGAATTTATATGAAACAATTATTCTTTACATTACTAATTTGTATTTCTCTTTCTTTGTTTGGCGAGAATGATTCTAAGAATAAAAAAAATGAATCAAAGAATAAAGAAATTAATTCTTTGATTGCACAAATGTCTTTACGAGAAAAAGTTGGACAACTCATAATGATAGGAGCAGATACTGACTTAAACAAAAAATATTGCGAAAAAATCCTAAAAGATATTGATTCAAACAAAGTCGGAGGAGTTTGTTTCTTTAAGGGCAAAAGCGACAATTTACCAAAACTTATAGAAAAATACAACTCTATTTGTAAGATTCCTTTGCTTGTTTCAATAGATGCGGAATGGAGTCTTTCAATGCGTTTACATGACTTAACACCTTTCCCAAGAGCAATGGCATTTGGAGCATTGGATTCTAACGACTATAACTTGGTTTATAAGAAAGCAGATATTATTGGAAAGCAATGTAATACACTTGGAATACATATCAACTTTGCTCCTGCCGTTGATATAAATCTTAACCCTGCTAACCCAGTTATTAACACACGTTCTTTCGGACAAAACAAATGGAAAGTTTCTCTCCTTTCAGAACAATACATCAAAGGTTTACAAGACAATAACGTAATGGCAGTTATAAAACACTTCCCAGGACATGGCGACACTGATTTAGACTCTCACCTTAACCTTCCAACAATAAATCACAGCAAAGACTTCATTGACACAGTTGATTTAATCCCTTTTAAATATAATATCGAAAAAGGAGTTTGGGGAGCAATGATTGCACACCTCAACGTTCCTGCTTTAAACAAAAATTACAACTATCCAGCATCAATAAACCCCGATATTATTCAAGGCTATTTAATAGATAAGCTAAACTTTGAAGGACTTATTTTCACTGATGCCATGAATATGAAAGGCTTAACTAACGATTACCCTGACGGACAAGCACAAGTTTTAGCCTTAAAAGCAGGAGTAGATGTTCTTCTTATGCCTAACAACACAGATTCAGCAATGAACGCCATACTTACTGCCATAGAAAATGGAGAATTAAGTGAAGAATTGATAGATGCAAAATGCAGAAAAGTACTTGAATGGAAGTATAAACTTGGAGTAATAAAGCCAAAAGCTGAACCAAAACCTTTAAGCAAAAAACAAAAAGAAGAAATCGGTATTTTATGTGATAGCATTGCTCCAAAAGTATTGACACTATTAGAAAACAAAAACAATATTCTTCCACTTGATGCTAAAGACAAAGAAGAAGTAATCTTCATTAGCATTGACAACAATGACTACTCTCCTTTCATTAAACAAGCAAAAAAATACAAAGACATAAAAAGCTACAGCATTAACAATAAAACAAAGGAAGATGATTACGAGAAAATAATGAACGAAATTGACTCTACAAAAACCGTAATCATAGCAGCAAGCGGTGGTGTTAATTCAAAAAAGACAGATAACTACGGAATCAATCAAAAAAGTCTTGAAACACTTTTCGCTATACAAGAAACAAAAGCAAAAAATATTTTAGTTCTTTTTGCTAATCCTTACGTTTTAGAAAGTATTGACACAATATGTGATTACAACGCCTTAATAGTTGCTTATCAAAACACTACACAACTACAATCTGCCGCAGCAAAAAGCATATTTACTCCACACAACTTCACAGGTAGTCTACCTGTTGATGGTTCTCAAACCTACAAAGCAAGCCCTGATTTTGCGATAGAATTACCAAAACCCGAACCTTCAAAGTTTAGCAAAATAGATTCTTTGATAAATCTTGGTATAAGTCAAGAAGCATACCCAGGGGCACAAGTCTTGATTGCAGAAAAAGGAGAAATAATCTATAAAAAGAATGCTGGGTATCAAACCTACGAAAACAAAACAGCAATAAACGATAGTTCCATTTACGATTTAGCATCATTAACAAAAGTAATGGCAACAACGCTTGCAGTAATGAAACTATATGATGAAAAGAAATTTTCTCTTGATGATAGACTTTCTGACTATCTTCCTTTCCTTAAAAGAACAAATAAAAAGAAAACAACAATAAGAGAAGTGCTTTCACATTGTGGAAGACTGAAAGCATACCTGCCAATTTGGGTTCACGCTCTAAAAACAGCAGAACAAGATAGTACACTTTTTGCTTGTAGTATGGAAGATAGTGATGACTATTTCCAACTAACCGATTCTCTTTATGTTCACAAAAAATATAGAGAAGATATATTTAAACAAATATGCGACTCACCTTTAAACGAAAAACACAAATACGTTTATAGCGATTTAGGATTTATCTTACTTGGAGAACTTGTTGAGATTTTGTCAGGACAAACTCTTGATGTGTATCTTGAAGAAAACTTTTACGAACCATTGAATTTAACCCACACAGACTTTCGCCCAAAAGAAACTCAAAATATCAAAAACATTGTTCCAACAATAGAAGCAGTCGATTTCAGAAATAGTCAAATAAGAGGAAATGTTCATGATGAAACAGCAGCATTACTTGGAGGAGTTGCTGGACACGCAGGACTGTTTTCTACAAGCGAAGACTTATTTGTGATTTGTCAAATGCTACTTAACAAAGGAGAATACAACGGAAAAAGATACATAGACTCAACCACAGTAGATTTATTCACAAAAACACACTTTGAAAAACACAACAACCGTAGAGGATTAGGTTGGGACAAACCTTTATTACGTTCAAAATCTTCTCATACTTCAAAATACGCAAGCAAAAGCAGTTATGGACACAGCGGATTTACAGGAACATACCTATGGATTGACCCTAAAAACCAAACAATACTTATATTCCTTTCAAACAGAGTATATCCTGATGCAAAAACTAATAAATTAGCGAAACTAAATATAAGAACCGATATTCACGATTTAATATACGAAATACTAAAAGATGAATCTAAATAAACTCGCACAAGAATATCACAATTCAGACTTTATAAAGAGCGACCCTGTACAATTTCCACATCTTTATAAAAAGAAAACAGATATAGAGATTTCAGCATTCATCAGTTGTTGGATTGCATACGGCTCTAGAACTCAAATAATTAAAACACTAAACAAAATTCATCAAGACTTCAATGGCAATCCAACAGAATATATCAAAGAAAGAAAGTACTCTATCTTTGAAAACAACGAAGAATGCTTATATAGATTTTACAAAAACAAAGACTTTTTCCAACTATGTGAAACCTTGCATCAAATACTCTTTGATGCAAACAAGCCTTATGCCTCATTAGAAGAGAAAATCAAAGACTCTTTAAAAACAAACTCTCCTACGGCATTAGATGTTTTGGAAGCAATAATACAAACTTTCCCTAATCAAAACGGCATTCCTCAAAATACAAAATCAGCTTGCAAACGCCTATGTTTATTTCTTCGTTGGATGATAAGAAAAGACAGTCCCGTTGATTTTGGAATATGGAATATTCTACCATTAGAAGAACTTATCATTCCATTAGACACTCACGTTTTCAGAATTTCAAAAGAGTTGCAACTCACAACAAGAAAACAAGCAGATATGCAAACTGCTATTCAAATAACTCAAAACCTTAAACAAACCTTTCCAAAAGACCCTTTACTGGGAGACTACGCCCTCTTCGGATATGGAGTAAATCAATAAATAAAACAAAAAATAAAAAAAGCGGAAAGACTTTTTAATCTCTCCGCTTTACTGGTGGTCCCACTTGGGCTCGAACCAAGGACCCCCTGATTATGAGTCAGGTGCTCTAACCAACTGAGCTATGGGACCGTTTCAGTTTTAATCCCTGAAAGCGTGTGCAAAAATACTACCTTTATTTGAATCCACCAAAATTTTACGGTGTTTTTTTAGTTTAAAACTATAAGTTTTTTTGTAATGATTTGATTTTCACTTATTATTTTTAGAAAATAAACTCCGTTATTAATATTTGAAATAACTATCTTATTCATTCCATTTGGGTTTTCTACCCTTCCTTCTGATATTATTTGTGAGGATTGATTGTAAATTGTATATCTACTTTTCACTTCAAGGTTTCTACAAGAGAATTTCAACTCTTTTGAAACAGGATTACTAACTATCTTAACATCTGAAATTGGTTTAATAACCTCATCTATGCTTGTTACTGTTCCATATTCGTTGTTCACACTACATTCATAAGCAAGAGCGAATGCTACTTTTGTTATTTCACGCATAAAATGATAGTTAATTGTGGTGTGAACATCTCTTTCGGTGTGGTAATGTGGCGTAAACTCGTGTTCCATTAAAAAGACGCTTGGCACTCCATAAGCATAGAAACTATAAGAGTCTGATGCGTTATTGTTTTCCATTGTTTCATTATATTCTAATATGGAATATTGTTCTGAAAAATCAATTGCCATTTGAGTAAGTATTTCGCTACCATCGTAGGTTATGATATCGAAAACATAATCCGTAGAATCGCTTGTACAATAACCTATCATATCAAGATTGATTACCGCTTTTATGTCTTCTTGCCAAATAGGTGTTGAAATTTTCTCTATTCTGTCCCAACTACCTCTTAGCCCTTGTTCTTCTGCTGCGAAGAAGTTTATCACTAAGGTTTTGATTGGTTGAATATTGTTTTGATGAAACACTCTCGCAATCTCCAATAATGCTGCTACTCCACTTGCGTTGTCATCTGCTCCTGGGGCAAAATTAAAATAATCCTCAAATCCCTCCATATCGGAACGAGAATCGTAATGAGCCATTAGGTGAATTGTTGTATCCTTTGCCCACAATCCTTGTTTTTCTCCTATGACATTGTATTGCCAAAGCGTGTCTGCTGCTGTTGGAAACCAACCTGTTTGTAATAAAAAGGAGTCTAAGACTACCTCAAAGCCATAATCTTCTAAACGTGTTTTGAGATATTCCGCTACTTCTTTCCTATTTGGACTGTATGCGTAACGTGTGGAAAAGGATTGTAAGTCTATTACATTTTGTTGTAAACTATCTTGATTTATTTTGTTTGTTAGGTTTAAAATCTCTGTGTTTTGAGAGTGTAAATCAAAGAAACACATCACTAAACCAAAGAAAAATAACACTATTTTCTTCATTTTTCTACTTCAATTTTAAGGATATTTTTTGTTTTATTACTTATGCGAAATCTATCGTCTATTCTCTCTGATACCAACCAAACAATTTTTTCTTCACTACAAAGAATCCATTGATTTTCCTTGTCTAAAAGAGAATATTTATTTGAGGTGAAATAATCGCTTAGTTTCTTTTCTTTCTTCATTCCAAAAGGCACGAAACTATCTCCTTGTCTCCATTTTCTAAGTATGAGAGGGAATTTCAACAAATCGGCATCTAACATCGCTATG
>JAZRCB010000040.1:0-8050 GCA_045635365.1 Candidatus Onthomorpha sp.
GTTTTTTGGTTTTTTATCGCTTTTTCTGCGTTTTGTATGTTTCCAACGCCTTTGGAGAGGTATTCCAACGCCTTTGGAGAGGTATTCCAACAGCGTTGGAATCTTTTTTTTCTGCGTTTTTGAAAGTAAGAATTGGTTATATGGTATTAAGACTGGAAAATTCGGAGTACAAATAATGGTTTTAAAGTAATATTTTCTATAGTCTGTCTTTTACTCCAATACTACATTATATATATGTATGATTTGTGACTGCTATATATAAGGTATAATGTTTGGCTTTCTGATTTGCTTCTTTGTGTTATTTTCGTGTTAATAATTATCTGTTTTGTTTGGTTGGAAGTTTTGTTTTTTTTTGTAATTTTGTAAACTATTTTAAAACTTACATATAATATGTTTACTTTATTAAAGAAAGAATTGAATAGCTTCCTATCTTCATTGATTGGTTATATGGCTATTATTGTTTTCTTGGTTTTCAATGGTTTATTCTTATGGATAATTGAAGGAGAATTCAATGTATTCAGTTATGGTTTAGCAGGCATTGATGGTTTATTCCTTTTAGCTCCTTGGATTTTCTTATTTTTAATTCCTGCTATTACTATGAAGATGTTTGCAGAGGAGAAAAAGAATGGAACTATTGAATTATTATTGACTAAACCCTTAAGCGATATCTCTATTATTATTTCCAAGTTCTTTGCTGGGCTAATCTTAGTCGTTGTTTCTATCCTACCTACTTTGGTTTATGTGATTGCTGTTTATCAATTAGGTTTACCTAAAGGGAATCTTGACTTGGGAGGAATAATGGGTTCTTATTTAGGTTTATTGTTTTTAGGAGCTATATTTGTAGCAATTGGAATTTTCTGCTCTTCTATTACCGATAATCAAATTATTGCTTTTATTCTTTCGGTTGTGATGTGTGGATTTATGTATATTGGTTTTGAGTTTTTATCTCAAATACCTCTTATTTCGAATATTGATTTATTGATAAAGTCTTTAGGTATTAATCATCATTATAGCTCTATCAGTAGAGGAGTTATTGATACTCGCGATGTTATTTACTATTTGAGTGCTATTGGATTTTTCATCTTATTGACTAAGTTAAGTTTGGAAAGTAGAAATTGGAAAAAGTAGTTTGTTTGTATGAAAAAGATAAATTTAAAATCTCTTTTTAAACCAAGCAGCGTTAAGGCTGACGTAAAGAAATCTCATATTCTTCAACTCATTTTGGGTTTAGTACTTATTGTTTTCTTAAATGTAGTTGGTTATTTCTTTTTTGATAGAATAGATTTAACTCAAGAGAAACGTTATACTTTATCTAATTCTTCAAAGGAATTAATTAGTAATTTAGAAGATATTGCTTTCGTAAGATGTTATCTTGAGGGAGATATTCCTTCGGAGTATAAAAAATTGCGAAACGAAACAAAGGAAATGCTTGATCAATTTAGAGCATATAATAATGATATTGAATATGAATTTATTGACCCTAATAATTTTGAAGATGCAAAAAGCAAAAGCGAGTTTTATCAACGTCTCTTTGAAAAAGGGTTTAATCCTATATTAACTACTTCAACTAATTCTAATTCTCAAATACAACAATATATATTTCCTTATTTGGAAATAACATATCAAGGACGTTCTACAATAGTTCCTTTGATAAGTTCAAAGAATGGATTTTCTGGAGAGAGCATCATAAATGCTTCTATTCAAAACCTTGAATATAATTTATATACTGCAATAAGATCAGTTGCTACAAACCAAAGAAATAGTGTTGCATTCTTATATGGTCATGGAGAATGGGGCGTTGAAAATATTTATGATTTCATTTCAGCTTTAGGCGAATATTATGATGTAGACTCTATCTCTATAAACGAGAAATTAAATGCTCTTACAGAAAGAACATACGATAGTGTAAATCCTAATATTGTAAAAACAAGAAACAAATATGACTGTTTAATAGTAGCAAAACCTACTTCTATCTTTTCTTATAAAGACCTTTATATAATAGACCAATATATAATGCATGGAGGTAAAGTTTTATGGTTATTAGATCCTCTAAATGTATCTATGGATAGCCTACAAACTCAAGCAAATACTTTTGCTACAACAAACTTCACAGGAGTTGATGATATATTGTTTAGATATGGAGTAAAATTAAACACAAATCTTGTTACTGATATGCAGTGTGCAAAAATTCCTATTGTAACTGGTCAATATCAAGACAACACTCCTCAAATGACTTACTATCCTTGGAATTTCTTCCCTGAAATTAACCCTAATTCTAATCACATAATATCTGATAAGATTAGTCCTATAAAAATGGAATTTGTTTCAAGCATAGATACAACTAATAGTAATGCAAAGAAAACCGTTTTACTTTCTAGTTCAAATAGAACAAGAGTTTTAAATTCTCCAGTAAATGTTTCTTTACAAATGCTTAAACAAAAACAAGATGCAAGTTTATTTAATTCAGGAGCAAAAGATGTAGCAGTATTGTTAGAAGGCGAATTTGTTTCTGCTTTCAAGAATAGATTAACTACAACAATGGAAGTTAATTCTCAAATAGCCTTTAAAGATTTTTCTGATACTACTGCTATGATTGTAGTTGCTGATGGTGACGTAGTAAGAAACGATTTCATCAATGGGCAATTACTACCTTTGGGTTATGATAAATACACTCGTCAAATGTATGGCAACAAAGAGTTTCTTATAAATTGTGTTAATTATCTTTGTGGAGATGAGGATTTAATTCCTTTACGCTCAAGAGAAGTTATCATGAGAAAATTAGATGTTGCCAAAATAGAAAGAGAGAAAACCGTATGGCAAATTGTAAATGTTGCATTGCCTGTTGTTTTAATAGTATTGTTTGGTATAACATTAGCAGTATTAAGAAAGAAGAATTATACTAAAAAGAATAAATAAAATGAAAAAGATAAACAGAAAGACAAAAAACACAATTATCTTAATAACAAGCTTACTATTAATAGCTGTAGTTGTGTTTGTTCTATTAATAAAGGACAACTCAACTATAGAACAAAACTATCATATTGAAGACACTGAAACTATAACAAAAGTAATAATAGATGATAAAGATGGCAATCACCTTGAAATACTAAAAATAGAAGATAGTGTATGGAGTGTTAATAATAGTCCTGCTAACCTTAAAGTAGTAGATATGCTTTTAACTACTCTTAAAAGTATGAGAATTAGGGAGCCAATAGCTCAAGCTGCTCGTAATAATATCATAAAACAATTAGCTTCAAGTGGTAAAACAGTAAAGATATATCAAGAAAAGTATGGCATAAACTTGGGTTTTATCAAATTGTTAAAAAAAGAGAAACTAACAAAAACGTTATACGTAGGTTCAGAAACTCAAGATAACATGGGTACATACATGATGAAAAAAGGTGATAACAATCCTTGCATTATGTACATTCCTCGTTTAAAGGGTTATTTATCTACTCGTTTTTCAGCTATAGAAGACTTTTGGAAATCTCATGCAGTATTTACTTACAAGAAAGATGAAATAGTTTCATTAAAAGTAGAAATACCTAATCAACAAGCAGAAAGTTTCCAATTAACAAAAAATGGAGAAGGATTTGACTTTACTTTATTGCAAACTGGAGAAAGATTAAGTAGCTTTGATACTCTTAAGGTGAAAGCTCTCCTGTCTAGTTGTTTTGAATTAAACTATGAATCTGTTGCAAAAGATATCTCTAAATTAGAACAAGATACCATATTTGGACAAAAGCCTGCTTTCGTAATCACAATAAAAGACAACGAGGGTAAAGATAACGTTTTAAGAACTTACTCAAAACTATATGACCCTACAAGCATTGCAACAAGTCAAGATGACTTTTATAATATCTTTGATGTAAATCGTTGCTATGCTTTACACTCTAACAACAAAGATACTTTAATTATGCAGTTTTTTGTGTTAGATAATTTATTAAAACCAGCAAGTTATTACTTTCAATCAAAATAAGTACAAACATAATAAAAATATAAAGATATGAAATTTATGATTCATGGCGGGATATTATCTCGCACCTTACAATCGATATCAGGAGTAGTACCATCAGGGAAAGCATTACCAATACTATTAAACTATTGCTTTAAATTAAAAGACAATGAGCTTATAATAACTGCATCAGACTTGGAAACAACAATATCCGTTAGACAACAATTAGAAAATGTTGATGCATCGGGACTAAAAGAACTAACTATCCCTGCAAAAATATTTTCAGACATCGTAAGTAGTCTTTCAAATCAACAACTTATCATAGACATTAAAGAAGACTATTCTATAGAAATAAAAGCTGATTCAGGGGTTTATAACCTTACAGGAGAGTCTGCAGAGTCTTATCCAGAAGAAATCACACTTGAAGATGCTGAAAAAAGTGTATTTACTTCAAGCGTAATGGTAAAAGCTATAAGCAAAACAATATTTGCTACAGACGCTACAGGAATACGTCCTCAAATGTCAGGAGTTCTTTGTGAACAATCAGCAGAAGGAACAGTTTTTGTTGCAACAGACGCACATAAATTAGTAAAATACACAAGAACAGATTGCAAACACGATGAAGCTAAAAGTTTTATTCTACCTAAAAAAACTTTAACATTTCTTAATAAGCTTCTTGCATCAAAGGCAGAGGATGTAGAAGTTGTTTGGTATAACAATATCAATAACATCAAATTTGAATTTGATAACTATACTGTTATAAGCAGATTGATAGACGGAAAGTACCCTAACTACAATATGGCTATACCTAAAGGAAACCCTAACAAACTAATCATAGACCGCAATATGCTTTATGAATCAGTAAAGAGAGTTTCTTACTTTGCTAATCCAGCAACTAATCAAGAAGTATTCAAATTAAGCGAAAACACATTAATTCTTTCTGCACAAGACTCTGACCTTTCAACAAGAGCAACAGAAAAATTATCTTGTAACTATCAAGGAGACGAAATGGAAATAGGTTTCAATGCTAACTTCTTATTAGAAATGTTAAATAACATTGACTCTGAATTAGTGATAATAGAATTATCTTCTCCAGATAGAGCAGGAATAATCCTTCCTTACGATGAAGAAGAAAAAGAAAGTGATGAAAACATATTAATGTTAGTAATGCCAGTAATGTTAATTAACTAAATAAAAACAAAAAATGAGAAAAGTAGTTTATTTATTAGCAGCAGTCCTATTGTTATCTTCAACAGGATTTGCTCAAAAGAAAAACAAAAAAGAAAAAGAAGAGCCAAAAGGCTACGTTTTCACAGCAGTTAAAGACAATCCTGCTACAAGTGTAAAAGATCAAAACCGTTCAGGTACTTGTTGGTCATATTCTGCATTAAGCTTCATTGAATCTGAAGTTATAAAAGCAGGAAAAGGCGAAGTAGATTTGTCAGAAATGTGGATAGTACGTAATGCTTACATGGAAAAAGCTGAAAGATATATCAGATTCCATGGTGCAGCTACATTTGCAGAAGGAGGTGCTTTCCAAGACATTCCTTACATAATCAAAAAATATGGTATAGTACCAGAAGAAGTTTACAGAGGATTAAACTACGGAACAGAACTTCCTGATTTCACAGGTTTAACTCCAGCTTTAGAAGGATTTGTAAAAGCACTTGCTAACGGAAAAGTATTAACTCCAAATTGGAAAGATGCATTGAACGCATTATTAGATTCATACTTCGGACCAATGCCAGAAAAATTCACTTACAACGGAGTTGAATACACTCCAATGTCTTATGCGAAAAGCTTAGGATTAGATTACAATGATTACATAGAAATAGGTTCTTTCACTCACCACCCATTCTATGAAACATTTATGTTAGAAGTTCCAGATAACTGGTTACACGCTCACATATACAACGTAACACTTGACGAAATGATAGCTATCATGGACAAAGCATTAGAAGATGGCTACACAATCGGATGGGGTTCTGACGTAAGTGAAAAAGGTTTCTCTTGGAAAAATGGAGTTGCTATCGTTCCTGATACAGACAAAAAAGACCTAAGCGGAACTGAAAAAGAAAAATGGGAAAAACTTACAGCAGCTGAAAAAGCAGCAGCTTCATACGCATTTGATGGTACTGCAAAAGAAAAAGTTATCACACAAGAAATGAGACAAGAAGGATTTGATAACTTCTCTACAACAGATGACCACGGAATGCACATAGTAGGATTGTTTAAAGATGCAAACGGAAACAAATTCTACAAAGTTAAAAACTCTTGGGGCGCAGATAGCGGAAAATACAATGGATACTTCTACGCTTCAGAAGCATTCGTACGTTACAAAACTATCGATATCCAAATCAACAAAGACGCTTTATCAGCAGAAATGAAAGCTAAATTAGGTTTATAATTAAGACCTAAGTTGATATAAAACAAAACCCTCTAAAGTTCATTTGAATTTTAGAGGGTTTTTCTATTTTTAATACAATAGCAAGTCTTTTACTTTCCGATGCAGAAAGTGTAGATGATTATCAATCAGCCATTTAGCACTCTAAATGGCACAATCACTCATTTGGCAAGTCGTTGAGAATGTGTAAGTTAGTGATTTTCAACGTGCTTTTCGCCTTGTACCTCCATTTTGGAATGGCAAATATAGTGCAAGCCGAGCGGAGAACAAAATTAATTCATTTATTTTTTATCCCGAGGCGTAGCCTATATTGCGCTGAAAGCGAAAAGTAAATGTAATTTCTTGAATATCAAAACCCGAGGTACAAAAACTTGCAAAAAATCGCATTTTTCGCCCCCAAAAGGCACAAAAATGGCTCTGAAACTGAGGTTGTAATCAGAGCCGTTTTTTAAGTAGAATTTTGCCTTAAGGTTAAATGGTATTTCACATATTCAGACAATAGCGTTACTCAAAACGTTTTAACAACCTAAAGCCAACTCTTATAATTTTCATTAAAATGGTATTTCTTATTGTTCTGAATGGATTTTTAAGTTCAACTTTTCTTAAAAACACTTCAATATGATTCACCAAAACGAATTTATGACAATTGCATTATTTGGAATCTCTGTGTTTACACGGTTAATTGCTCAAAGAAATATCCGATATGTCGCTAGGTGCCTTTTTGTGGAATTTTTTGATTTGTTTAAAACAGACAGCCACTCATTTTTGTCTTCTGTGGTTAAAAATATAACCTCTCCATTATTCATATTGTCACGCAGTAACTTAATGAATTTTCTGTGCGTTGGATGTAATAATAGAATCATATATGTATAATAGAGTTAATTTCTTATTTGATGTTTTAATGGAAAGTCCCATATTCAATGTCTAGATAATGTGTTTTTCTAGCTTATTTATAAGCGTTATTAGAGAAACAAGATTTTCCATAAGGTGTTCTACGACTTTATCGTATCCTTTTTCATCTATTTCAAAAACTTTATCAAGTATTTTATATTTAAACACTTTTCTTCCATCTGGTAAAATGACAGGTTTTGTATTGTAAAATGAAAATTGCTCATTTAAGCACCGATAAAAAGCGCAATCTTTTATCTCTGCTATTAATTCTAAAGACTCTGCGTCTAAATATTTATCCCAAAGAATACAATACTCTAGAAAACTCTCTCTGAAATATTGATATGTGTGCCATATGGATTCACAAAGGCTTTCATCGTTACGAGCATCAACGAATCTGTCATACAAAGGTGTCTTTTTAAGATTACTACACAATTCAACTGTCGTAATTTCTTTGCTACTAGTAATCCCTCCTCTGATTTGAGCAATAATATTACTTGTTACAAGACTGGTTGATATTTTGAACATCTTTTTTCTTGCTTCTATTGTTCGTTTCCTATCTTTGTATTCAGGAATAACCATAGTTAGAAAATAAACAATATAACTACCCAGATATCCAGATGAAAGTATTACTGCGATAGAGTTCCATTCTTTATATTTATCACAAGGGATAAATCCCAGTCCTAGTTCAATAACTACAATTAGTACTAGTGATATAATTGCTAAGCCAAATAATATTTTTGAAAATATACTATTCATACCTCAATCTTTAAACATTATTGTTATTCCTCCTGCTCGTAATA
>JAZRCB010000041.1:0-19153 GCA_045635365.1 Candidatus Onthomorpha sp.
AAACAACCATCGGTGGAAACTTATCAGCAAAGAACACGTTGTGAATTGCTTTCAATTTAGTATCTTTGCATTAGCAAAAACAACTCTATCTCTCAATGAAAATAGAACGAAACCGTTGTGAATTGCTTTCAATTTAGTATCTTTGCATTAGCAAAAACAACAATAATTGGTCTTTGTACAAATAGCCTCGGTTGTGAATTGCTTTCATTTTAGTATCTTTGCATTAGCAGAAACAACAATTGAAACATTTAATGAAAATTGATTTGTGTTGTGAATTGCTTTCATTTTAGTATCTTTGCATTAGCAAAAACAACGGTTAAAAAATTTGTGTGTGTCAAAGGGTGTTGTGAATTGCTTTCATTTTAGTATCTTTGCATTAGCAAAAACAACAATATATCAAGAAAAGTGTTTTATAATGTAGTTGTGAATTGCTTTCATTTTAGTATCTTTGCATTAGCAAAAACAACGACCTACTATCTTATCATCATTACCAGTATGTTGTGAATTGCTTTCATTTTAGTATCTTTGCATTAGCAAAAACAACATAAGGAAACGAAAGCATTAATTAAAGTTAGTTGTGAATTGCTTTCATTTTAGTATCTTTGCATTAGCAAAAACAACCAATTTTTTGCGACATTAATGCGCCTATCTGTTGTGAATTGCTTTCATTTTAGTATCTTTGCATTAGCAAAAACAACATTGCAGAATTACCAAACAAAGATGCAAGAGTTGTGAATTGCTTTCATTTTAGTATCTTTGCATTAGCAAAAACAACTAGGTTTCATTTTACCACCAATGAATTTACGTTGTGAATTGCTTTCATTTTAGTATCTTTGCATTAGCAAAAACAACTGAAAGAAACGCCCCGTAATAGTTGGATAGTTGTGAATTGCTTTCATTTTAGTATCTTTGCATTAGCAAAAACAACTATTTCATCGTTTCCAAATGGCGCAGAACTGTTGTGAATTGCTTTCATTTTAGTATCTTTGCATTAGCAAAAACAACTATTTTCACGAACTTCTAAGGGAATTAGTCGTTGTGAATTGCTTTCATTTTAGTATCTTTGCATTAGCAAAAACAACTATAAGAACAACCTAAATAAAGATTTCTTGGTTGTGAATTGCTTTCATTTTAGTATCTTTGCATTAGCAAAAACAACATAGAGCTAACAGGAATGCGTGGGTTTTCCGTTGTGAATTGCTTTCATTTTAGTATCTTTGCATTAGCAAAAACAACCTATATGTGTAGTTGGTAAACCCAAATAATGTTGTGAATTGCTTTCATTTTAGTATCTTTGCATTAGCAAAAACAACAATTAAATTTGTAGGTATGCCGAGGTAATGTTGTGAATTGCTTTCATTTTAGTATCTTTGCATTAGCAAAAACAACAAATGAACGTGTCGCGCCTACAATTAAAGAGTTGTGAATTGCTTTCATTTTAGTATCTTTGCATTAGCAAAAACAACAATCTCTTTAAACTTTGGTGTTGTTGTATGTTGTGAATTGCTTTCATTTTAGTATCTTTGCATTAGCAAAAACAACTGCTCTTATGATAAGCACTTATCTTCATTAGTTGTGAATTGCTTTCATTTTAGTATCTTTGCATTAGCAAAAACAACTTTCTCTGTATTGCAAATAAGCCAATCGCGTTGTGAATTGCTTTCATTTTAGTATCTTTGCATTAGCAAAAACAACTAAGCAGAGGATTAAAAAATCATTGGCTAGTTGTGAATTGCTTTCATTTTAGTATCTTTGCATTAGCAAAAACAACAAAAAAAGGCGCATATGTTGGTGTAAACATGTTGTGAATTGCTTTCATTTTAGTATCTTTGCATTAGCAAAAACAACAGTGGTATTAAACGTGGTGACAGCAGCTAGTTGTGAATTGCTTTCATTTTAGTATCTTTGCATTAGCAAAAACAACGATAATAACTGATCTTTGTACAAATAACCAGTTGTGAATTGCTTTCATTTTAGTATCTTTGCATTAGCAAAAACAACGATTGAACAACTTAAATAATGAAGGCTCTGTTGTGAATTGCTTTCATTTTAGTATCTTTGCATTAGCAAAAACAACTTAAGTGAGGAGTTACATAGTAACGAAATGTTGTGAATTGCTTTCATTTTAGTATCTTTGCATTAGCAAAAACAACACATAAAGTTTGATACTGGTCTGCCTTGCAGTTGTGAATTGCTTTCATTTTAGTATCTTTGCATTAGCAAAAACAACTTTGTCAAAATAAATTAAGTCGTGCATTTGTTGTGAATTGCTTTCATTTTAGTATCTTTGCATTAGCAAAAACAACAGAATCCGAGTAATAGGCTCGGATTCTGTTGTTTATATATGGTATTAGGATTTAATTTTTCGAAAAATTAGGCTTTGTTTTTAGGCTTTCTTTATTAGTTTTTTATTTTTCTTTGTTTTTTTCAGGCGTTCTTTTTAAAATTAAAATAACTCTAATTGTTGTCCTCCAGCTTGGGCTTTTTGTTGCTTTCCACAATGATAGATTTCTATCTCTCCAAACTGCTTATCGGTTATGCAAATTATGCCTACGTTTCCATATTCTGGCAAAAAGTTTTTCACTCTTTTGATATGCACATTCGCATTTTCCTTGCTGGCACAATGGCGTATATAGATAGAAAACTGAAACATCGTAAATCCGTCTTCTAACAATTGCTTACGGAATTTCGCATGAGCTTTCTTATCTTTCTTTGTCTCGGTTGGCAAATCGAATAACACCATTACCCACATAATTCTATATTCGCTAAATCGTTCCACTTAATTTCAATTTATGCTTGGATAAATGATTTTGCGTAATTCGCCTGCATAGCATTTTTGAAGTGAAGAAGTAGTTGTACTAACAGCAATCATCAAAGGGCTTCGTTTGTTGTTAATTGTTACATCTAAGACGGGTATCTGCAAAAGTTCTGCTTTAAGTTCTTTGGTTAATTCTTGTGTATCGGGGTATTTATCATAGAGTTGCATTACGAGTTTATCAACGTATGGACGATAAGGCTCCATTACATCATCTGCCAAACAAAAGGCATTGTATTTGTTTCTATGATGTATGCCTAAGGTTGTAAGTAAGCCACTTGACACTAAGGCTCTTGCAACTATTGCTCTTAGTATGGCATATCCATAATTCAAGAGATTGTTTGGGCTCTCTCCTTCTCTTTCACGAGTAAAGTTTTCTATCATCGGAAAGGCGTTTTGCCAATAATAGACTGCTGCTCTTGCTTCAAGGTTATCGCTATCGCCACTTTTAACTTCTGTTGCCCACTTTTGCATATTGCGCACCTCTGTTCCTCTCATTTGTTTTAAGACTGCGGCTTGGTTTTGAATCTTTGCTATTATGGTTTGTTGCCATAGTTGTTTTTTCAAAGGCTGAGAGGCTTCTATTTGATAACGCATGCGTTCGGTTTGTGTGGTGTTGCCAACCAAAGGCAAGTGCATTCCTATCGGAAGGTGGCTTTCGTTACAAGTTATAACTGCCGCATTGTTTTCTAACAAGGCTTCCAAAACTCCTTGTGTGATAGTGATACGTTTATTGTCTAAAACCACTATTCCAATGTCTTCAATAGGGATTGTTTTAGTAGCCTCCGATTTAAAATGATCCGGAAGAGAAGAGTTTGTCTCCACTTCCGGAAGTTTTATCACTAATTGCTGATTTCTTAAAGACAAATAAGCGGGATTAGTAAAACATAATGTGCGTTTTATCATAAGGCTTATGAAATTATATTTCCTAATCTATCTACTTTTATTGGAATACAAATTTCCTTTATAACTTCACTTTGTTCTCCAATCTTGTAGGTTATAGTTTTTTCACTCTTAGACTTATAGTTTGTTAAACCGATTTCATCTTGAATTTTATATATCGCTTCTTCATACTTCTTTTCTTGGTCTTTTGTAGACATAGAGAAAATAGCAGAAGCAAATGTTGCAGGAATAAAACTTGCAGTTGTACTATCACAACTCACTAATTTATAAATTCTATCTCTACGATATGAATATTGTTTTGTTTTTAACTCTTCTTGAGTTGGAAGATAGACTAAATCGTTTGGAGAAATCGTAAATAGTAATTTAGCATTTTTATTTTTTACTATTTCTTTTTCTTTAAGAACCTCATCTAAATATACTTTCCATTCTTTTTGCTTCGCCTTTTGTATATCTATAATAATATTCAAAGGCACTGTTGCGTAAGTTCTCTTTCCATTCTCTAATTCATATACTGCAAAGAATAGGTTTGTACCCTGTGCTGTCTTTACAAATTTCTTAGATTTGTTCCCATTTGTTCCAACTGCGAAATTTTTCTTAGATGTTTCAAATTCTCTTGCTTTGTAGATTAGTTTGTGAGGCTTATTGTCATTAAGGTTTTGAATGTTTCTATTCATATCCTCAAATCCCTCTCTTGAAAAGGCTTTTTTCACATCACCATTATTAGTTTCTAAGTGTTTTTCAAGAATCTTTCTAATCCCTGAATCGGTTATGCTTTCAATATCTTCTTTCTTACTGACAATACTACTAATAGCTTTTCTTGATGCAAAGTATTTGTCATTAGTATCTTTAGTAAAGTAATATACTTCAACTTTATCATTTTTGATTTCAGACCAAATGTCTTTGTTATCCTCAAAATGTTTGATTATTGCAACATCATCTTTACCTAATGACTTTAATCTATAAACTTCTGCCTTTAATTCCTTATCAACTATTGTGTTTGGAGTTTTTAATGCTATAGATAATGCGATTTCTTTTTTTAATCTTAGATTCACTTCTCCCCAAACAGTTTTTGCATGCAATGATTTACGGATTGCAAGTAAATCTCCCTTTAATTGTTTTTGAGTTTTAGTCTTTTTACCTTCTTTATATTGAGTTGTATTTGTAGCCTTTGTTACAACTCTAAGGTTTTGTTTAAAACTAACTACTATATCCCTCAACGCTTTTTCTGCATCTTGTGTAAAAGTATCCCATGGCTTTTTGAATGTATCGTAAACCTCCATTGTTTTCCCATTTCGCAATTCAACAGCTTTTTTATGACGTAGCTTGCTTTGTAGTTTGTGGCGAGCATCTTCTGCTTCTTTGTTTTTACCTGCTTCTGCTGCATTTTCGTTGTTTATTAAACTAACATGACTTCTAGTTGTACAAGCAATCACAATAGCGTCCATAGCGTGATGTCTATGGTCGATTCTCTTTTTATCAAAACCTTTCATTAAATCAACTGGGACAATAGGTATTTCTTTGCCGTCTTTGTCTATTGTAAAATTCTGCTTTGTCAAATCGTTTAATCTTTGGAATCGTGGTAATATTATTCTATCCCAAACGTCATTCATTCCCCAATCTTTCTTCAATCGTGTTGTTGTTCCCCCTGTGCAAGGAATTAGATTTTTAGAAGTTGCTTCTTCTTCATAAGTTCCGTCTTCTCGTTTTTCTCTAACAATATTAGAAAGCAATGACATTACAAACCTACTTATATAACGAGTGTCGTTTAATTGGCTATATGTAAAATCATCAGGCACTTCTGTCCTTAAAAGGTTTATTCTTTTATCTTTTTGTTCGTATTTTGAATAATGCTTATTTACAAAGTTTTCGTAGTCGTCTAATTTAAACAAGGTAACGCTTTCTCCACCTGTTAATTGAATTACCTCTCCACCTCGCTTACTGATAAATTCATATCCAAGCATTTTGTTTTTTTCTTTATTTACTTCTGCTTCACAAATGACCTTGTTGTTAAACGAATCATCAAAGTATCTTGCTTGTGGTATTATGTGTTCTATTTGGTATGCGTCTGTAAATAATTTAGACAAAGGAATCACTCTACCGGTGTATGGAGATTGATATTTTTGTTCTAACCATGCTTTATATTTTATTATATCACTCTGACTTGGCTCATAATTTTGTTTTATTTGTTCTATGAACTCAAAGTCTTTATCGTCTTCTTGAAGGTTACTTAAAGCAAAGTCTTCATAGATTTTGAATTTTTTATGTTGTGATAGAGAGTATTCTCCTGTGAGTTCTTTTAGTATTGTTCTTATTCTAAGGTTAGTATTTTCGTTTGCTGTATTTTGTTTGCTTATTTTTTGTTTTTTCTCTTTACTATTCTTCAATTCTCTACCTAATTCAAGATGTATTTCATCTATTGAACCTACTTGTGTCCAAATATCCCTTACAGTCCTTAGGGTTTCGGTAACAATTTGCTCAACAATAGGATTGCGCAATGAGTGTTGTTTGAATTGTTTCAAGTAATTATCTATATCCTTTGGACTTTCCCATTTAGTAATGTCTTTTGCTTCGGAGTGCCTTCCATAGACAACATAACAAGCAAGCCACAATGGTAAGCCTTTAAATTGATTTATATCGTTAAAGTCTTTTAATTTCTCTCTTGTTTTGTCATCTATCTTTTCATCAAACTCTCCTGTAATTATTTTTTCTATTCTCTCTTTTGTTTTAGAATCTATTGCGTCTTCTTTCCAATAATCGCCTATTCTCATAAGAGGAAGCAATTTTTTTATCGCTTTTAGTGAATAAGAAGCATATTCTTTTGGGAACACTTCTTTTTGTAATTCTTCTGCAAATAAGTCTTTGTTCGCAATAGAGTGGTTTTCTGCAAAAGTTTTTAATGCTTTACCAATTTCTTCTTTTGAACTAATTGAATAAAGAATATGCCAAAGTTGTTCTACGATTTCTTCGGTTAAGAAATTTTCTTTAAGACCTGCTTTTTTGATTCGTGATAACAAAGAAACGCATGTAACATTACATGGATATTTCTTATCCTCTACATAATTCCAACGATATTCTGAGTCTTTTAACTTGAAATGACTCAACAAAGCGGTTTGAGTAATTTCTTTTTTCTTCATCAAAAAATCAAATAGCTTTGTGATATCATTTTCACTACCCAAGTAGTTCTTAGTATGGTCAACGTTTGTTTTTAATACACCATTAACTCTATCTTCTCTTTTGTAAATTTTTAAGTTTTGAATAAATTGCCACAAACGGAACTCTTGGAATAATGGGTGAGATTTTGAAACACATTTCAAAGGCTCTCTAATGATTTTATCATCATTTTTATATACTCTTGCTTCATAAGGACAATCTGCAATTAAAGATTTCTTGCTTTTTAATGGTCGTTGGTAAAAAAGTATATCTTCTACAAATAGATTTGTAAAGTCTTTTTGTTTTAATATGTTACTATGAGTTTCATTGTTTGGATATAAAGCATTGATACACTCATTAAGCAGTTCTGTGTCGTTAAGTTCAGCAATAAATTCTTTTTGATTATTTAATATTTGTATTAGTTCCTCTTTATAGTATTCACGTCCTACTACTTGAATAAACTTACCAATTATTTTTTGGGCAGGATTCTTTAAAAGTTCATCATAAATGTATTCACCTATATGCTTTCTCTCTCCATTAAAATTTAACAATCTTTCTGTTTGTTCTTTTATAGATTCCCATATAATATCTTTATCGTTTAGGCTTGGTTCTCTCAACGTTATTACTTCGTTACCTGTTGCTTTATCAACTTTTTTTGTAACTATAAGTTCTCTTATTCTACCTTCCCAATTCAAAGGAGCTTTGCTTTCCATAGAGCCTGTTACACCATTTTCCAAGGTTATAACATTAGAAAACTTTTCTTTCCCTTTTGTAGTGGTTTCTATCTTAATAACTTTAGATTCGCAGTAGTAAGAGTTTTGAGACTTATTTTCTTTTTCATCTTGTCTAAATTGATAATAACCTCTTTTTTGATTAAATTGAAGCAATATCCAAGCCAACTCTTGTTTTGTTATTGCTTTTGTCAATGCTTTCTTACGAAGATAATATATAGTCCAATCTGTTGGAATGTTTTTAAGATTTGGGTGTGCGTGCTTAAAGTCTTCACACATTTCCAAGAAAGATTCTTGAAATAAGAATGTGCTTTTACCATTTTCATTTTTTACCCAAGGAAGTTTAGGTTCTTGATAATCTATAAATTGACCATATCTATTTAAGCAAGAAGAATAATGCTCAGGAAGAAAACCCATTATATTTAACACACGATTAAGTCGTTCTCTTCTTAATTTGAATCGTTCAATCAATCTTCTTTTCCCTCTAAACTCTGTTCTTTCTGCTGCTTTTGACTTTGAATTGCCTTGTCCTTTTTCAAAATCGCCAAGCGTTCCCGCGTCCATTGGAATTATTCTACTTCCTGCTGATTCTATAGTTTTTATTTTTGTTTCTCCATTTTCTACTGCTGCATTTACTACAGCCCAACCTATACTATTTGTTCCTAAATCTAAGCCTAATATTTTTTTCATAGCAATATATTTTAAAGATTCATCGCTCCAAAGGTACAATTTTTTTATGATTTTATTTGTTTTATAGAAATTATTTGTATTTTTGCGATACTAAAATGAAGCAATTCACAATAAGGATTATTCCGTAGTAGAATCTTCCTTTGTGAAGAAATTAAAAGCGGCACTCTTTCGGGTGTCGCTTTCTGTTTTATGGCTTTTTTTGTTAAGGGGAGTTTTATTTTAGGTCAAAGTCTTTTAGGTCTTTTTCTACTGTGTTGATTGTGCTTAGGTGGTATTCTTTTTGCAGAAGTTGTATTAGGCTTGGACTTAAAAAGGCTGGCAATGTAGGCCCGAGTTTTATGTTCTTGATGCCTAAGGATAGTAGTGTGAGTAGTATGAGTACTGCTTTTTGTTCGTACCATGCTATGTTATAGATTATTGGTAGTTGGTTTAGGTCTTTTAGGCCTAATTCTTTTCTTAATTCGTCTGCAAAGAGTATTAGCGAGTAGGTGTCGTTGCATTGTCCTGCGTCTATTACTCTTGGGAATTGGGCGTTGGGTTGTAGGTATTGTTTGTTGTAGCGGTATTTTGCGCAGCCTGCTGTTAGGATTAGTGTGTCTGATGGTAGGGCTTTGGCAAAGTCTGTGTAGTATTCTCTTGATGGCATTCGTCCATCGCAACCTGCCATAACGACTACTTTTTTAATCACTCCGTCTTGTATGGCTTTTATTATTTGTGGTTTTAGTTTGCTGAGTTGTTGGTGGGCAAAGCCTATGTGTAGTTCGGTGTTGTCTATTGGTTCTGGTGGCTTGCATTGGTGTGCTTTTGCTATTATGGTGCGGAAGTTTTTGGTTTGTGTGTCGTGGTGAAGTGGTATGTGGTGTGTGCCTTCTAGATAGGTGGAGCCTGTGGTGTAGAGTCGGTCTTTGTAGGTTGCGTTGGCTGGTGGTGGTACTATGCAGTTGCTTGTTAGTAGTATTGGTCCGTTGAATTTTTCAAATTCTTTGGTTTGTTGCCACCATGAGTTGCCATAGTTTCCTTTGAAGTGTGGGTATTTTTTGAAGTATGGGTAGGCGTGGGCTGGTAGCATTTCTCCGTGTGTGTAAATGTCGATATTTTTATCGGTTGTTTGGTCAAGGAGTTCTTTTAGGTCTTGTAGGTCGTGTCCGCTTACTAGTATGCCGGGGCGTTCTCCTATGTTGGATTTTATTGTTGTGTGTTCGGGGTGGCCAAAGGTTATTGTGTTGGCTTTGTCTAAAAGGTGCATTGCTTTTAGGCCGAGTTCGCCTACGCCTAATAGGTATGAGTGTAGTTTTTCTAGGCTTATTTCTTTTTTGTGTATTTGTGATAGGGTTTCTTCTATGGTTTTGTAGATTGTTGCATCTTCATAGCCTAGACGTCTTGCGTGCTCAACATAGGCTGCTACTCCTTTTATTCCATAGATAATGGTTTGTTTTAGGCTTCTAATGTCTTGGTTGGTTTCGGTTTGGATTGAGGCTTGTCCGAGTATGGGTGGTAGGAAGTTTAGTTTTAGTTCGTGAATTGGTATGGAATAGTGATGGGCTATGTTTTTGAGTTCGTGTTTTTTGTCTCGGATTTGATGGATTTTTGTACTGACTGCTTCACTGTCAAAGTTGGCATTGGTGATTGAGGTGAAGAGTGCATCGGTTATAAGACGGCTTGCTTGGAGGTCGTCTCGGTTTGTTTGACGCAAGTGGTTGTTTAATACTGATAGTTCTATGACTTCAAATATCAGTTCGTCTAATTGGTTTGCAAGGTGTGGGGTTTTTCCGCATACTCCTGCTTTTTTACAGCCTTGATTATTGGCTGTTTCTTGGCATTGATAACAAAACATAATTCTCTTTTTTTATTGGTTAATAGTTTTGTTATCTTAACATTTTATTTCTTTGGTTTGTTCATTTTTTTCTTTGATTTATTTTATTTTTTCTTTGAAATATTTTTGTAATGTAAAGAAAAAAAGGGAGAATGTTTTTGTTCTCCCTTTTGTATGTGTGGTTTTTTGTTATCCTTATTTTGTTGTTGGAAGGATTTGACGTGCTGCTGTTTTTGGATTGTTGATTGTGTCGCAACCGTTTACGCAACCGCCTGGGCATGACATTACTTCTATGAAGTTTCCTGGGCATTGTCCTGCTTTTGCGTATTGTTTTAATTGACGTATTACTTGTTTGTTCAATCCGTCTATTATGACTTCTTTGATTGCGTTTGGATCTGGTGCTGTAAGTTTAACAGATTCTGTTACTCCACTTATCATTGCAAATCCTCTTCCGTGTCCTACGATGTTTGGATCTAATTGCATTGGTTCTAATGCTTCAAGGTCTATGTTTGATGCTTTGAATAATGCTTCGATTTCTTCGTATGAGATTACGTAATCTACTTCGTCATATAGGCAGCTTTCGCTTCTCTTTCCTACGCAAGGTGATACCATTACTGTTTTTGCATCTGGGTATTGTTCTCTTACGTGGCGTGCTGTGTAAACCATTGGTGAAGGTGTTGTAGAAACGTATTGTTGCATTTCTGGCATGTGTTTTCTTACAAGATTCATCCAACTTGGACAGCATGATGTTGTCATGAATGATGCTCCTTCATGAAGTCTTTCTATGAATTCTTCTCTTTCGTGGTCTGTTGTTATGTTTGCTCCTAAGGCTACTTCTACTACGTCAAAGAATCCTAATTGTTTGATTCCTGCAAGTACTTTTCCGTAGTCTGCTTTGAATTGTCCTCCTAATGATGGTGCAACCATTGCTACTACTTTTTTGCCTTCTTTTATATCACGGAAGATGTCTATTAAGAATGTTTTTTCAAAGATTGCTCCAAATGGACATGCTACCATACATTTACCACAATAGATACATTTTTCTGGGTCTATGTGTTCTATTCCGTGTTCGTCTTTTGAGATTGCTCCTACTGGACAGCTTTCTTCGCAAGGTACTGGTTGGTAAATGATAGCGTGGAATGGACATGCTTCCATACACATTCCACAGTTTACACATTTTTCTGTGTCTATGTTGGCTTGTTTTTCGCCTACTGATATTGCTCCTTTTTTACAAGCGTATGTACATGGTCTTGCCACACATGCTCTACATAGGTTAGTTACTATGTAGTTGTTTTTAACACATGATGAACATGCTTCATCAACAACGGTCATCATTACTGATGTTTTGTCTGTTCTTTCTTGTGCTAGTTTTGCATAGTGTGAAAGTGGGTCTAATTCGTCTTTTTCGTCATACACGTTAAAGCCTAATACTGCCATTGTTTTGTATTTCAATACGGCTCTTTCTTTGTGTACGCAACATCTTGTATTTTCTTTGTCTTTTGGACGCATTTCTAATGGTAATCTGTCTATCTTTTCTACTAATTCATCGTTTAAGATTAGTTTTGATAGACGCATTAGTATTTCGCGTCTTATTTCTACTGCGTTGTTTAATGCCATTACTTTTTACCTTTTTGTATTTTATTTACGTTCCATTCCTAATTGTCTGTAGATTTCATCTAACAGTTTTTCTTCTGTGCATTCTTGTATTAGCACATCTCCTACTTTTGCGTATGGTGGTTTTGCTACGCCTTCCATGTCATGACAGCCTAAGCATGCTGAGCCTATCATTTCTACTTTGTCTTTAATGTCTTCTGGCAAATTCTTTTTCATTTTTGCCAATTCTTCACCTCCTGTTATGTAACAGTAAGTGCCTACACAAATTCTTACGTTTAACATATTTATTTAAGTTTTTATTATATAAATTGCATTTTTACGTCTTTCATAAATTTGTTCTCTAATAGAGAAGCTATGTTTTTTACTACGTTTCTTCGTATTTCAAGTTCCACTGGTAAGCTTGGGTCTTGGTGTGCTACGTTGATTTTTGTTCCTACTAATAGGTCTATTATGTCGGCATCTAATATCATTCTTAGCATATCCCATGCTGGTCCTTGTCCTGAAAGATCGGTTGTTGGACCTTGACGAAGGATTTCTACTAATGCTCCTAAGGTTATAATACCTTCGGTCATCAAGTCTATTCCTTCCATTTCGGATTTTGGTGGAAGTCCTGCTACTATATCGTCTATGTTTACGGTTATTTCTTTTTTAAGTTCTCTTGATAGGATTTGTGAGGTTGTTCCTCCACAAACTATTTTCTTGCCTTCGTATGAGGATACTATTTCGGCAAGATATTTATCTTTTGTTTCTGAAAATGGTGGTCCTGTACAGATTAAGAGTTTTCTTGGTTTTCTTACATACATTACCACGCAAGATGTGTCGTCTTTTGGTCGAAGTATGTCGTTGAGTTCGGCTTGTTTCACAATTTTCATTGAGAGTTCTCTGGCAGAAATATGTGGGTTTTGTTTCAATACATCTTCTATAAAGTCATATACTGCTTCTCCCCAACCAAATGGCATATCCATATTACCTATTCCTGATTGTGTTACACCATCTGAGAAAAAGATAATTCTATCTTCTTTTTGTAGTTTAAGGTCTGATAGTTTTAGGCGTCTTTCTTCAAGGTTTGCATTGTTGTCGCCTCTGTGTATTATTGTATCGCTACCTTTTATTTCTTCTACTTTACCGTTTCTTACAAGGATTAATGGAGGATTGTCATATTCTACTATTTTTGCTTCTCCATTTGAGTCTACATCTACTATTGTAAAGGTAGAGTAACTAATATTTCTTACACTATCTACTGGTAGTGTATTCATTATAGATTGTACGGTGCGTACTATAGGTTCATGTCTTACTCTAAAATTCATTGCCATTGAGGCAGTCATAGTTGATAAGACATTTGCCTTAACTCCACTGCCCAATCCGTCAGAAAGTACTGCTATATTACGATTTTCACCTGTACATTTGCGTAGTAAAACTGAATCTCCACAAACAATGTTTTTATGTTTGTTGTTTTGATAGCTTCCTACTTCTATAAATAGTTTTTCTTTGTTTTGCATTGTTGTGGTTTTATAGATCGAAAGTCAATGGTATATCTTTCTTTTCTTTATCTTGGTGTGATTCCACTATGGAATTTAACATTGCTTCGGTGTATGATGCATTTTCTCCTAATAGAAATGCTATCTTTTGTACCACTTTCATGTTTTCCATAATGACGTCTTGTGTTCTCTTCAAAACTATGTCTTTTCTTACTTCAGGTGCATGTAGGTTTTGAAGTATTCCACATACTAATGAGTAATCTTGTACAGAGAATATTGATAATCCATAGTAGTTATCTCCTTCTCTTATGTCTTGTTCTAAAACATCTACTCCTGTATTAAGTACTGATGAGAAGAATTTATGGAATGGTACTAGTTTCGTTATGTCTGCACCATTAAGTCCTGGATTTGCATCAAATAGACTTTTTACTTCTTCTCCAAGCATTGATGCAAAGATTTCATTAGCATCTACTATCTTTAAGCTGTCATCTACGATTACGATTCCTTGTGGTATTTTCTTTAGCAATATGTTTGTTTTATCTTGTGCTATTTTACGCATATAGGATACACACATATCGTTTTCTGCTCTTCCATCTATTAATGCTTTGGCAAATAATCTACAAGTATCATAGCCACATCCTCCACAGTTTAATTCATCTGCTTCACTCTTTTTATTTACTCGTTTTAGGGCTTCTTGTATTTGTTGTTGTGTGTATTCTTTTTGTTCTACTGCGTTGATGTATTCGTAGCTTTCTGATATATCTAAGTTTTTAAGAATTTCTTCGTACTTATGTTCTGTTTTAAAAGTGTTTACATTTTTTAATACTTGCACACGTTTAGTTGCAGAAGAATAACTTTCGTTTGAGCAAGGGCCTTTAATACATCCCCCTTCACAAGTCATAAGTTCCAAAAATGTTTTACAACTTGGGTCTAATTGTTTAAAATCTGAAAGAATTTCTTGTATATTTTGTACCCCTGAAAAAGTCATATATCTTGCATCTACATTTCCAGTGTTGTGGTTTATGCGTGCTTCTGTTGTTGTAATACTATCTATCATATTTGTTAACATTCCACCATCTATCGGATAGAGATTTCCTTTTGAAGCTTTGAATGGGAAGAATACGTCTTCTTCTGTTGGTTGCATAAACTCAAAATAGATTCCCATATCATCAAACAATTCTTTAATTTCTTGGAATGTTAATACGAAATCTATTTTATCATGAAATTGATCTATCTCTGATTTCTTTGCTGCACAAGGTCCTACAAACGCAACTTTAACATTTGGATATATGCTTTTTAAGAATAGAGAGTGCGTAATCATAGGTGAAAATACAGGAACTATTGATGAAGAATATTCCGGATAGTATTTTTTTATTAATTGTACTGCTGAAGGACAGCAAGAAGATATATAAACACCGTTTGGTTGTTCATCTATCCATGCTTTAGTTGCTTCTGCAACTTTTTCTGCTCCTATTGCTGTTTCTGAAACTTGCCAAAAACCTGCTTCTTTAAAGGCTGCTATTACTTTATGAATATCTTCTTTTGCATATTCACTTAAGTAACTTGGTGCTAATGAAACAATTATTTTTTCTTGTCTCATTAATGATTGTTTCAACAAGGCTAAATCGTTTCTTACTTTTTTTGTACCATTAGGACATATTAGGGTACATGTACCACAATATATGCATAAATCTGGAACAATTGAAGCTGAACCAGATTCTAATTTAATCGCTTTAACAGGACAGGCTTTTACGCATCTGTAACAGTCTTGACAATTACTTTTTTCTGTGTAAACAGGAGCAGTTTTTTGCATAGGAAACTTATTTTAAAGTCCGAACTTATTGTTTAATATCTCCAACAATTTTGTCTTATTCACCATTGTAAACATTTCTCCATCAATTATTACAACTGGTCCTTGACTGCATTGTTGAGAACATAATTGTCCTTTGAAAGTAATCTTTGCTTTAAGGTCATTAACTTTAAGATATTCTTGAATGAATTCAAGATTCTTATTATTACCTCTTGCAAAACAAGAACTTCCTAAACAAATTATTATTTCTTTCTTTTCCATTGTTATATTGTTTTACTTTTTTAATCTGAAATTAATTTTTTGTAACGAACTCTTTTAGGTGTAGTATCTCCTAATCGTTTTTTCTTATTTTCTTCGTATTCTGAATAAGAGCCTTCAAAGAAATAAACTTGTGAATCTCCTTCAAATGCTAATATGTGAGTAGCAATTCTATCTAAGAACCATCTATCGTGAGATATTACTACTGCACAACCTGCAAAGTTTTCTAAACCTTCTTCTAAAGCTCTCAATGTGTTTACGTCAATATCGTTGGTAGGTTCGTCTAATAACAAAACATTGGCTTCACTTTTTAGAGTCATTGCTAAATGTAAACGATTTCTTTCCCCTCCTGACAAAACTCCTGTTTTCTTATTTTGATCAGTTCCTGAGAAATTAAATCTTGATACGTATGCTCTTGAGTTAATCAATTTACCTCCCATTGCTATTTGTTCGTTACCTGCAGAGATAACTTCCCAAACATTCTTTTCAGGATCAATATCTTGGTGTTGTTGGTCTACATAACCAACTTTAACTGTAGGACCTACATCAAAAGAACCTGTATCTGGAGTTTCTAAGCCCATTATCATTCTAAATAATGTTGTTTTTCCTGCTCCATTAGGTCCAATTACTCCAACTATACCTGCTGGTGGTAAAGAGAAACTTAAGTTTTCAAATAATAATTTATCTCCATATGCTTTAGAAATAGAGTTAACTTCAATTACTTTATCTCCGAGACGAGGTCCATTTGGTATAAATATTTCTAGTTTTTCTTCTTTTTCTTTTACATCTTGACTCATCATTTGTTCGTAAGAGCTTAATCTCGCCTTACCTTTTGCTTGTCTTGCTTTTGGAGTCATTCTTACCCACTCTAACTCTCTTTGAAGAGTCTTTCTTCTCTTACTTTCTTGTTTTTCTTCCATCTCAAGACGTTTTGTCTTTTGATCTAACCAAGATGTGTAATTACCTTGCCATGGAATTCCCTCTCCTCTATCCAATTCTAATATCCAACCTGCAACGTTATCTAAGAAATATCTATCGTGAGTAACAGCTATAACAGTTCCTTTATATTGTTGTAAGTGTTGCTCTAACCATTCTATACTTTCTGCATCTAAGTGGTTAGTTGGCTCATCTAACAACAAGATATCTGGTTCTTGTAATAAGATTCTACATAATGCAACACGTCTTCTTTCTCCTCCTGAAAGATTTTTTACTAATGCATCATCTGGTGGACAACGCAAAGCATCCATTGCTCTTTCAAGTTTATTATCAAGATTCCATGCGTCATGTTGTTCCATTAATTCTGTCAATTCTCCTTGACGTTCAATAAGAGCAGCCATTTCTTCATCACTCATTGGTTCGCAGAATTTCATATTCACTTGTTCGTATTCTGCAATCAAATCTGCAACTTCTTTTACTCCTTCAAGAACAATTTCTTTTACAGTTTTTGTGTCATCTAATTGTGGTTCTTGCTCCAAATATCCAACAGAATACCCTGGAGAAAAATGTATTTCTCCTTGATGAGATTTATCTAATCCTGCTATTATTTTCAATAGAGTTGATTTACCAGAACCATTTAAACCTATAATACCTATTTTAGCACCATAGTAAAATGATAGATATATGTCTTTTAGTATTTGTCTGCTTGGTGGTATTAATTTTCCAACACCAACCATTGAAAATATAATCTTTTTATCGTCTTGTGCCATAGTTATTTATTACAATCTATATTAACTAATTATTTTCATATCTTTTAAATTCAATTGTAAAGATGTACGTCCTTGAAAATCATTTTCATCTATTTGATAACAAATATCAAACATACCACCTTTACTTATACTCTTTTGATATTCTGCCATACCAAATCCTATGCAATCAAAAGGAAATGATGATTTTTCGCGAGAAACTGCCGAAAGCTTTAAATGTTTACTTCCAACGGTTCTTGCAAAACCTGTATCCATTAAACGTTTGCTACAAAATATAGGAACATTGTTTTCAGGACCAAATGGAGCGAACTGTTTTAATATTCTAAATAAGCGAGGAGTTATATTACCTAATTCTATTTCCATATCTATTTCAATTTCTGGTATCATTTGTGTATCAGAAATTGATTCTTCTACTTTCTTTTCAAATAAGATTTTAAACTCTTCAAGATTCTTTTCAGGCAAACTTAAACCTGCTGCAAACTTATGTCCACCAAAGTGTGTAAGTAAGTGAGAACAAGATTCTATAGCAGTGTAAATATCAAAATCCTTAACACTTCTAGCAGAACCTGTAATTAAATCATTACTTTTTGTAAAAACAATTGTTGGTTTATAATACTCTTCTATAAGACGAGAAGCAACAATTCCTATAACTCCTTTATGCCAATTTTCACCATAGATAACGGTTGATTTCTTACTACTCAAATCAGCACAATTTTTCAATACTTCTTTTGCTTCCTCTGTAGCTATCTTATCTAAATTCTTTCTTTCTTCGTTGTTTTTATTTATCTCATCAGCAATCTTCTCTACCTCTTCTCTACTTTCTGATTTAAGTAATTCTACAGCCTTACTTCCACTTTCCATTCTTCCAGCTGCATTAATTCTTGGCCCAACTAAAAACACTAAATCAGAAATAGTTAATTCTCTATTGAAATAAAGTTTTGAATTTACTTCAGGTTTAATTTTACTATAAGATAATATTGCTTCAAGACCAACACGAGGACATTTATTTATCACTTTTAAACCATAATAAGCTAAAACTCTGTTTTCACCTGTCAAAGGCACAACGTCAGCAGCAATACTTATTGCTACAAGGTCTAAAAAGTTTAAAATTTCCTCAAATGGTCTATTCTTTTCTTTTTGTATTGCTTGTATTAACTTAAAACCAATACCACAACCACTTAATTCTTTATAAGGATAATTAGAATCTACTCTCTTTGGATCTAATACAGCCCAAGCATCTGGCAAAGTTTCTGAAGGTAAGTGGTGGTCACAAACAATAAAATCTACACCTTTTTGTTTAGCATATAGGATTTCATCGTGAGCCTTTATTCCACAATCCAAACAAATTATCAACTTAACATCATTATCCACAGCATAGTTAATACCTTTTATAGACACACCATAGCCTTCTGAATAACGATCTGGAATATAAAAATCAATATTAGATGAAAAACGTTCAAGATAAGAATATACTAAAGCAACAGCAGAAGTTCCATCAACATCATAATCACCATAAACTAATATTTTTTCCCCTCCCTTTATTGCTAACAAAATTCTTTCTACTGCTTTATCCATATCGTCCATTAAATATGGATCATGCAAATACTCATACTTTGGTCTAAAAAATCGTTCAGCCTCTTCGTAAGTAGTTATACCTCTTTGTACCAATAACTCTGCAACAATCTCATATGTAAACAAATCATCGTTGCCTGCATTATTTTTCCTTACACACAACTGTTCAGCTAAGCGACTGACCACTTCTTTTGCACCTCTTTCCTTATAAGCCCAACGTTTTTCCATACATTAATTTTAGTCGGTAAAATTACAACTTTTTTACGAACCCACAAAATAAATAACACAAAAAAACTCCTGAGAAGAGAACCCTCTCAGGAGCAAAATCCACAATTATGAAAACAAAAAAATGATTTATGGATACATAAACCATTGTAGTCTCGGGCGGACTTGAACCGCCGACCCCTACATTATCAGTGTAGTGCTCTAACCAACTGAGCTACGAGACTATTTTAATTATATTTAGAAACCTTCACGGTAGCGGTGATCTCTCACCCTATTTCATAATAACCCTCTAGAAAGGAGGTATTCCAGCCACACCTTCCGGTACGGCTACCTTGTTACGACTTAGCCCCAGTTACTAGTTTTGCCCTAGGTCGCTCCTCGCGGTCACGAA
>JAZRCB010000042.1:0-25197 GCA_045635365.1 Candidatus Onthomorpha sp.
TACCACAAAGAGAAAATGGAATACCATCGCGTGATACTGGCCGGAAGTCTTTGAAAATGGAAATGGATTACATGAAAGAAATCCTTTGAACCCGATTTAATCATTCGTTAAACATGGTTTAAAACTGCTTTAAATAAGAAAGAAGATAACGCAAAAGGAGAGTTGTTATACAAAATACTTTCTAATAGTTAAATTTCATTTATTTAAAAATAATTTTATATCTTTGTACTTGTGTGGAATTCACAAGTTTTTCTGCATATTTTTTGCATTATAAAAAACTAATAAGATTTTGGGTTTTATAACTTTTAGGATACTATAAAAAATAATAATAAATATGATTAGAGAGTTTCATTTGTTCGCAGGAATTGGTGGTGGAATATATGGTGGTGAACTATTGGGACATAAATGTTGTGCAGGAGTTGAAATTTTACCTTATGCGCAGTCTATTCTTAAACAAAGACAGCAAGATGGTTGGATGCCTAAATTTCCTATATATAACGATATTTGTACTTTAAATGGTTCAGATTTTAAATCTGAATTTGATATTTTGTGTGGAGGTTTCCCTTGTCAAGCATTTAGTACAGCTGCACATGGAAAGAATATTAAGGAAAAAAATCTATGGGGAGAAATGTTAAGATTTGTAAAAGAATCAGAAGCTCCAATTGTTTTTGCTGAAAATGTTGTGTTGAAAGCTATAGAAATAGCGAAAAGAGATTTAGAAGAATTAGGTTATAAAGTAGTACGTTGTAGATTGAGTTGCTCGGATATAGGAGCAGACCATCAAAGAAATAGATTTTGGTTGCTTGCAGTGAAGGATGAAAATACATTTGAAAAAATAAAAACACATGTTTTATCACTTCCAGTCCTTAATGGAAATTATTGGTCAAAAAGCCTTTCAATAGTTGGGGGAGATATAAGTAATGGCTATAAGGAAAGAAGAATGCAACTCTTAGGAATAGGGAATGCTCAATCTCCATTTGTTGTTGCTACAGCTTTTCGTATTCTTGTAAATAGATTTGTAAATAATCAGTTTAATAAAAGTGAAGTTGTATCTAAAGAAGAAATATCAAAGGTGTTTAATATTAAACCAACTTGGATTCAATCTTCTTTTGATAACATAGGTTTAGTTCATACTCCTACAACAATGGCAAATTATTCTTGTCCTTCAATGATGAAGCATCAAGGTTGTAAGAATTTCAAAGAGGTATTTGGAAGACCTGAACCGAATAATGCAGAATACTTAATGGGCTTCCCTATAGGTGCGTCAGCTCCAATAGAATTAACAAAAGATAATTTCGTAAAATGGTTAAAATTTTCTCAAAATGACAAAAGAAAAAATTATTGAAAAATTTCAAAAATTAGGGTATCAGAGTGATACTGCTGTCACTCTGATACACCAATATACAACAACGGAGCGTTCTTCTTTGTTAAAAAATCAGGTTTCTAATCGTAATAGTAAAGGTTGGGTAAAGGGTGAATATGTAGTTGCCTGTGATGATAAAAAAGGAGTATCTGTTGATGACAATCTTGAAGGTTGGAAACAATTAGCAGCAAAATATAAAAATCAATATCTTATTCTTGAGGTGAATACAGGAGAATGGAAAGTATATAACTATAAAGGTGAAGAACTTGGTGGTGAAGAATACATAGAAAAACTATTTGAAAAAAGAGATGTTATTCAAAAAATCTATTATGGTTGTCCAGGTAGCGGGAAGTCTTATAAAGTGCAAAAAATAACTGAAACATTCAATAATGAAGGGCTTGATGGATTAACTAGTATAGAAAGACAACAAGCGTATCAAAAATATCTTGATGAAAAGCATGGACATAAGAAGCGTTATAAGGGAGGAATAGTAAATATGGATGCTTTGACACATCCTAAATTGATGAACTATATTGCCTCTTGTACAGATTATTCAATTAATAGTTTGTTTAAAATATATAAAGAAGAGGATTTCCAAAAAATTATAGACGCGCTTGCTAACAATGAAGAGTACAAAAATGATTCTATTACAAAGGGAAGTGGTTGTCATTGGGAAACAGGCCTTAAGAGTTATGGAGAATTTTTAAAAGAAAAGTCTTCAAGTACAGAAAAATGTAAAGATGTTGTGTTTAGAACAACATTTCACCCAGATACTGATTATGCTACTTTTGTTGGTTGTTATAAACCAAGTATGAAAAACGGAGTTATTGAATATTCATATACCCCACAAGTCTTTACCGATGCATATATTACTGCATGGGAAAATACTAATAAACCTGTTTATCTTGTAATAGAGGAAATAAATAGAGGTAATTGTGCTCAAATTTTTGGAGATTTATTTCAATTGCTTGATAGAGATAAAACAGGTAAATCAGAATATTCAATTAAGGCAGATAAAGATTTAGCTATATATATTGAACAAGAATTAGGTGCAGATCATGAAGGTATTAAGAATGGAGAATTATGTTTGCCACCTAATTTGAATATAATTGCTACAATGAACACATCTGACCAGTCGTTGTTCCCAATGGATAGTGCATTCAAACGTCGTTGGGATTGGGAATATGTGCCTATTGATTACAGAGAAGGTGTTGATTCTGGTAAATTTACTATTACTATTGGTGATAAAGAGTATTTGTGGGTTGATTTTTTGAAAAAAGTAAATGAAAAAATATACGATGTAACAAACTCTGAAGATAAGCAAATGGGTAATTTTTTTATTAAGAAGAGTGTTAATGCAGAAGAGTTCGTAAACAAAGTTATGTTCTATCTTTGGAATGAGGTGTGTAAAGAGGAGTATCGTACTAATCGTAACTTTTTCCGTAAAAAAGAAGATGAAGAATTTAAGTTCGTAGATTTATTTGACGGTGATAAAATAGTCGTTTTAAATGAATTTATGACATATTTAGGAGTAGAGTCTATAAAAGAAGAGCATGTTGAGAATGAAGAATTAGAAGAAAATAAAGAATAATGATACTCTTATTTGAAGAATACCACTACCCTAAACAACTCCTTAAAGATGTATTAAAGGGTTATGAATACTTATGTACTGAACTTAAAAATGGGGAATCAAAAGTTCAGTATGTAGGTTATTTTTTCTCTAAAGAAAAAGGAGATTCGGTATTTATTCTTCCAAAGGTTTTTATAAAAGATTCTAAAAGAGGGAAAAAAGCTTTTGATAAATATGAGCCTGAAGAGATAGTTTATATTCATGCCAATGAGGAGGGAATAGAAAAAAGACTTATTGCTGATGGTGATAACAAAGTTATTTTTGAGTTATCGGTATGGATTTATCGTGCAATTACTCAATTTGTAAATAGGAATAGTGATACAACTATAGTTGAAAACGCGATAATTCAAAATCCAACTGATGTCAATGGAGAAAAATCTCAAACAATGCTTGATATCATCTTGCAATTATTAGATTTTCATAAAAAGAATCATCATCTATTTACTTATGTATCTATAGTTAATAGTAGTGGTAATAATAAAATTCATTGGGCAAAGACAATAAGCAAAACCCAACCTATCATTAAAGATAACACACCTTGTTATATTGAGTTTAAGAATAAAAGTAAGGTAGTTAATTTTGATGAAGATTTAATCATATTATTCTATTCAACATTAAAGTATTTATCTAACACTTACAACTATAGAATAAAAAGTGATATACAATACGATCTATTGTCATCTCAAAAAATACGCGATTTGATTGAAACGAAGAGAGGAACTCGTCTTTTAAAGAAGATTCGTAGTAAGTATTTTAAAGATGAATTTGTAAAGTTATGGCGTCTATTATATACTTTCTTTGATATGGCAGAAAATATAAATAGTCATAAATATCACGAGGATAGATTGCTTGTTAAGGACTTTAATATAGTCTTTGAAGATATGATAGACTATCTAATAGGAAGTAAAACAAGTGAAATCCCTAGTAAGTTAAAAAATCAAGCTGACGGAAAGATTGTAGACCATATTTATAAAATAAAGTCATTGATTGATGAAAATGATATTTACTATGTTGGAGATAGTAAATATTATACTGATGGGAATGTAGTAGGAGATAACTCTATTTATAAGCAGTTTACATATGCAAAGAATATTATTCAATTTAACATTAATCTTTTGCATAAATGGCAACCACAGGACAAAAGTAACGATACACCTTTGCGATATAGGGATAGTTTAACAGAAGGATATAATATTACTCCTAATTTCTTTATTAGAGGTGTAATTGATTTTAACAATATATCGTATGATAAAGACAATATTGATGGTAAGAATGATATTATTTTTAATAGACATTTCTATAATAGACTATTTGATAGAGATACGCTTATACTAAAGGAGTATAATATTAATTTCTTGTATGTATTATCTACTTATGCAATACATATTGATTCGGAGAGTAGAATAAATGGATTGAGGACTCTTTTTCGCAATAATCTCATAGAATCACTTGCCAAAACTTACGATTTTTATAAGGTTAAACATAGAGAAGGAAAACAACACCTTGAAGAAATAGTAATTAATAATTTCTATAATTTTGCAGGGCGGATGTATAAAAGTAAAGATAATGATGATGCAATTTGGGTTGCTCTTGAAAATAAGAAGAACAGTGAAGTAAAGGTAGATAGAGAATATCCAAGTATTGAAGATTTAAAAGGGAATATAATTGTTAGCGAGCCTCTTAAAATTTGTGAGCGAATTAATGAATATGGTTACAAAGAAAAGTATTTTAGTAAGCCTGTTTGGAATAATGATAATGTTATATTATATAAAAGAAAAGTAGATGCAACATTAGGAAATGTAGCTGATAATGATGGTAAGTATGGGAAATAGTATAATATTAATTACAAAAATAAATCTCGTATTTCCCCTATCGCTCCTATGCTTGCGAGAATATATATTCTTTTTTGGTGCGTGCAAATTGTCGCAATGCAGTAAAAGGAATTGACTATACACCTAAATATTTAGAACGCTTTTTTAGAAATCTGTTATTTAACGAGCAATGGGAGTTGAAAAATCTATATTTGCATATTTCTCCAACAGAAGAGTGGAAAGAACAACCAAATTTGCAAGAAAACAGGACAAGTACAGGACAAGTACAGGATAAGTTATTTACAAAAGATAATAATATTATCAGTTTAATAAAACTTCTTTATGATAATCAAATGTCTGTAAAAGAAATGATGGAGGGCTTGAATTTAAAAGGTAGAGATAATTTCTTAAATCTTTATCTTAGTCCTGCGATTAAAGAAGGTTATGTTTGTTTGCTTTATTCGGACAAACCTCGACACCCACGTCAAAAATACCTTTTAACTTCGAAAGGAATTGCTTTGTATAAAGAGGTAACAAAATAAAGTAATCATTTTCTCGCCTTTAGTTTAAAGATAAAAAAAATCATATCCCAAGGAATTAGGATATGATTTTTTGTTTTGTTTTTTTTATCTCTGTTATACGTCTATTGCTTCCCAAAAGAATATTCTTAAACCTTGTTCTGGTGCTGAGTTGTCTAAGGCTTGTATTCTTTTTTTAAGGATAGGGGCGATGTTGTCATCGACTATGCAAAGTGTTGCCATGTTTTTTGCAGGCCAAGCGTGAGAACCTAAGTGTGGTTCTCCCGTTTTTGAGCCTCTTCCTTGTATATCTTGCCAGCGTGTGTATCCTCTGATGGATAATTGATGTAAAATGTTTTCTACATCTTGCACATGGGCTTGGTTATATGCTATAAATGCTGCTTTCATCTTATTATTCTTTTACTGTTCTACGACTTAAATGTAATGAGTGTTTCTTTCTGTAAGATTTTATTTCTCTTGATGCAAACCAACCATAGACTGTTGGAATGATTACAAGGGTTACAAGTGTTGAAACGGTCAATCCTCCTACGATTGCGATACCCATTGGTTGCCAAAGTTCACTTCCTTCTCCAATTCCCATAGCCATAGGCACCATACCAAGGATTGTGGTTGCCGAAGTCATAAGTACAGGACGTAATCTTGATTTTCCTCCTGATATAATGGCTTGACTGATTCCCATTCCTCTTTCTCGGTTAAGGTTTATGTAGTCCACAAGTACGATACCGTTCTTTACAACTATACCTACAAGCATTACGCCTCCGATTAAAGACATTAGGTTAAGTGTTTCGCCTGTCATGAATAGTGAAAGTATCAATCCTACGAATGCAAACGGAACTGAGAACATTATAATGAATGGATAGCGTAGTGATTCAAACTGTGCTGCCATTACGATATAGACTAACAATAGGATTAGGACTAATAGTAATCCCATATCGCCAAAGGATTCTTGTTGGTCTTCAAATGAACCTCCTATTTGCGTTCCTATTTCTACTGGAATGTCCATTTTGTCAAGTTCGCTTTGTATGCTTGCTACTGCAACGTCAAGAGTTGTTCCGTAAAGTGTTGCTGTTACTTTTACGATTCTTTCTCTGTCTTGACGTTTTATTGATGGTGGTGATTGTCTTTCTACAACTTGTGCTACTTCGCTTAGTCTTATTGCTTTTCCTTGTGTGTTGTAGATTAAGATGTTTTCAATATCTTCGATTGATTGACGGTGTGCTCTGTCGTTTCTTATCTTAATTTTGTATTCTTCTCCGTCTTCACGGAAAATTGATGCAGTCATACCGTTCATTCTGTTACGAACATAGGTAGATGCTGTAGCAACGTTCAATCCGTTTAAAGCAAGTTTTTCTCTATCGAACTCTATTTGGAATTGAGGTTTGTAGTCTTCTCTGTCGATTCTTACGTCCTTTAATCCTTCTATGTTTTCCATAGAGTGTTTTACGTCTTCGGCAATTTTTTCTGTTACTGCAAAGTCGTAACCAAAGATTTCAACATCGATTGTACTACCAGATGTCATTCCGCCACCGCCACCTGCTGATACGTTAAATTTGTTTACTTCTGTGTAAGAGCCGATTTCTTTTCTTAATTGTTCGGCTACTGTAAACATATCTCTGTCTCTTTCTTCTAAGTCTTTAAGTCTAAGACGGAATGATATGTAGTTACTTCCTGAGGCATTCATCATAGCAAATGAATTGTTGTCATCATCTGATGGTGTGCCGACTGTGTATGTGAATGATTTCTTTTCTGGTACTTTTTCTGCTATTGCTTTTTCTAAACGTACTGCTATTTCTTTTGCTCTCTCTACATTGGCTCCTGAAGGTAGTTCTATGCTTCCTGTTATCTGTCCATTGTCAGAGGCAGGTATGAACTCTGTTCCTAAACGTGTTGCCATAACTATTGAAATCACAAAGATTGCAATAGCGATTATAACAGTAATTCCTTTATGACGTACAGCCCATGTTAAAAGTCTTTCATAAGCATTGTCAAGTTTGTCTAATCCTCTTTTTATTGGAGTGTATATTGTTTTGAATACTTTGTTGTGTTTTTTGTCTTTTTCTCTCTTTAAAAGCAATGAACACATCATTGGAGTAAGTGTAAGAGCTGATGCAGTAGATACTATCATTATGATACAAATCATCCAACCTAATTGCTTGAACATTATACCTGCCATTCCACCCATCATAGTGAATGGGAAGAATACCGCAAGCAATGTAAGGGTTGTTGCAATTACGGCAACGGCTACTTCATTTGTTCCGTAAATTGATGCTTCTTTTGGTTTACTTCCTCGTTCTATGTGTGTTGTTACGTTTTCCAATACAACGATTGCGTCATCGACCACCATACCTAAGGCAATGGATAGAGCCGACATTGATATGATGTTGATAGTGTTGCCTGTTATTAAAAGGTATATGAAAGATGCGATAAGGGCAACTGGAATTGTTACCATAATGATAATGGTTGCTCTCCATTCTCCAAGGAAGAATAAAACAACTATTACAACGAATAAACATGCAAGCACGAAGGTTTCAACCAATGAGCTGATTGAGTTTTCGATGTTGTCAGTTGTGTTCATCACTTCTTCTAAATGAATATCTTTTGGAAGGTTCTTTTGGATTTGTGGAAGTTCTGCTCTGATTTTTTCCATAACTTCCACAGAGTTTGCACCTGTTTGTTTTTGGATTACTATGGTTGCACCTTTTACTCCATTAACATAACTTTCTTGTGCTTTTTCTTGTATTGTGTCGCTAACGTATGCAACATCTCTTAAAAAGATATTTTTTCCGCCATAGTTGGCTACAACTATATTATTTAAGAGATCACTTTCTTTTATTTCACCTTCAATACGCAAAGAATAAGTTTCGCTTCCTACGTCAATGTTTCCTCCTGGTGTGTTTACGTTTTCTGTTGCAACAGCTGAGCCTATTTGTTCTACTGTAAGGTTGTAGGCTTCTAATTTGTTAGGGTCGCAATTTACTACAATTTCTCTTTGTGGTGCTCCTGAGATTGACACTGAACCAACACCGTTAATTCTATTCAAAGGGTTAGCAACAGCATCGTCTAATATCTTATAAAGAGCCGCAGTGCTTTCATGGGAAGTTGCAGACAAGATTGCGATAGGCATCATGTCTGTAGAAATTTTGAGAATCATAGGATTAGAACAGCCGTCTGGTAAGGCTTGTTTTACTAACTCTATTTTATCTCGCATATCGTTTACTGCGTCATCTATATCTATACCCCAATTAAATTCACAACCGATAATTGCTGTGTTTTCTTTTGAGGTGGAGGTAAGTTCTTTTAAATCGCTGACTGTACTCAAAGCACTCTCCATTACTTTCGTTACGTTGTTTTCAACGTCTTCGGCACTTGCTCCTGGATATGATACAATTACATACGCCTGATTCATTTCTATTTCAGGCATTTGGTCAATGGAAAGTTTGCTTAATGAAAATAAGCCTAAAACTATTATCGCTACGAATATAAGCGAAGTGGTTATTGGCCTTTTAACCGAGGTTTCGTATATTTTCATGTTGTTTTCTTTTTGTTTTAGTGTTTTATTTTATAACCTCTACTTTTGTTCCGTCCATTAATTTAGACTGTCCTGTGATTACTACGTTTTCTCCGTCAGATACTCCGCTTATAACTTCTATTTTATCTTCAAGTCTTCTTCCTAATTCTACTTTACGATATTCAACTACGCCATTCTTTTCTACGAAAACGTATTTGTCATTTGAACCTGATTGTTTAACAACGGCTTTGTCAGAAACCATTATTGTAGATGCCTTTCCAAGATTTAATTCTACTCTTCCGAACATTCCAGGTTTTAGTTTAGAGTTTTGATTCTTTACGTTTACCTCACAAGTGAAAGTACGTGTAAGAGGGTCTATTGTTGGATAGATTAAAGATACTGTTCCTGCAAATTCTTCTTCACCAAAAATTTCTGTTTTTGCAACAACTTGCATTCCTTTCTTTACATTTGTATAGAAACTTTCAGGAATATTGATTTTTAACTTAACAGGATTGATTTGCATTACTTGAAGGATTGGTTGTCCTGCAGCAACGTCTCCGTTATCAAAGTTTCTTGCTGTAACAATTCCGTTGATTGGAGATGTAAGGTAAATATTGTCTTTTAGATTTTCAGCACTTTTCTTTGCAACATCGTATTGCATTTGCATTTGATCAAGTTGTTGTTTACTAACTCCCCCAGATTGATAAAGGGTTTTTATTCTTTCTAACTCAACTTTAAGATTGTCTAATTGCGCAAGAGTAGTTGTTAATTGGGTGCTTTCCATTTTTACGAGTTGTTGGCCTTTTCTTACAACATCTCCTACTTCTACCATTATTTTTTCAATTCTTGTTCCTCCTGCTGAGGTAATATAGTTCTTTACTGCTGCTTCTACGGTTGTAGAAAACTCGTATATTCTGTCTATTTCTTGGCTTTGTGCAAGCTCTGTCTTTACTTTAAAAACTTCTGTTGTTTTTTGAGTTGTTTCTTGTGCTTCTTTTTTTGAACAACCTATCGCCATCAACGATATTATACTTAAGAAATAAATTGCTTTCTTCATTGTTTTAGTTTGTTTTTATGTTTTTCTATTATTTATTCTTTTCCTAATACTTTTTCTAAATTACTTTGTGCTACCAAGTAGTCATATAGTGATTGTTGGTAAGTAAGATTTGCTTGTGTCATAGATAACTCGCTATCATTTAGCTCTAAAATAGTTCCTGTCCCTGTGTTGTAACGAACTTTTGCTATTTCATAACCCCTTTCTGCTTGTTTGATAGCGTCTTTGTTTGCTTCTAATTGTTCTTTCGCTGCTTTCATGCTATTGATTGCAGCTTGGATTTGCAAATCTATACCTTCTTTAAGATATTCTTTTTGTAATTGTAATTCTTGTAAAGAAATCTTTAATTGTTTTGCTTTGTTTACAACTGTACGTCCGTTAAAGATAGGAATGTTTAATTGTAATCCAACAGCAGCACTACCAACCCAATTGTAATCTGCAAACTTAAAGTCATCGGCTTGTGTTAAATAAGAATATTGTCCGAAAGCTGATAGAGAAGGAAGGTGTTGTGAGTTTACTAATTTAAGGGAATTTTGTAGGCTTATGATGTTCAAATCTAATTGTCTTAAATCTGTATTGTTTGCTACTGCGTCTTCATTTAAGGTAATGTCCATTACGCTGTTAGAGAAATCTTCAAGGTTTTCTTTTAATACAATTTCTTGGTCAGTTGGAAGAGATAGTATCATTTTTAACTGTAATATAGATAACTCTAAACCATTTTTTGCATTGATGTAGGTAGGATTCAAATTGTTTACTTGCACTTGTGCTCTAATGTAATCGTATTCTGAAACCATACCTTGTTCAAAAGATGCCTTTGTTGTTTTTAAGGTTTCTTTTGCGTTATTGATACTTCTTTCTAATACATTTAAACTATTTTTTGCTAATAATACAGCATAGTAAGCATCTTTTACTTGCTTAGTCATGTCAATTTTAGATGCTCTTGCTTGTTCTATTATTAGGTCTATTTCGTTTTGTTTACTCTTTATTTGTTCCCAAAGTGAGAAGTTAACAAGTGGAAGAGCAGCTGAAACTGTTGCTGTATAGGAGTTTTTATATCCTATTTCCATGTACTTCGCCCCGCCCGTTATTTGGGAAAAATTTTCTGGCATAAACATAACGGATTTCATTATGTTGTTGGTGTATTGACCAGATGCCGAAAGCGATGGAAGTAAGTTGCCTAAAGTTTCCTTTTTGCTATAATCCACTCTTTGAATTTCAAGTTCTGCAATCTTTATTGTTGGGTTGTTGTTATGGGCAATGCTTAATGCTGTTTCCAAGTCCAATTCTAATTTTTGCGAACTTAATTCTGTTTGGCTATTTGCGGTTTGTGTTAGTAAAAACAAACTGATAGCAAACACAAACTTAATAGTCGAAAATTTCTTTTTTACCATTTTTTAATGTTTAAGTATTTTTATTATTTTCTTATCGTATTTTGCAAAAACGATAAATTGTTTCTTTTATTGCAAGTTATGATATTTTTTTTAATTTCTTACATCTATTACCTTCCTTATGCCACTGCCGAGAGTGAAAAATGAGAGTACTAAAAGCATTATTGCAATTCCTGGTGCTATTGCCATATATGCGGCATCAAGAATTATGTATCCGTAATTTTCTTTAATGATACTTCCCCACGAAGGCATAGGTGGTTGAACTCCTAAGCCGAGAAAACTTAATCCTGCTTCTTGTAGGATTGCGCTTGCAAAGTTTGACGCCGATATAACAGTGATTGGCCCTATTATGTTTGGAAGAATGTGCTTTATTATTATCCTTCGGTTGCTGAATCCTAAGGCTTTTGATGCTGTAACAAACTCTTTTTCTTTTATACTCTTTACTTGCCCTCTTACCATTCGTGCAATATCTACCCACATTGTTAAACCTATTGCCATGAATACTTGCCAAAATCCTTTACCTAACGCAAAGGTGATTGCAACTACAAGAAGTACTGTTGGTATTGACCAAACTACGTTTATTAACCACATAATTACATTGTCAATCCAGCCCCCGAAGTATCCTGCAATAGCTCCGAGCGTTATACCTATAAAAAGTGAAATTATAAGAGAAATAAAGCCTACTGCTATTGATACTCTTGTGCCAACTATTAGTTGAGATAAAAGACAACGTCCATATCTGTCTGTTCCTAATACATAAGTACGCTGACTAATTCTATAATCTGTTGTTTCATCTATTGATATTATTTCACCATTGTTTGGAGAATCGCCTGTGTATGTTTCAACAAATTGTTTGCCATCTTGTTTCCAATGTCTGAAAATAGGAGTGGAAATATACTGTGAAGGTTGTCCGTAAATGATTCTTGAAAAGAAAGAATTCTTTCTTGAATTCAGATTTTTTATTTCAAGAAAGGAAATCTTGAATCCAGGTTTCTTTACGGCTATTTCTAAATGTTGCTCATTAGCATAGGGAGTACTATCGGGACTTATAAAATAAGCTCCGATTGATAGTAATAAGAATATACATATTACTATAATACTAGTAAGACTTAAGGGGTCTTTAAGTAGTTTTTTAAAGGGACTTTTAGAGGAAACCAAGTTCGAGTTTTGCTTCATCGCTTAATTTATCCATTGACCATGCTGGTTCAAAAGTTAATTGCACTTGAACATTATTTACTCCTTCTGTTTGTCTTACGGCTTCTTCAACTTCTAATGGTAGACTTTCTGCAACAGGACAATTAGGTGCAGTTAGTGTCATGACAATTAAAACATCTTTATCGTCATTGATGTCAATATCGTAAATTAGTCCAAGTTCGTAAATATTAAGTGGGATTTCAGGGTCGTGAATTGTTTTAAGTCTTTGTATTATTCTGTCTTTTAAAATAGCTTTTTCCATATTTGATTATTGATTATTTTGAACACTGAATGCTAAAGCGTAAAGTTTGATTTGTTTAATCATGCTTAACAATCCATTAGAACGAGTAGGGGAAAGGTGAGATTTTAATCCTATTTCATCAACAAACTTTAAGTCTGCGGCATATACATCTTCTGGTTTTTGATTGTTGAATACTCTTAACAAAAGACTGATTATACCTTTTGTGATAACTGCATCGCTATCTGCACTTATTTGCATCAATCCTTCTTCGTTAAGTTTAGCACTTACCCATACTCTCGATTGACAGCCTTTTATTAAGTTGTTATCTGTTTTTTCTTTTTCTTCAATCATAGGACAAGAGTTTCCAATTTCTATTATGTAACTGTATTTGTCCATCCAATCTTCAAAATTTGCGAATTCTTCTATTATTTCTTGTTCTATTTCTTGTATGTTCATATCTATTGTATTTGTTTTAATATTTCATCTATAAATTCTCTGTTATTAGTTAGGCGAGGGACTTTATGTTGTCCTCCTAATTTGCCTCTTGATTTCATCCAATTATAAAATGTTCCTTGTGGCACTGTGATTATTTGTGGCTTTTTAAGAATAAAATCTTTGTAACGCTTTGCTTCGTAGTCTGAGTTTACTTCTTGTAAAGTTCTATCAAAAACTTCTTCAAAAAGAGTAAAATCATTAGGTTCTTTATCAAATTCTACTATCCATTGATGCAAAGTAGTGTTGTTCTCTTTTATAAATAAAGGTGCTGCAGTATATTCACTCATTTGTGCATTTGTGGCCTCACATGCTTTATTGAAAGCAGAGATTGCATTATCTATTATCAGTTCTTCTCCACAAGCATTTATGAAATTCTTTGTTCTTCCTGTTATTTTGAAACGATAAGGATGTTTTTCAGTAAATGTAACTGTATCTCCTATGAGATATCTCCATAAACCAGCATTTGTACTTATTACCATGGCGTAGTTTTTACCTATTTCTACATCTGCAAGGTTTATTACTTTAGGTTGAGAAGAGTTTATTTGGTCTAAAGGAATGAATTCATAATATACACCATAGTCTAATAGTAATAGCATAGAGTCTAATTTAGGGTCATCTTGCAATCCAAAGAATCCTTCTGAAGCATTGTAAGTTTCCATATATCTTGTGTGCTTTGGAAGTATTGCTTCAAACTGATTTCTATAAGGAGAAAAGCTAACACCTCCATGGAAGTAAACTTCAAGATTAGGCCATAATTCTTCTATTGTTTTATTAGTTCTTTCTAATACTTTTTTTAGAAGTACCATCATCCATGAAGGTACACCAGAAAGACTAACTACATTTGAATCAATTACTGATTCAACCATTTTATTAAGTTTGCTTTCCCATTCAGGCATAAGTGCTATTTCCTTTTTTGGAACTCTATACATCTCTGCCCAAAACGGTAAGTTGTCTATTATGATTGCAGAAACGTCTCCGCAGAATATATCGTTATTTAATTCGTTTTCGTGTTTGGAACCTCCCAATGCAAGATTCATTCCACCGAAAATATTGTTGATAGGGTAGTTGTTGCAGTATAAAGCAAGCATGTCTTTTCCAGCTTTATAGTGACATTCGTTCAAGCATTCTTCACTAACTGGTATAAATTTGGATTTAGATGAAGTTGTGCCTGAAGATTTTGAGAAACGACGTATTTCTGTTGGCCAAAGAACATTATATTCTCCAGCTCTTGCTCTTTCAAAGAATGGTTTTAGGCTTTCATAGTCGTTTATAGGAACTTTTTTGTCAAAATCTATAGGTGATTTTATGTTCTTATAATCATAGAATTTTCCCCAAATAGTTTCTTGAGCAGACTTTACAATATTAGCTAACAATTTCTCTTGTACCTCAATTGGATTATTCATGTAATACTCTATTTGAGGTAAACGAGTTTTTATTATTTTGTTCATTAAGTCGTTTATCATAACATTTTATTTAGGTGTTCTTTTAACTAAAATAATTGCGATTACGGAATAAATCAACAAAGGTAATGCAACTGCTAATACTGCAGGAAGTGTGCTATTTGTTGCAAATACATTGGCTAATTTCATCATTAAGATTAAACTAAAGGCTAAAATAATTCCCATTGCTAAGTTTAATCCTATTCCTCCTCGTTTTTTATGAGAAGATAACGCAACTCCAATGATTGTTAGTATAATATAAGCAAATGGATTTAATAATCTCTGATATTTTTCTATGCGTAGTTCTGTTACAACACTATTACCTTTTAGTTCTTCTCTTGCAATAGCATTGTCTAATTGTTTATAGTCTAATACTTCAACTTTGATTTGATTTAGATTAAACTCGTTTGGCATAACTCCTATGTCGATATGCTTTTCAAAACCAGTCTCTATGTTTTCTGAAATGCCATTTATTTCTCGTATATGATAGTTTGTCATTACCCAATCCATAGTGGTAGAGTCAAAAACTATATATTCGGCACTTGTTTTTTTAGCAATTCTTCCGTCTTTTATGATTTCTTGAGTAAATTTATATGCTTTGTTTACTTTGTTGCTAAAATGTTGTACATATACTTGTTCGTTTTCTTTTGGTTGAATGTGTATGTTGTAGAATTGATTGCTATAAGGGTTTCTGTAATATACCTTTTCAAATTCCAATCTTGGTACGTTAACTTTTGGAATTAAGACATTGCTGAGCCAAAGGTTTACTAATCCAACAAATATTGCTGTTAAAATAAATGGTCTTAATAGTCGCTTAAAGCTAATTCCACTACTCAAAATAGCGATTATTTCAGAGTTTGAAGCTAATTTAGAACAAACAAAGACGACTGCAATAAAAAAGAAAAGATGTCCAAATAAATTTGCAAAATGTGGAATGAAGTTTAGATAGTAATCAAAAATCAAACCTTTGATAGGGGCATTGTTTGAAAAGAAGTCATCTAATCTTTCACTTAAATCAAAAATAATGGCAATCATTATTATTAAGAAAATTGCTAAAACGAAAGTTAATAGCAACTTCTTAATTATGTAAATATCTAAAATCGATAGTAAATTGCTTCTTTTTTTATTTAACTTCATTACAATCTATTAGATAATTTTTTTACCATCATATTTTTCCATGATAAGAAATCTCCAGCAATTATATGTTCTCTTGCTTGGCGCATTAGTTCAAGGTAGAAAGCTAAGTTATGAATACTTGCAATTTGTAGAGCTAATAATTCTTGCGATACAAATAAGTGTCGCAAGTATGCTTTTGTGTAAAGTTTATCAACAAAAGATGTGCCATTTTCATCTAATACAGAGAAATCGTCAGCCCATTTTTTGTTTTTCATATTCATTATGCCTTCCATAGTGAATAGCATTGCATTTCTGCCATTGCGAGTAGGCATTACACAATCAAACATATCAACTCCTAATGCAATAGATTCTAATAAATTAACAGGTGTCCCAACTCCCATTAAGTAGCGAGGTTTGTCTTTTGGTAATAAAGAACAACATAAATCTGTTAACTCATACATTACTTCTGCAGGTTCGCCAACAGCTAGTCCTCCAATTGCATTTCCATCACATTCAAACGAAGCAATGTATTCACAAGAACGTTTTCTTAAATCCTTATAAACACTACCTTGTACTATAGGGAATAATGATTGATTATAATCATAAACATTTTCAGTTTGATTGAATCTATTGACACAACGCTTTAGCCAACGATGAGTAAGTCCTAATGATTTTTTTGCATAATCGTAATCGCAAGGATAAGGAGTGCATTCATCAAAAGCCATGATTATGTCTGCACCTATTATTCTTTCAATATCCATTACACCTTCTGGGGTGAAGATGTGTTTTGAACCATCAATGTGAGAACGAAATATACAGCCTTCTTCTGTGATTTTACGTCTATCTCCTAAAGAATAAACTTGAAATCCACCGCTATCGGTTAGCATAGGTTTGTTCCAAGAATTGAACTTTTGTATTCCACCTGCTTGTTTTATGATATCAAGACCAGGACGTAGGTAAAGGTGATAAGTGTTTCCTAAAATAATTTGAGCTTTTACATCATCTGTTAAAAGATCACTGCCGACTCCTTTTACACTTCCAAGAGTGCCGACAGGCATAAAAATAGGCGTTTGTATAGTTCCGTGATCAGTTTTTATTACACCTGCTCTTGCGTTACAATCTTTTGAAATATAGTCTACTGTAAATTCCATCTCTAAGTTATTAACATCAAAGGTTAAAAAAATAATTTACAAAAATAACTCTAAAACTTGAATAAAGAATATATTTGTAAAAAATAATTTTAAAAAGATATGAATTTTTTATTTCCGTTAACAATAACAAATTTAGTAGTATTAGGTTGTGCAGTATTCTTTTTACTTGTGCAAATATTGTATTATTTAATAGTATATGGTAAAATCGCATTCAAAAAACATCGTTTTAGAGTAGATTTATCTAAACAAGAGGAATATCCTCCTTTGTCTGTTATAATTGCTGTTAAGAATGACGAATACAATATAAAAAATAAGTTGATAGAAATACTTGAACAAGATTATCCTAAATATGAAGTAATAGTTGTAAACGACGCTTCAACTGATGATACTGAATATATTTTAAAAGGATTGTCTGTAGTATATCCTCATCTTAAAGTAGTCAATATAGTTGAAAATGTAAATAAATTCCAAGGACAAAAATTCCCAATATCAATAGGTGTAAAATCTGCAAAATATGAGCATCTAGTATTAACAAAAGCTGATTGTAAACCAAATTCATTTGAGTGGTTGAAATATATAGCCTCTGGATTCAAATCAAGAAAGGAGATAGTTTTAGGATATGCTGCAGTTGAGAATCGTAAAGGTTTATTGAATAAATTAATTCAGTATGACCATGGAATGAGAGCTATGAATTATCTTTCTTTTGCACTTTCTAAAAAACCATATTTGGGAGAGGGGTATAATTTAGCTTATAAAAAGAGTTTGTTCTATAAAGCAGGAGGGTTTATAAAACATTATAATCTATCTTCAGGAGATGATGATATGTTTATTAATCAAGTTACAAATAGTAAAAATACATCTGTAGTACTAACTACTCCATCGCAAATAAGATTTGATTCAATTCGTACTCATAAAGATTGGATGAAGGTAAAGAAAGGGAATATCATATCACAGAAACATTTTAAGTTTTCGCATAGAGCAAGATTAAAGATATTACCTGTAAGTACTATATTATTCTATTTAAGTATTGTTGCAATGTTTCTTGTGTCTATTCCGTGGCAATATGCAGTAATTGCGCTATTACTTAAATATATTTTGCAAATAATTGTTTATTATAAAGGATTTAAAAGACTTAAAATAAAAAAAATACATATATTTGCACCAATATTTGAAATTTATCAAATATTACTTAACACAATTTTAGAGATAAGAATACTAAGTACAAAGAAAAGTAAATGGAGATAAGCGTAAGTGCATCTGTCAAAGCGAAAAGAGACTACGAATTGATTTGTAGGGCAAGAGAGCAAGGCGATCAAAAAGCATACGCCGAGCTAATGGAACTTTACAGAGAGCCAATTTACTATATGATTTTGAAAATGATTAAAAGCACTACAGATGCTGATGATTTAACATTAGAATCTTTTGGAAAAGCTTTCAAATCTATAGATAAATACACTCCAGAATATGCTTTTAGTACTTGGCTTTTTAGAATAGCAACTAATAATTGTGTTGATTTCTTAAGAAAGAAAAAGAATAGAATATCTCCTGTTGAATCTACATTTGTAAATAATCCTGAACAAGAAATATTAGAGTTTAATGCAATTTCAGAAACTCTTTCTCCAGAAGAGGCAATTATGGAAGAGCAAAAACGACAGTTGTTAAGAGATGTAGTTCAAAAACTAAAACCACATTATAAAGAACTTATAGAAAAACGTTACTTTGAAGAAAAGTCTTACGAAGAAATTTCACAAGAATTAAATATACCAATAGGAACGGTAAAAGCTAAACTATTTAGAGCAAGAGAGTTCTTGTATAATTTAGTTAAAAATAATTCTGACCTATAAATATGTTTCAGATAAAACCACTCCAAGAAAATTTATCAGAAATACAATTTTCAAAAACTCTTTATGAAGAAAGTTTTCCGCCAGAAGAAAGAAGAGATTTTTATGATTTAATAGAAATTCAAAAGAACAATTCATTAGAATTAAATATCCTTTATAAGGAAGATGCACCTGTAGGAATACTTAATCTATGGGACTTTAAAGATTATTTGTATATAGAACATTTAGCAATATCTCCTCAATATAGAAATCAAAAAATAGCAAGTAATATATTAACTCTTCTTAATAAAGTATCAAGATTAATAGTTCTTGAAGTAGAACTGCCAACGGATGAAATTTCTTCAAGACGAATAGAATTTTATAGACGTAATTCTTTTTCAATACAGCCTTATAAATACTATCAACCTCCATATAGAAAAGGAGAAAAACCAATAGAAATGCACTTAATGGCAAATGTGCAAATGCCTATAGCAGAGATTAAATACAATGAAATAATAGATACTATACGAAAAAAAGTCTATGAAAAATTTTGGTAGATAGAAAAAATGAAGTATCTTTGCAAACGCAAAAACGGCCACGTAGCTTAACTGAATAGAGTCCCTGATTACGGCTCAGGAGGTTGCAGGTTTGAATCCTGCCGTGGTCACAAAGGGTGATTGATTTTTTCAATTACCCTTTTTTGTTTTCAAAACAATTGTTAAAATTCTCTCCTTAATAAAATAAAGTCTTAAAAAACTTGTTATTAAAAATAAAAGAACTAAATTTGTTCCGACAAAATAATAATTAATCATTAAAACATAGAATCATGGAAAAGAAATGGATATGTACAGTATGTGGATATGTTCACGAAGGAGCTAATCCACCAGAAGCTTGCCCACAATGTAAAGTACCAGCTTCAAAATTCAAAGAATTACAAGATAATGCTGAAGCATTACAATTTGAAACAGAACATGTAATAGGAGTGGCTAAAGGTTTAGGTGAAGAAATGATAAAAGACCTTAATGCACACTTCAATGGCGAATGTACAGAAGTTGGAATGTACTTAGCAATGAGCCGTCAAGCTGACAGAGAAGGCTATCCTGAAATAGCAGAAGCATTCAAACGTTACGCTTGGGAAGAAGCAGAACACGCTGCAAAATTTGCTGAATTATTAGGAGATGTTGTTTGGGATACAAAAACAAATCTTGAAAAACGTATGGCAGCAGAAGCAGGTGCTTGTTCAGATAAATTTAGAATTGCTAAAAATGCAAAAGCACAAGACCTTGACGCAATTCATGATACAGTTCACGAAATGGCAAAAGACGAAGCTCGTCATGGAAAAGGATTTGAAGGACTTTATAACAGATACTTCAAAAAATAAAACTTTGATTGGCTATTACTCAATCAAAGAATAAAAAAAACTAATCTTGAATTTAAAATATTTAATTCAAGATTAGTTTTTTTATGTTTAATATACAATATTAATTAACGTTTTTTTGCTATTCTGATTTCACAAGGAGGGTTCAAACTACCACTTCTCATTTTAGATTGTTGTTTGATTTGTTCCTCTAATTCTTTTATTGAAGAACCTCTTGCGACAATTCTGCTTTCTGCAATACCTTGAGAAACTAAGTATGTTTTAATTGCTTCGGCTCTATCTTTAGAAACTTGATTGTCTTTTTTTACATCAAGTCCTTCTGTCATAATTCGTCCAATTATATTGACATTTATTTGAGGATATTCTTTTAAAATTTTTACTACTTCGTCTAATGCATGGTGTGATTCCTTCATTACATAAACTTCTCCATGGTCATTGTAGTCAAAATATAAATCTCCGTTTAAAGGAAGAGGAGAATTAGCTTTTATTTCCACAAGACGAGCAGAAAGGATTGTATCTTTGCCAACTGCTTTTGAGTGAGGAATAATTCTTGTGTAGTTAAAGAAACCTTCTTTCTTTAAACTGATTTCGTAAGTTTTCTCTGGTAATAATTTTATCTTAGTAGAACCTGCATTTGGTTTATCTAAAACGATACGTCCTGTTTCAATTTCCTTTATATGTAAGTTTGCAGTAGTTCTTTGTTGCATAAGACTATCTATAGGGTTGATTACAAGCGGAGCATAGTTTGTCCACACTTCACAACTTATTGTATGCCCTAAGCCGCCGTCGTTAAGATTGTCTAAAACTATTACATATTTTTCACCAGCTTTAACGTCAATATATTTTCCGTAAGCATCTTCAGATGATTTACTAATATGAGCAGTTGTACCAGTTAAAGAAAGTCCTGTTTTACCTTTTGTTTCAGTGTTAGCTACTGATTGAACACTACGAATAGGTTTTACTCTATTTCTTTCTATTCTATTACAAAAATACTTGTCAGTGTATTTGTACACAATAAAGTCATAGTCGTCAGAAAATCCCTTTGGAGTGATGTCAATTAAGAATTTTCCGTCATAAGGTATTTCAACAATATACCAAATAGTGTTATGTTCTTGCTCAAAAACATTATTTGTTTGAGCATCTCTATGAATTTCATTCACATAACCTGCTCCTCTTAATGGTTCTGTAGGACCAAAAGGAACATCAACCTGTAATGTTACAGGGAAAAAACAATCAGAACATCTATCAGGAAGAGTTACTTCTATTGGTGCAGCAGGCGCTGGTCTTTGTGGTTTTTTCTTTGTTTTCTCTGTTTGAGCAACAAGCCCTAAACTTAAAGTAAGAATCAGTGTTAGGATTATGACTTTTTTCATAAGCATAGTTTTTTTAATTTTAATGCGACAAAACTAATATATTTTTACAAAAAACGCAAATAAAATTACAAAAAAATCACTTTATAAACATTTTCCTTTTCCATTGGATAATTTTGTTGTAATCGTGATACCAAAAAAGTTATACCAATCCTTTGTTTTTTCATTACCTCTTGCAAGATTGTGTTCGTTGTAGCGACCTTCCATTCCTTCTAATTCATGAGTACGGTCCGCCGCTGCAGCTCCAAGTTCACCAGCCCATTCTATCATTGTACCATGATCTACATATCTTTTGCTAATATCATCAATGTAGTCAGTAAATGTTTTTCTAAATCCCCATTGTAAACCAATAGAAATATAATCACTTGCACTAAATTTAAGTCCTAATCCAAAAGGAATAGCTAAACAATAACGCGAGTAAACTTCTTCGTAACCTGGCAAGCCTTGTCCTTCTGTGTTGAAATCTCTAAGAAAAATAGATTCAAGTTCTTGGCTTATTGGATTGACGATATCTGTTTTTGGATTGAAGTGAAAACCTGCTAAACCAACAAATATATAAGGAGCTATTCTATGTTTGCGACTACCTGTTTGATAATCAAGAAAGTTGAATTCAATAACAGAACTAAATTCTTTTATGTCTGTATAAAAACTAAGGTTTCGTGGATTACCGAAGTAAGAGTCTTGTCCTTCTAATTTAGATATTGAAAAACTTGTGTTTAACACCCAACGTGGATTGAAGTTGTAACGAACCATAGCTCCCCACATAAAGTTTACATTGTAAAAATCAAAGCTTGATTCAAATTGATTCCATTGAGCATTATTTTCATTGCTGTTAAAGGCAGAGTTAATATCTCCTACATAATTACTACCTCCAAAAGTTAAACCTATTTCTAATTTATTTAATTGTGCATTTGCTATGAAGCAAATATTTAATAATAGTAAAAGTGTGATTATTTTTTTCATTTTATATTAATTTAATGTTTATCAAATTCCATTATATCTAAATCTTGAGCTTTACCATTGTCAAGACAAAATTTTACTAAAGTGGATTTTACATGAAAACCTTGCTTTCCACATGCACCTGGGTTAATTAGAAGAAAATCCAAGTCTCTATCATACATTATTTTTAAAATATGAGAATGTCCACATAAGAATATATCAGGCTTTTCTTCTTTTAGTTTTTTTACTATGTGGTCAGGATAGTGTTTTGGATAACCTCCAATGTGTGTCATCAAAAGTTTTGTGTTTTCTATTTCTAATGATTGAAATTCTTCAGAATCTTCTAATTCGTATCTACTATCACAATTTCCCCATACAGCAATAGTAGGTTTAAATGTTCTCAATTCACAAAGAGCATCACTTGAACCTATATCTCCACAATGAAGAATTAAATCAACGTCTTCAAAAAATGAATAAATTTGTTTTGGTATTACCGAGTGAGAGTCACTCATTACACCTATTTTAGTCATATTATTCTTCTATTATTATTTCATCTATGAATAACCATGATTTTTCTCCTGCCGATAAATGCCATTCTGGATTTATTCCTATGTTGTGTGCTTTTACTTTAATGTAGCGAGTAGAAAACTCTTTATTTGTGAAAAATGTTTTAGTTATGCAACTATCAGTTTTTTGAGGCACATCATTTTCTATGCTTTCTAATAAGGTGAAATCAACTCCATTTTCAGAAACATAGTATTCTACTTTTTTAGGCATGAATATCCAGCTTCTTTGGTCTTGAATAAAGTTTCCGCCTACTCGTTTAATGTTTTGTTTTTTACCTAAGTCAACAACTGCTTCAAAATCTTCCCCCCAATATCCTTGCCAGCAACCTAATTTCCAATTATCGCTTCCTCGTTTTAAGTCTATTAAAGCATTGTCACCAGAAGCTGTGTATTGAGAATTTACATTTGTCAAAACCTTTACGCTTCTTCCTGCAGGGATTTTGTAAAGCTTTGTTTCAATTTGCTGAGACTTTGTTTTATTTTGCGCAAACGCAGAAATAGTTACAGATTCTTTTACTTTAATTTTACCATTTCCTACAAAACGATAATTCTTTCCATTGGATAGAGAAACGTATATAGTATCATTTGGATTGAAAGCAGTGAATTTTACTTCTATTTTTTTAGTAAATGTACCAGTTCCTTCGTATGACACGTATGGAGTTGCACAGAAATTATCATTGTCTATTTTACTATAAGGTCTGTCTTCTTTTGCAGTTGCAAAGTCTTTAACTGCTTTGTCGCTCATAGTAAATTGAATCTTTCCTCCATCTTTTATGTCATCATAATTAAAGAAAGCTTTATTATAATCTTTACCATTAAGTCTTATTTCTTTAACATAAGGTGTAGCTTCTGTATTAGGAGCTTCTATTACTAGGTCTTTTCCATTTTCTAAATGTATTACTATTTTTTCAAATAGAGGAGAAGCTATTACATATTGATTATCTACAGGGCAAACAGGATAAAATCCCATTGCACTCATAACATACCAAGCAGACATTTGACCTACATCATCGTTTCCACATATTCCATCTGGTTTTGATGTATATAAAGTTGTTAGAACTTGTCTTACTAATTCTTGTGTTTTATACGCTTGTCCTGCATATGCGTATAAATAAGCTGTGTGTTGAGAAGGCTCGTTTCCATGACAATATTGACCTATTAAACCTGTTACATCGGCTTGGTCTCTTCCTGTAGTCTTTTCACTTGTAAAGAAACAAGAATCTAATTTTTTACAGAACTTAGCATCTCCACCCATTAGTTCAATTAAACTATTTACATCTCCTGGAGTGTAGAAAGTATAATGCCAACCATTGCCCTCTGTATAGTTTTGGTCTATTTGTGTAGGATTGAAATCAAGCATAAATCTTCCATTTTCTTTTGCTTGAATGAAAGTGTTATTAGGATTGAAAAGATTTTTGTAGTATTGAGCTTTTGAAATCAAAGATTGATATAAGTCTGGGCGATTTTGTAATTGAGCAATTTTTGCTGCACAATACATATTATAAGCGTATTCTACAGTTTTTGATACGCTTTCGTGTTCTTTTTCTGATGAAATGAAACCATTTTGAAGGAAATAATCAAATCCGAACTTCTTTTTATCCATTGAACCTAACATTGATTGCATTGTTAAGTCTTTATCGTGAATGATTCCTTTCGTATAAAGGTCTGCAACCATACTAATTCCGTGCATTCCTATCATACAATAAGTTTCAAATGAGGCTAATTCCCACATTGGTAAGAAACCACTTTGCTTGTATATGTCTAAAGATGTTTTTACAAAGTCAAGACTTCTTTCTCTATCAATTAAAGCCAATAAAGGGTGCAATGTACGATAAGTATCCCATAAAGAGAATACAGTATAACGATTGTAATTGTCTGTAGTGTAGATTTTGTTATCCATTCCTCTATATCTTCCATCTACATCAGAATAAAGGTTAGGAGCTACCATACAATGATAAAGTGCTGTATAGAATGTTGTTTTTTTGTCATTGTCGTTAGTAGTTATTTCTATCTTTCCTAATTCTTTGTTCCAAAGTTGTTCCGCGTTTTTCTTCGCTTGGTCAAAAGATGTGAATGTTTCAGCATGTAAATTATTTATAGCACCGCCCTCATCAACAGAAGAAATTGAAACGATTGCTTCAATTTTATTATTTTCTTGGCTATTTGATACGCCAAAGCTTAGATATAATCTTTTA
>JAZRCB010000043.1:0-54409 GCA_045635365.1 Candidatus Onthomorpha sp.
TTGTGTTTCTAAATTGTTGAATAGTCGTGTTAAATCCTCATAGATGATTTGATGACTTATTGCTCCAAGTTTTTTTTCTTTGCTTAAAAGGTAGTGTTGTGTTAAAGAAATGTTGTAATTCTTGTATTGGCTGTAAGCAGAGGTGTAATGAGTAGGGTAGGTTTCGGGTTTGGAATAAGATTGGTTTAACCAAAGAGTGTCATGTAAGATTCCACCGTTTTCATTGACGTATGCACGGTTTCTAATGAAAGATAATAATGCTCTATATCTTCCATTTTTTGAAATATAGTTTGCAGTTAAATCAAAAAATTGGTTCATTACTTCCGATGTAGCAAAGACTCCGTCTGCGTAATTCACATCATATTTTACTGCAATGTTGAATCCTTTTGCTAAGTTTTGAGAATGGATTATTGTAAAGTATTGCGAAGAATTTATGTCGCTGGAATATTTCAATAAACTATAAGGATTGCTTAGTTGATAAAAGTTAATGTTTTCTAATGTGTGGAAATAAGGTTGAAAAAGATTAGGAAGAAAATCGTAAGTGCTTGTTTGAGCCTTGTATTCCAAAGATTGGCTCGCTCCTCCAAGTGTAGAGAGAGTTTGATAGAAAGGAGTGCTGATTTGTTTCGTTGCATCAACTCTGTGAGATGAATATAAATCGTTTTCTATCTTAAAAACAGAGTCAATTAAAAAAGAGTTATTGTCGGATTTAAAGTAAATATTCGATATATGCAGAGAGTCTTCCTTTTCTTTTTGTGCAAAAATTTGAAAAGGAAGACTAATTGCAAATATTATTAAAGATAAGATAAATCTTTTCTTTGGGTGCATTTATCTATGCTAATGGATTAGCTAATAAGAAACGTTCGCAATCCATTGCTGCTTTACATCCGCTTCCTGCTGCAACGATTGCTTGACGGTAAGTAGGGTCGCAAACATCTCCTGCTGCGAAAACTCCTTCTATATTAGTTTTTGAACTCTTGTCTTGTGTGATTATATATCCTTCTTTGTTCAATTCTATTTGTCCTGCAAGGAAATCTGTGTTTGGTTTGTGTCCTATTGCTAAGAAAATACCAGTTACAGCTATTTCTTTTAATTCTCCTGTTTGTGAATGTTCTAAACGGAATGCAGTTACGCCACTATCGTCTCCTAAAACTTCATTTGGTTTGTGATTCCACACAACTTCAATTTTTGGATTAGACAATACTCTTTCTTGCATTGCTTTTGAAGCTCTCAACTCATCTCTTCTAACTATTAAATAAACCTTTGTACAAATGTTTGCAAGGTAAGAAGCTTCTTCACATGCAGTGTCGCCACCTCCAACTACTGCAACTTCTTGATTTCTATAGAAGAAACCATCACAAGTAGCACAAGCAGAAACACCCATTCCCATGAATTTTTGTTCGCTTTCAAGTCCTAACCATCTTGCACTTGCTCCTGTTGCAATGATTACTGACTCTGCTTCAATTTTGCTTCCGTTGTCTGTTTCTATTTTAAAAGGACGTGAAGAGAAATCTGCACTTACAACTACTTCTGAACGAACTTCTGTTCCAAAACGTTCAGCTTGTTGTTTGATTTGTTCCATCATTTCGCTTCCTTCAACACCTTCTGGGTAGCCAGGGAAGTTTTCAATTTCTGTTGTAATTGTTAATTGTCCTCCTGCTTGCATTCCTTCTAATACAACAGGTTTTAAATCTGCTCTTGCTGCGTAAATGGCTGCTGTATAACCGCCAGGACCAGAGCCTATGATTAAACATTTTATTCTTTCGAATTCAGACATAATTATTATAAAGTTTTGTTGTTTTGAAACTGCAAAAGTAGTAAAAAATGCGTTAATTCAAAAAAAAATATTACTTTTGTAGGTGAATTTTCTATTGAGTCTTTATGAGGAAACTTGTCTTATTCTTATTATTTGTTTGTTGTTTTAGTTTCAACTCTGCTTTTGCATTTTCAGTTGAGCAGATAAACAACCCTAAAACAAGTTGCGCAGAATGCTATGTGGCAAATCAAGACTTAATACTTTCCGAAAATACTGTTAATTCTTTAAATCAGCTTTTAAACGACTTAAATAAAAAGATAGGAATAGAAATTGCTGTTGTTGCAATAGAGGGAGATGAAACTACTTCTGCAAGAGAGCTGTCTATGGAGCTGTTTGATAAATGGCAAATAGGGAAAAAGGGTGAGGATAATGGAGTTGTCGTTATGCTTACAAAGACTTCAAGAGAGGTTTTTATAAGAACGGGTTATGGAGTAGAGGGAATTTTAACCGATGCTTTATCTACAAGAATTGTAAATAAGTATATGATTCCTTATTTCAAGCAAGGCAAATGGGACGAGGGCTTTCTTGCAGGTGTTTCTCAGATTGTGAGTTTGCTTGATAAGGACTATGCAAATGATTCAAAGAAAGAGGAAAATAAAACAAAGAATTATTTTATTTATTCTTTGATTTATTTAATTGTTTCTTTAATTTATTTTGTTGTTGCTTTAATTGTGATTTACAAACAATATTCTCATATAGACAATAACTATAAATTAGAAAAAATAAAGGCTCTAAAACAAAAATCTTTGCCTTGGTTGATTATAGGAATTGTATTTTTGCCAGCATTATTACTTCTTATGATTTGGGTAAATGGCATAGCTGCAAAAAGAATTAAAAGAGCAAAAGTAAAATGTAGCTGTGGCAAAGATATGAGATTGTTATCTGAAAAAGAAGAAGACGCATATCTTAGCCGTAAAGCACAGATTGAAGAGGAGATTGGAAGCAAAAATTATGATGTTTGGTTGTGTGAGGGTTGTGGAAATACGGTTGTTTATCCATACGATAAGATGCTTTCGATTTATACAGAGTGTCCTTCTTGCAAAGCAAAGACTTGTTATAAAGAATCAGAGAAAGTTTTGAAATATCCAACATCTTTTAGAAATGGAATAATGAGAAAGACTTATCGTTGCAAGAATTGTAATCATATTTCTCATATTGATAGTGAAATTCCAAGAAGTGGAGCAGTTGTTGTTGGTGGAATGGGACGTGGAAGTGGCTTCGGAGGAGGATTTTCTGGCGGAGGAAGTTGGGGAGGTGGCTTCTCTGGAGGTGGAGGCGGTGGCGGACGCTTCTAAAATAATGAAAAAGATAATTTAATATAAATAAAGAATATGAAGAAAAAGTTTATCCCTATTATTATTGTGGCAGCAGTTGTTGTAATACTTGTTGCTTGGGGCGTAAGTGTTTACAATGGTTTAGTAGTTAAAGATGAAAATTGTTCAAAACAATGGTCTAAGGTAGAAAGTCAATATCAGAGAAGAATGGATTTAATACCTAATTTAGTAAACACCGTAAAGGGTTATGCTTCTCACGAAGAGGCTACTTTGTTAAAGGTAATTGAAGCAAGAAATCAAGCATCGCAAGTAAAGATTGATGCAGAAAATATGACACAAGAGCAGTTGAATAACTTCCAACAAACACAAGAAAATCTTTCTTCTGCAATTAGAGGATTGAATATAGTGGTTGAACAATATCCTGACTTGAAAGCAAATCAAAATTTCTTGGAATTGCAATCACAATTGGAAGGAACAGAAAACAGAATTGCTGTTGAAAGACAACGCTACTCAGATGTGGTAAACGAATACAACACAAGCGTAAGACGTTTCCCTAATAGTTTGTTTGCTTCTATGTTTGGATTTGATAAAAAACCTTATTTTGAATCACAAACAGGAGCAGAAAATGCACCAAAAGTAGAATTTTAATACATTACTTCTTAAAAGATGGAAGAAAATACTCATAAAATAACTTCTATAAGAGGAATGTTCCAAGATTGGTTTTTGGATTATGCCTCTTATGTCATATTAGAACGTGCCGTTCCTCACATTAATGATGGTTTAAAGCCTGTTCAACGACGCATTCTTCATTCAATGAAAGAATTAGACGACGGAAGATATAACAAAGTCGCTAATATAGTCGGAAATACAATGAAGTATCACCCTCATGGTGACTCTTCAATAGCAGGGGCCTTAGTAACAATGGGACAAAAAGACCTTTTAATTGATTGTCAAGGTAACTGGGGAAATATTCTTACAGGAGACGGAGCGGCTGCACCACGTTATATTGAAGCAAGACTTTCAAAATTTGCTTTGGAAGTTGTTTTCAATCCAAAAACTACAAGTTGGCATCCATCGTATGACGGAAGAAATAAAGAGCCTGACACATTGCCTGTGAAATTTCCGCTTTTGCTTGCACAAGGTGCGGAAGGTATTGCAGTAGGTCTTGCATGTAAAATACTTCCTCATAACTTTAATGAACTTATTGATGCTTCCATTGCGATATTAAAAGGAGAGGATTTTGCAATCTACCCAGATTTTCCAACGGGTGGCTTAATGGACGTAGAAAAGTATAATGATGGATTACAAGGAGGACGTTTAAGAGTAAGAGCAAGAATAAAACAAGTGGATAATAAAACACTTGTTATTACAGAAGTGCCTTTTACTGTTACGGCTGACTCATTGATTGATTCTATTGTTAAGGCTTGTGATAAGAATCAATTAAAAATCAAAAAGATTGATAATAATACTGCAAGTGAAGTAGAGATTAGAATTTCTCTTCCAAATGATACTTCTCCTGACCAAACAATTGACGCACTTTATGCTTTCACTGATTGTGAAATAAGCATATCTCCAAACTCTTGTGTTATTGAAAACGAAAAACCACGCTTTGCTTCTGTTTCTGAAATCTTAAAGGTATCGACAGAAAACACTGTAAGCCTTCTTAAAAGAGAATTAGAAATAGAATTAAACGAACTAAATGAAAAATGGAATTGGATTTCGCTTGAGAAAATCTTCATCAAAGAAGGTGTTTACAAGAGAATGGAAAAATGTAAGAGCGATGAGGAAATAGATACTGAAATAGATAAAGGATTAAAACCTTTTGTAAAAAATCTTCTTCGCCCAGTTACAATAGAAGATATACATAGACTTAGAAAAATTCCAATAGATAGAATATCAAAATATAATAGCGATAAGGCAGATGATACACTTCTTGCGATAGAAGATGATATTAAAGCAGTGCAACACGATTTGGATAATCTTATTTCATATGCTATTGCTTATTTTGAAAGAATTAAAACAAAATTTGGTAAGGAAAGAGAAAGAAAAACTGAGATTCGTTCGTTTGATTACATACAAGAGGCAAATGTTGCAGTAGCAAATGAAAAGCTATATTGCAATTATGCAGAAGGATTTGTGGGTTATAAGCTTAAAGGCGATGAATATGTTGAGGATTGCTCTACATTAGATGATGTAATCGCTATAAGAAAAGACGGAACTTTTGTTGTAAAGAAAGTACAAGAAAAAGAATATCTTGGAAAGAATCTAAAGCATGTAGCTGTATTTAGAAAGACTGACGATAGAACAATATACAATTTGATTTATCAAGACGGTGCTTTTGGTAAATTCTATGTTAAGAGATTTAATATTTCATCTATCATTAGAGGTAAGGAATATGATTTGACGCAAGGAACAAAGGGCTCAAAGATTGTTTATTTGAGTGTTAATCCTAATGGAGAGGCTGAAAAGGTTAATATAAATCTTAAGCCAGCTTTAAGAATGAGAACAAACAAAATGGAATATGATTTCGCAACTCTTGCAATCAAATCAAGAACTTCAAAAGGTAATACTTTATCTTCAAGAATCATTACCTCAGTTTCAAAGAAAACAGAAGGCATCTCTACACTTAGTGCAAGAAAGATATGGTTTGATTCATCTATAAAGCGATTAAATGCAGACGGAAATGGAATGTATCTTGGAGAGTTTAGTAAAGATGACAAAATATTGAGTTTCTATTCATCAGGCGCATATAGAATAACAAATTATGATTTGTCTTTACACTTTGATGATGATTTAATATTGATAGAAAAGTATAAAAAAGACAAACCTCTTTCGGTATTCTATGCAGAGAAAGGAACAAATTATCTTTACATAAAACGTTTTGTTCCTGAGATAAGCAATAAAAAGATAGATATATTTGAAGAACAAGAAGGAGCAAGCTTTATAAATGTAAGTTATGATTGGCTTCCTGTTGTTAAAATTGGAGAAAAAGAATTTGAGGTTTCAACTTTAGATGATGTAAAAAAATACAAAGCAAAAGGTAAAAGAGTTGAAAAGGACGCTAATGTTTCAATAGAATTTTTAGAACCATTGGAATATATTTGTCCAGAAGACGAAGAAGAAACTACCGAATTAGAAGAAGTTGAAATAGATTTAGCAGATAAAGATACAGTACAAGGCTCATTATTTTAAAAAATCTAAAATATGAAAAAATTAATAGTAGCAATAATTCTATTGAGTGCAACATTTACAGCGAATATTCAAGCACAAGAGATAGTTAAAAAATTCTTGAAAAATCAAGAAACAACCTCTAAAAACGAACTTATTTACATTACATACGATGATGTTATAATTTTGACAAATGATAATATCAATAGAATGTTTGGTTTTGAAAGTTTGGACGAAGAAACAAAGAAAGAATTAACTCAAAAATATACAAAAATATATGATAGAGTAAATAAAGATGAGATTTTGAATATTTATAAAAAAGGATTGGTAAAAGAACTAAGACGTTATGGCTTTACTATTTATCAACAAGCCTATAAAGTAAACAAAATCACAGGAAGATTTAATACATTAAATGTTTCGCAAATAGAATTAGAGGAATTTACAAGAATAGATAGTTTAAATGCGAAATATTATACAGATAGTACTGTTTATTGTAAAACAGTAACAGGATTGAGATTTAATGTTTGGTTAGAATATAACTTTGCAGACACAACAAGTCGTAAATTATTATTCTTAAGTCATGAAATTACAGATGAGTTTGAGGGCTTTACTGAAGAAGTAGATGGTGAAATATATGCAGATTATACTTATTCTGCTTTAACTCCAAACGATGCTTACACATTATCAAACAATGTTGCAAAGCTTACAGCACGCTATATGTATAACTTTCTTTTGAATAAATATGTTCAAGAAAAGACTGATAATACTCATCAATATCACTATACAATAGGAGAAAACAAAAAGATAAAATATTCACTTTACAAAACAGATACATTTGAAGAGTTGCCGATAGAGGAATAATTATTTTCTTCCAAAGTCGGCAGGGATTTCCCCCCATGATTCGGTATCCCATTTAAGTATTTCAGTGGTATAGGAATTCGTTTCTAACCACTGTTCTGCTCTATGTATGTAATCAAACAAATCTTTGTTTAATTCGTTTTCCTCTAATTTAGTTTTGCATTTTTTTTGCTTTACCCATGCAATAGCAGTTTTGCTGTCTGTATAAAGAGGGTGGGGTAGGTTGTGCCTTTTTAAATAAGAAAGCCCATGAACTAAACCAAGAAACTCTCCAATGTTATTTGTGCCATGATTGTGTTTGTAATAGAATAAAGTATCTCCGTTTTTAGTATAAACACCTCTATATTCCATTACTCCGGGATTACCACTGCATGCAGCATCTGTTGATATGCTTTCGTAAATAGGAAGATTTGCAGTAAGAGAAGATTGTAGGGTTTCTACCTTTTTTTTAGTTTTTGAAATGAAATCATTAGGATTTTGTTTATATGCTTGTTCTGCTTCAATCAAAGTTTCAAAGGATTTGTATCTTGCACCTTCTACTCCTTTAACACTGCTTTCACAATCTTTCCAATTATCAAATACTCCAGTATGTTTGCCACTCCATACAACGTAATATTTATTCTTCTTTGCCATTTGCTTATCTAATTAAAGTAATATCTCCACCCTCAATGAATTTCTTTCCTCCTGCACAATTCACTCTTAATCTGTAAAAATAAACTGCTGCATCGCATAATTTACCATTAAAAGTTCCGTCCCAGCCTTCGCTTAATTTGTCAGTGAAGAATACACTTTCTCCCCATCGGTCAAAGATTTCAAATTCAAAACTTTCAATCCATTCACCTTTAACAAAAACTATATCATTCTTTCCGTCATTGTTTGGAGTGAAAACATTAGGTACATAAATATTTGGGCGTTCACAATTCACAATATCTACTTCTATGAAAACGCTATCTTTAACCTCACAACCATGATTGTCGGTTACCGTTACGAAATAAAGAGTAGATTCGTAAACTGTTGCATTTGTGCTATGAGAAAGAGGAGAGGATAGTCCATTTGTAGGAGTCCAATAGTAATACATACCATCTATATAATCAACACTAAGGGTTATTTCTTCTCCGTCAAAAACTCTTGTGTGACTTGCTTCAATCTCTATATTGTTTAAATTATTGACGTATGTTATTTCTACAGAATCTCTTGCTGAACATTGATTAGCATCAGTTATTTCCACATAATAAGTTCCACAACATAAATCTTCTGCAATAGAAGTATTATCTCCACTGCTCCATTGATATGTATAAGGTAATGAACCTCCATTCACATCTACTGTTGCACTAGCTCCACAACCTTGTTCACAATTATTTAGAGTGCTTGTGATGTTTGAAGAAATATTATACTTGCTTTCTATTATTACAGTGTCTTTTACCTCACAACCTTGAGCATCTCGTACTGTGAAAACGTATTCTCCGTCACATAAACTATCTAAAACAAAACCTTGTAATGTGTAATCTTCCCATAAAATCTCGTATGGTTCAACCCCATTTAAAGGAGAAATGTTTATTCCACCCATGCAAGAATTTCCACAAATGTTGGTATCTACTGAAATGTTGATATTTAATTCAGAAAGAGTGTTTACTGTAAATGTCTTTTCTATTTGACAACCATAAGAATCTTCTATTAAAACTGAATAATCTCCAACACTTAATCCTCCAATGGAATCTACATTGCTTTGACCATTACTCCAAGTGTAATTTACAATTAAACTATCTAATTCGCTACTTACTAAAGCATAAGCATCATTTTCTTGTGGACAACTTACATCTTTTACAATTATATTTACATCTTGTAATGGAGAAATCTTAATTTCTTGTCTTAGAGTATCACTACAACGAGGAGTAGTAATAACTAAAGAATATGTAATATCATTTGTTACAAGCGCGTATGGGTTTGGAGCATTTGGATTGGTAAGTCCCTCTGTAGGTATCCATTGAAAACTTACGCTATCTTGAGGAAATGATTGTATTCCTATTTGCACTAAATCTCCATTGCAGGCTTGTATTGTAGGAAGAGTATCTACGTTTGAATCAAGCAAGATAATTTGTTTTGTAATTGTGTCTGCAGCTATACAACCATAGTTTTTATATGCTATTAGTCTAACATTATAAGTTCCTGCTTCGCTATAGTAATGTGAAGGTGAAGGAAGAGAAGAGTGTGTTCCGTCTCCAAAATCCCATAGAAAGCTATCACCACGTCCTATATTGACAAAGTTTACTGTGTCAGGGAAACAAATATAGTCTGGTACGTTAAAATCTGCTACAGCAAAATCATTGTGAATTTGAAATTTGTATGCAGCCATGTTGCAGTTGCTTGAAAGATTTGAACTGCTCCAAGCATTTGGTGTAATAGGAAAATCTTGACTTCCTCTACAACTTGCACAAACTACTTGATAAAGATTGCTATATTTATCATAACGTGAAGTTCCTCCATCAACATGGTCGTTACCATAGAGAATACTATTGGAATGTTCACCAAAGAATGTAGCATAGTCTAAGGTAGAAGCATCGTGAGAAAGGGAAAGAATATAAAAATCTTGTCCATCAGTTGTTGATTTGTAAGCATCATTTGTTACCTGCATATTAATTGTGCCAAAGACTTGCGTACCACTTGGAACAATGTATTTAAACAATCGTCCCCAACCTGCAGCATAAACTCTTCCACATACATCTACCGCAAAGCTTGTTGGTGAAATATTGATTTGATTATCGCCTGTACCAAACACAGTACTCCAAACAAGTGAATTAAGATTAGGCTCAAATTTAGCAATAAATTGCCCACTATTAGGAATACTATAAGCAGCGTTATAAATTAAATCACTGCCTTCTGCTTTTGTCTGTCCAAAGATATGAGGGTAACCATTTCTATCACATCTTACGAAATATGATAAATCAAATTTGTTGCTACCAAAAAATGTAGAAGAAAGAAGTTCATTTCCATTATAAGACACTAAAGCAAGAAAACCATCTGTGGCACCCCCATCAAATGTTGTATCGTAAGCATTTGTAGTTATAGGAAAATTATTTGAAATAGTACCTCCTGTAACATAGAGATTGTAATTTGTATCAACGTCAATAGAAAAGACTGCATCATCTTCGCTACCTCCAATAAATGAAGAAAAAATCATAGAGCGTAAAGAATAGTCTAATTTAAAGACAACACCCTCTTGTTTTCCTCCAAACGTTGTTTGAAACGCATTTTCTGTCACAGGAAAATCAGCACTAAATGTAGTTGTTCCTACATAAATGTTATTTTGGTCATCGGTAATCAATTCTCCTCTTGCTCCATCTCCATAATTCGCATAAAGAGAATCGTTACCTAAATAAGCAATCATTTGACTTGCATTATAAATTTCTCTATAATTCAATCCGTCATTATTTGTTCCTCCAACGTATGTAGAAGCAGGTAAAGCAGTTCCGTCAGAGGAAAATCTACTAACATAAATATCTACTCCAAAAGGAAAAACCACACTGCCATCGTATGTAATAGCCGAACCAGTAGAAAAACTTTCTTGAAAAGCATAAGGAGTCGTAGGAAAATTATAACTACCAGTAGTTCCCATTACAACTAATTCTCCATATTGATTGACAATCATACTATGTGGCATTTCGCTTTGGTTACCACCATAATAGGTTGAAAATAATAATTGACTACCATCAGCAGAAAACTTACTAATAGTGCAATCCCAAGAAGCAGCGTATGTATCTACAAAAGCTCCTAAGGTTGTTGGGTAACCAATATCATCAACAATACTTCCTGAATAAAGATTTCCATAAGCGTCATAAGTAGAGGTAAATCCCCAATTGTCAGCAGTACTTCCTGAATATGTAGAGAAAATCAATGCAGGGTCAATAACTAAAACATAATCTTTGTTGTAATCTCCTACTTTGTAAGAAACCTTATTGTCTTTTAAAACAAATTCAACAGTAATTTCAATTTCTTTATCATCAATTATTTGATAGGCGTAAGGTTTTTGTTCAATAATATCTCCCAAACAAGTCTTTAATATAAGTTCATTGTTTTTTAATCTTATATTATCTAAGCCTACATACTCCAAACTAATATCCTCTACAATTCCTTTTGGATTTACAATAAACTCATGCTTAACTTCTCCATCTTTTGAGTAGATTCTCCAATCAATATTGCTGAAAACATCTTGATAAACAATCTCTTCGTAGGCATTAACCTTGCTTGCCCATTTTGAATTATCTTTGCCTTTAAAATAATTGGAATAAGACGGAAAATGATTCTTTGTTTTAATTTTTTTATTCTTTGAATCATTTAATTGAATCTTGAAAGCGTGAGCAGAATTCTTTGTTTTATTTTGGTGCTTCTTTAAATCATTTAAATGAAATACAATTCCATTATTTTCAACAAACAAAGCACCCTCTTGCAAACGAGCTTTATACAAAATATTATCTTGCCATTGCCCTTTGTTTTCCTCAAAGCGCAATGTTTGACAATAGCTTGCAAAAGAGAATAAACATAATAAAAAAACAATATAAACGTTTTTCATATTACAAAGATAATAAAAAAACTTACTGCAAAATGAAAAAAACGATTTTTTTAGCATTCTTTCTTTTAGTATCATTTTTATCAAATGCACAATTAGATGCATTTCGTTCAGGTCTTATAGTAGGATTTTCTCCTAATCAATCAATTTTAGAATCTGCTCCAATAAACGCAGGACTTATGGCAGAATTTCGTGTACCTATGTTAGGAGCAGGAGCTGAAATAGATATGATTTATGAAAACAAGGCTTTTCAATATCATACAGGTAGTTTTTCTGAAAGATTTTCTAATTTTAAATTACCAATGTATTTAAAATGGAGAATAGGAGTGCCAATGTTTAAAGGATTTCTTGGGGCAGGAGCAACATATTCTCTTTCTTGGAAAGATTTACAAGCATACGGAATTAGCAAGCGAACATTTGATACTTGGTCGCTTTCAGCTATGGCCGGTGTTGAAGTGGCAAATAAAATTCAACTAAGACTTACCTACGACTATCAGTTCCTTAATTCACAATTAAAGAATATTTTTAGAGGTAATTCAGTTATTATTCTTAGCTTAGGCTATTGGTTTTAATTTTCTCTACTCTAAGGCTTCAATAATCTTGCTTACAAGTTTGTGACGGACTATGTCGCAGGCTTGAAGTTCTATTACTGATATGCCTTTTATTTGTTTGACTTTCTCTATTGTTGGAAGCAAGCCTGAAAGTTGATTTTTAGGAAGGTCAATCTGTGTTACATCTCCTGTGATAATGAATTTAGAGTTTCTACCCATTCGTGTAAGAAACATTTTCAATTGTTCCATAGAGGTGTTTTGTGCTTCATCAAGAATAACGAAAGCATTGTCAAGAGTTCTTCCACGCATAAATGCTAGAGGTGCAATTTCAATGATGCCTTGTTGAATAAGAGATTCTAATTTTTGTTGAGAAAGCATATCTCTTAAAGCATCGTAAAGAGGTTGTAAATATGGGTCAAGTTTTTCTTTTAAATCTCCGGGTAGAAATCCAAGATTTTCTCCCGCTTCTACAGCAGGGCGTGTAAGGATTATACGTCTTACAACTTTGGCTTTAAGAGCTCTTACTGCAAGTGCAACAGCAGTATAGGTCTTTCCACTACCTGCAGGTCCTATAGCAAAAAGCATATCGTTACTCTCGCTTTCTTTTACCATTCTTGTTTGGTTTTCGCTACGAGCTTTTACTCTTAGTCCATTATCGCCATAAACTAATACTTCTTCTTCCTTGTTTTTAAAGTATTCGTTTTGTTGTAGAACAGACATTATTATCTTTTCATTCATGTAGCCTTGTGTTTCAAAGGCTATTATTAGATTGTCAAAAAAGGTTTTAAAGTCATTAAGTTCTTTTTCTTCTCCACTTACAATTAGTTGTTCAAAACGTTCTGTAAGTTCAATGTGAGGGAAGATTGTTTCTAAGAAACGAAAATATTTATTGTTAATTCCCCAAAATTCTCTTAAATCTATGTTTTCTAAATTGAATTTTAATTCCATTTATTCTATGATTTTTATTTCTGTTCTACGATTCATTGCACGTCCTTGTTCTGTGTCGTTGTCTGAAATTGGTTTAGAGAATCCATATCCTTTTGCTTTAAGACGTGAATGCTCTATTCCGTTTTCTGTTAAGTAAGTAACGATTGCTTCAGCTCTTTGTTGTGAAAGTATTTGATTGTGTTCTGCTTTTCCAACGTTATCGGTGTGCCCTTCAACAAGGAGTTTTAATGAAGGGTTGTTTTGAAGTAGTTCAATGAGTGTGTTTAATTCTGCAAAGGATGTTGAAAGTAATTCATGAGAGTTTGTTGCAAAGAAAATATTGTTTAGTATTAAACCTTCACCTGTTTTGATTGGTACAAGCAATATTTCTTTTTCTTGATTTTCTTGTTTTGTTGAAAAGTTCTCTGAATAGAAAAGATAGTTCTCACACGATATTGAAAAGGCGTATTCTTCACCTTCTGCAAGGCAAATTAGGAATTCTCCTGTTTTTTTGTCGGAATAACTTTCGTGAGCAAGTTTTGCGTTTTTTAGATTTTTGATTTGTAGCTTTGCTTTCAAAGGTTGATTGGTTTCTTTGTCAAGAATAATTCCTTTAATGTAAGATGCAGCCAACGGCCTTATTGATTGTGGCATAGTAAACTCATAAAGGTCTAAATCGGAAGCATAAATTGCGTAATCTCCTTGGGCAGATAGGGTAAGGGAGTTTTCATCTTTTGAGGTGTTTATAGGGTATCCAAGATTTGTTGCGGGTTGAAATTTTCCGTTTTCTATTTTTGAATAAAACAAATCAAAACCTCCCATTCCTATGTGTTCATCACTCGCAAAATAAATTACACTATTGGATTGGTGAACAAAGGGTGACATTTCGTTTCCTGCGGTATTGATGTTTTTTCCGCAGTTTTTAGCTTTTGTCCATTGACCATTGTCTTGTAGGTAAGTGTAATAAATATCCGATTTACCAAATCCGTCTTTGCGATTAGAGACAAAGAATAATGTTCTGCCGTCTGAGGCTATGCAAGGTTGAGAATCCCAAGCGGAAGAATTGACATTGCTCCCTAAGTTTTTGGGTTCTTGCCATTGTCCGCCTATTTTTTCGCTTACATATATGTCACAACTTCCTAATCCGTCTTCTGCTCCACATCTTGCAAAGTAAATAAATCGTCCGTCAGGGGAAAGACTTCCTGCTCCTTCGTTATAGTTAGAGTTTAAGAGGCTTGGTAGTTTTTCTGCTTTGCTCCATTGTCCGTTTTTGTTGTAAGAAATAAAGAAGTCTTCGGCTTTATCTCTTCTTGTGAAAAGCAACTCTGAAATATCAGCAGTTAAGCAAGGTAGGTATTCATCTTTCTCTGTGTTTATTGCATCTCCAAGGTTTTTTGGAGAGAAATCAACAGGATTATTCTTTTGATAGGAACGAAATTCCGCTAATTCATTTATTTTTTTTATTTGTTGCTCATAGCGTTTGCAAGGAATGGAGCTGCTAAATAAAAAGACACTATCGTATTTTTCTTGATAAAGATATATATTTGCAAGGTCTATGTAGAGTTTGCAGTCAAATGCCTTGTCTTTTCTCCACACTGTTAAAAGTTCTTGTTTTGCAGCTTCTATATTTTCTTGTGCTATATAGATTTCTGAAAGAGCTAAATAAGTAGAAAGAAAGTCTGGATATTTTTCTTTAAGAGATAATAACTCTTCTTGTGCTTCTGCTACTTGATTTGTGCGAAGTAATTGAACGGCTTTTTCAAAACGTTTTTCTGCTTTTGATTGTGCAAAAGAGAATACGCTGAAACTCAATAATAAAACAAATATATAAAATGCTTTTTTCATCTTTTTTTTATTGCAAAGGTAAGAAAAAATGAAAGAAAATGTCACATTTTTGCTTTAATGATTGTCTATATGGCGTTATTAATTAAAAAACTTTAATAAAAATGAAAAGAACATTATTATCTTTGTTTGCTTTATTGATAGCAAATGTAGCGTTAGCACAAATAAGCTTTAACGACATCAACCCTGATGCAGTAGTAACAAATGAAAACGAAATGGGATATCCTGTTTATGTTTATGGACAAGGAGAATGGGGCGCTGAATTTTATGTACAAAATTATATGTATCCTGATTTCCCTTCTTCATCATACGTAGCTTGCTTTGTAGATGGTGCAGGTGTGGTTATCTCAGGTGAAAGCAATGGTTTGAGTATGATAAAACCTCTTTCACAAGGAGAAAGCATTGGAAGCTCATCTAATTTCGTAACTTGCGAAGGTGGAGTACCAGCTTTCCCTGCTATTTACGACCCAGAATTATATACAACTTGGATGGGACAAACTGCATACGTTGGATTTAAGGTTAAAAATGCAGGTGCAACTCATTATGGTTGGATGAAAGTATCGGTAAACAGCAATAATACAATCACAGTTTATGAATATGCTTGGCAAACTACTCCAAATACTGCAATAGCAGCAGGAGATAAGGGTGGAGTTGGAATAGAATCAGCAACAGTTGCAAACAATATGTCATTATATCCAAATCCTGCTACTTCAAACTTAACAATCAATTTCACTAAGCAAGTAGAAATGCTAAAGATTTACTCAGTGGAAGGAAGAGAAATGATGAAACTTGTTCCAAATTCATTAACAGAAACTGTAAATATTTCGTCTCTTAACAGTGGTGTTTACTTTGTTGTATCACAAAAAGGAAATGAAAAATCAGTTCAAAAACTTATCGTAAAATAATTTTTTTCATAATTACACAAATGTTAAAAGGTAGTAGTCTTTTGACTGCTACCTTTCTTTTTATTATTTTTCTTTTATTATTTATAATATTATTATGTCCTCTGTTTAAATTGATACCCCTTGTGTGTTTGAATTGACACCCCTTGTCTGTTTAAATTGACACCCCTCAATTGACAGAAATGATTAAACGAAAAGCTGAATCAAAAAAATAAAACGCCGAAATATTTTTTTTATTCGGCGTTTTATTTTTCTTATTTCTTGTTTCCTTGATTTGCGACTTCGTCCATTAGTTTTTTTAATGTTTCTTCGTCAGCAAGGAAGCGGTCGTTTGCAAGTGTAAGGTCATCATTTAATTCAAATAAGTAAGGTATTCCTGTTGGGATGTTGAATTGAATGATTTCTTCATTTGTCATTTGTTTTAGTGTTTTAACGATTCCTCTTAATGAGTTTCCGTGTGCTACTACTAAAACTGTGTCATTTGTTTCAAATGCCTTTAAGATATTGTTTTGGTAGAAAGGCATAAGACGGTTGATACAATCTTGTAATGATTCTGTCAAAGGAAGTTCTGCTCTATCTACTTGTGCATAACGTGCATCTGTGTAAGGAGAACGTTCATCGTTTGGCTCTAATGCAGGAGATTGTACATCGAAGCTTCTTCTCCATAATAATACTTGTTCTGCTCCGAATTTTTCTGTTGCTTCTGCTTTATTCTTTCCTTGTAAATCTCCGTATGATTTTTCGTTTAAACGCCATGATTTTTCTACTGGTAGATAATCCATATTCATTGCGTCAAGTATTCCGTTAAGAGTTTTGATTGCTCTTTTAAGGTATGAAGTGAAACATACTTGTGGCGCTAAGCCTTCTTCTTTTATTGCAATACCTGCTTTGTATGCTTCTTCTACTCCTTGTGCTGTTAAATCAACGTCTGTCCAACCTGTGAATAGGTTTTTAAGATTCCATTCACTTTGTCCGTGTCTTACTAAGATAAGTTTTTTCATTGTTTATTATTTTTTATGTGTTTCTATTATTTTACTTGTGTCAAGTGGTTTTCCTGTTTTACCCATAAGGGCTAAGATAAGTATTACAATTCCTATTGCTATGAAAGGAAGGCTTAGGATTTGTCCCATATTTAATACCATGTTTGCTTCCCATGCTTCTTGTACTTCTTTCCAATTTTCTATGATTAGACGAGATGTAAAGGCAAGTATTAGGAATAATGAGAAAAGTGTACCTGGGATAACTTTTGTTTTTTGTTTTAGATAAATAAATAGCAAAATTATAAATGTAATAAAGTATGCTATAGCTTCATATAATTGAGTTGGGTGTTTTGCTATTGTTTCTCCATTGCGAACAAAGATAAATCCCCAATCAGAATTTGTTGCTACACCATAGATTTCGCTATTGCAAAGATTGCCTAAACGAATGAATAATCCTGCAAGTGCAACTACTATTACAAGTCTATCAAGTGTCCAAAACATTGTAAGTTTTGTTTTTCTTGCGTAAAGCCATATCGCTATAAGTATCCCTATTGCTCCTCCGTGAGAGGCTAAGCCTTGGTATCCTACAAACTTCCAGCCATCTGCTGTTTTTGCTATTGGAAGTAGCATTTCTGTTATATGGGAAAGATAATAAGAAGGCTCATAGAAAAGACAATGTCCTAATCTTGCTCCAATTAGTACTCCAAAAAATACATATACTGAAAGCTTATCTAAATATGCGTTTGAGATGTTTTCTTTTTTGAAGATTATCTTTTGTAATACGATGTATCCTGCTACAAATGCTAAAGCAAATAAAAGGCTATACCATCTTAAAAATCCAAATAGAACGGGTTCAAAATCCCAAATTATAGCGTTTGACAACATAATTTCTTTATTTTTTTGGCAAAGATACAACAAAAATGCTCATACTTTGATTTATTTAGTGAAAAAGTTGTATCTTTGCAAATTGAAAAAATGGAAAAGACTATGATAAATATAAGTTTACCTGACGGAAGCGTAAAACAATTTGAACAAGGAGTAACTCCTTATGATGTAGCTAAAAGTATTAGCGATGGTTTAGCAAGAGCCGTTGTTAGTGCAAGTGTTAATGGTGAAACAGTAGAACTAAATAGAACTATAGAAGCTGACTGTTCTTTACGTTTGTTTACATGGAATGACGTAGAAGGAAAACATACTTTTTGGCATAGTTCTGCCCATTTAATGGCTGCAGCTGTTTTGGAACTTTATCCAAATGCTAAATTTGGTATTGGACCTGCTATTGAAAATGGTTTTTATTATGATATAGACTTTGGTGATAAAGTTCTTTCAAGTGAAGACTTTCCAAAGATTGAAGCTAAAATGGCTGAAATTGTTAAAGCTGGTGTTGGATTGGTTAGAAAAGAAGTATCAAAAGCCGAAGCTTTAAAATTCTTTGGAGATAAAGGAGAGGTTTACAAAACAGAATTAATAGAAGAATTAGAAGATGGTACTATTACATTCTATGAAAGTGGTAAATTCATAGACCTTTGTAAAGGACCACACTTAGTAGATTTCTCTTCTATTAAGGCTATTAAAATACTTTCTTTAGCAGGTGCTTATTGGAGAGGGGATGAAAAAAGAAAGCAATTAACAAGACTTTATGCTATTACTTTCCCTAAAAAGAAAGAATTAGATGAATATTTAGCATTATTGGAAGAAGCAAAGAAAAGAGACCATAGAAAACTTGGTAAAGAATTAGAATTATTTGCTTTTTCTCAAAACGTAGGACAAGGATTGCCTTTATGGTTGCCAAAAGGAACAGAACTTCGTCAAAGATTAGAAAATTTCTTAAAGAAAGTTCAAAAAGATTATGGTTATCAACAAGTAATGACTCCACATATTGGAGATGTAAACTTGTATAAGACATCAGGTCACTATCAAAAATATGGACAAGATTCATTCCGTACAATAACTACTCCATTTGAAGGAGAAGAATATTTGTTAAAACCAATGAACTGTCCTCACCACGTTGAGATTTACAAAATAAAACCTCATTCATATAAAGACTTACCTGTACGTTTAGCAGAATTTGGAACAGTTTATCGTTATGAACAATCAGGAGAATTACATGGCTTGACAAGAGTTCGTTCATTTACACAAGATGACGCTCACATATTCTGTACACCTGAACAATTAAAAGACGAATTCTGTAAAGTAATTGATATAGTTTTATACATATTTAAAACATTGAAGTTTGAAAACTTCACAGCACAAATATCATTAAGAGATCCTAATAACACAGAAAAGTATATAGGTTCTGACGATGTTTGGGAAAAAGCAGAAAGAGCAATCATTGAAGCATCTGCAGAAAGAGGTTTACAAACAGTTACAGAAGTAGGAGAAGCTGCATTCTATGGACCTAAGTTAGACTTTATGGTAAAAGATGCTTTAGGAAGAAAGTGGCAATTAGGAACAATTCAAGTAGATTACAACCTTCCTGAACGTTTCGATTTGGAATACACAGGAGCAGACAATCAAAAACATCGTCCAATTATGATTCACCGTGCACCATTTGGTTCAATGGAACGATTTGTTGCAGTATTGATAGAACACACAGCAGGAATTTTCCCACTTTGGTTAACACCAGAACAATTCATAATACTTCCAATTTCAGAAAAATATGAGGAGTATGCAAAAAAAGTATTATCTTTGCTCGCCAAATTTGACTTAAGAGGAAGCATTGACGACAGAAATGAAAAGACAGGAAAGAAGATACGCGATGCCGAATTAGCTAAAGTACCATTCATGCTAATCGTAGGAGAAAAAGAAGAAGCAGAAGGCACAGTATCAGTACGTCGTCATAAAGAAGGAGACTTAGGAACAATGAGCATAGAAGCATTTGCTGAAAAAGTAAATCAATTAGTAAAAGAAGAATTAGAATAAAATAAGTATATTATAAATTAAAGTTTAGGAGGAACGCATCATAGCAACACCACAACAATCTAAAGGTAGAGGACCACAAAAGAAAGAAGAACAACATAGGATAAACGACAGAATAGACGCACCTATGGTGAGAGTGGTCGGCGAAAACATAGAAGCGGGCATTTATAACATAAAGGAAGCCCTAAATATGGCAGACGAAATGGGATTAGACTTGGTAGAAATCTCACCAAATGCTAACCCACCAGTTTGTAAATTGGTTGATTATCAAAAACTATTGTACGAACAAAAGAAAAAACAAAAAGAAATAAAAGCAAAATCAGCCAAGATAGTTGTAAAAGAAATTCGTTTAGGACCTCAAACAGACGAACACGATTTCAACTTCAAACTAAAACATGCCATTAAATTCCTACAAGAAGGAAATAAAGTTAAGGTAGATGTGTTCTTTAAAGGAAGAACGATAGTATATAAAGAACAAGGCGAGACACAACTTTTGAAATTTGCAGAAGCTTTGTTTGAATATGGCAAACCAGAAATGATGCCAAAGTTAGAGGGTAAGAGAATGATAATGATTATTGCCCCAAAGAAATAAAGAAAAAATAACAAATAAGGATGGCGATTGAGAAATCGCAATATAAAACTTAATTATAAACAAATAAAAAAGGACGTAAGATGCCAAAAATGAAAACCAAATCTGCTGCTAAAAAGAGATTTTCAGTAACAGGTTCAGGAAGGATTAAAAGAAAGCACGCTTATCACAGCCACATTCTTACTAAAAAATCTGTAAAAAGAAAAAGAATATTGGCAAGTACTTCAGTACTAAGCGGAGCAGATGAACCAAGAATAAGAGAAATGATTTAATCATTACCCTTAAGAGAGTTCGAGAAATTTAATCTTTACAATTAAAGGAGTTATTAACCATTGTATTTAGCCAAACAAGAGTTTTCAAGAAGAAAACCGCTAATACGAAAAAAAATTAAAAAGTTATGCCAAGAGCAGTCAATGCAGTAGCGTCGAGAGCACGCAGAAAAAGAATCCTTAACCGTACCAAAGGTTATTGGGGAAGAGGTAAAAACGTATGGACCGTTGCAAAAAATAAATGGGAAAAAGGTCAAACATACGCTTACCGCGATAGAAAGAACAAGAAAAGAGAATTCAGAGCTTTGTGGATAAATCGTATCAACGCAGCTTGCCGTATCAACGATATATCATACTCTGTATTTATGGGCTTATTACACAAAAATAACATTGAACTTAATCGTAAAGTGTTAGCTGATTTAGCCTTAAATAATCCAGAAGCATTCAAAGCTGTAGTTAATCAAGTTAAGAAGTAGAAATTGTATAATCGCATTAAAGGAGGAATAAAATGGGTAAACCAGAATTAATGAAATATGTGGATAGCTTAACAGAAGTTAGAGAATATCCAGAGTTCAAAGCAGGAGATACAATCTCTGTGTCTTACAAAATTAAAGAAGGAAACAAAGAACGTATTCAAACATTCCAAGGTGTGGTTTTACAACGTAGAGGAAGCGGTGTAACAGAAACATTCACAGTGAGAAAAATTTCTAGTGGAGTAGGAGTAGAAAGAGTATTCCCTATCAACTCTCCATTTATTGATTCAATCGTTGTGAACAAACGCGGAGTTGTTCGCCGTGCAAGAATCTTCTACTTGAGAGGACTAACAGGAAAGAAAGCAAGAATCAAAGAAAAAAGATTCTAAGCCAAAGAAAAATAAAACATTCTTATTGTTATTTAAAAAAGGGATTGCATTTGCAATCCCTTTTTGTTTTCTCATTTATTTTTGTTTTCTTCTATTATTTCTTTAAGTTCCTCAATAGATAGTGTGGTGTTTTTTTTTCTGTGTAGCATTGCATGACAATTAGGGCATACAGGCTCTAAATCATCTGGCGTTATTTCATATTCACCTTTTTTGTCTGAAATAGGATTTATGTGATGCACATGAATAAACCCTTTTCCTAATTCTCCAAAAGCCTTTTCAAAATCAAATTTACAAACACAACACTTTGCACCTTTAATTTCAATACATTCATTACGAGCCTCAATATTTCTTTTACGTATTGTTGTAGTTACCTGCTTTAAATCCCCCTCATAATATGAATTTATTTCATTTTCGATGTTATTTTCTGTTATAGAAGGATCTTTTTGTTTTAAAATTTCGCTATATTTTTTGTGATTTTCTCTCTCTTTTTTTCTATTTGTATTATTATGAGATTTTTCATAATAAATAATGGCTTTCATGTATGCATTTAATGCTGTTTCTAACGCAGATGTGCCATAATCATGAAGAATCTTCTCTAAAAAATAAGCTCTCAGTTCTGTACTTATAGCTCTTGTATGTTCTGTGCCTTCTCGCATATGTTTAAAAGCATAGTAATAATCTGTAAAAGACTTTACCTTAATGCCATAAATTCTAAATATTTCTTGTGAGCCTTCTTTTAATGTCTCTTCTTTATGGTATATTTTTTTTACCATTTCGTATATGGCAGGAAATTCTTCTTTTGTCATAATAATTGTTTGCTGTAAAGAAGGATTGTTATTTAAGGAACTCTTTGATTACAAACGTATTTCCTCCAAAGGTGCAGAAGTTATTCTCATCATACTTAACCTCGCAATTTGTTCTTCCTTTTTTTGAAATATTTTTGTTGCGAATTGCTATTGAGCGAATCTGTGGTTTTAAATCCAAATTATTTACTCTGTTGAGAGTAGATATTATGAAATTAGAAAAATTCTTTCCAGCCTTTATTTGATTCATAACATCATCATTTCCGTGTTTTAGTTCAATGAGTAATATATATAGTTGATTGTTGTTTGTACAAAATAAGATGTAATCACACATAGAATGAGCACCTTTAATTTTATTTAAAAAAGGGAAAATAACTTTTTTGTCAAACGAATATGAAGAATAAACTACACCTTTATCCTCAATAGGTATAGACATGTACATGTCTTTTTGTTCTTCTTTTAATATTTTTTCCCCATTTTTAAAACTTTGAACAAGAAGACTATCCAATAAAGATAAAATATTATTCATCATATTTCACAGAGTAATAAAGTCGTTCTGAAATATCGTTTTGTTTATCAATTACCGAATCCATTGCATCGATATTAAAACCTGTTTCAGTTACAGGAACTTGTTCAATAGTGATTTTACTATCGTTTGAATTTTTGAATTTGAAACTATAAACTCCTAAATCTTCTTGATTGATATATTCATCTGCTTTATAGTCAAATTCTTTTGCATTCTTCATTACAGAAGGTTTGTCTTTTCTTGAAAGAATTAAAAGATTGTTTAATTCTCTTACAATATAGTCGCTGTGAGTACTTATTAATAAACGGAAACCCTTGTTAGCCAAACGAGCAAAAATTCTAGTTAATATAATTTGATTTGCAGGGTGTAGATTGATTTCTGGCTCATCAATTATTATTAAATCGTTGTCCTCTGCTCTATGTTTCAAGTAAACAACTAAGCTTGATAAAGTTTTAATGATAGAAGCTGTCATTTGAATAGGTAACTTTGTTGAAGGAGAATTATTAGGAATAAATAAAATTTCTCCATCATTAGAAATGTTTACCTTTCCTAAAAGCAATTCTCTTTCCAACTCTTCCGCAAAATCATAAAACTTACTTTTTTTCTTTTTTATTTCAACTAAATCATCAGCAACTCTTAATTCATCACTTATAGATAAAGGGTATCTTTTTAAATCTAATAAAGATTCAATTTTTCTTATGTCTTTTTCTTTATCCTTAAACAATAGCATAGTATCAAATCTATCTTGTTTACGAATAGAAAGTTGTTTACTAAAAGTATTTATAGAATTTCGTTCAACAGGAAACATAACTACATCTTTAATAGGATAAAAAGCAAGAATGGATTCAATAGAAGATTTGATATAACCTCTAATCAATCCTAATCTTAAAGGAGTAGTAGAAGTATTTTCATTTAAAGATATTGTTATCTGAGTTTCTCCTTTGAGCTTTGTTAAACTAAATTCTATATTAAAAATCTTAATGTTAGTAGTAAATTCAGTAGATATTATTCTTGATTTAAATTCTTTTTCCGTTTCAGTGTTTTCAATTTTAAACTTAGGAAATAATTTTTTAGAATCGGCTTCTCCAATACCAAAAAAATAAGATAGCGAATTTTTAGTTCTTGCAAACATAGATTGTTTAAAATCAAAAATAGATTGGAAATCAATATTGATAGTAACTCTACTATTTTCAATTAATTTATCTACAATATCATTATCATCAAATCTTAACCTGTTTTTTAACAACCCATAAATTACGTAAGCTAAATAAGTTTTGCCTGTGCCGTTTTGACCACAAAAAAGACTGATTTTTTTAGATAAATCAATAGTTCCTTCACCGATAACACCAAGATTTGATACCTTTATTTTCATTTGATGAATTAATTTTTTATTTCCAACTTGCAAAGATACAAAATTTCTTTAAAAAAAAATCGCCGCTGATGATTTGGAGATAGAAAACATTTCTTTTTTTTATTTTTAATTTTTTTTTTAGTGTATTTTATTATTATTTATTATATATTTATTATAGTGTACGTGTGGTGGACACTGTTGCAGGTGAGAGGGATTTTAAAAAAAATAAATCAAAGAAAAAATTTTCGTTTTCTTTGATTTATTTTTTTTCTCTTAGCAATAATTCTCTATTTCTGTAAATATGTCCATTGATTTATATCATAGTTGGCTTCAACCTTATTTTCTACATCATCAGGCAAAGCTGGGAAAAAGTCTATTCCTGTAATTCTTTCCACTTGGTCTATTGAATTAACATATTTATATAGCTTCTTATTGCCACTTTCGTTTTTGAAAATAAAGCCAATGGCTTGAGGATTGCCACTTTCAACGCCTTTTAAAACTACTTTAAAGAATGCATCGGGAATACGAATTTCAAATTCCTTGCCAATGAATCCATAAACGGGGTTGTCATAAAGAATAGGCCCGCAAACAATGTAAATACTTTCATTCATAGCCCATTCTCTGCAAGCTTCTTCCAAGTCGTTCCAATCTCCTTTGTTTAAGTTTTCGTTTTGAGGACAGACGTTTGTCATATAGAAACTCTCCTTCATAGCTTGTGCATCCCATTTATTGTCAGCCGCAGGGCACATATGTCCTCTGTTCCAACCGCTATGCGTATATTCGTAAGTTGTGACTTGCAAGTTATCTCTTAAATCCGGGTCTGGCAAAAACTTACTATATCTGCTGACTTGCTCAACTAACTTCTCGGGATACAACTCCCATGCAACCCAATTAGGAATAAGGGTTTGAGGATTGTAAGATACGGTATATCCCATTCGCTTAAGAACAATTTCATTTGAGTTTTCGCTCAAAGCGGGTCTTTCTAAACTTTCAAGTTCTACATTATTTTGCGCTTCAAGTTTTGTATCAAACCCACAGGAAACAAATAAACTAAAGCAAATACAAAGTAAAAAATAAATTCTTTTCATAAATGATAGGGGTTAAAAACTTTAATTCTAAAAACTGCTACAAAGATAAGAAAAAATCTTATTCTTTATGGTATGGTTCGTTGTTGAGAATTGTGAAGGCTCGGTAGATTTGTTCTGTGATTAAAAGGCGTATCATTTGGTGGGAAAAGGTCATCTTGGAGATGGATACCTTGTCGTTTGCTGCTTTATAGACTTCTTCTGAGAATCCGTATGCTCCTCCTACAATGAAGTTAAGGTTTTTTATTCCTTGATTCATGTGTTTTTGAAGGTATTGTGAAAATTCTATGCTTGTGAATTGTTTTCCTCTTTCGTCAAAGAGTATGTTTCTGTCAAACTTTTCCATGTGTTTGAGCAACATTTCGCCTTCTTTGGTTTTAATTTCGGCGGGTGATAGGTTTTTAACGCCTTTTATGTCTGGTAGGTAAATGATTTCGAAGTTTATGTAGTGTTTTAGGCGTTTGGTATATGTTTCTACGGCTTCTATTAGGTGCTTTTCTTCGGTTTTTCCTATTACTGTTAGTTTTATATTCATCTTTTTAGGGTTCTTAATAGTTTATAGGTTTTGCTGTAATGTTGTTCTATGTAAAAATATGGAGTTTGCTCTGCTCCAAAGTGGCGTATGAATGTTTCTATTGTTGGCATTATGCTTCCTGTAAAGTCATAGGTTTTGCAGCCTTGGGCTTGTGCGTATTGGATTGCTTTCCAAAGTAAAATGCTTGGCGCGTTTAGGGTGCGATATTTTGGGTCTGCTCCTGAAAAGAGTTGGTAACAGTTTTCTTTGTCAAGGATTAGATATGTGATTGCGAGAATGTTGTTTTGTGAGTCTTTAAGGCAGAGTTTTTTGCCTGCCTTTTGTTTTGTGCATTCTTCGTCTAATTTTTTGAAAAACTCAAATGAGAATGGGCATGTGGTGTTTTGTTTTTGATAGGTTAGGGAGTTGATTTTATAGAATTCTTCTGTGCTTATGTCTTCTGTTAGTTGCAGGTTGTTTTCTTCTTTTTTTATCTTTCTTCTGTATTCTTTATCTATTTGATTAAATGTAGATTCCAAGTCGTTGATTTGAGTAAAACGATAGCTGTAATGTGTTGTTGCTTGAAATCCATTCCAAAGAAATCCTAACCAATTTTTGATGTTGTAATTGAATTTTTGGGTAAAGAAAGCGAGTTTTAGTTTGTTTATTTCTTGAGCAAAGTGTTGTAGGGTTTTGTTTTCAAGGGAGTATTGTTTGTTGTTTCCTATTTCTTGTGGTAGAGATAGGAAAGGGCCTGCAAAGGGAGTGAGCATTGGTGGCATTATTGTTTTGAAACATAGTTTTTGTTTAATAGAGTAGGGCATTATGCCAAGGGTTTCTTCTCCTTCTTTATAGATAAGGCAGTCCCAATTGTTGTTGTATACTAGGTCTAACCACCATTCTTTGTAGAAGATTGGTAGTTGTGGGTTTTTGTTACAGAATTTTTTGTATTCTTCTTTGTTGTTGTTCATTTTTCTATTTGCTTAATCTTTGACGGAAGTCTGATAATACGTTCATGTAATTGATGTATGCTTCGTATGGAGAGTCGTAGTGATTGAAGTATTTGTGTACATCTCCATCGTTAAAGAATTTTGTACACATGTAATAGAAGTTATCGGAGGTTTGTAAGTGTCGCCATGTGCGTATTATTTCTTCGTCTTGTGAGGCTAATACTTTGTCTTCTAATTCGTAGATTTGTTCAAAGGCATCGTCTTGTAAGTCATTGCCAAGCCATGCTGATAAATCTCTTTCTTCGTCTGCCCAAGAGTATGCTTCGGGCGCTAATACTTTGTCTTTAGATTTAAGAGTTGATATTAAATCGCTTGGTTTTGAGAATGTAAATTGACTTTTGCTTAATACTGTTTCAGGTAGGTGTTTTAGGAATTCAAATATGCCTGTTTCTTTCCATTGATGTTCGCCAAAGGTTTCGTAGTCCATGAAAAGATTTATACATTCGGCTTCTTCTGTATCTAACCATGAAACGAATTTATCGCATGTTAAAGGAAATCCATTCCAGTCGTGTTGAGAAAAACGAAAGGCTATGTCGTCGCTTAATTGAAAGTTTTTAAGTAGTAAAAGTAGTCCGTTTTCTTCTGAATGTTGGTAAAGGTAATTAGGACTTCTCCATGCAAGAATGTGTTTTGCTCCTTCTGCAAGTTGTGCTTTAAAGCCTAAGTCTTTTACCATTTGTCCTATTTTGTCGGAATAGATTAACTCTGTGTTACGGAAGATTGTAGGCTCTTGCTTAAAGTGTTTCTTTATTAATTCTTGATGTAATTGTACTTGTTTTTTGAATTCTTTTTCGCTTGCAAGGCTTGCTAAAGAGTGAGAATAAGTTTCGCAAAGTAGTTCTACTTCTCCTGTGTCGGCAAGTGCCTGGAAAGATTCCAAGACTTCAGGTGCATAGAGTTCAAATTGTTCTAATGCCGTGCCTGATATTGAATAAGAAACTTTGAAAGCTCCTTTGTGTTGATTGATTAGTTCTAAGATTAGTTTGTTTGCAGGAAGGTAACATTTCTCTGCAACTCTTTTACATATCCAAGAGTTTTGTATATTATCAAAATAATTATGATTTTCTCCTATATCAAAGAAACGATAAGGACGAAGTCTAAATGGTTGATGTACTTGAAAATAAAAACATATTGACTTCATAATTTAACTATTTTTGTAATTGTTTGTATAAATCTACTATTTTGTTTGCTGCCTTTTCCCAAGTTGTTTCCACAACTTCTTTTTTCCCATGTATGGAAAGGCATTTTGATAGAGTAGGGTAATTGCCTACTGCATATATTGCATTTGCTAATGAATCAGTGTCCCAAAAATCTATTTTGATAGTGTTTTTCAATACTTCTGAAACTCCGGATTGTTTACTGATTATTGTTGGTACTGAATTTTGCATTGCTTCTAATGGTGCAATGCCAAAAGGCTCTGATACGCTTGGCATTACAAACATATCGCTTTGAGAAAGTAGTTTGTTTACCTCTTCTTGTGAAAGAAAACCTGTAAAGATGAAGTTTTTAGAAATGCGTTTTTTTGCAACTAAGGCTACCATTTTGTTAAGCATATCGCCTTTGCCTGCCATTACGAATAGAAAACTTTTGTCTTTCTTCAATACCTTTTCTGCTGCTTCTATGAAATAATCGGGTCCTTTTTGAAAAGTTATGCGTCCAATAAAGCTTACTATTTTTTTGTTAAGGGAGTTTTGTTGATGTGTGTTGTTGTTTTCAGTAGCTATAACTCCATTGTGAATACTTGTTACTTTCTCTAATGGTTGCTGATATTTGTTTATGATAATTTTGCGTGTGAAATCGCTAACGGCTATTATCTTATCAGCATTATCCATTCCGTATTTTTCAACTTTGTATATGTCTTGATTGATACATTCTCCACTTCTGTCAAACTCTGTTGCGTGAACGTGAACAATTAAAGGCTTGTTGCTGATTTGTTTTGCAACTACTCCTGCTTTATAACATAGCCAATCGTGTGCATGTATGATGTCAAAGTCGTTTTGTTTTGCTATGCTTGCGGCAATAAAGGCATAACGTTCAACTTCTTCTAAAAGGTTTTCGCTATAACCTCCTTGAAATTCAAATTTTTGTCCTTCTTGTTTTATGGTTTCTTGTTTGCGTATTATGTTGTAGTAGTCTTGCTGTCCAATGTATGGAAGTATAGAGCTGTTTACTTGAATGAAAGAAATGTTTTTTGAAATCATTTTGCTTTCCTTTGGAGATAAGTCATTGATTACTTGATTTGCTGCAAGTATTTTTATTTGAGAGTTGTCTTCACCTCCAAATAGCTTTGGTACTACAAACAATATCTCAGTATCTTTTTGAGCTAATGCTTTAGTTAGTCCATAGCATGCAGTGCCTAAGCCTCCTGATATGTGGGGAGGAAATTCCCATCCAAACATTAGTACTTTCATGTTCAAGATTCTTGTGATTGTTTACATTTATCTATCATATATTTCACTCTACAGACTTCTGCAACACTCCATGCCTGAGAAATGCTTCCTCCGGCTTTGTATGGTGGATTGCCGTCATAGACTTCGGCTATGCTTCCTACGCAATAGTCGCATAATGTATTACCAAATTCATTGTAGATTTGTTCTATGTAGCCTACAGCTTCTTTTCCATATACTCTTAAAAAGGCTTCTGCAAAAGTGCCTATAAGCCATGGCCAAACTGTGCCATTGTGATATGCTTTGTCGCGTTCTGCTTGATTACCAAAATAAGTTTCGTGATAGTCTGGGTGGGTAGGAGAGAGTGTTCTTAGTCCTCTTGGTGTTAAGAGTTCTTGTTTTACTTTTTCAACAATAAGTTGGCGTATCTTTGGACTTATAGGGCTGTATTCTAATCCCGCTGCAAATATCATATTGCAACGAACAGAAAAATCCTTATAAGCTCCATCTACATAATCTGCAAGATATCCTATTTCTTTTGACCAGAAGGTTTCTTTGAAATTAGCTGGGAAACTTTCTGCAAACTCTTCCCATTTTGCTACTTCTCCATCTTCGCATTGTAGCTTGGCTAATTCTCTGTAAAACATTACTGCATTATACCAAAGTGCATTGATTTCAACTGCATATCCTTTGCGTTGAGTTACGGGAACTCCGTCAATTACAGCGTCCATCCAAGTTAGTGATTTGCCTTCTTCTCCTTGCCACAATAGATAATTGCTATCCATTCTTACATTAGAGGTTCCTTCAGAGAAATTCTCTAATATATTTCTCATTACAGAGGAATAGAGTTGCCATACTTCTTTTCTTGCGTCATTTATATAGGCGTATTGTTGCAGGCACCAAAAGAACCAAAGTGGTGCATCAACACTATTGTATGCTGATTGTTGGCCTTCTCCAATGTTTGGAAAGAATCCGTCTTTGAAATCTTCCAACATAGTGTCAATAGTGAGTCTAAACATTCTCCAATCATCAAGTGCTATGCATAATCCTGGTAGAGATATAAATGTGTCTCTTCCCCAACGTCCAAACCAAGGAAAGCCTGCTGCAATGTTTACTTTTGTTCCTTTTCTTGCAAAGAACATTCTTGCTGCTCTTTGTAAAATATCTTCTGTTGATTTTATAGGAAAACGCCAACGTGTTTCTTTTGCGAAGTCTTGACTTAAAAGAAACGGATTTGCTTCTTCAACTCCACAGCTTACGAAAAGGCTTTCTCCTTTTCTTAATGAAACTGAGAATTTACCGGGAACTAATAAGTCTTCTTGATATTCGTAACCTCTTTCTTTTTCTTTAATGTATTCAAAGTTGTAATACCAATATGGTTGGTGTTCATACTTTGTTTTCTTTGAAAATTGTATGTAAAGGGGTGTGTAGTTCTCATACATTTTAAAGGCTGTTCCTTGTTGTGCTTGTTTGTATGAGGTATCTGCTGCATCGTTTGCTTTTGAAAGTCGGTGAATTTGACGGAATGCAAGAAAGGGTTGAAGCTCAAGTTCTATTTCTTCAAGGGCTTCTTGAAGAGTGTATTTGATTAATAATCTGTCTTGTTTTTCTTGGAAGAACATTTGCTTGATTAAAACAATGCTTCCTATTCTATATGTGTGTGTTGGTAGTAATCCAAGTTCGTAAGATTCAAGGTATTTATGCCCTTTTGGAGAATAAACTCCATTGTTGTAACGATGAATTCCTAATCTAAAGCTTTCGTTATTTTGATTGATAGTTTCGTCTAGAGATGATAGTAAAACGTGATTTTGATTGTCTATTTTGTTTTGCGGAACAATCAATAAGCCGTGATATTTTCTCGTGTTGCAAAAAGGGAGTGTAGTGCAAGAGTAGGCATTTGAAATATTTGCTCTTAGAACTTCTCGGTTTAGAGAGTATTCTAAGTTGGATAAATCATTCTTTGTGAAAAATATACGTTCCATTTTCTACAATTATTTCAGTTGTGTTAGGAAATTAGTGCTTTTATATCTTTTATTGAAAATATTTTTGTTATAAATGCTGCTATAACAATTAAACTTAATGTTATTATTATTCTTATAATCCAATTCAACGCGATAAATCTAATGCTGTATGCAATAATCACTACAAGTAAAACGAATAATAAGATTTTTAAACAATAGCTCCATTTAAATTTAATCTTAAATATCTTTAGTGCCAACCAAGCTTGTAGGATTGCAGTAACGCTTTGTGTTATCAAACTTGTAGTTGCAGCTCCATTCTCTTTGAACAATGGTATTAACAAAAAGTTTAAACCAATATTCATAATCATTCCAAGTCCTGCAATAAGGTTTAAATATTTCAAAGAACCGTTTGCTGTTAATACAGTTCCAAAAATATATGTCATAGATATAGGAATAAAACAGAATGAAAGTATTTTGAAAACGATAGCACTTTCAGCGATGTGTTTGTTGTAAAGTAATTCCATTAACTCTGTTGCATAACAAATTGATATGGCAACGAAACCAAGTGTTATTATCAATAATAGATGAAAGGCTGCTCCAACAACGGAATTTATCTTTTGATTTTCCTTTATCATTTTTGCAATAAGAGGGAGTAAAATGACAGAGAAAAGATATGCAATCATATTTGCAGAATCTACAAGTCTGAAACCTGATGCGTAAATACCTGAACTTACTCCACCATCATCAACAAGTGCAAGTAACATAACAGAATCCATTCTATTGTAACAAGCCATTAATAATCCTAAAACTGCATATGGTAAACCATCTTTGAGAATATGTAAATTGAATGCAAAATTCCATTTTAATTTAATGTGTCCTGTTTTAACTAAACAAACAATCAAAGCAGTTAAGAAAGTGATAAACATTGTTAGGGTTTGGATATAGACAAAGTGTTCTATTCTAAAATGAGGACGCAGATTACCATTCCAAAGAATAATGCCACAGAATAGAATGAGTAAACTTCTGTCCAATACACTGATAACACTATCTGTTTTAAACATCATTAAAGATGTGATATTACTTCTTAAATAAGAGACGAAACTTTGTAGGATTTGAGTTACACACATCCATGCAAGAAGTTTTACTTGAAAGCAGGAATATCCTAAAATACAGCCTGATATTAAAACAATTACGCAATATATTGCTGCTAAAGCAAACTTCAATGGAACTATTCTTGCAAAGTATTTTTTAAGTAGTTGAGTGTGTTGAGCAATAGTACGATTATTGTAATTCGTTATTCCAAAATCAAGTATTATATTAAAGAGATAAGTGAAGTTAAACAGAGCGTAATACATTCCATAAACGTCTGCTGACAAGGCGTTTTGAACATCTCTGTCTATACCTAAAATCCAAAATGACTTTATCAATATATTCAAAGTCAAAAGGAAGAATAAATTTGTTAAAAAGAATTTCTTCATAGTTTAATGTGGCAAATATACAAAAGAATTTATATCTTTGCTCCTTATAAACGCATAAAAACAACAATAAAATTGAGAATAGGTGTAAATTCAAGGTTATTGCTTAAAGATAAACTAGAAGGTATTGGTTATTTTACTCTAAAAAATCTAGAAATAATAACTCGTAATCATCCTGACGATGAGTTTATTTTATTTTTTGATAGGCCTTATGATAAGGAATTTGTGTTTGCTAAAAACGTAAAGCCAGTAGTTATTCCCTTGCCAACAAGGCATCCTGTGTTATGGCATATTTATTTCAATATTCTTATTCCTATTTATTTGAAATTATATAAAATAGATGTCTTTTTCTCAACAGAGGGTTATATTCCTACATGGGGAAAAACTCCAAAGGTATGTACTATTCATGATATAAATTTCGAACACGATGATAGCTTTATAGGAAATAAGGTATACTTGAAATATATGAAGTATTTTTCTCCACGCTTTGCTAAAAGAGCAAAGATTGTACTTACAGTTTCAGAATACAGTAAACAAGACTTAATAAAGACATACGGAGTAGAAGAAAGTAAAATTTTTGTGGTAGAATCATCGGCTAATGAAGACTTTAAAGAGTATTCTGAAGAGATGAAAATCCTTACAAGACAGAAATACACAAATCATTCACCTTATTTCTATTTTGTAGGCGCTTTGCATAAAAGAAAAAATCTCACAAATCTCTTCAAAGCTTTTGATGCTTTTAAACTTAAAACACAATCTGATGTCAAATTATTAATAGTTGGCAATAAAAAATGGTGGAAAGGTGAAATTGAAGACACATACAATGCTATGCAATTCAAAGATGAAGTTGTTTTTACAGGAAGATTGCCGCTTGAAGAAGTGAATAAGATTGCTGCAGCGAGTATAGGATTAGTTTTTGTATCGTTTTTTGAGGGATTCGGTTTGCCACCATTGGAAGCCTACAGAGCGAAAACAGCAGTAATTACTTCAAATACAAGTTCAATGCCTGAGGTTGCAGGAGAAGGAGCGCTTTATGCAAATCCTTATGATGTTGAAAGTATTTGTAAAGCGATGACAGATTTATACGAACAACCTTCATTGAGAGAAGATTTGATAAGAAAAGGAGAAAATCAAGCTAAAAAATATAGTTGGGACAAAACAGCAGAATTGGTATGGAATGCAATAAAACAAGTGAAAAAATAAAAGAATTATACGCTCATTTTTTGAAATATCCAAGTGTCAGCACAGATAGTCGCAGTATTAAACAAGGCGATATATTCTTTGCATTAAAGGGAGAAAACTTTGATGGAAACAAATTTGTATTTAAAGCATTGGAATTAGGGGCGTCTCTTGTTGTTTGCGATGATGAAGAAATAAAACTAAAAGATGAATTTTCAAAATTTGAAGACAAAATATTCTTTTCAGAAGATAGTTTAACAACCCTTCAAAATCTTGCAAAATATCACAGAGAACAACTTTCAACAACAATAATAGGAATAACTGGTACCAATGGCAAAACAACTACAAAAGAATTAATACATTGCGTTCTTTCTAAAAAATTCAAAACCCTTGCAACAAAAGGAAACTTAAATAATCATATAGGAGTTCCTTTAACACTACTTTCTATACCACAAGATACCGAAATTGCCATTGTGGAAATGGGGGCTAATCACCTTGGAGAAATAGGCTTTCTTTGTGAAATTGCACAACCCGATTTAGGAATATTAACCAATATAGGCACAGCGCATATAGAAGGGTTTGGAAGTGTGGAAAACATAATAAAAACTAAAAAAGCTTTGTACGAATACGTTAAAACACATTCCAAAAAACACTCTCATATATTTGTAAATATAGATGATGAGTTTTTAAAAGACGAAACCTACGAAAAGAAAACTACATATTCACTAAAAACACAAGCTGACGTAAGTGCAAAGGCTACGACAGAAAACTCCTACGCTCAAATCATATACAACAATCAAACAATCACATCTTCACTTGTAGGAATTTATAATGCCTATAACATATTAGCAGCATTGTCAATAGGGCAATATTTCGCAATAGACTTGGAACTAATAAAACAAGCTATAGAAGAATACATTCCATCTAATAATCGTTCTCAAGTTTTAAAAACAGAAAACAATACATTGATATTAGATTGTTACAACGCAAATCCATCATCATGCAAAGCTGCCATAGAGTCTTTTGCAACAACAGAGGCAAAAACAAAAATGGTATTTATGGGAGCTATGAAAGAACTTGGAGAGGTGTCAAAACAAGAACATCAAAATATATATGATTTAATGCAATCAAAGAATTTTGACAAAATAGTTTTGATAGGAGAGGAATATAAGGAAGTTTCTGTAAAAAAAGTAGAGTGGTTTGCAACATCAGAAGAGTTTAAAAACTATTTAATAGAAAACAAAATAACAGGAGCTACAATATTAATAAAAGGCTCTCGCTCAACAAAAATGGAGATTTTGAAAGATGTTTTATAGAGTACTTGGACTAATGTCGGGAACATCGCTTGATGGATTAGATGTTGCCTACTGCGAATTTAACGAAAAGAAAGGAGTTTGGACTTACAAAATAGAAAAAGCCCACACTTTTCCTTATTCCGCTGAATTCAAGAACAAGATTCGCTCAATGGAAACAGTCACTGCACAAGAAATATCACAATTCTCCACAGAACTTGGACACTACTTCGGAAAGAAAGCTAAAGAGTTTTTAGACGCCAATTCTCTTGATGTAGATTTTGTTTGCTCACACGGACAAACCATTTTTCATCGTCCCGACTTGCATTACACAACTCAAATCGGTGATTTATCTGCCTTGTGCTCTCAAGTTCAAAAAACAACAATAGGGGACTTTCGCTCAATGGACGTTGCACTAGGAGGACAAGGCGCCCCACTTGTACCAATAGGAGATAAAATTCTATTTGCAGACTATGAAAACTGCCTTAACCTTGGAGGATTCTCCAATATCAGTATGGAAAAACAAGGAAAACGCATTGCATACGACATCTGCCCTGTGAATATAGTTTTAAATCATCTTGCAGAAAAACTATCCTTACCATACGATGACAAGGGTGAAATCGCTGCTGTAGGAAAAGTAGATGAACAACTCTTAAAAGCCCTAAACTCCTTACCATACTACAAAAAGAAAAAAAACAAATCACTTGGAAAAGAATGGGTAGTTGAAAATATATTTCCATTATTAGAAAACTCTAAACTAACAATAGAAAACCAAATAGCCACATATACAGAACATGTAATCTGCCAACTTGCTCAAAACATCACAGGCAAAACCCTAATAACAGGTGGAGGAGTATATAACGAATACCTAATAAATAGACTAAAAGAAAGAGTAAAACACACAATAGAAATACCTGATAAAATTACAATAGACTATAAAGAAGCTATGATATTTGCATTCCTTGGAGTGCTAAGACAAAGAAAAGAAATAAACTGCCTTGCCTCTGTGACAGGTGCAGAAAAAGATAACTGTGGAGGACAAATAGTTCAATGGATATAATGAAAAATGAAACTCATTTACTAAAAATGATAAAAAATCCCTCAACACGAGAGAAGGGATATTCATTGCTTATTAATAAATACTCAGAAACCGTTTACTGGCAAGTAAGACGTATGGTGCTTTCTCACGAAGACGCCGATGACTTAGTACAAGAAATCTTTATAAAAATATTTGAAAACATAGAAAGCTTTCATCAAGAATCCAAACTATATACTTGGATATACAGAATTGCATACAACCACACTATTAACTACATAAAATCAAAAACAACACGACAAACCAATAATAATATCTCCTTTGAACAAGAAATATTTGAAAATCTAAAAGCAGACTCAATGTTTAACGGCGATGAAATTGAATTAAAACTACAAAAAGCCATGTTGGAATTACCACCCAAACAAAGAGCTGTCTTTCAAATGCGATATTACGATGACTTGTCTTTTTCGCAAATAGCCTCAATCACCAAAACATCAGAAGGCGCTTTGAAAGCTTCCTATCATATCGCATCAAAAAAAATAGAAGAAATAATGTTAGAAGAAAATATTTAAACAAAAAATTAAACTTCCACTATAATAAATTGTCTAAAACAACAAACGAATGGAAAACACAATGGATAAAAAGAACAATCCTTTTAAAGTTCCTGAAAATTATTTCGATAATTTGAACCTCCGACTAGAAACAGAAGCAAAAACAAAACACGTTTCTGTTTCAAGAGTCTTGAAATATGTCGCAAGTATATCAATGATATTAGTTGTCGCTACAAGTGTATTTGTAATAGGCTTTAACGACAGAAAAGAACCCCTTCTTAGCTTCAATATATTCAATAATATCTTCTCTTCGCAAGATAACGAAACAGAACAAACAACTAATAACACCACTTCAGAAGAAATCGCATGGGAAAACCAAGTAAAAGAAATGGTAAAAGAGGCTGAAGAAATAGAATTTTCAGAAGAAGAAATCGCATATATGGAAAACTATATAGACGAAGGCTTAAACGAATATGTAATTAATAACTTAGAAAATATAGAATAATGAAAAGAAAAGTATTATTAACAGTTATAGTATTAGTATTAACACTACCTGTTTTTGCACAAGAAAAATCTAAAGATTGTCAAGTAGATAAAAAAGAACTACAAGCTAAAATCATGAAAATGAAAAAAGCTACATTTACTAAAAATCTAAAACTAACAAAAGAAGAGGCAGCAAAATTCTGGCCAGTGTACGAGGTTTACGATAAAGAAATGAATGATGCAATAGAAAAACTACATTCAATAAAAGCCAAATACAAAGACGTAGAAGAACTAAAAGAAGCTGACGCAGAAATTATCATTAAAACAGAACTAGAAACAGAAAAAAGTATACTTGCAATAAAAACCATTTATTACGAAAAATTCCAAGAAATATTGTCACAAACAAAAGTTGCAAAACTAATATTGGAAGAAAAGAAACTAATGCACCAAATCAGAAAAAAAGAACAAGACAAAAAACAAATAAAACCAGAATCACAAACAATAGAAATGAAACAAACAAAAGGAGTTATTGACAAAAAACAAATGCAAATAAAAGCAGATAAATAATAAAATTACAACATTTCATGGTAAAATACGTATAAGACGAGAAAAGAGAGAAAAACCTTTTTTCGTCTTTTTTTGTTGTAAAAAAATAAAAACACAGTGACACTATCAATCTTTTTAATATTAATAATATCAGGCTTGTTCGTTGGCTTTATCAATACCCTCAGTGCAGGAGGTACCGCAATATCCATTGCCTTGTATCTTGCCTTGGGACTATCACCCTCACAAGCCAACGCAACAAATAGAATAGCTGTATTGTTGCAAACCTCACTAACCGTACCACTATTTGCAAGAAAAGGTTACCTAAAACAAACACACCTCTTTCACCTTGCAATACCAACCATGATAGGAGCCTTAGTCGGTGCAGTACTCTCAATCATTTTGCCCGAAATGCTTTTTTCCTACTTTATGGGATTAAGTCTATTGATAATGCTTGTCTTTCTTTTTCGTTCCACAAAGAAATTCGATGAAGACGATAGCTCAAAAACACAAAATGGAATAAACCTAATACAATACTTAACGTTTTTTGGTATAGGCGTTTACGGAGGATTTGTTCAAGTCGGAACAGGATTTCTATTAATGGCTGCAGGCTCAATGCTTTTGGGATACAATATCATCAAAACCAATGCAGTGAAAATTACAGTAATGGCACTTTACACAATAGTTGCTATAATTGTATTTTGGAGTGAAGGCAACATACAATGGCAGATAGGTTTAATACACTCTATCGGAACCTTTATAGGGTCATTCATCGCAACCAAACTCGCCTTCAAAAAAGGAGGACGATTCATAAAATGGGTTATAATATTTGTAGTCATATTCACCTCACTATCTCTATTCAAAATAATAGATTTAAAAGAATTCTTTCAAATTTTTCTTAACTAAAAGAGTGAATTGTTAAATAAAAATAATATATTTGCAAAGTCAAAAAAAACGAAGGAAATATGAAAAAACTAGCTTTATTATTATTAGTTTGCACACTAGTCACATCTTGTTCAGTTTCAAAAAAGAACAAATATAAATCAGTAGATGAAAAAGACGTACCTGCAAAATTTGTACAAGACTTTAAAAAACGCCGTCCTGAAATAGAACAAACAACATGGCAAATGGTAGATTCAACATGTTATATTGCAAATTTCAAATCATCAGGAAATGATGTCAGTATGAAATTCAAAAACACCTCAGTAGAAACTGCATGGAATGTGCCATTGGAATACACACCAAAAACAATACTTAACTACATAGAAGAAAACTACAAAGGTTACAAAATAGAAAGTATAGATATAGTAGAGTTGAGAAACAAAAAAAGCTATATCGCAACAATCTATAAAAAAACCGAAGAAGTAAAACTACAATTTGACTTGCAAGGTTACTTTACAAAAGTAATGGAATAAGGTTGATTATTTTATAGTTCAAAAGCAGTGAAACAAAGAGAAAAGTTTCACTGCTTTTTTTCTTTGTTTTATTATTTTCTTTCTTTGTTTTATTTTGCTAAATCAAAGAGTTTTTACGTATATTTGCAAATTAAAACGAAAGTGATTTATGCAAAAATATTTGAAGTTATTAAATAAGTCGTGGAGTGCTATGATTTTTATTGAAATATTGCTCGTCGCAATATTTTATGTAACAACTTACTATTATCATCAAAGCAATCCATCAATTCTTTCAAAGGGTTACAGCGTTACATTTTCGTATGTTTTAATGCTCGTAATGGTTCTTTGTGTGTTTTTGGGAGGAAAAGGAGTAAATCGTAAGGTAAAAGAATTGGTTTCTTTGCCTTTACCAGAGAAGTTAGAGAAATATAGAATGTTACAAATAAAACGTTTGCGTTTTTATTCAATAGTGAATGTCACAGCTGTTATTGGAATGTTTTTTTGTAACCAAAATTCATTTTTATTGTTTTCAATCATTTCCGTTTTACTAACTCTTTTAAGTAGAGTATCGGAATTGAAATTGAAAATGGAGCTTTCTCTTTCAGAAGAAGAGATTGAAAATATGGAGAAACTAAAATTTGAAAAAATATAACATACTATGTTTGAAATAAGAAGAAGAGAGCAACTAACATCTAACATTTATCTAATGGAGATAAGTGCTTATTGGGTTGCAAGAGCAGCAAAGCCTGGCCAATTCGTTATAATAATTATAGATGATAAGGGAGAAAGAATCCCTTTAACTATTTGCGATTACAATAAGGAAGAAGGAACTATTACAATCGTTTTCCAAATAGTAGGAAAATCAACTGAAAAGTTGGCTAAGTTAGGAAAAGGAAACAAATTGAAAGATGTTGTTGGACCTCTTGGTAAGGAGTCTGAATTGATGTATGTTCCAGAAGAGGAAAAAGCAAATAAGAAAATCTTATTCGTTGCAGGGGGAGTTGGAACTGCACCTGTGTATCCTCAAGTTAAGTGGGTGAAAGAACACGGAATGAAGGCAGATGTGATTATCGGTACAAAAACCAAGAATACTCTTATCTTGGAAGATATGATGAAAGAGGTAGCTGATAATCTTTACGTTTGCACAGATGATGGCTCTTATGGAATGAAGGGATTGGTAACAGATTGTGTAAAGAAACTTGTTGAAGAGGGAGCAAAGTATGATGAAGTGGTAGCGATTGGACCAATGGTGATGATGAAGTTTGTTTCTCTTTTGACAAAAGAACTTGGAATTAAAACAACTGTTAGTTTGAACTCACTTATGGTTGATGGTACAGGTATGTGTGGTGCGTGTAGAGTAACGATTGGTGGAAAGACTAAGTTTACTTGTGTTGATGGTCCAGAGTTTGATGCACACTTGGTGGATTTTGATGAAGCTATCAGAAGACAATCAATGTATAAAACTCACGAAATAGCAACCGATTCTGATGACCATAAATGTAATTTAACTGCGGCAGTAAATCACACTATAAAGAAAAGACGTGTTCCTGTAAGAGAACAAGATGCTGTTGTGAGAGTGAAGAATTTTGACGAGGTATGTTATGGTTACACAATGGAAGAGGCAATGGAGGAAGCAGACAGATGTTTGCAATGTAAGAATCCGGGTTGTGTGAGTGCGTGTCCTGTAAATATTGATATACCTGCATTTATCAAACAAATAAGAGGTGGTGCAGTTGGACATTTTGCGCAAGCATATAAAATAATTTCTTCATCTTCAGCCTTGCCAGCAGTGTGTGGTAGAGTTTGTCCTCAAGAAAGTCAATGTGAGGGAAGCTGTGTTCTTGGTAAGAAAGGCGATCCAGTGGCAATTGGTAAACTTGAAAGATTTGTTGCAGATTGGGCAAGAGAGGTTAAGTTGGATTTCACAGAGGTTCCACCATCAAATGGTAAGAAGGTTGCAATCGTTGGTTCAGGACCTAGTGGTTTGACTTGTGCTGGTGATTTAGCAAAAATGGGATATGATGTAACTATATTTGAAGCTTTGCATCAAGCTGGTGGAGTTTTGGTTTATGGTATTCCTGAGTTCCGTCTTCCAAAAGAAAAGGTGGTTAAAGAAGAGGTAGAAAATATTAAGAAATTAGGTGTTAAGATTGTAACTGATGTTATAATAGGTAGAAGTATAACTATAGATGAATTGTTTGATAAGGAAGGATTCTCTGCAGTTTACATAGCTTCAGGTGCGGGACTTCCTAAGTTTATGAATATTCCGGGCAAGAACCTTAATGGTGTTGTTTCTGCAAATGAACTTTTGACAAGAAGTAATTTGATGAAGGCATACGAACAAGGTTATGATACTCCTGTTTATCCAGGTAATGTTACTATCGTAGTAGGTGGTGGTAACGTTGCAATGGACGCAGCTCGTACTGCAAGACGTTTAGGTGCAGAGGTTCACGTTGTTTATCGTAGAGGAAAGAATGAAATGCCTGCAAGAGCAGAAGAGGTTCATCACGCAAAAGAAGAGGGAATTGAATTCCATTATATGACAAATCCTGTTGAAATAATAGGAGATGAGAAAGGTTGGGTTAAGTCTGTTAAATGTATTAAAATGGAACTTGGTGAGCCTGATGCAAGTGGAAGAAGAAGCCCTGTTGAATTGGCAGGTAGTGAACATGAAATTTCTGCAGATTGCGTGATTATGGCTTTGGGTACAGCACCTAATAAATTAATCATAGACACAACTGATAATCTTTCTGCAACTGATTGGGGTGGAATCCAAACTGATGATAATGCAGCAACATCTCGTGAAGGTATATTTGCAGGTGGTGATGCAGTAATGGGCGCTGCAACTGTTATTCTTGCAATGGGTGCAGGTAAGAAAGCAGCAAAAAGTATAGATGAATATCTTAGAAATAAGAAATAAAAATAAAAGAATATGAATAAGAGAATATTGTTTTTATCAATGTTGTTTGTGATTTTCTCTGTGTTTTTTACAGATAATCTTGCAGCACAAAGAAGAAATAAAGCACCATTGATAAGATTGGGCTTGAGGGCTGGCTTCAATATGAGCGATTTAACTTCTGCAAAAGGTTTAGATGTTTATAATGGTTTAGCCTATTATAATGAAAGATTGGAATATATCGGATTTACTGATACAAAACCTTTTAAATATGGATTTAATGCAGGGTTTGCAGCTCAAGCTCAATTAAACGAGTATTTCTTTTTGCAAGCAAACTTTATGTACACAACAAAGGGTTATAAGTTAAACACTCAAAATGTGGACATAGATGCAAAGGCAGATTATCTTCAAATACCTGTGGATTTTATGTACAAGTATGAATTGAATGATGATTGGCGTTTGATTGCATCTTTGGGTGCGTTTTTCGGTGTGGGAATTTATGGAACTACTTTCTTTGAGGACCATTATGGCGAGAAAGATACTCCAAGATTGCAACACCAAACATTAAGAGAACCTTTTAGAAATGAGGAAACAGGTGTACATGCCTTGATTTGTTTTGACCCAACAGTGCATGGAGCAACTTATTGGAAAGATTATCAATCAACTTTTTTAAGTGAAGGAACTTGGCAAATTGATGGTGGTTTCCAAATAGGTTTAGGTTTTGAATGGAAGAGCCTTCAATTTTTAGCTCAATATCAATATAGCCTAACTCCTTTATATGATTATGAAAAGAATTTTAGAGGAAGATATGAAGCTAAAGGATATGAAGGTATAAATAATTCATTTGAATTTTTAAATCAAGAAATACCTTCTTCTCCTCGTCAACAGTTGATAACTTTCAGTGTTTCATATTTCTTTGATAACTGGAATCACGGTATTCGTTGGTAAACTTATCAAAAAATAAAATGAAGAAAATAATATTCTCAATAATTTGTCTCAGTCTTTGTTTCTCGGCATTTTGTCAAGAAGCAAAGGCTGATGATTATGATATGAGATTAACATATTTTGCAGGAATTGGAACGCATTTTAGTGCAAGTAGAATGGGAGCAGAGTATAATGGATTGATTTCTGATAAATGGGGAATGAGAATAGGAGCTTCTTCAACAGATTTCTTCCTTAAAATTCCAAGTCCACAACTTGAAGACAAAGCGCCTTATTCTGCAAAAGGAAAACAGATGGCTCTTAAAGCAGCAGTTGATTATAAGGTTTCAGAAAAGTTTTTGATGAGTTTTTCTGCCTATTTAAGCAATATGGTTGTTGAAAACAGTTTGTTTTATACAAGAGCTGTTAATGCATCTTTTCGTTATATGTTTAGAGAAAACTCTTTTATAGATGTGTCTTTGACATTTGTTGATACAAATAATCCTTTTGTATTTTGTAATCCTTATATGCCATATCACCATAGTCCTTGTTGTGGATATGGATTTAACGATTTTACTTCTTTCTGGCTACCATAAGCCCATCGCGTAATGGTATAATAAGATTATCTAATCTTTCATCTTCAGTTACCATTCTGTTGAAGTTTTTAATGGCATTTGTTTCTTTGTCGCTGTCTTTTACATCTAAAACAACTTTACCATACCAAAGAATATTATCTGCAATTAAAACTCCACCGCTATTGAGTCTTTCAACGCATTTTTCAAAATATGTAGGATAGTTTGCCTTGTCGGCATCAATGAAAATTAAATCAAAATTACCATCTATTTCATCAATTACTTCTAAAGCATCACCTATATGAAGTGTTATTTTATCGGATAGATTAAATCTTTCAATAGTTTCTCGGATAAAGTATTCCAAACCTTCATCTCTTTCAATAGTGTAAACAATTCCACCTTCTTGCAAACCTTCTGCAAGGCATAGAGTAGCGTAAGAAGTAAAAGTACCAATCTCTAAAACTCTTTGAGGTTTTACAAGTAAAGAAATTATCTTTAAAAGAGTACCTTGCCAGTTTCCACTTAACATATTAGGACGTAAAAACTTAATATGTGTTTGTCTGTCAATGTATTTTAGTCTATCATCTTCCTTTGAACAATGTTCTTGGCAGTAATATTCTATTCTTTCGTCAAGAAATGGGTGAATTTGTTTTTCCATAATTTACATAGAAATAATTTTAAACTCAACTCTTCTGTTTTTAGCTCTACCTGCATCAGTAGAGTTGTCAGCAATAGGTTGTTTTGCACCAAAGCCTTTGTGAGTTAATCTCTTTGCATCAATACCCTTATCAACAAGGTAGTTAAATACAGCTTCAGCTCTTTCTTTTGATAGTTTCAAATTATATTTATCACTACCCTTACTATCGGTATGTCCTGATAATTCAATTTTCATATTAGGATATTCCTCTAAAATATTGATGAGTTTATGTAATTCCACAAAACTTTGAGGTAATAACACGCTCTTATCAAAATCAAAGAAAATATTTTCTAAAACTATCACTTGTCCAACTTTATATTGTGGTTTGTTTTTTTCAGTAGTTATAGTGATATTGTCTTGTTTTATAACTTTTTTCTCACCACAAGTCAAACAATAAAGTTCTACATCATCAATATAATAGTAAGCTCCTGGAAGAATTTGTTTTAATATTGCAGGAAAGAGTAGGTTACTTTGTTCTGCAGGGTAAAAATTTCCTATTGTCAAAAAGCGTTCTCCACCTTGCGCAATAAATTCTCCCTCTATCTTTTGCCAATTTTCAGTATCTAACAAGGGTTTATCAAAAGAATTAACAACTTGAGGTTTAAATATTTTTGCAATCTCTTGTTTTATACCATTTGAGTGTTTAGTCTTTGAGTTGTTTGTAAATAATTCACGAGTGTTGTCTGTAATTCTCTCAGGCGTAAACAATCCTCCAATAGTTGCAACAGCGCCTGTTGAGTATTCAGAAAGACTTACCCAAAAACTAAGTTTATATTTTTCTCCAGCTTGTAGAGTTTCCTTTAATTCAGTTTGTATGTATTCTCTATAAGTAGTCTTTGAAGTGTAGATTCCAACCATGCCTTCTCCTGATTTAGCGTATTGAAATCCCAATTTGTTTTTAGGCATTTTGCATTGTTTACCACCACAAGGGTGATAGTAATCTGCAGAACCTCCTGTTGGTTGCCACCAAGCTTCAACCTCCATCATTTGTCCGTAAGGTTCAATCTTTTCAGGACAAGAAAGATGTTCTTCAAAAGAGTTATTATAGATAAGATTTTTCTTTTCTTTCTCTTCTTGTGCAGAAAGCAAAAGAGTGGAAAAAACAAGTGAAACCGATATTATAAATCTAAACATTTCCAATCAATTTTATTTTCAGCATTAAGCCAAAGAGTAGATGTGTCTTTTTTAAACCAAGTCATTTGTCTTTTGGCATATTGTCTTGTGTTGATTTTAATATTTTCTATTGCAGTAGGTAAATCAACCTTTTTGTCAAAGTATTCAAACAATTCCTTATAACCAACTGTATTTAGAGCTTGAAGATGTTTATAAGGATAAACACCTTTAGCTTCCTCAACCAAGCCGTCTTTTATCATAATATCAACCCTTTGGTAAATTCTTTCTAAAAGGTTTTCTCGACTTCTTTCAAGTCCTATTTTAATTATTTCAAAATCTCTTTGTTTTTTCTCTCCTGAACGAAAAGAGGTAAAGGTTTTGCCTGTTTGACGGCAAACTTCCAAAGCTCTAATTAATCTTATGTGATTTTGTTTATCTACAATTTCCCAATACTCTGGGTCTTTAAGCTTTAATTCTTCTTGAAGTGGAACGATGCCTTGTGTAGCAAATATATTGTTTAACTCTTCTCTTATTTCCGCCTTTACATCAGGCATATTATCTACTCCATAACAAAGGGCATTCACATACAAACCACTTCCACCCGTAAGAACAGCATAATCATTATTTTGAAATATTCTCTCTAATTCCTTTAAGGCGTCTTGTTCAAAGTCAGATATATTATATTTTTGATGAATAGAGATATGTCCAATCAAGTTGTGCTTTGCCATAGACAACTCTTCAAGAGAAGGAGTTGCAACACCTATATTCAATTCCTTGTAAAATTGTCGTGAATCAGCAGATACGATTTCTGTATTCAAGAAATTTGCCAACTCAATACTCAAAGCTGTTTTTCCAACAGCAGTAGGACCAATCAAGACAATTAATTTCTTTTTCATAAAACTCGTTTCAGTCCTATTTTTTCTGCCTCAGAATAAAGTAACTCCAAAGCCGCTTCTCTTTCGTTTGGAATTACACCATCTAAAATAGCATCTTTAATTATTGTTTTCAAAGTTCCAATTTCTCTACAAGGTGCAATGTTAAAGATTTGCATTATTTCTTCTCCATCAACAGGAGGTTGGAAGTTTCTTACTCTGTCTTTTTCCTCTATCTCTAAAAGCTTGCGTTTTACCGTTTCAAAGTTTTGCATATACTGCTTCACTTTGTTCATGTTTTTAGAAGTAACATCGGCTTGACATAATGCCATTAAGTCATCAATATCATCACCAGCCTCAAAAAGTAAACGCCTAACAGCAGAATCAGTAACAACACTTTCGGCTAATATTATAGGTCTTAAATGTAGAGCAACCAACTTTTCAACATATTTCATTTTTTCATTCAAAGGTAGTTTCAATCTTCTAAAAATGTTTTTAATCATTCTACTACCTTTAGTTTCGTGCCCATGGAACGAAAAGCCAGTTTTCTCATCATATCTTTTGCAATAAGGCTTTCCTATATCGTGCAATATAGCAGCCCATCTTAAATACAAATCATCAGTCTTTTTAGATATGTTTTCTAAGACTTCCAAAGTGTGTTTGAAATTGTCTTTATGAGATTTTTCTCCAACAGATTCAGTACCTTTTAACTTAACTAATTCAGGAATAATGCGTTCTAATAAACCCGATTTATCCATTAAACGAAATGCCATAGAAGGATGAGCAGACATAATCATTTTGTTAATCTCATCAATGTTTCTTTCCATTGAAACAATCTCTATTCTATAAGCATTTCTTTTAATAGCATCAAAGGTATCAGGGTGAATAGAAAAATCTAAACGACTTGCAAACCTAATAGCCCTAAGCATTCTCAAAGGGTCATCAGAAAATGTTATATCAGGGTCTAAAGGAGTTTGGATAATTTGATTCTTAATATCATTTATTCCATTAAAAGGGTCTAACAATTTGCCATAATTCTCTTTGTTTAAGCAAATAGCCATTGCGTTAATTGTGAAATCCCTTCTGTTTTGGTCATCTTCCAAAGTGCCATCCTCTACAATAGGTTTGCGAGAATCTCTATTGTAACTTTCTTTCCTTGCTCCAACAAACTCAATTTGCCAAACCTCATCGCCATCTTTGAAGTTAATCATAGCAGTTCCAAAATTTCTAAAAACAGAAACTTTAGACGCTTTACTACCCAAAATATCATGTAACTTATTCGCTAATTTAATTCCGTTACCAATAGTTACAACATCAATATCTTTACAAGGGCGATTCATAATAGCATCTCTCACCCAACCACCAACAACATAGGTTTCTAAGCCTAATGAATCTGCTGCTTCTTGTATATATTTGAATACAGGAAAATCAAGTTTTTCTTCTAAATTAAACATATTCTGCAAAGTTACATAAAAACTTTAATTTGATAAAAAAAACTAATAGAAAGCTGTTTTTTTTGATAGAAAATTTGTAAAGTAAAAAACATTTATTACATTTGCACTGTTGTAAATATATTTTTATAACCTTAAAGCAAAAAACAAATTATAAACATTTAAAACAAAAGAGTTATGAACAAATCAGAACAATTCATCGAAATGGAACACCAATACGGTGCACATAATTACCACCCACTACCAGTAGTTCTTTCAAAAGGAGAAGGCGCTTTTGTATGGGACGTAGAAGGTAAACGTTATTTTGATTTCTTGTCAGCATATTCAGCAGTCAATCAAGGACATTGTCACCCTAAAATTGTAAATGCCTTATGCGAGCAAGCAAAAACTCTTACTCTTACCTCAAGAGCGTTTTATAATGATTGTTTAGGACCATACGAAAAATATATAACAGAATACTTTGGATACGATAAAGTATTACCAATGAATACAGGAGCCGAAGCAGACGAAACTGCAATGAAATTAGCAAGACGTTGGGGTTACAAAGTAAAAGGAATACCTGAAAATGAAGCAATAATAATCTGTTGTGAAGGAAACTTTCATGGAAGAACAATATCAATAATTTCCATGTCCACAGACCCTGATAGCTATGGTCAGTTCGGACCATTCACACCAGGCTTTTTGAAAATACCATACAACGACACAGTAGCTTTGGAACAAGCATTAGAAAAATGTGGCGACAAAGTAGCTGGATTTCTTGTAGAACCAATACAAGGAGAAGCAGGAGTTTACGTTCCAAACGAAGGATACTTAAAAACAGCTTATGAACTTTGTAAAAAATACAACGTACTTTTCATAGCCGATGAAGTACAAACAGGAATCGCCCGCACAGGAAAAATGCTTGCATGCGACCACGAAGGCGTAAGACCCGACATACTTATATTAGGAAAAGCACTTTCAGGAGGAGTAATACCAGTTTCAGCAGTTTTGGCCGATGATGAAATAATGCTAACCATAAAACCAGGCGAACACGGCTCAACATTCGGAGGCTTTTGCTTAGCAGGCAAAGTAGCAATGGCAGCTCTGCAAGTAGTAAAAGACGAAAACTTAGAACAAAAAGCCGAAGAATTAGGACAAATCTTCCGTGAAGAAATGTCAAAGGTTAAAAGCGATATGATAGAATTAGTAAGAGGAAAAGGACTCTTAAACGCAATCGTGATAAAACCAAAGAACGGAAAAGAAGCTTGGGACGTATGCTTAAAGATGAAAGAATTAGGAGTACTTGCTAAACCAACCCACCAACACATCATTAGATTTGCACCACCACTTGTAATAACAAAAGAACAATTAATGGAAGCAATCGAGTTAATCAAACAAGCAATTCTATCATTTGAATAAACCCAATAAATAAAGCAAAGAAACAATAAAATGATTCTTTGCTTTATTTATTTCTTTCTTTGTTTTATTTCTTCTTTTCTTTAAATCGTTTTACAAATGGTAGGGCAATGGCTCCTATGATAAAGACTATGATTATTATTGAGCCTATTAGGTTTATTATGTTAAAGGTTTTTAGTGTCTCTGGCTCGCATCTTAGTTCTATTGTGTGTTCTCCTTCTGGTATTTCAATAGCTCTTAATATGTAGTTGGCTCTTAGGATTGGAGTTTCTTTACCGTCAATGTATGCTTTCCAGCCTTCTGCATAGTAGATTTCAGAGAATACGCAGAATTGTGAGGTTGTGGATTGTGATTTATAGATTTTTAAGTCAGGGTTGTTGTTTTCTGATGCTTGTAGTGTGATTGTTGCGTTTTTATCTCTGTTTGCAAAGTCTTTGTTTGTGATTTGTGAAGAGAATTCTTTGTTTACGATTGCAGTTTGTTTTGCTTTGAAGTCGTTAAGTGCAAGTATTTCTTCATCGGCTGTGTTTACTGTTTTTATTTCATCTACAAACCATGCTGCTCCACAAGCTTCTGGGTTTTCTACTGCTGTGCCTCCTTCTTGTCCAACAGGAAGAATAAAGTAACGAGTGTCTAACATATTTAATACTTCTATGTTAGGAGAGTTGATTTGTTGTTGATAGGTGTGGAAGAATTGACGTATTGGATTGCTGATTAGTAGTGCTGTATCTATGCTTGTTTGTTGTTTATAACCTAATATATGTAAATCTATTATGTCTTGGTAGCGTTGTAGTTTTGCTCCGTGATATCCTCCGATTGAAGGAACGTGATATGAGGTTGAAGCATCGTTAAATGTGTTTACAGCCATGTTGTAAACTCTGTAATGGTTTATGTTTTTAGTTGCTACCTCTGCTTTTATTGTTTCTATTGCAGGTGTTGTTGGTATTTCCATTTCGTATGGCTTTTTGTAGTTGTCTTCTGAGATATAGCGTTTATCTACTTGCCATAGGTCTATTGTTGCTGCTATTCCTATTATGCAGATTGCTATTATTTCTTTTTTAAGTTTGTTTTTTGCAAATAGGAATAAGCTAACGAATGCTATTGCAATGAAGATGAAAGAACGCAATGAGTCTGATGTGAATGCTGATTTACGGTCCTCATATAGTGCTTGCATAAAGCTGTTTCCTAACATTGTTTCAAATGTTGCGTCTTTTGAACAAGTGAATGAAGCGAATAAATCTGGTAGGAGAGCGCATAATAAGCAGAATCCACCGATTACTCCTCCACTTATGTATAATGCTCTTAGCTTTTTCTTGTCTTCTATTTCTGTGTTGAAGAATTCTTTTAGTCCAAGGAAGGCTGCTATTACAAGTGTTACATTGGCTACGACAAGTATCATTGAAGGTGTACGGAATTTGTTGTAAAGAGGAAGATGATTAAACAAGAATTCGTTTAGTAACATAAAGTTATTACCCCAAGATATTAATATTGATATTATTGTTGCTATAAGTAGCCACCAACGTTCTGCACCTTTGATTAACAAAAAGCCAAGTAGTGCAAGGAATATAACGATTGAGCCAAAGTAAACCGTACCTGCTGTGAATGGTTGTTCGCCCCAATAGGTTGAGCCTGCGTATTGATTTATTACTTGTTGGATTTGAGGGTGAGAGGCTTGCGCTGCTTGTGTTGTTTGTATTTCTCTTAAACGATTTTCTGCAAGGCTTTCCCAACGATTGTCAGAGCTTCCTCCTCCTTTATAGTCTGGAATTAGGATTGTTAATGTTTCTCCAACGCCATAGCTCCATGCGTATGCGTAGTCTATGCTTAGACCTTTGTCGTTTGTGTTGTCTTTTTCTCTTACTGTGATTTCGCTTCCACCTCTCATTGTGTGCTTAACATATTCGTTGTTTAAGACAAGGTGAGATGAGTTTGGCATTAAAGAAATTAAAGCACAAACAACAAGTACAGCTCCACTTATTATGAATTGCTTTATTTCTTTTTCTTTGATTGCATATACAAGGTATGATATACCAAGAACGATTGCTGCAATAAGGGTGTAGTATGTGATTTGTATGTGATTGAAATAGATTTGCAAGCCAAGTGATAGAGTGAATAATATGATTCCTGATATGTATTTTCTTTTTAAAACAAGTATCATACCTGCAAGTATTGGAGCTATCATTGCCATTGCCCAAGCTTTTGTTATGTGTCCTACACCTATGATTATCACATTGTAAGAGCCTAAAGCATAAATCAAAGCTGCAAATGCACTAATCAATGGTCGTGCTCCCATTACATTCATAAATATATAGAAGCCTAACATCATTATAAAGAATATTCCTGCGTCAAAGGAAAATCCCCAAAGTGTGAGTGGTTGGCTTATTGTATCGAAAATGTTATTTGATTGTGGGAATGCGATTTGATATGAGGGCATTCCGCTAAACATTGAATTTGCCCAATTAGAACGCTCTCCGCTTACTTTTTCATAATCAAGTAATTCTTTGGCTGCTCCATCAAATTGAGCCATATCGCTTTGAAATAGTTTTTTGCCTTCTAGAACAGGGCTAAAAAAGACAAAACTTACTACAATAAATGCTGCTATTGCAATAATGTGAGGTAAGATTTTTTTGAAATTCATATTATTTTTTAATTTTTGTGTTTAATTTGCGTGCAAAACTACAAAAAATTAAGGAAAATTTATTACTTTTGTATCTTCAAATAACATAAACAATGAGCGAAGAATTAAGAAAAGGAGAATATACCGCCGCCAATATTAACGTATTGGAGGGTTTGGAAGCAGTAAGAAAAAGACCTGCAATGTACATTGGTGATGTTAATGTGAGAGGTTTGCATCATCTTGTTTATGAAGTGGTAGATAATTCCATAGACGAAGCATTAGCTGGTTATTGTAATAAGGTAAGCGTTCAAATATTAGAAAATAATTCCATAAGAGTAGAGGATAACGGTAGAGGTATCCCTGTTGATATTCACCCAAAAGAAGGCCGTTCAGCATTGGAAGTGGTTATGACAGTCTTGCATGCGGGAGGTAAATTTGATAAAGGTTCTTATAAAGTATCAGGTGGTTTGCACGGAGTAGGTGTTAGTTGTGTTAATGCCTTATCAACACATTTGAAAGTAAACGTTTATAGAGATGGTAAAATCTATGAACAAGAATACTCAAAGGGCGTTCCTCAATATGCCGTAAAAGAAATTGGCACAACAGACAAAAGAGGTACAGTTGTAGAGTTCTTGCCTGATGATGAAATCTTTACAGTTAGTGTTTATGACTACCAAACTCTTGCTTCAAGACTAAGAGAACTTGCATTCTTGAATAAAGGAATTGAACTGTCTATTACAGATTTTCGTCAAAAGGACGATGAAGGAAACTATTTAAGCGAAACTTTCTATTCAGAAGAAGGATTAAAAGATTTCATATCATACTTAGATGCAACAAGAGAACATCTAATTCCAGAGCCTATTTATGTTGAGGGAGAAAAGCAAGGCATTCCTATTGAAATAGCAATGCAATACAACACAGGCTTTACAGAAAATCTTCACTCATACGTAAACAATATCAACACTCACGAAGGTGGTACACATTTGACAGGATTCCGTCAAGCAATGACAAGAACACTTAAAAACTATGCCACAAAAGAAGGATTGTTAGATAAGTTGAAATTTGAAATTGCGGGAGATGACTTTCGTGAAGGGCTAACAGCAGTAATATCTGTAAAGGTTGCAGAGCCACAATTTGAAGGCCAAACAAAAACTAAGTTAGGAAATAGCGAAGTTGCCCCAGCGGTTGCAGCGGCTGTTAGTGAAATATTAGCAAACTATTTGGAAGAACACCCAAAAGAAGCAAAACAAATAGTAGATAAAGTAATCCTTGCAGCAACAGCAAGACACGCCGCAAGAAAAGCAAGAGACCTTGTACAAAGACAAACAATATTAGGAGTAGCAGGCTTACCTGGAAAATTATCTGACTGTTCAAGCAACGATCCAAGCGTATGTGAATTATTCCTTGTCGAAGGGGATTCAGCGGGAGGAACAGCAAAACAAGGAAGAGATAGAGAACACCAAGCAATCCTACCACTTAGAGGAAAGATTCTTAATGTTGAAAAAGCAATGCAACATAGAGTATTAGATTCTGAGGAAATTAAAAATATCTATACAGCATTAGGAGTATCAATAGGCACAAAAGAAGACTCAAAGGCATTGAATATGGAAAAACTACGTTACCATAAAGTAATTATCATGACCGATGCCGATGTCGATGGTGCGCATATCGCAACCCTTATTTTGACATTCTTCTTCCGTTACATGAGAGAATTGATAGAAGAAGGACACGTATTCATTGCAGCACCACCTTTGTATGGCGTTTCTTCCTCAACCAACAAGCAAAAAAGATATTGTTGGACAGAAGAAGAAAGAGAAGCCGTTGTTGCAGAGTATTCAACAGGCAAAGGCAAGGTTGAAATACAACGATACAAAGGTCTTGGAGAAATGAACGAAGAACAACTTTGGGAAACCACAATGGACCCAGCAAGACGTATCTTAAAACAAGTTACAATCGAAAACGCCTCAGAAGCAGATAGAGTATTCTCAATGTTAATGGGCGATGACGTACCACCAAGACGAGAATTCATAGAACGAAACGCAACATACGCAAACATAGACGCGTAATTGAAAAATAACAATACTAAAGAATGCTCCTTGAAACATCTTGGAGCATTCTTTTTTTTCTTTAATTTTTTTTGGGGGGGGTAAATAAAAAGTCCTATATTTGCCGAATCAAAATCAAAACAAATAAAAAAATGAAAAAATTAGCTTTAATTATCACCTCAGTGATATTATTCGCAGCCTGCGGAAATTATTCATGTGAATGTAAATATTCATATTGGGGCTTTACTGGAGAATTAGTAGAAGATGCTGTTCATAGTTTTAAATCATTCGGAACACCTTGTGAAGACTTTGAAGGAAAAGAAGCAGCTAAGGAACTTGATGGTTTTGACCATGCAGTCGCAAGCCCATATTATGAATGTATAGAAGTTGATTAAAAATAATTGAAGATAAAATAAACTAAATAAGAGTTTTTATTGATTTAAAATTCTTTTTCCTAAAACTAAAAGCCCGAAATACTGCAAAAAATTCGGGCTTTTGTTTTTTCTTTACAAATTTCTTTAAGCATTTCGACTTAAGCAAAAACTTGCTAATCAATGATTTAATAATTTTAAGCCTTAATTTATCCCATTTTTAAGCCAAAAAAGGCTGTTTTTTCTCTTGATTTTGGCAAAATTAAACGGCGTTTGGTTGAAATTAAACGGCGTTTAAAAAAAATTAAACGGCGTTTGGTGAAAATTAATCAGCGTTTGGTGAAAACA
>JAZRCB010000044.1:0-131568 GCA_045635365.1 Candidatus Onthomorpha sp.
TTTATCCCATTTTTAAGCCAAAAAAGGCTGTTTTTTCTCTTGATTTTGGCAAAATTAAACGGCGTTTGGTTGAAATTAAACGGCGTTTAAAAAAAATTAAACGGCGTTTGGTGAAAATTAATCAGCGTTTGGTGAAAACAACACTTTGTTTTAGTCAATTTTTCCCTCAATTTTGGTCAATTTTCACAAGAAATTTCAAGATTTTTCTTTAAGAAAATATGTTTATATCAAGGCAAAAAAATAGCATCAAATGAAAATGAACAAAAAAGAACCAAAAAAAATTTTGTTAATCTCAAAAATAATTATAATATTGCACCGAAAATTAGTTATTAACCTTAAAAAAGGAGGAATAAAAGGAGACAAAGAAGAATTATAATTTAGACTTAGTAATTTTTTTACGACATAAAAAGCGTTTTTGCTTATAATTGGTAACATGGAATCTGGAAAATTTCAAAAAATTCACCAAAAAGTAAGTGGAAAACGCTCACGTATCACAGCGTGGGCTTTTCTTATTTGGTGAATTAGGTATTCCAGAACCTCATGTTACGATAAGAAAAAAAGTCCCACGTTTTTTTATGCCCATAAGTCAAACTTTCAAAACAACATATCGCCTTTGGGACTTAGGCAAATCAAAGAAAAAAAATATTTAATTAAATTAGAAGTTGAGCCCGACACGAATCAGGGTATTAAAAGATGAAAAAAGTATTATTACTATTAGCAGCAGTATTGTTACTTGCTTCTTGTAGCGATGAGTACAAAGTAAAAAAAGCTGAAAAAGCCGTAGAAAAAGCTGAAAAAGCCGTAGAAAAAGCTGAAGAAGAGTTAGAAAAAGCTGCAGAAGAGTGGGAAAAAGCAGAAACAGAGAAAGCTGAAGAGAAAGCTGAAAAAGCTGTAGAAAAAGCTGAAGAAAAGTTAGAAAAAGCTGAAGAAGAGTTGGAAAAAGCTGAAGAAAAGTTAGAAAAATTAGTAGAAAAAGCTTTAAATGATGCAGAAAAAGAAGTAGAAAAAGCTTTAGATGAAGCAGAAGACGCTTTTTAAGAATTAGATTAAACATTTTATATTATTTAAATAACATTAAAAGTTGTGCCCGACACGAATTAGGGTATTAAAAAATGAAAAAGACATTTTTGTTATTAGCGACAGCATTATTTTTATTCTCTTGTGGAAATAAAGAAAACACAGAAAATAATGCAACAGAACAATCTGTAACAACAGAAGAAACAACAAATAGCACACCAGAGCCTTCAACTAATACCGAAAGTATTGAGAGTGCATCAGAAATAATGGACGAAGCAGATAAAACTGCAAAGGATATGATGGATGCAGCTAATAAACAAGCAGAAAAAATGATGGATGAGGCTAATAAGCAAGCAGAAAAAATGATGGATGCAGCTAATAAGCAAGCTGAAGAAATGATGAAGAATGCTTATGGTTTCTAATAAATAGAGTTATTAAATATTAAATTTTACGAAAATGCAAAAACAAAATTTTTTATTAGCTAATCAAGATAATTTTACACCTTCAGATGTAATGTATGTCCGTGAGCAATTGGAAAAATTAAATGAAAAACAATTAGAATTACTTCCAACAGTTGGCGGAAACTTTAAAAATCCAATGGTCGCCCTTATTTTGTCTATATTTTTAGGGCATTTAGGAATTGACAGATTTTATGTAGGATCTGTTGGTTTAGGAGTTTTGAAGTTATTAACCTTGGGTGCTTGTGGAATATGGACTATTATTGATTGGTTCCAAATAAGAAATATGGCAAAAAAGGCTAATATGAAGAAATTTCAAGAGAACATCAATATGATAAAAACGATGTCTAGATAAAATAAGTATATAAATATAATTAAACCAAATAAAAACGCTCGTGAGTCTTTGAATTATTTTGACAAACGAGCGTTTTTTTTGTTTCTTTATTGTATCTTTGCCATAAATTACAAAGAGAAAGGATATGAAAATACAATTTTTAGGTGCTGCTAAGGAGGTTACGGGCAGTAAACATTTGATTACTACTAATAAAGGCAAGAAAATTCTTTTGGATTGTGGAATGTATCAAGGTAAAGGTTTGGAAACTGATGCCTTGAACCGTGATTTAGGTTTCAATCCCGAAGAGATAGATTATTTAATCCTTTCTCACCCTCACATAGACCACTCGGGACTAATTCCTTACATTGTAAAATTAGGTTTTAAAGGCATTATATATTCTACACCAGCAACAAGAGATTTGTGTGCCATTATGCTTGTGGATTCTGCTGGCATTCAAGAATTAGATACTCGCACTTTCAACAAGAAAAGAGCAAGACAAAATCTTGAAAGCGTTGAACCGATTTACACAACTGCTGATGCACAAGAGGCAATGAATTATTTTGTTTCTGTTCCATACGGAAAGAGAATATTTATTGATGAAGACATCACTTTAAAGTTTACAGACAACGGACATATCCTTGGAAGTGCTACTTGCAACATTACTATAAAGGAAGATGGTAAGGATATAAAGATTGCATTCACAGGTGATGTTGGACGTTACGAAAAAAGAATTCTTCGCTCTCCACAAGCCTTTGAGCAAGCTGACTATATAATTATGGAATCTACCTACGGAGATAGACTTCACAGCAATATAGATAAGAGCGAAGAAGAATTATTAAAGGCAGTGATTGATACATGTTGCAAAAAGAGAGGAAAACTCTTGATACCTTCCTTTGCAATAGGCAGAGCGCAAGAGATAATTTTTGCTCTTAATAAGTTGTGGGAACGAGGTTTACTTCCAATGATAGATGTCTATGTAGATAGTCCTTTAAGTCTTAATGCAACAAATATAATGCGTATTCACAGCGAGTGTTTCAATGATGAGATGAAAGAATTTATGAAAACAGATCCAGATCCGTTTGGATTTGAAAAGCTACACTACATTCGCGGAACGGAAGAGAGTAAAAAACTAAACACAAGTAAAACTCCGTGCATTATTATCTCTGCAAGCGGTATGATGGAAGCAGGAAGAATTAAACATCACATTGCAAACAACATAGAAAACCCACGAACAACAATCCTTGGCGTTGGTTACTGCGCTCCAACTACACTTGGAAACAAAATTCTCAGAGGCGACAAACAAGTTTCTATTTTCGGACATGGCTATTACGTGAAAGCAGAGGTTAGAAGTATTGATTCCTATTCTGCACACGCCGATTACGAAGAGTTAATCCGTTTCTTATCGTGTCAAGACAAAGAGAAAATTAAAAAACTTATACTTGTACACGGAGAAAGCAAAACACAAGAAAACTTTGCCAATACTTTAAGAGAACGTGGCTACGAAAACGTTTATATTCCTTCAAAATGCGAAACATTAGAATTAGTTTAATCTTTTGCTTTTTATTGAGTTTGTTTTCTAATTCTTTGTTTGCTCAAAACTACGACAAAGAAAACGACAATCAAATAGGTGATACTGCTGTTAATTTCACTTATTTGAACGAAAATGGCATGGGTGATTTGTATTCTTTAATAGAAGAGAAATCTACAAACGTGTTAGTTGTGTTTTATAGCCCAGAGTGTGAAGATTGTCAGGCGTTAAAAAAGAAGATGTCAAAGTCAAAAAAGCTCAATTCTTTGATTGCAGAAAACAAACTAACAATTCTTGCCGTTGCCCCTGAGGTTGAAGAAAAGCTTTGGCAAGAACACAAAAGCCAAGTGCCAGAAAATTGGATAAACTCTTATTGTGTGGATTGCACTCCTATTACAAAGAGTTATATTTGGACAGTTCCAACTCTTTTTCTTATAAGTAAAGATAAAATAGTATTAAATAGAGATTTTAAACATCGTGAAAGAAATAAGTATAATTAACGGACCTAATCTTAATCTCTTAGGACAAAGAGAAGTAAGCATATATGGAAGCACAAGTTTTGAGGATTATCTTGAAGACTTAAAGAAAAAGTTTCCTGAATTAAAGATTTCTTATTTCCAATCTAACGTTGAAGGAGAGATTGTAACACAAATACAAAAAGACTCTTCAAAAGACGGAATTATAATCAACGCAGGAGCATACACTCACACCTCAATAGCGATTGCAGATGCTATTTCAGCAATACAAACTCCTGTTGTAGAAGTTCATATCAGCAACATATTATCAAGAGAAGAGTTTAGACACAAATCTTTCCTTTCTCCTGTTTGTAAAGGTACGATTTTCGGATTTGGACTTAAAGGTTACGAATTAGCCTTATATGTCTTCCAAAGTGAAAATTAACTTTATTGTTTCTCCTCCCTTTTTATAGGTAACTAAACTTGGGCAATGTTCAAACACATTCTTGCCCATAACAACGTCTTTTGTAGGAATAAAAACCTTATTCAACGCAGAGCATTGTCCAAACGCACTATCCCCTATTCTATCTATATATTCGCCACATTTAAAGCTCAATAAAGAAGAACAATTCCAAAACGCTTGGTCATCAACTTCGGCTAACGAGATAGGCAATTCAAGATTCATCAAAGCCGAACAAGAACCGAAAGCCAAACGTCCTATAAATTCTATTCCGTCTGCAAATTCCACAGAACTCAATGCCGAACATGAGAAAAAGGCTTCCCTTTCTATCCTCTTAACTCCATTAGGAATTTTTATTTTGCTTAAAGACGAGCAACTCCAAAAGGTTCTTTGCTTAATCATTTGTAAAGAATTGGAAAGAGAAAGAGTAGTTAAACTCTTGCACATAAAGAAAGCTTCTTCTCCAATATTCAAAACAGAATGTGGCATAATCAAATCCACAATTCCATTACACATATAAAAAGCCTTTTCGCCAATATACACCAAGCAATTAGGTAAAGTTAATTCCTTTATTTCTCCTCGCATATAGAAGCCCTTATCAGCTATTCTTGTAACCAAATAATTCTTTCCCTCAAAGCTGACTTCGGTAGGTATAACAAGGTTTTTCGCAAGTTTTCCTTCACCTGCGCTTACACTAACTTCGTTCTTTCCTTCTACAACACTATATTTCAATCCATTTAAGCTAAAAGATTGAGCCATCACAAAAGATAAGCTCATCATAAAACATAAAAATAGTAATAGTCTTTTCATATCAAAAAATTATTTCTTGCAAATGTATAAATAATTCTTCGTTTTAAAAAATTCTTATCAAGAAAGAATTTATTTTTTCTTTGATTTATTTTTTTTATTCGTACCTTTGCTAAAATCTTTTGCGAATGAGGGAATTTTTAAACACAGACATAGAACTTTTACCTTCTATAAACAAGAAGAAAGCAGACATTTTGAAAAAGGAAATCAATGTTTTTACCTTTGGAGACTTGTTGGAATATTTCCCTTTTCGCTATTTGGACAAAAGTAAGTTCACAAAAATCAAAGAAATCGCAAGCGAAGAAAACTACATTCAAGTTGTAGGACGAGTTGTTAAGAAAGAGCTAATCAAAGGCAAAGGACAAAGACTTGTAATCAAGCTTCAAGACTCAACAGGTGTAATAGATTTAGTATTTTTTCAAGGAATAAAATGGATAAACGACAGCTTTGCTATTGGTGTTGATTATGTTGTTTTTGGAAAGCCTACCTTTTTCAATGGCATTTTCAACTTTGCTCATCCTGAATTTGAAACTTTAATGTCTTACAAACGCACTTCAATAGAAACTTTCTTTCCTATATATCACACAAGCGAAAGAATGAAAAACTCTTTTCTTACTTCCAAAGCCTTAGCCAAACTCTCTCAAGAGGTTCTCGCTCTTGCAGTAAACAGAATTGAAGAAACCTTACCTCAATACATAACAAAACATTACAATCTCTACACAAGAGAAAGAGCTTTAAGGGAAATACATTTTCCAAAAAACGAAGAAAATCTCGCAAAGGCAAGAGCAAGACTAAAATTTGAAGAGTTGTTTTTTATGCAACTTGAAAACCAAGTCAAAAAATACAACAACAAAGCAAGAAACAAAGGATTTGTATTTGCAAACGTAGGAGAAAATTTCAATAGTTTTTACAAGACTTATCTACCCTTTACACTTACGGGAGCACAACAAAGAGTTGTAAAAGAAATTCGCAACGATATGCGAACAGGCTATCAAATGAATCGCCTATTGCAAGGAGATGTAGGGAGCGGTAAAACACTTGTTGCACTTTTGTGCATGTTGATTGCAATAGATAATGGTTTTCAAGCCTCAATTATAGCACCTACCGAAATTCTTGCACAGCAACACTACAACAGCATAAAGAATTTCTTAAAGGATATGCCCCTTAATGTTTCTCTACTCACAGGAAGTAGTAAACAAAAGGAAAGAAAAATTCTCTTAAACTCTCTTTCAGAAGGAGAAACTCACATCTTGATTGGCACACACGCCATTTTGGAAGACAATGTTGTGTTTAAAAATCTTGGACTTGCCATTATAGATGAGCAACATCGCTTTGGCGTAGAGCAAAGAGCAAAGATGTGGGCAAAAAACAGCATTCCACCTCACGTTCTTGTAATGACAGCGACACCTATTCCAAGAACTCTTGCAATGAGTGTTTATGGTGATTTGGAATGTTCGGTAATTGATGAATTGCCAAAGGGAAGAAAACCTATTCAAACAGTGCATTTTTTTGACAAAGACGTACTTACTCTCTTTAATTTTATGAGAAAACAAATAGAATTAGGGAGACAAATCTATGTTGTTTACCCTCTGATTAAGGAAAGTGAGAAAATGGACTTAAAAGACTTAATGGACGGATACGAAAGCATAGTTAGGGAGTTTCCTTTGCCGAAATATCAAATTAGTATAGTGCATGGACAGATGAAGGCTGAGGATAAGGACTATGAAATGCAAAGATTTAAAGATGGAATTACCAATATAATGGTTGCAACCACCGTAATAGAGGTTGGAGTCGATGTTCCGAATGCAACAGTTATGGTAATAGAAAATGCAGAACGTTTTGGACTTGCTCAACTTCATCAATTAAGAGGACGTGTCGGCAGAGGACAAGAACAAAGCTATTGTATATTAAGAACAAAAGACGAACTATCACAAGAAGGGTTGTTTAGAATCAACACTATGTGTGTTACAAATAACGGATTTGAAATAGCACAAGCCGATTTGCAGTTAAGAGGTCCAGGAAACATAGCAGGCACTCAACAAAGTGGAGTTATGGAATTGAAAATAGCCGACATAATTTTAGATGAACCGCTTATGGTACAAGTAAAAGACCTTGCTACTCAAATCATATCGTATGACCCATTATTGAAAGCTGAAGAAAACAAACCTTTAAGGGATTATATGGTTTCAAAACACAAAACGGCTGATTTTTCTCAAATATCTTAGGCGTTAAAACTTTAATTTTCTGTTCATAACCTTTGAAATCTTGTCTTTAAATAAGGTATTGTAGCCTTGATGTGAGAAACAAACTCGCCCTTTCTTATCTATAATAAAAATTGTTGGGAAATAACGCACCAAATACATCTCTTCAATAGTGTGTTTTGGTATTTGTGCAAGATGATATGAAAGTTTGTGTTCTTCAGCAAAAGCAATCATTTCTTCTTTTGCTATTTTACTATCCACAGGATTTAGAGCAATAATCTCTACTCCCTTTTCCTTGTATTGAGCATACAACTCCTGTAAATCATCAAGCATAGGAATACATGGAGAGCAATTATTATAGAAGAAAGCCATAATAACAACTTTGCCTTTGTGATTTTCAAGTTCAAATTCCTTTCCTTGCAAAGTAGTTGTCTTAAAGTTAAGTGCAAGAGAGTTGTAAGCAAATGAACTTTGACTTATCTCCTGCTCTTCCCACTGCTTTTCAAGTGCAGAAAAGCTTTTATATCTTAGGTGTATTCCCGTATTTTTTTCACTAAATTCAAATCTGCTATCGTGAAAAGCAGCATTTTCATCTATACGACTAAGCGTTATGTTATAAACCTTGCTACTTGTGTTTGGTTGCTCTTGATTTAAGTAAAATATTATAGTGTTTTGAGCAAGTGGGAGAAAGTCTTTTTTTTCTTATATAATGCACTCTGACATACGAAACACTATCAAATTCAACCAAAGCTTCAAGAATACTAAAACACTCAAAGCCATTGATTATGGTATCTTGATTTTTTTGAACTTTAATTTCACCTTTTTCTATTGCCTTTAAGTCAAAAGTCGGCCTATTAAAGACAAAATTCGGTATCATATTAGTATCTACCTGCGTTAAAAAGAGAGCATAATCTTCTTTTTCGTATTGCTCTGCTATATTTTCATAAAAATCCACAAAAGTAAAGCGTTGATTATCGCAATAAACTTGTTCTATCAACTCATTTGAATAATAAATTTGAGCATTCACCTTTGCAAAAAATTTATTTCTTGGATTGTTCTTTTTAAAACTCACTTTATGAAAATAAGTCTTTGACTCTCCTCCATTATTCACCTCAATCTCCGCTTCATAATAAGCAGAATGAAGTTTTTTGGAGTATTGATTAACACCAAAACATATATCATCTACACTTTGTGCAGAAAGCAAAAAACAACTCAAAGAGAAAACAATAAAAAAACAATGCTTTTTCATATAGATACTTATGAAAACATAACGCAAGAAAAACAATAAAATTTTGTTAGTTTGATTTTTCTTTATAATTTTGCAGTCGCAAAGGGTTCTCTTATGCAGAGATTAAAAGGGAATTGGGTGAAAATCCCAAACAGTCCCGCTGCTGTGAGTTCATAACAAAGATACCGAAATATCTTTTTGCCACTGTTGTTTAAGAAAAACAATGGGAAGGCTATCGGTATTGAACGAGTCAGAAGACCTGCCTTTTGTTTTAAAGTTTTGAGCTTTCGAGGAAAGAGCTTTAGACAGTAGATGCAGGATTTATTTCAGCGAGTTTGTCTTTACTTTTTTTTGAAGCTCTATGTTTTGAATTTTGAAATAATTTTTAAACTTAAAACAATAGAGAAATGAAAAGAATTATCGTATGTTTAGCTACGCTATTTGTAGCAGTATCTGCTTATGCTCAATTTGACGGAGCAGTAGGCACACCGGGCTGTCAAGCAATCAGCCGAGAAGATTCAAGAATCAAGTCTTGGGCTTTTGGAGTTGAAGTTCAAAGAGGCTATCAACAAAACTCCACTACAAACTTTGCTTCCTACGGACAGCCATATATGGCACAAGGTCTTCCTGATGGCACAACAACAACGGCAGTTGCCTTAGGCGAAGGAGGAATTGCTTTAATAACTTTTGAAGCTCCAATAGTAGATGGCCAAGGCGAGGATTTCTGCGTGTTTGAAAATAGTTTCAATGCCACTTATCTTGAAATAGCTTTTGTAGAAGTAAGTAGCGATGGGCAACATTTTTATCGTTTTCCTGCAACAAGTTACACAACTTCTTCTTCCCTTGCACCAGAATTAATGAATAATTTAGCAGGTAAGTATGAAGTTGGTTGGGGAACGCCTTTTGATTTAGCAGAAATAGATGATGATGAGTTTTTTGACAGAAACAACGTTAGATTTGTGCGTTTGGTCGATGTGATTAGCGGAGTTGATACCGATTCACAAGGAAACATTATTTACGATGCACAATCTGGTGGTTGGGCAACAGGATTTGATTTCACAGGTCTTGGAGTTATAAATCAAGGAGAGGCATATCAGGTGGCAGATTTTGAAGGTCTTCTTACAAATGCCGATTCTCACGAAATAATTTCTGCTGATAATGGAACGATTGATAGTGAGGGAAATTACAGACTTTCATATCTTAGTGGAGGTTTAAGTTTTGAAGCATTAGGTCTTTATGACGGAATGTTTGCTTGTGGTTTTGGACCATCTAATCACATAACTGACGGCCAACCTTATTATTCTGCTCAATCTTTAATGGGATTGGAAGGACCAGATAGCACATATATGGTAGGTTATTATAGTGATTGGGAAGGAATGCTTGAACACAATGTAATAAAAAAGGAAGATAATACTGCATTTAGCCCAATTGGAGTTTATGTAAACAACTCTTCTTCGGCTTATTCTTATATGTCATCTGCCAATTTCCCACAAAACAATTACTTTTTAAACATTATAGCAACAGGATATGATGAAAACGGAGCAGTAACCAGCGATGTATCTTATCCATTAGCCGATGCAAACGGAATTGTTGGAGAATGGAAGTATATGAACTTAACTTCTTTGGGCGAATGTCATAAGGTTATTTTCACACTTTCATCAAATGACGATTCAGGTTATGGAATAAATGTACCAGCTTACTTTTGTATAGATGCATTTTCTTATTATAGCAGTGCTGAATCTTCATCTTTAAAAGAGGAGTTAGCAAACGAATTTTCTGTAAACGTGTTTCCAAATCCTGCAAGCAAAAGAACAAATATCAACATAAAAGGATTGAGCAACAAAGCACAGATAACACTAAGCGATATTCAAGGACGCACATTGTTAAACGATGAAATATTTGAAAGCAACTATGAATTAGACCTCTCAAATATGCTATCGGGAGTTTATTTTATTAAAATCACAAGCGAAAACATAGTAAAAACACAAAAACTAATAGTAAAATAAGACAGATATGAAAAAGATATTAGCAATAATCAGCATAATTTTATGCACAAACGTAGTTTTAGCACAAAATACTTTCGTAGTTGGAGACATAACCTACAAACCAACAACAGGAAACAATGTAAAAGTAAGAAGTTGTAGTCAATCGGCAACAAATGTTGTAATTCCCGAAACGGTAACCAATAACGGAATAACCTATAACGTTACTTGCGTTGGAGAAGACGCTTTTTATTGGTGTACAAACCTTGTTTCAGTAGAATTACCCTCTACAATAACTTCCATAGAAAGCTATGCGTTTTATTATGCCACGTCTTTAACATCACTTGTCATTCCAAACGCAATTACATCTTTGGGATGGGAAGTTTTTTATAATTGTTCTTCTCTTGCATCTATTACAATCGGAAGCGGAATTACAGAACTTAGCGATGGAACTTTTAGCTATTGCGATGCCTTACAAAACATTACTTGCCTTGCTGTGGAACCTCCTGTATTGGAAAACAGTTTTGTTTTCCCAGATGTTAGCACCGCTACATTAAGTGTTGCATGCGGAAGTTTAGCTGCTTACTCCGACACCACTAATCTTTGGGGACAATTATTTGCAGGCAGAATTTCTGAAATCATTTACATAGTTACTGCCACTGCAAACGATAGTACATTTGGAGAAGTTGCAGTTACAAGCGATTGCGAAAGTGCAATGCTGACTGCAACTGCAAACTCATGTTACGAATTTGTAAGTTGGAATGACGGAAACACCGACAATCCAAGATATATTGACCTTTTCAGCGACACAACTCTAATAGCTATTTTTACAGAAATAATAGATAATTCATCTTTGCTTGATACTGAAAACACAGAACTTAGCTTCTACCCTAACCCTACAAAAGATGAAATCAATTTCTCTACAAGAATTGATGCAGTAGAAGTGATAGAGCTTAGCGGAAAGGTGTTAATGCAAGCCGAAAACACAAATAGAATAAATATCTCTACATTACCTGCGGGCGTTTACTACATAAGACTACACTCAAACGGCAAAACCATTACACAAAAAGCAATTAAAGAATAATGTTTTTTCATTAACAAACACAAGGCGATTGAGATTTTCAGTCGCCTTCTTTGATTCATTAAAATTTTTCTTTGATTCGCTAAAATAATTCTAAGAATTAAAAAATTCTTTCTTAGGATTATTTTGCTAAGTCTTTGAATTGTTATATCTTTGTTGCGATAAATCAGTAATTAACCATAAAAAAGGAGGACAGTAAAGGAGAAAAATAATAAATATAACTAAGATTCAATAATTTAATACGACATAAAAAGCGTTTTTGCTTATAATTGGTTTCATGAAATCTCGACAATTTCATAATAAACTAACCAAAAAGATAAGTCAAGACGCTCACGAGTATATCGTGGGCTTTACTTATTTGGTTAGTTAGGTAGTCGAGAACCTCATGAAACAATAAGGAAAAAAGTCCCACGTTTTTTATGCCCACAAATAAAAGAAATTAAATTAGTAAAACACCTTTGGGGCTTGGGAAAATAAAAAAAATATAATATGAAAAGAATAATCATTTTAATTTCTTTTATTATTAGCACGTTAGTTATTAAAGCACAAAATGATGCTACAATGTTTTTGGGAATTCCTATGCAAGGTACAAAATCAAGTATGATTGAAAAATTAGAGAAGAAAGGGTTTACTTATAATTCTCAAAAAGATCAATTAATTGGATGGTTCAACGATGAAAAAGTATTTGTTAAAATAATAACTAAAAATAATAAAATTGTAGAAATAACTGTTACTGATTTTAATGATAGAAGTCGTTTTGAAATTATTAAGAGGTTTAACACATTAGTTAATCAATTTTCAACTAATAAGAATTATAGTTTTTCTTTTGGCAATCAAAGAATAACAAATAATAATGAGCCTATGGGTAAGTCCGCAGTTTTTTTCCAAAAAGGCAAAAAATATAACCTTCCTGACGGAAACAAACGTGTATTAATTGAAATACGAAAACTAAATAACATAAATCCTTTTGCAAATCCGTTGTATTATATTGTTATGCATTATGAAAATAACTATAACAAATCGAATGGTAGTGATTTATAATAAATGAAACAATGCGACTAAAATTCAGCATCATTGTTCATTGTAAAAGTCCTTTCTTTGATTTGTTAAAATAACTCTAAAAATTAAAGAATTATTTTGCTAAATCTTTGATTTTTTTACATATCTTTGTCTTGACAAATAGTAATTAATCTAAAAAGAAATAATTTAAAACTTTTAAAAATCACAAAAATGAAGAAATATCTTATTTTATTAGTAATGTATTCAATTATTCCTTTGTTAAGCGTGTGTCAAAACAAAATCAAAGGAAATGAAAAAAAAGTGAAATGTATAGAAACTTTTATCGGGCATAATAGTGAGGTATTCTCTGCATCATTTAGTCCTGATGGCACTAAAATAGTTTCAACATCAGATGATGAGACTATAAAGATTTGGGATGTAAAAACTGGAAAATGTCTTAAGAATATTCCTCATGCTCATTATAAAGCCTCTATTTCAGCATCATTTAGTCCTGATGGGAAAAAAATTGTTTCTGGCGGCAGCAATGAATTAAAGATTTGGGATGCAAATAGTGGTTCTTGTATAAAAACTATCGCAATGAAGGAACCTTTTGTTGTATATAGTCCTAATGGAAAAAGGATTATTTCATATAATAAAAATGGTTACGATTTAATAGACGCAAACACAGGCGAAGTTTTACAACCCTACGTTGTAGGACACAACATACTATATTCATTATCATATAACCCTGACGGAACTAAAATAATTCAATTATTAAATGGTAATACTATACATATATTTGAATGTGATAAAGAGGGAATATTAAAAACATTTGAGGAAAATGACACAGAATTAACATCTGTATCATATAGTCTAGACGAAACTAAGATACTTGCACCAACAAAAGAAGGAATTATAAAAATTTTAGATGCAAATAATGGAAAATGTATTCAAACTTTATATGGTCATAACGGGATTGTAATATCTGCATCTTTTAATTCTGATGGAAGTCGAGTTATTTCTACTGCAATAAATGATAGGAACATAAAAATATGGGATACAAATACAGGAGAATGTCTTCAAACTTTATATGGACATGATGAAACTATCTATTCTGTAAAAATTAGTCCAAATGATAATTATATAATTTCTACATCAAGAGATGGTACTATCAAATTGTGGGGAGTTGTAGAATAAATAAAATATAATTTTGGCTCTAATGAAAAAGGCGATTGAGTTTTTCAGTCGCCTTCTTTGATTCATTAAAATTTTTCTTTGTTTTTTTCTAATTTTTCTTTGTTTTTTTGGAAAAATTCTTTGTTTTTTTCCGATTTTTCTTTGTTTTTTTGAGGGCTTATTTTAAAAGGAAACAAAGTATAAAAAATAGCATATTATTTTATGCTTTAGTAAAATATTTATACCTTTGCCAAATAGCTTGGTTATTAACCTTTAAAATTAAAATAAATGATAACACATTTAAAACCTTTAAGGAGTTTTTATAAAAATTCTTTAAAAACAAAAATGAAAAGTATTGTTTCTATCATCACATGTTTGTTGTTTTGTGCTTGCGAACAATTACCTGATATAGGTTCTTGTTCAGGAACGATTACAAATGCACAAACGGGAGAAACAATCAGTGGAGCACGCGTTGAAATTTCATCATTTGGTTTACCAACAACTGCAACAGATCAAAATGGATTTTATTATTTTGAAGAAATAGATAAAGGGCAATATACAATAAATGTAAGTGCCAATGGATATAATTCCACTACCCGTACAGTTATCATAAATCCGGGAGTCAATAATTCTTATGACATAAGTCTTATGCCAATAAATGGTAATGGCAATGGTGGTAACAATGATAATGGTTCAGGAGATAATAACAATAATGATGATTATTCAGAAGCTGAAGTCTCCACAATGTTAGACAATTTAGCAGTTGAATTAATCAGTTGCAAACGTTCTGGTAGTGATATAATACTAAAATATACCCTTACAAATACATATCCATACGCTAATATAGGTATTACGATACAAAACGTTAATGCCTTCACTCAAAAGACTCATATATCAGATAATTTAGGAAATCAATATCCAAATGAATTTGTAAAAATATCATTAGCAGGCAACACATTGGGTTGGGGTAACAATATTGAAGGAACACTACTTCCAGACATTCCTACACAATGTATTATAACAGTACGAAATGTAGATTCTGATGCAACTTATATGCACTATTATATTTATACATCAATAGCCCTTCCTGGAGGAGTAAATTATTCTGATAATGTAATCTTGAAAAAAGTCAAAATTCACTAAATTTAATACAGACATATCAAAAAACGTAGACTTGTATCTACAAAAGATATAAAAAATAAAGAAAAGGCGACTGAAATAATTTCAATCGCCTTTTGAGTTTTATGTATTTCGGTTTTTATTATTTTTCGCTAACTGCTGCTTGTGCTGCTGCAAGTCTTGCAACCGGTACTCTAAATGGTGAACATGATACATAGTTCATTCCATTTTTGAAGAAGAATTTAACTGATTCTGGATCTCCTCCGTGTTCTCCACAAACTCCTACTTTTAGGTTTTGTTTTGTTGCACGTCCTCTTTGAACTCCCAATGTAACTAATTGTCCTACTCCTTCTTGGTCTAATGTTTGGAATGGGTCTGCAGGGATTATTTTTTCTGCTTGATAAGTTTCCAAAATACCATTTACGTCGTCTCTTGAGAATCCAAATGTCATTTGTGTTAAGTCATTTGTTCCGAATGAGAAGAAGTCTGCAACTTCCGCTATTTTGTCTGCTACTAATGTTGCTCTTGGTATTTCTATCATTGTTCCGTACAAGTAATCTATCTTAGAGTTTGTTTCTGCTTCAACTTCTGCGTGAACTCTGTCGCAAATTGCTTTTTGGTGTTTAAGTTCTGTTACAGATATTGTCAATGGAACCATGATTTCAAGGTGTGGATCAAAGCCTTCTTTTCTTAATTCTGATTCTGCTTCAAATAATGCTCTGAATTGAGTTTCTGTAATTTCTGGATAAGTGATTCCTAAACGTACTCCTCTTAATCCCATCATTGGGTTTACTTCTTCCAATGCTTCGATTCTCTTATTTAATTCTTCGCTATCTATTCCTAATTCCTTAGCTAAGGCTTCAACGTTTTCTTGTGTGTGTGGAACGAATTCGTGCAATGGTGGGTCAATCAAACGGAATGTTACTGGTTTTCCGTTCATCACTTGCATTGTTCCTTTTACTGCTTTTTTGATGTAAGGTAATAATTCGTTCAACCAGTGCTTTCTTTCTTCTGTTGAGCCAGAAAGAATCATTTTTCTTAATATTGCTAATGGTTTTTCAGAGTTTTCTCCGTAGAACATGTGCTCAATTCTGAACAATCCTATACCTTCTGCTCCAAATTCTATTGCTTGTGCAGCGTCTTGTGGGTTGTCAGCATTTGTTCTTACGCCCATTGTTCTATATTTATCAACCAATTGCATGAATTGTTTGAATAATTCGTTTTCTGATGCGTTGATTGTTGGTAATGCTCCTTCGTAAACTGTTCCTCTTGTTCCGTTCAAACTCAAAGTTTCTCCTTCTTTGTAAGTTTTTCCGCCCATTGAAACTGTTTTTGCGTTCATATCTATTTTTAATGAACTGCAACCTACTATACAACATTTACCCCAACCTCTTGCAACTAAGGCAGCGTGTGATGTCATACCACCTCTTTCTGTTAAAATACCTGTTGCAGCACGCATACCTTCAACATCTTCTGGGTTTGTTTCTTCTCTTACTAAGATGTTTGCGATTCCTGCTTTTTCAAGACGCATTGCTTCTTCGCTTGTAAGAGCTATCACTCCTACTGCACCACCAGGACCTGCTGGTAAACCTTGTGCGATTACTGTGTGTTTAGCTTCTTCTTTTGCGTCTAAGATTGGGTGAAGTAATTCATCTAATTGTTCTGGAGATACTCTGCAAATAGCTTCTTTTTCTGAGATTAAGCCTTCGCCAAGCATTTCCATTGCCATTGTAACTGCAGCAACTCCTGTTCTTTTTCCAACACGGCATTGAAGCATGTACAATTTGTTGTTTTGAATTGTGAACTCGATATCAAGCATATCACGGAAATTCTTTTCTAATATTTCTCTGATATCGCAAAGTTCTTTATATGTTTCAGGCATTACCTCTTGCATTGAAGGTAAGTGCTTGTTTTGTTCTGTTTTTGTTTCGCTGTTCAATGGGTTTGGTGTTCTAATACCAGCAACAACGTCTTCTCCTTGTGCGTTGATTAACCATTCTCCGTAGAATTGGTTATCTCCGTTTGCTGGGTTACGAGTAAATGCTACCCCTGTTGCAGAATCATTACCCATGTTACCGAATACCATTGCTTGAACGTTTACTGCAGTTCCCCAATCATCAGGAATACCTTCTATTCTTCTGTAAGCAACAGCTTTTTTACCGTTCCAAGATTTGAATACGGCTCTAATTCCACCTTCTAATTGCTTTTGAGCATCGTCAGGGAATTCAACACCGATGTTTTCTTTTACAACTTTTTTGAATTCTTCTGCTAAATACATTAAATCTTCAGTTGTAAGATCTGTATCTTGCTTGTATCCTTTTGAATGTTTGTATTCGTCAAACATATCATCAAGCAATCTACGAATACCAACGCCTTTGCATGGTTCTAAGCCTTCTGCTTTTTCCATTACAACGTCAGCATACATCATAATTAAACGTCTGTATGAATCGTAAACAAAACGAGGGTTGTCTGTTTTCTTAATCAATCCTGGTATTGTTTCAGAACATAATCCTATATTCAAAACTGTATCCATCATTCCTGGCATTGAGCTTCTTGCTCCTGAACGACAAGATACTAACAAGCAATTATCCTTATCTCCATAAGTCATTCCCATTACTTGTTCGGCGTTTTTAAGACCTTCTTTAACTTGTTCCATTAAGCCTTCTGGCAATTGACAACCGTTTGCATAGTAATCAGTACAGCATTCTGTTGTAATTGTTAATCCAGCAGGAACAGGTAATCCTAAATGACACATTTCTGCCAAATTTGCTCCTTTTCCCCCAAGCAGATTCTTCATATCTGCCTTACCTTCTGCGGTCTTACCACCAAAAGTGTAAACGTACTTTTTTGTCATCTTTTTAAAATGAAATTAGTTATTAATATGTTATATAAATTTATCAAAAACACTTTAATGTGATTTGCAAAAATACAAAAAAATATCTTTTTATTTAACTTTTTTCCTTAGAAATTTCTGATTTGTTTGTGGTTTATATTCGTATGCTCCTATGCTTGGAGGATCCAAACGATAATTTCCCTCTATATCATAAGGCAAATTATAACCCCAAATACCATTTCCCTTACCTATACAAGGAGAATTTTCTTGCAAATGTAAATCTCCCTCAGATGCTTCTACAAACATAGGATCTTGATTCAAGATAGAATTTGTAAATAGATTAGTATTTTGATTTTCTCCCTCATATTTAACTAAACAATAGTCAAATCTTATTGTAGAAAAACTTTGGTCTATCATATCAAATTCTATTTCCGAATCGGCAAGTGCACCATGTACAATACAATTATAAAACTCTGCTTTTTCTATTTGCCTAAATTGCACATTAGAATTAACATCTAAATAATAATCATTAAAATATAAAACAGGAGTTGTACGAGTTTTATAATTCCAATAGTTAGCAAATGTGCAATGAACAAATTGATAACTTCCACCAAGAGTAAGTGCTAAATTGTAGTTACCACAATTTTGAATAAGAGAGTTTTTCATATCCAAAACAGCACCTCTTGAATAAAGTCCAATATAAGAGCAGTTTTCTATTTTTGTATTCATAATTTCTATTGTAGGATTATTACTTACGCAAGTATCAACTAAAACTCCAATCGTTGCATTCTTTACAACAACATTATTCAAAATATTATTCTTACTGCCAGCCCAAAATCTAAGAGTTCCCCATTGCCCCGGAATATCTTTATAATATTCATCTAATCTTAAACCTTGAAAAACTATTGGCTGACTAATATCTCCCTCCGCCTTTAAAGTAGCATCTTTATAAATCCAAAATTCAGAAGATGTGTTTAAATGTATTTTTGTATTTGCATTTAGATTCAAAGTATAAGCAGAATCCACAGCACAAACACCTAACACAACATGTGGTTTATCATTTTTCCACTCAATATCATTTCCATTTACAATAACTCCACAACTCTCTGGATTTTCATGAGCCATTGAAAACCAAATTGTGTCATATCCTCCATTTTGATTAGAGGAGAAAAGATAATGACTTGGTTTGTGATAATAGGCATCTTGTCCGTAAGCATGCAAAAGGACTTTTTGGCTTTTATTATTAAAGAAAAACTCTATAGAGTCTTCAACAAGTAAAGGATTTGATTGATTGTTATAATCCAATTCCAATCTCACGAAAATATAAAGGCTATCCCTTGCTCCTATTTCAATATCCCTTGCAACAAGGCTTGTATCTCCATCAACATTTAGTCTATAAAAACTTGCACTACCCGACCCTAATGTTATTCTATCAATCTTCACAGCTTGGTTTTCATTATTATAAACCATAAGTGTTTTAGTTACCGAACCAATAGTTGTAAAAACAGTATCAAACATAAGAGTATCGGCACTGAATTTTAGTTCTACCGCAGGCGAAGAAGTATAATCATTTTCATCTACGCAAGAGGTAAAGCTAAAACCAAGCATCAAACAAAAAAATGCTAAAAATAAAAATATAACCTTTGAAGATAGTTTCATATTTCTTCTATTTAACTTCAACTAAAATGTATTTTCTTTTACCCATTTTTAGTTTTTCAGCATATTCTAATTGAGCTTTTCCACTCTTTCCGCTTTCTTTTAAGAATGGGTCATCACATTGATGTCCCTTTGCAACTAAATCTAAACTTGCTTGGTCGATTGCAACAATATCTCTTGAAGCTAAAATTCCTATATCTTGTGTAAAAGGTGCAGGAGCTTTAGAAGAACAATCGCACACAGAAGAAATATTTGCTAATACATTTATATATATCATTGGTTTAAGACTTGTAGCAACATAAGCATATTCTACCAATCTTTCCAAGAATATATCACCTGTTAATTCCACTTTTTTAGGAGAGAAAAGCTTTAATGGACATTCAGCAATGCACTTTGCACAACCAATACATTTAGTTGTGTCTATTTCTACTCCGTTCTCAATACTGATTGCAGAAGCAGGACAATTTCTAACGCAGTTTGCACAAGAAACACATTCGCTTGGTTTGTTTACTTGTGGAATATCCGATGCGTGTTGTGCCATTTTTCCACCAGGAGATGCAAATCCCATTGCAATATTCTTGATTGCACCACCAAATCCCGCAGAGCCATGACCTTTGAAGTGTGAATAGATTATGTAATTATCATAATCCATGAATCCCTTTCCAAGTTTCACATTCTTTTTATAATGCTTTAAGCCCATTCCTTCTGTAGAAATATCAATCTCTCCGTCCTTATCCAAAATATCTATTGGTGCAAAAGTAAATCCATGTTGCTTTGCCAATGCGATATGTTTATCAGTAAATCTTCTTTTGCTAACATAAAGCACATTTGTTTCTACCCATGTAGCTTTTGTTTCTTGCATTAAAAGTCTTGTTAATTCAGGATTTAAAAAGTTTTTATTGCCTTCTTCTCCAAAGTGTATCTTTACTCCTGTTTTTCCTTGTAAATCAACTCCTAAAAGCTTATATAATTTCAACACATTCTCTGGTGTAATTTCTTTTACATAATAAACAATAGACACATCTTCGTCTTTTGGTTGAGAATCATTTGCTGCGAAAGCAGAAAAACCAACAAGACTAAACAAAATCAAAAATAATGTGAATTTAAATTTCATAACACAATAATGTTTTTATATTTTTACAACTGCAAAGATAAATATTTTTAAGAAAAATACAAATTCATTAAACAAAGTCTTGGTATTTTACATTTATATCGTATATTTGCAGGAGCATTTCCAAAGAATATGGCGTTTAGACAGTTCAATGCAAGTGCAAAACCTTAAATTCAAAAGACAACAACAACTAATCCAAAAGTAATAACTAATGGAAAAGAGAATTGGAACAATAAGTATAATCATCTACCGCAGGGAAGTAGCTGCGCAGGTAAACGAAATCATTAGTCAATACAGCGACTTTATTTTAGCACGTCAAGGATTACCTTTGCCAGACAAGGGTTTGAATATTATTACCCTGATAATCGAAACCACATCTGACAACATTAATGCTTTAACAGGCAAGATTGGAAGATTAAAAGACGTAGAAGTAAAGTCAATATTATCAAAAAACATTCAGAATACAAATAAAGAATAATTATGAATATAGAAAAACGCAACACAAACTTCATAGACAGAGATAAACTCTATGGTTTGATAGAAGGAAAAACACCTACAACAAATGAGGTTAATGAAATATTAAACAAAGCCTTAAAGTTAAAAGGACTTAATCTTGAAGACGTAGCTTGTTTGTTAAGAGTAACAGACACAGATACTATTCACAAAATAATGGAAACAGCAAAAGCCGTAAAAGAAGCAATTTACGGAAAACGTTTAGTTCTTTTCGCTCCTATTTATACAGGAAACATGTGCGTAAACAATTGCACCTATTGTTCTTTCCGTAGAGATAACAAACTAATCAAAAGAAAAATCCTTACAATGCAAGAGATTGCAGAAGAAACATCAGCACTTTTGAAACAAGGACACAAGAGAGCTCTTTTGATTTGCGGAGAAAACAACAAGAACGGCACAGATTACATGGTGGAAGCAATACGCACAACCTACGGAGTAAAAGAAAGAGGAGGCAGAGATTACATTAGAAGAATAAACGTTGAGCTTGCTCCAATGGAAGTAGAAGATTTCGCAAGATTAAAAGCAGAAAAAATCGGAACATACGTTTGTTTCCAAGAAACTTACGACGAAATAAAATACAAAGACTTCCACCCAGCAGGCACACCAAAGGCAGACTACTTATATCGTTTGACTGTAATGGATAGAGCAATGGAAGGAGGAGTTGATGACGTAGGAATAGGTGCATTATTCGGACTTACAGATTACAGATTTGAAGTTTTAGCAATGATGGAGCACGCAAAACACTTAGAAGAATGCTATGGCTGTGGTCCACACACTGTTTCTGTTCCAAGAATGGAGCCTGCAATCGGCGCACCTACAGCAGAAAATATTCCAATGCCTGTTAGCGATGACGACTTCAAGAAACTTGTAGCCATAATCCGTATTGCCTTACCATATACCGGCATAATACTTTCTACAAGAGAAAACGACAAAATGCGAAACGAGTTAATAGAATATGGAGTTAGTCAAATTTCAGCAGCAAGCAAAACAAACCCCGGTTCATACGCACACGAAGAAGAAAACACCGGTACTCAATTCTCAACAGGCGACCACAGAACATTAGAAGAAGTTATTTCCTCATTGATAGACGGAGGTTACATTCCTTCATTCTGCACAGGCTGTTACAGAAAACACAGAGTAGGTGGCGATTTCATGGACTTAGCAAAACCAGGCTTAATAAAACAATACTGCTTGCCAAACGCAATGTTCACTTTCAGAGAATACCTTGAAGATTTCGCCTCAGCAGAAACCAAAATGAAAGGAATTGAGTTGATAAAATCAATGTTCGCCGAAGTAGAGAAAAAAGAATTGATAAGAAAGATTGAAGACAATCTTTGCAAAATAGAAAACGGAGAAAGAGATATTTACTTCTAAGAAAATAATTCTTTGAATTAAAATAATAACTCTTGAAAAGAATTTCCTGAAATCAAGAAAGGATTTTTGCTTTTCAAGAGTTATTTTTATTTTTCTTTGTTTTTCCGAATTTTTTCTTTGTTTTTTTCAGATTTTTCTTTGTTTTTTCGGAAAAATTCTTTGTTTTTTTCGGGCTTATAACCTACCCTTTTTTATGTAGGTAAAGACAAGGCGAAATATCATTAGGAAATTATAGCATAAAGAAGTGATTAATCCGTAGTGATTACACATTATGCGAAATCTTTCTTTGTTGGCTTTCATTATATGTTTGCTACTTAATCCTCCTGATAGGAATTTGGATATATATAGCTTTGTATTGACTATTTTTTTTGCGTTTTCAATTGAGGTAAGCACCCAATCGTAATCGGCTGTTATGCGATAATTGGTGTTGTACTTTGGTGCGATTGTGCGTTTGATAAATATAGATTGATGGCAGACTGTCATTCCCCAACGAAATGAGTTTTTGGTTAATTGTTTTGGTGGAGTGAGTCTGCGACTTCCTATTTCTTTTTGGTTTTCTGCAAGTATCATTGTGTCGCCATAGTAAATATCTACCTCATCTTGATGATTGGCAAAGACTTTTTCTAAGGTATCGGGTGAGTAAAACATATCTCCCGCGTTTATAAAGATAACATAATCTCCACTTGCAAGTTCTAAGCCTTTGTTCATTGCGTAATAAAGTCCGTTATCTTTCTCGCTTATCCATAGGTTTATGATGTCTTGGTTTTCTTTTATGATTTGTAGTGTATTGTCTTTCGATGCTCCGTCTATTACTATGTATTCTATTTCGGAATAGCTTTGTAGGCGTAGTGATTTAATGGTGCGTTGTAGCATTTCTGCTGAATTGTAGCATACGGTTATGACTGATACTATTGGTTTTTTGTGCATCTTATTCTATTTTTTATTAAAACGGATTTTATTGTTCTTTAGTGTGAATATGCCTTCATCTAACATTTGTCTTATGAAGTTTATGGTTTTTTCTCCTTCGGGAAATTCTGTATTGTTCTCAAAATATGTGATTGGTTGTTCGCCTTGCAAGAGTATTTTTATTATTTTTTCTTCTATGGTTTGGTTTGAGGTTTGTGAGTTAAGGCATTTGTCGCATTTTTTGCAAATTGGTGTTTCTATGTCAAAGTATTGATGTATGTATTGTTCTCTGCACTTAGCGTTTTGAAGGTAATCTATCATTTTTTCTGCTCTTGCAATGGATAGGTCTTTTAGGGTTTGATAGTTTTTTTCGGATATGTAGAGTTCTTCTTTCTTTACTCTGTCTTGTAGAAAGACTATGTATTCTCCTGCTTTGAATCGCACGTATGTTATTACACCCATTTTTTCTAGACTTTGTAGTTTTTGTATTACCTTGTTTTTATCCCATTTAAGATATTGGGCTATTTTATCTTCATTTATATGGGTATATTCTATGTTATTGCATTCGCATATTCTTAATAGACTTGCTAATATTTCGGAATATTCATCTGATATTTTTAATAGTGCTTTTAGTTCGTAGTAATCGCTTTGTATTTTTACTTTTGAGAGAGGGTATTCTCTTTGATTGTATTTTAGAATAGCTTCTTTGGAAAGTATTTTTAGTGTATTAAAGACAGTGAAGGTGTCAAAGTTATATTTATTAGAGAATTCATTTATGGAAAAGTCTTCATCGTAATATTTACCTTCTCCATAAGCTATTGAATATTGTGAATACAAAGCATTGTAGATTTCTTTTATTGTGTTAATTGTAGGGTATGACATAAGGACTCTTTGCCTTAGGTTTTTAATATCTCTTTCGTGCCAATAGAGTATTGCGTATGCTTGTTTGCCGTCTCTACCTGCTCTTCCTAATTCTTGATAATATTCTTCTATACTTGAGGGTAAGTCAAGGTGAATTACAAATCTTACATCTTGTTTGTCAATACCCATTCCAAAGGCTTTGGTTGCTACCATTACTTTTATTTTGCCTTTTTGCCATTGTTCTTGTCGTGTTTTTCTTTCGTAATTGCTTAGTCCCGCGTGGTATTCTGCTACACTGAGATTGTGTTTTTTTAATTCTTGAGCATAGAGTATTGCATTCTTTCGTGTAGAAACATAAATTAGTCCTGTGCTATCGTATTTTTTTATTACCTCTATTGTTTTGCCTATTTTGTCATTGTCTTCAAATACAAAATAATGTAGGTTTTCTCTTTGAAAACTTCCCTTTATGCAGTTTTGTTTTTTGAATTCAAGATTGCTTTGTATGTCTTCTATGGTTTGAGTTGTAGCTGTAGCTGTTAGGGCAAGGATTGGAACTTGTGGATAAAAGTCTCGCAAAATGGAAATCTCTCTATATTCAGTGCGAAAGTCGTGTCCCCATTCTGATATACAATGCGCCTCATCTACTACAATGAGTGAGGGTTGCATTTGATAGAGATAGTGTTGAAATACTTGGTTTTTTATGCGTTCGGGTGTAATAAACAAGAATTTATACTTCATTGTTATTACTTTATTCAATACTTCATCTATGTTTTTATAGGAAGTTTCTTCACTTAAACAACAGGCTTTTATTCCTTTGCTTGTAAGGGAGTCTGCTTGGTCCTTCATTAGTGAGATAAGTGGAGAGATTACTATGCAAATTCCCGGTTTAATAAGTGCGGGTACTTGATAGCAAATACTCTTACCTCCTCCTGTTGGCATTAAGGCTAAGGTGTCATTATCTAAAAGAACTGAGCTTATGACTTGTTCTTGGATTGAACGAAAGGAGTCATAAGCCCAATATTTTTTTAATACTTGTTTTGCTCTTTCAAGCATTGATTTATTCCTCAAAAGTAAACGGAGAGTCAAAGTCTTTTAACTTTCCTAAGATTTTATCTTTATCGGATAATATAGGATTGTCTATTTTCCAATCTATATTCAAATCTTCATCTGACCAAAGTATGCCTGATTCAGATTCTTTATTGTAGAAATTAGAACATTTGTAAGAGAATATTGTGTTGTCTTCCAAACTTACAAAAGCATGTCCAAAGCCTTCTGGAAGATATAGCATTCTCTTTGTTTCAGAGTCTAATTCTACTGCTTTGTATTTACCATAGGTTGGAGAACCTTTTCGTAAATCCACTGCAAAGTCAATGACACTACCTTTTATTACTCTAACTAATTTTGCTTGTGCAAAGGGTGGTTTTTGAAAGTGTATGCCTCTCAATACTCCTTTTGAAGACATGGATTCGTTGTCTTGCACAAAGGTTTGATTAAAGCCTAATTGTGATAGTTTTTCTTGATTGTAGGTTTCACAAAAGTAACCTCTCTCATCGCGAAAGACATCTGGTTCTATTATTAGTAAACCTGGTAGTTCTGTTTGTAGTATTTTCATTTTCTTATCCGTGTATTGCTTTATTGTATGCAGCTTCTATAGCTTCCATTACTGCTTCACTCATTGTTGGGTGTGGGTGTACGCTTGATGCTACCTCTTCTGCTGTAAGACCTTTTTGACGTGCAACTACTATTTCAGCAATCATTTCTGTTACATTGTCGCCTATCATACTGCAACCAAGGATTTCATCTGTTTTTGCATCTATTACTACTTTTACAAAACCATCTCTGTTTCCACTTGCTGCAGCTTTTCCTGATGCCATGTACATGAATTTACCTACTCTTACTTCTCTACCTTCTGCTTCTGCTTTTGCTTTTGTTAATCCAACAGATGCAACTTCTGGTGTTGTGTATGTACAGCCTGGTATGTTAGAATAATTTACTATTTCTGGGTTTAAACCTGCTATTTTTTCAACGCATACTACTGCTTCACGACTTGCAACGTGTGCTAATGCAGGTCCGTGTACTATGTCTCCTATTGCATATACACCTTCTACATTTGTGCGGTAGTATTCATCTACTTCTATTTTTCCTCTTTCAAATTTCACTCCAGCTTCTTCAAGTCCTAAGTTTTCTACGTTAGTGCTAACTCCTACTGCTGAAAGAACTACGTCACATTCTATTACTTGTTGTCCTTTCTTACCGCTTATGTTTACTAAACATTTATCTCCTGTTGTATCTACGCTATCAACTGATGTTGAAGTAAGGACTTTCATTCCGTTTTTCTTGAAGCAACGTTGTAGAGTTGAGCTTACTTCTTCGTCTTCATTAGGAACTATGTTTGGCATATATTCTACAAGTGTTACTTGTGTTCCTAATGATTGATAGAAATGTGCAAATTCACTTCCTATTGCTCCTGAACCTACTACTACCATTGATTCTGGTTGTTCTTTCAATGTCATTGCTTGACGGTATCCTATAATTTTTTCTCCGTCTTGTGGCATATTTGGTAGGTTACGAGAACGTGCTCCTGTTGCTAAGATTATGTGTGTTGCTTCATAAGTTTCTTCTTGTCCTTCTGCATTCTTAACAACAACTTGTTTATTTGCATTTAATCTACCTTCTCCTTCTATTACTGTGATGTTGTTTTTTTGCATTAGGTGTTCAACTCCTTTACGCATATTTGTAGCAACTGTACGTGAGCGTTCTACTATTGCTTCCATATTTGGTTTTGCAGCAGCTGCGTCTAATTCTATTCCATAGTTAGCAGCGTGTTTCATATATGTATATGCTTGTGCTGATTTCAAAAGGGCTTTTGTTGGAATACAACCCCAATTTAAGCATATTCCTCCTAAGTTTTCTCTTTCTACTACTGCTGTATTGAATCCTAATTGTGATGCTCTTACGGCTGCAACGTATCCTCCTGGACCGCTACCTATTACTATTACGTCAAATTTCATTGTTATTATTTTTTAATTTTATCTATTGCTTCTGTTACGTTGATTGCAAAGTCTGCTAATTTTTCACATTGTGCATACAATGTACTATATGAAATTCCTGTTTGATAAGAATATTCATTTTGTTTTACAGCTTCTGTATGTTCTGCTCTTAATAGGTCTCTATATTCGTTGATACGATTTTCTATTTCTTTTGCTTTTTCTGAACTTACGCTATGATAGTTTTCTGAAAGATTTGTATTCATTTCCATTACAGCCTCTCTAACTAATGAGAACATATTTACAAGTTTGTTCTTCATATCTTCTGTATAGGAAATGTTTTGTTTGTTTTTGCTTTCTATTGTAAGTGATATTTGATAACAAGAGTCTCCTATGCTTTCAAGGTTATCTACTATTCTTAACATCGCACTGATTTCTTGTGATGCACCAAGACTTAATCCTCTTTCCGATACTTTTGTCAAATAGTTTGCAATCTCTACTTCCATTCTATCAGTGATTTCTTCGTATTTTTTAGTTCGACTCATTAATTGGTCAAATTTCTTTTCATCTTTTAGTTCAAATAGTTCTGGTATAAAATCATACATTCTTAATACTCGTTTTGAGAAAGATTCTATTTCTTGTTTTGCTGGCTCTATTGTTAATTCTCCTGCTGACATAAAACCAGATGGAATAAACTTAAGTCTAAATTCTTCCTCTTCATTAGTTGGGATTAATTTCTTAACTAATTTTTCTATTGAAGGTATGAACCAAACTAATACACATGTGTTAATGATATTGAAACAGCTATGGAAAAGTGATAATGCTACTGGTACTGCTGAGGCTTGCACCAATGGGTTAGCGCCTTCTATCGTTTCTACCAATTCTCCTATTAAGAACAAGAAAGGTTTGAAAAGTATCAATGCCCATACAACACCTATTAGATTGAATACCGAGTGTGCTAAAGCTGCTCTTTTAGCTGTTGAGTTTGCCATAAGAGCTGATATATTTGCTGTAATTGTTGTTCCTATATTTTCTCCTAATACTAAAGCTGCTGCTACTTCAAAGCCTATCAATCCTTGAGCACACATAACCAAGGTTACTGCCATCATTGCTGAAGAAGATTGTATTATAACTGTCATCACAGTACCTATCAATACGAATAAGATATATGATAAGTAACCATAGTCTGACATAGATGCTATAAAGTCTAACACTGAAGCGTATTCAGGTTGTTTAAAGTCTGGCATACCTGATTGTAATGCTTCAAGTCCCATAAATAATAAGGCAAAACCTATTAAAAATTCTCCTATTGATTCTTTACCTTTGATAAAAAGGAATGGGGCTGCAACTGCTATTACAGGGAAGATTATTGTTGCAATAGAGAATTTAAATCCTAAAAGTGAAACTATCCAAGCTGTTACTGTTGTTCCTATGTTTGCCCCCATGATTACGGCAATAGCTCCTGTTAAACTCAAAAGCCCTGCGTTCACAAAACTCACCACCATTACTGTTGTGGCAGAAGAAGATTGAATAAGGGTTGTGATACCTGCTCCTGTTAATACTCCGCTAAAACGATTTGAGGTCATTTTTGCAAGTATGCTTCTCATCTTATCTCCCGCAATCTTTTGCAAACCATCACTCATTACTTTCATTCCGTAAAGGAACAAACCTATTGCCCCTACAATTTCTAATACTTTTAGTAAGTTATCCATCTTTAATTTGTTATTTTTTTCTTTTTTAAAAATTTGGGAGCAAAGATACGACTATTTGATTTAATCTTCAAAATATTATAAACAAAAAAAGGACTCAAAAATCATTTGAATCCTTCTTAATATGTTTTATGAATTGTTTACTCTGTTATTCTTTTCTCAATAGCCTCCAAATTCATTCTAAATTCTTTGTCTGTTTCGCAACTATTTTGAACCGAACGGCAAGCATGTAATACAGTTGCATGGTCTTTATTACCACATTTATTTCCTATTGTTGCTAATGAAGATTGAGTATGTTTACGAGAAAGGAACATAGAAATATGTCTTGCTGCAACAATCTCTCCTTTTCTTGTTTTTGACAACATTGTTTCAACAGGAATTTTAAAATAATCACAAACTACTTTTTGAATATATTCTATTGAAATTTCTTTAGTATTACTCTTAACAAATTTATCAATCATATCTTTTGCTAAGTCCAAAGTAATTTCTTGTTTTGCGATACTTGAACGAGCAATCAAGGAAATTAAAGCTCCTTCTAATTCTCTAACACTTGAATTAATATTATATGCTAAGTATTCTATTACATCTCTTGGCATAGTAATACCATCCTTAAACAATTTTCTTTCTATTATTTGTATTCTTGTTTGAGCATCAGGCATTTGCAAGTCTGCACTTAAACCCCATTTTAATCTTGAAATCACCCTTTGTTCCAAACCTGATAAGTCTGCAGGAGATTTATCTGATGTTATAATCAATTGTTTATTCGCTGCATGCAAACTATTAAATATTTGGAAGAACACTTCTTGAGTACCTGTTTTGTTTGCGAAGAATTGAATATCGTCTATTATCAAAACATCTATCATCATTTGATAGAATTGCAAGAAGTCATTACGAGTATTATTCTTAGTACTATCTACAAATTGTTGAAAGAATTGTTCTGCACTAATATAAAGAACTGTTTTTTCTGGAAATCTTTTCTTTGTTTCCAATCCTATAGCATGAAGCAAGTGTGTTTTTCCTAAACCAACTGAACCATGTATAAACAAAGGATTGAAAGCTGTCTTTCCTGGATTTTGAGCAACCGCATAACCAGCTGAACGAGCCAATTGATTACACTTTCCTTCTACAAAATTTTCAAAAGAATAGTTTTCGTTCAATTGAGAATTAACTTTGACTTTTCTTATTCCAGGTATTACAAAAGGATTTGGTAAGTCTTTAGCTTGGGCATCTAAATTAACCGGAATATTTTGTGCAAAATTTTGAGTAGCTATTATGTTATTTGATGGTAATACAGAATTGCTGTTATTTGCTTTATCCATTGCAACAGAATACAACAACTTTGCATTATGTCCTAATTCTTTTCTTATAGCAGCACTCAATACATCTATATAGTTTGCCTCTATAAACTCATAAAAGAACATACTTGGAACTTTCAATGTCAAAGCATCTCCCTCCAACATCAAAGGCTCCAATGGTTTAAACCAAGTATCAAATAACTTTTTATCAAATATGTTATCTTTGATAAAATCTAAGCAATTTTCCCAAACTTGTTTACAATCCTTTTGCATATCCATAGTAATTCTATTATATAGTTCTATCTCTTGTTTTGCACAGCAAAATTACCTTCTTATTTCTTAAAAATAAAATCTATTTTTTTTTGCTATATTGATTTTTTTATTTTATAAGTCAAATCTTATTTTTATTGTCCAAATTTTGGACAAAACTATAGTGCTTTTAGTAATTAGCTCATTATTACAAGCATTTAAAGATTTCAAGGTTCAAAAACTTACTTTTTTTGTTCCATAAAACTTTTTTTTAACAAAAAAAAATAATTTGGAAGTTTTTTTTCACACTTATGCTGTTGAAATCTTTTGTTAGTTATTCTTCACAAAGAAATTCTAATCTAATTGATGAAGTTGGCGGAATAGAATTTTCAAATTTTGACACATTTCTTTTTTCTACCAATACTTCAATTTGGCAGTTCAAATCAAAGATTTGTTGCTTTTGTTCTGCATTATTTTGCTTTAACATATTCATTACCAAATTCATATCTTCATAAGCAAAATATATACAATACTTATTTTTTACTTGCTTTTCGATTATCTCTGATTGAGATATACATTCTGCGGAAGATTCTTTGTATGCTTTTATCAATCCACTTACTCCAAGTTTTGTTCCGCCGAAATATCTAACTACAACCAATAATACATTTGTTAAATTATTAGATTGCAATTGCCCATATATTGGCTTGCCTGCTGTGGAAGAAGGCTCACCATCATCATTCATTCTAAATTGTTCCTTATCTGCTCCTATAATATAAGCATAGCAATGATGAGTTGCATCATAGTATTTTTTCTTTAATTGAGTCAAAATCTCTTTTACTTCATCTACAGATGTCACTGGATAAAGAAAGGATAGAAATTTACTACCCTTTTCCTTATATAGACTTTCTACTGCTTTGCTTATAGTAAAATAGTTTTCTGCCATCTTGTTTAAAAAACTCTCCTATTGTAACATAGGAACAATCCTCTTCAATGATTTAATAAATACATCTATATCCTCATAATCGGTATATAAGGCAAATGACGCTCTTGCTGTTCCTGGTATATTGTAATGTTGCATTACTGGTTGAGCGCAGTGATGTCCTGTTCTTATCGCTATTCCCAACTGATCTAATAAAGTCCCTACATCAAACGGATGTGAATTTCCAACCAAGAAAGATATTGCTCCCGCTTTATGCTTTGCATTACCAATTACTCTTAATCCTTCTATGCTTGCTAATTGCTCTATAGTATATTGCATTATCTTATCTTCATGAGCAATTATATTATCAAAATTTAGTTGTTCTATATATTCTAATGCTTTACCAAATCCAATGACATCTGCAACGGAAGGAGTTCCTGCCTCAAACCTATATGGCGCTATATTATAAGTAGTTTTTTCAAAACTCACTTCTTTTATCATTTCTCCTCCTCCTTGGTATGGTTGCATATTTTCTAACAAATCTTTCTTTCCATAAACGACTCCTATACCCATTGGAGCATATATTTTGTGAGCAGAAAAGCAATAAAAATCGCATTCCAAGTCTTGAACATCTATTTTTAAATGAGGTATTCCTTGAGCGCCATCAACAATTAAAAAAATATTTCTTTGTTTTAATTCCCTAATTCTTTGAAATATTTTTTTAATATCATGAATCACTCCAAGTGAATTTGATACTTGTGCAAGAGATACTATTTTCGTCCTTTCATTTACAAGGCTATCCAATTTAGAAACATCATAACTTCCGTCTTCCAAAATAGGCAATACTCTTAGTTTTGCTTTTGTTCTTTCGCAAGCCATTTGCCAAGGAACTATATTTGAATGATGTTCACTCTCCGATACTATTATTTCATCATCTTCTTCTAAATAACAAGATAGGCTTGATGCTAATAAATTCAAACTTTCAGTTGTACCACGAGTATAAACTATTTCAGAAGCATGCTCTGCATTTATAAATTTTCTTATTTGCTCTCTTACTTGTTCAAATTTATCTGTCGCAATTTGACTCAAAGTATGAACACCTCTGTGAACATTTGCATTATACTTCTTATAATATTCACTTATAGCCTCTATTACTTGTATTGGTTTTTGAGTAGTTGCTGCATTATCAAGGTAAACAAGTGGTTTATTATTTACTTTGATATCCAAAATTGGAAAGTCTTTTTTTATTTGTTTTATATCCATTGCACTATTTCTCTAAAACTAAATCTGGTATTTCCTCCATTGTTTTAACATAATGGAAAGTCAATCCTTCTAAATATTCAGAGTTTATATCCTCTACATCTTTTTTATTGCTTTCTGAAAGAATAAGATTTGTAATCTTTGCTCTCTTTGCAGCAAGTATCTTTTCCTTTATTCCTCCAACTGGTAAGACTGAACCTCTTAGGGTAATCTCTCCTGTCATTGCGAATTTAGAATTCACTTTTCGTTTGCTGAATAAACTATATATTGCAGTAAACATAGTTATACCTGCACTAGGTCCATCTTTTGGAGTAGCTCCCTCTGGCACGTGAAGATAAATATCTACATTTTCAAAATCTTCGTTGCCTAATCCTAAACTTTCAGCATTTGATTTTATATATTCGTATGCCAAAGTTGCAGATTCTTTCATCACATTACCAAGGTTTCCTGTCAGATTGATATTTCCTTTTCCTTTTCCTTTACTTGCTTCTATGAAAAGTATCTCTCCTCCTACCGAAGTCCATGCTAATCCTGTTACGACTCCAATCATATCTTTTTCTAAATGAAGGCTATGATTTGCAATAGGCAATCCTAATATCTCTGCTAAATCAGATGGCTTTATTGCTTTTTTATACTCTTCTTCTTTCACTATTTGAACCGCTCTATATCTAACCACCTTAGCAATAACTTTATCTAACTGACGTACTCCCGATTCTCTTGTATAGTCGTTTATTAAAGCACTTATTGTATCGCTTGAAAATGAAATATGCTTTTTCATTAAGCCATGTTCATTCAATTGTTTTGGCAATAAATGTTTAATTGCTATTTGTTGTTTTTCTTGCTCTATATATCCTGATACGTCAATAATTTCCATTCTATCAATCAAAGCAGGATGTACATTAGCCAAACTATTTGCAGTTGCAATAAACATTACATTAGATAAATCGTAGTCTATATCTAAATAGTTATCGTGAAATGCTGTATTTTGCTCTGGGTCCAACACCTCAAGCATTGCAGAAGCCGGGTCGCCATGAGCACTCATTCCCGCTACTTTATCTATTTCATCTAACACAAATACAGGATTTGAACTCTTTGATTTAGAGATTGATTTCAATATTCTACCAGGCATTGCTCCTATGTAAGTTCTTCTATGTCCTCTTATCTCGCTTTCATCTCCCAATCCACCAAGTGCAACTCTTACATATTTGCGTCCCACTGCTTTCGCAATACTTTTACCTAATGAAGTCTTTCCAACGCCCGGAGGGCCTACCAAACATAAAACAGGAGATTTCATATTACCTTTTAGTTTCAAGACCGCAAGGTATTCTATTATTCTTTTCTTTACTTTCTCTAATCCATAATGGTCGGTATCTAATATTTTTCTTGCCTTATCTAAATCAAAATTATCATTAGTAAATTCATTCCAAGGCAAGTCTATCATAAAATTCAAATAATTCAACTGAATAGAATAATCAGGTGAACTAATGTGCATATTAGATAGTTTTCTGATTTCTTTTTCAAAAGTTTCAGCGACTTCTGATGTCCATTTCTTATGTTGAGCCTTTTTTCTTAGCTCTGCAATTTCCAAATCACTTGGAGAGCCTCCTAATTCTTCTTGAATAGTTTTCAATTGTTGGGTAAGCAAGTAATCTCTTTGTTGCTTATCCATATCGTGCGAAACCTTCTTTTGAATTTCTAATTTAAGCTTTTGCAGCTCTAACTCCTTGTTTAAAATTGCTAAAACTTTATTTGCTCGCTTTGAAAAGTCATTTAATTCTAATAACTTTTGCTTCTCAGATACCTCAATATCTAAATGAGCAGCCACATAATTAAGTAAGAAATATGGATTTTCTATATTTTGTATAGCAAAGCTTGGGTCCGTTGGAATATTAGGAGTCATTTTCAATATTCTTAAATAAGTATCCTTTACTGCTTCAGCAATTGCCATATAGTTTTCAGGCAAATCTTTTGCTTTATCAGAATATTCCTTAACATTTCCAAACCAATAAGGTTCTGTTTGTGTTAATTCTTCAAGACAAAATCTATCTAATCCTTGAAGAATTACCATTGTAGTTCCATCTGGCATATTAAGAGTCTTCACCACTTTTGCCATTGTTCCTATTTTATATAAATCCTCATTCTCTGGATCATCAATAGCAACAGCTTTTTGAGCAACGACTCCTATGATTTGTTTATTTTTATAAGCAGTCTTTATAAGTTTTACGGACTTTTCTCGTCCTGCAGTTATAGGCAATATAACCCCTGGAAAGAACACATTACCCCTTAAAGGTAAAATAGGCAATACCTCTGGCATATCAGAAACCGATAAATCTTTCACATTCTCCTCTGTCAACAAAGGAATAATCTCAGGTTCTCCCGCTCCCATCATCTCTGTTAAATCTACCAAATCTTTATTAACCATTATCTTAATCTCTTATTTTTTAAAGTTTGATTATAAACACTGACTAATATATCCTTGTCTTCTTTAGACATTACTATATTTCTTCTTAGATACATTTTTTCAGCAACTTCAATCGCCTTATCAATATCAAAAGACTTTAAGCCAGTTGTACCACCCCAAACAAAAGATGGTATATAATTTCTTTGATAACCATGTCCATAAATATTAGAACTAACACCTATAATAGTACCTGTATTAAACATAGTGTTTATTCCACACTTTGAATGGTCACCCATAATAGTTCCAAAGAACACTTGTCCTGTTGGAACAAAAGTATTTTTTTCTATGCTCCACACCCTTACATCTTCATAAGTATTTTTTAAGTTTGAAGCATTTGTATCAGCTCCTATATTACACCATTCTCCTATTACAGAGTTACCAATAAATCCATCGTGAGCCTTATTGCTATATCCGAATATAACAACATTACTTACCTCTCCTCCGACTTTCACATAAGGACCTAATGTTGTTGCTCCATAGATTTTTGATGTCATTTTCAATACCGAATGTTCACACATAGCAAATGGACCTCTCACCACACTTGCTTCCATTATCTCTGCATCTTTACCTATATATATAGGACCTTCTTTAACATTAAGTATTGCACACTCAACTACAGCTCCCTCTTCTATAAATATATTTGCTTTATCACCTATAACCCTATTTGTATCACTCAAAGGTGCAGACTTTCTTCCCTCTGTAATCAACTCAAAGTCTTCTCTTAATGCTCTATCATTATAAACAAACACATCCCAAGAATTAGTAATCTTTAAAAAGTCTTCGCTTATTTCTATTTCTTGAGCAGTTTCATCTTCTTCTGATAAGAATTGTTGTTTTGTTTTATACATAGCGATAATATTATTACCACTAATCAATGTTTGTCCAATTTGCAATTTCTTTATTGCTTCCACCAATGCAGGAGTTGGACAAATAGAACCGTTTATCAACATCATTTCATCAGAATGAATAGTTGGGTATTTTTCAGACAAATAATCCTCTGTTACAGTTGAAGTTTTTTCACCCAAATACTTTTCCCACTTTTCTCTGATTGTCAAAATACCTATTCTTATATCACAAACCGGACGTGTATAAGTCAATGGTTTTAACGCCTCTCTTGATGCATCAAACAAAATATAATTCATATCTATCACTATTGTTTATTTATAACTTTTCTTACACTATATAGGAGCACAAAAATACGAAAATATTATCATATAGGCATAAAAAAAACGTTCTAACTTTTAAATGTAGAACGTTTTCTTTTATGAATAAACCTTCAAAAAAATTATTTCAAGGTAGTTTTTCTATTTTTGTACTTATTCATGAACTTATCAACACGTCCTGCTGTATCCACCAATTTAACTTTACCTGTAAAGAAAGGGTGAGATGTGTTAGAGATTTCCATTTTGATTAGAGGGTAGCTAACTCCGTCTATTTCTATTTCTTCTCTTGAAGCAGCACAACTTCTTGTTATAAACACTTGTTCGTTAGACATATCCTTAAAGGCACAAAGTCTATAAGTTTTTGGATGAATATCTTTTTTCATTTCTTAATTTTTTTGCCGTTTAGCCCATTTTTACTAAACGGATTGTTAAACATTATTTTTAATTTCGGTTTGCAAAGATACAACAATTATATCAGATAGCAATACAAATTCTAAAAAAATTATTCGTTTTTATTTTTTTCGCTTTCTTCAAGCAATTTAACCTTTGCTTTCAATAGTTGTATTTCTGACTTTGCTTTTTCAATCTTTTTATCAAACTCTGCTTTCAATAAATCTGCTTGTTTACTATTTGCTAAGAATCCAAGATTGTTTTCCCAAACCATCAAATCATTTTGCAATCTTTGCATTTGCTCCATCAAAGCATTCTTTTCTCTTGACAGGTTTCTCTTACCTTCAGAAGCATCTAATTTCATTTTAAAGTTATTCAAATTAGATTCCATTGAATCTGATTGCAATTTATCAAAGTGAGCATCTATCGCTTTACGAAATTCTGCATACAATCTGTTTCTTTCATTAGTAGAAACAAATCCTACTTCCGCCCATTGACGTTGAAAATCTTTGATTACATCTAAGTTATGTTGCTTATCTTCTGTGAAAGAGAATTCTTTTACAGCTTGAATCAATGCTTCTTTCTTAGCAATATTTTCTCCCTCTGATTGTTTACGTTCTTGATAATCCTGAGATTTACGTTCAAAGAATTTATCGCAAGCCTCACGGAAGCGCAACCATAATTTATCAGATTGTTTCTTTGCAACATATCCTACGTTCTTCCATTCTTCTTGCAACTTTAATAAATCTTCTGTTGCACGTTTCCAATCGCTTCTTTCTGCAATGATTTCTGCTTGCATGCAAAGCTCAACTTTCTTTTGATAGTTTTCATCTTGCGCCTCTCTCATCTTTGCAAAAGCGACTTTCTTATCTTCATAGAACTTGTCGATAGGTTTTTTAAATCTATTCCATATATTTTCATTTTCTTCTTTTGGAACAGGGCCTATTGTTTTCCATAATTCAAATAATTCATCAACCTTTTCAGTTGCTTCATTCCATTCTTTAACGGTTGCAAGTTCTGTTTTCAATAATTCTTCTAACTTTTCGCATAAAGCAGTTTTAGCCAAAAGATTATTATTTTGTTCTTCTCTTATCTTTTCATAATGTTCTTGACAGCGTTTATTCACTGCATCAGAAGCCTTTTTGAATCTTTCCCAAATCTCTTCACTCTTATCAGAAGAAACCCTTCCTATCTCTTTCCATAACTGATGGCATTCTTGCAATTGACGGAAAGAATCATTGATAGAAGGTTCCAATAATAAATTCTCTACTCTCTCGCAAAGAGCGATTTTCTTTTTCATACCTATTTCTAAAAGTTCTCTATTGATCTTAACTTTATCATAGAACTTTTCAATTAGGAAATGATATGACTCCCATAAAGTATTAGCTTCAGAACGAGGCACTGCCCCTATTTCTTTCCACTTGTTTTGTATTTGATTAAATGTATCGTATATTTCCTTCAAAGAACCCTCTTGTTGCAAAAGGACTCTCAACTCTTCAAGAACTGCTTTTTTCTTTTCTAAATTATCAATCTTATCTTGCTCTTGTTTTTCCAAGTGTTTTTGTCTTCTTTCTCTATATTCTCCATATAGTTTACAAAAGTCTATATCTAGTTGATCTAATTCGTTTTTGTAGTCTTCTTTATTTCCTCCATCTGCAAGGAATTTTTCCAAAGCAGCAGCATATAACTCTTGAGATTTATTATCAAAGGCAGCTTTAATCAGTTTTGCGCTTTGTTTCAATACATCAAAGTCATTAGCATCAATCAAAGATTGAAATTCTTTTAACAAGTCTTCTCTCTCAAGTGTTTCGTAATTCTTTGTTATTTCTTCAATACTTTCTTGAAGTAGTTGTTCGTTTTTTCCCTCTTGTTGTTCAACAAGATTTTCGGAAGCATTCATTAAATCGCTCATATACACATTTAATTTTATTTAGATAGAAAGTTGTTTTGTTTGTTTGATTATTCTACTATTTTAAAAATTTAAAGTTGCAAACTTATAACATTTTTTTTGAATAATAAAAAAAAGAATAATTTTTTTGCTGATACAGAAAAAAAGCATAATTTTGCACCCGCAATGGTTCACGAATGCTTGTTTTAAGCAAAGTGATTAAAAAGGAATCAGGTGAGAATCCTGAACAGTCCCGCTGCTGTATGTTCCGTAAAATGAATAATAATCTTAGCCACTGTTAAAACAATAATGGGAAGGCGTTATTCATGGAATAAGTCAGAAGACTTGCCTTGCGAAAATAATAATAAATTTAAGTCTTCGAGGAAAGGACTAAAATTATGAGCAAGAAAAGTATAATATCAATCATTTTATTCACATTATCGTTTTGCGAATTATTCTCGCAAGATAGTTTACGCACTGTCATACTCGACAAGTTTGAGGTAATAGACTCTGCAATGCATGACGACAATAAACAATCAAGTTCTCAAAAAATCAAAAAAGAAGAACTAAAAGCATTACCTGTATATGATATTGGTCAAGCAGCAAAATATCTTGGTGGAGTAACTATAAAAGATTATGGTGGAACTAATGGACTAAAAACTATTTCCGTTCGTGGACTTGGCTCACTCCATACCAATCTACTTTATGACGGAGTAAGCATAAGCAACACTCAAAGTGGACAAATAGACCTTTCAAAATTCTCTGTCAATAATGTAGAAGAATTAAGTCTTGATAATGGCAATCGCATAATGAATATGCAGACTGCAAGAAGCCTTGCAAGTGGTAGCGTACTTTCAATCACTACTAGTCGTCCTTCATTCTCTATTAACTCAAAAACCAATGGAGATTTATCGCTTACTTACGGTAGTTTCAACCTATTTAATATAAATGGAAATATAAATAGAAAGGTAAACGAAAAACTTATAATTAACTTTAACTCCGAAATAGTAAACTACGAAGGCTCTTATCCTTACACCCTACACTATGGAAATGGAATAAACGATAGTTCTTCAATAGAAAGAAGAGAAAATAACGATATGTTTTCAGCAAAAATTGAAAGCAACATATTTGCAGACTTCTCATCTCAAAGCACACTTAAAGCAAAGATTTATTTCTACTATGACGAAAAAGGACTACCTGGCCCAACAACACTCTATTATCTTAAATCTGCGCAAAGAATTTGGAACAGAGATTTCTTTGCACAAAGCGCTTTCACTCATCACTTCAACAAGAATTTATCCTATAAAACTCACTTAAAAGCAAGCTTAAATTACACTCGATACTTAGACCCTTATTATAATAATATTCAAGGCTTTCAAGAAGACATATATAAGCAAAATGAAATATATTACAACAATATAATAGCGTGGCAAAACACTGCAAAAACACTATCATTTAGCCTTACTAATGACTTATCATTAAACAATCTTGATGCCAAAAATAACTATGAATTCAACCCTTCTCGCTTTGCATCACTCTCTGCAATCACTAGCGCATACAAATACCAAAAACTAAGAATAGATTTCAACATATTACACACATTCACAAAAGATTGGGCTAGCAAACATAAAGCATTTGAGAAGCAAAATCACATCTCTCCATTCCTTTCCGCACTCTTTAAATCCGAAAACTACGAAATCAGTCTATTCTATAAAGATATATTCCGCGCACCTACTTTCAACGACTTATACTATAACGTCGTAGGAACACCAAACCTAAAACCAGAAAAAACGAAACAATATAATCTTCACACTGCTTTATTCTTTCAATTCGGTGTTTTAAATCATCATAACTTCTATTTCGCAGCAGACTTTTATCACAATAAAGTAACCGACAAAATAGTTGCCGTACCAAGAAACAACCTCTTTGTATGGAGCATGGTAAACTATGGAAAAGTCCTTATAAATGGCTTAGAATTCAAATTAAACTATACCAATGAAAGAATTATAAATCAAGAAAATATGAAGTTTAATATCAATATGATTTATAATTATCAATACGCAGTAGATGACGACAAAAATAGCAACACTTATAAGCACCAAATCCAATATACCCCACGCCATAGTGGGAACGTAATAGCAAGCATAAACTATAAAAAACTAACCCTTGCTTATACACTTTCAGCTGTTGGAAAAAGATATACCATGAATCAAAACACAGAAAGAAACTCCCTACCCGCATACTCTGAGCATTCAATCAGTTTAAGCAAAACTATTAAGAAATACGAAATAAAACTCTCTTGCAACAACCTAACAAACGAGCAATATGAAATAATAAAGAGTTATCCAATGTGTAGAAGAAACTACAATTTAAGCATAAAATACAAATTTTAAAAACATAAAAAAAGATGAGAAAACTATTTAATTTAAGCGTACTATTCGCTTTATTAGCAAGTTTTTGCGCTTGCGAACCAAACCCAGGAAAAGACGACACAAACACTCCTACCCAATTAGGCAAAGGCTATTATATATTATGTGAAGGTACTATGGGAAGAAACAATTCCTCTCTTGACTTTTACGACATAGTAAAGCAAAGCAACACTATCGACCTATTCCAAAGCATAAACAGACAAGGACTTGGCGAAACAGCAAATGATATGACAGAGACTTTGGGTAATCTATACATCGTTGTTACAGGTAGCAACTGCGTAATGTCAGTAAACAAACGCACTTGCGAAAAACTTGCACTTATCCCTATTACAACAAGCGAAAATCCTCAACCAAGAAACATAGTAACAGAAGGAGCTTACGGATATGTATCTTGCTTTGATGGACACATTTGCATAATAAATCTACAAACAAATAAGATAGATAAAACTATAACTACACAAGGTAGAAATCCTGAACAAATGGCAATTAGCAATGGCAAACTATACGTTGCTTGCAACGGAGGATTGGACTATCCAAACTATGATAACAAAGTAGAAGTTTACGACTTGGAAACTTTAAATCTGATAAAAACCATAGAAGCTGGCATAAACCCAGGAAATATGATAGCAAAAGACGGATACATCTACGCACAAATAAGAGGAAACTATGGAGATATTCCACAAGAACTTATAAAGATAAATACTCAAACAGATGAAATAGAAGAAAGAGCAAATATAAGCATCAACTCTTTCGATATAGTAGGCGACAAAATCATTTTCACAAACACCGATTACGCCACTTATACAACGACTTATAAGACTATCCCTACTAACAACTTGAACGCAGCAGCAGAAGACTTCATTGCAAATATGCCAGCAGATAAATCAATAATGAGTCCTTATAAAATCTCTCACGATGAAAATAATATCTTCATCACAGACGCAAAAGACTACTCATCAAACGGCAGATGTTTTGTGTTTGATTACGCAGGCAATTACGTATTAGACTTTGAAACCTTCACCTGCCCAACAAAAGTAATCAGCAAGCAATAATAAATCCATTTATACTTATTTTTTATTACTAAATCAAAAAGGTTCGACTAATGCCGAACCTTTTTTTTTGTTTTTAATTTCTTTTTATTCCTTAATAACTTTTCGCATTATAGCTTTGTCGTTGTTTGTTAAGCGTAAGTAATACGCACCACTTGGCAATGATTCAATGTTTATTTCTCTTGCATTAGAGAAAGTAAGAACACATCTTCCTGTTAAGTCTATTACTTCTATGCTTTCTATTGTTGAAGAGAAAGTTATTTTGCTATTAGTTGGGTTAGGATAAAATGAAAGTTGAGTTTCTACTATGTCTTCTAAACCACTATCTCCTCCTTCATTATTACAATCTTCTTCAATCCTATCTTCAAAAAACATATTCCATAAAGAAGTAGAAGCAGAATAAGCCTCCAACGTGCCGTAAGGAACAGTTAATGTTGCAGTATTAGGATAAGGGAAAACAGTATTGTCTTCAAGAGTTGGCGGAGTAGTCGCCAAGCAAGTAACGTTTTGCAAGAAAGAACAAGCATTAAACGCACCGCTACCAATAGAAGTTACATTCTCTCCAAAAGTAAGATTTTGCAAAGTAGTACTTTGAGAGAATAAATTAGCAGGAATAGAACTCATATCCAAATTAATAGAAGTTAAAGCACTACAACTATCAAACGCATTATTTCCAATAGAAGCATCAGGAATAGTAACAGAAATTAAACTACTGCAACCATAGAACGCATAATTCCCAATAGAAGTAATACTATTAGGGATAGTAACAGAAGTTAAACTACTGCAACCACTAAACGCATAATCTAGAATAGAAGTAACACTATTAGGGATAGTAACAGAAGTTAAATTAGTACAAACAGTAAACGCACTAAAATTAATACAAGTAACATTATAAGTAGTTCCTTCATAACTAACTGTTGTAGGAATATTTGCTATTGTTATTGTATTATCAACTTTACCTACTGAAACTTCTGTCGGATTTGAAGAGTTTACTTTGTATTTCAAATTTCCTACTATAAATTCTGTTTGTGCTAAAAGCATGTTTGCACATAATAAAGTGCAAATAAATAATAATGTTCTTTTCATTTTAATTTGTTTTTAATTATTTAACACTTACTTTGCCCAAGTCCCAAAGGCGATTTTCTAATTTGATTTCTTTGACTTATGGGCATAAAAAAACGTGGGACTTTTTTCTTATCGTTTTCTGAGGTCTTCGACTACCTAACTAATCAAATAAGAGAAGCCCACGATTTCACTCGTGAGCGTTCTTGGCTTATTCTTTGATTAGTTTTAATGAAAGTGTCGAAGTTTCAGAAAACCAATTATAAGCAAAAACGCTGTTTTATGTCGTTAAAATTTTTAAAGTCTAAATGTAATTATTCTTTGTCTCCTTTTTTTCCTCCAATTTTAAGGGTTTATAATTTCGCAAGCAAATTTATGAATGTTTTAGATAGTAGCAAAATTTTTAGGCTTCTTTTTTAGTTGATTTTGATGCAATTTTCTCTCTATTATTAAATATAAATAAACACTTTTTCTTAATAAAAAACACCTCATCTCCTCAAAAAAATTGACCAAAATCAAGAGTAATTTTGCTGAAACGAAGATAGAATTTCACCAAATGCTGATTAATTTTCACCAGACGCCGTTTAAAAAAAATTAAACGGCGTTTAATTTCAACCAAACGCCGTTTAATTTTGCCAAAATCAAGAAAAAAACAGCCTTTTTTGGCTTAAAAATGGCTTAAATAAGGGCTAAAAAATATTAAACCATTGATTAACAAGATTTTGCTTAACTCTAAATGCTTAAGGAATTTGCAAATGAAAATTTCAAAGCTCAAATTTTCGTAGTATTTCGGGCTTTGATTTTACAAAAAAAATGTTAAAAAAAATGAAAAACTTATTTACAGTCTCAACCTTATTTCTCTTCACAACAGGAAAGCCACTCTTGGTCTATGGCTAAAAGCTTACATAGATTTAGGGCTTCGGTTGGGACTTGGTTGGTTTTGTCTTCTATTAGGGAGTAGTCTATGTGTTTTGAGATGTCTTCTATTTTGATTGGTGGGGTTAGTTCTTGGTGTTTAAAGCCTTTTACTCTCATTCGTTTGCATGGGGCTTCTATGTTGGAATAGTGTGTTGTTACTACTATGAAGCTTCCTTTTTGATTGCATACTTTTAGAAAGCCTTCTACTAATTGTTTTCCTTCTATTGGGTTGGTTGTTCGTGCAAGTTCATCTACAAGTACAAGGAAGGTTTTGTTTGTTTTTACTTCTTGTATGATATTGTGCAGGTTCTTCACCTCGTAAGCAAAGGAGGATAAGCCTTGCATTTCGTTTTGTCCATCGCCTATGGAGGTATAGACGTTTTCTACAAGGGTTAGTTCGGCTTTTTCGCAGGCGAGCATAAAGCCGTATTGTAATAGGAGTTGATTTAGGGCAAGGGTTTTTAGTATCATTGTTTTGCCTGCCATATTTGCTCCTGTTATTAGGTAGTTTTCCTCTCCTATTTCCACATCTATTGGTTGGTAGTTTTTAATTAGTGGGTGGAAGATGGATTGGTATTTTATTTTTTTCTCGGTTGTGATTGTGGCTTTCTTGAAGTTGTATTCTATTGTTAGTTTTGCTTTTGCGAAGGCGAGGTCTATTTTGGCTACGGTGTCAAGTGCTTTCAATAGGGCTGGGATATATGGGAATAGTTTTATGCCAAGGGTTTCTCTTATGCGGTGTTCTATTTCAAGGGTTTTGACATAGAGGCTATGGGCTTTTTGTTCGTTTTCTTCGCTTTTGGCTTGTTGCCATAGTTTGCGTGCTTGGCTTAGTTCTTCGCTGTATGCTGAATATATATAGAATTGTTGGTTTTCTAATTTTTCTGGGTCAAGGATATTGATTACTTCTTGTAGGTCGGGTAGTTGAAATAGCTCTGTTGGGAAGTCTTTTTTTAGTTTTTTGATATTTAGTGAGAATGCTTTGATTTCAAATAGCGATACGTCATCAAGGATTTGGTTTTGTTGTAAGAGTTTTATGCTTCCTTTTATGTCGTGTATGTTTGATAGCTGCATAAAGAAGCGTTGGGAGTTTTGGTGGTTTAGGGTGTGGAGATGAGCTTGACATTCTTCTATTTCTTGCCATTGTTGTTCTATCCATTGTTTGCTTGTGGAGAATGGGGTGTTTAATAGTAAATGCCTTGCCATTGGAGTTTGGATTTCCATTTGTGAATAGATGGCTTGTAGGCTTGGGTTTTGACTTATGGCTTGTTGGAATGTCATTTTTATATTTGTTTTATGTTATATATATTGATTGGTATCTCTTTTCGGAGTGCCTCTAACATTTCTTCGTTATTGAAATTATAGCCTGTTGGCGAAATTGGATTGGCAGTGATGGCTATTAGGTTGGTTTTTTCAAGGACTTTGATTTGTCCTCCTTTGTTTAGGTATTGTAATACGTTGTCTTCTTGTGCAAAGATTTTGGTAAAGTCTTTGATTATGATTTCTATTTCTTTTATGTTTTTTTGAATTTTGAGAAATTGCACGAATTTATCGTTCAATGCTCCTGCTACATAAATGCGTGTGCCTTTTGCAAAGATTTTGTCTTTGTATTTATCTATCATCATCAGGGAAGGGATTTGCAAGTCTATGATTCCTTCTTGGGTTATGGCGTATATTCCGCTTTCTATTTGTTGCAAGTCTTCGTAATGCTCTCTATATTGTGGGAGCTGTGTCATTTGATAGATGAATTTGGTTTTTTTTACTACCACAGGAAGTGATGCTGAGAGCGACGCTCCTGTGGAGAGTATCATTGCTTGCGTAATTGAGGGGCTTCCAAAGGATTTTCTCGATAAGGCTCCATCTACAAGGGTTATATCGTGAGTTTGTGTGAGTTTTTCTATAAATTCTTTTAGGCTTTTATTGTTGCTTGGCCCTCCAAGTAGAACTTTTCCTCTTGTTATGGCTTTGGCTGTAATGAGTTTGCCTAATGCTGTTGTTTCTTTTGAGATTTCTTCTATGGCACTAACGATTTCTTTTTGTGCATAGAGGGCTTGTGAGGTTATAAAGGTTGTATCGGGATAGATTTCTATTTCTGGCTTTGAGGTAGAGGTTACTATATCTACTGTTTCTCCATCTACTCCTATGGAAGTCAATGCAAGCTTTATATTAGAAAAAGTGCGGAGACGACCAAGCACATAATTTAGTGTTTGAGTCTTCCCCGCATTTTTTTCCATTCCTACGAAGGAAATGCTTTTGTATTTTAGAACTTCCTCAATAAAAGGCATTCCTTCAAGGATTTATTTAGTTCTTTTTCACTCTTTCGTGACGTGCAAGGTGTGATGGTTCTAATGATAGTTTTTCTCCTTGTAATAAAGAAGCAACTCCATCATTTTTGATTTCTGTTCCTTTTAAGAAATCTACATCACATTCACCTGGTATGTAGTTTTCAGGTTCTGTGTATGTTGTTATCACTCCTTCAAAGTTTCTTAACACTACTCTGTTTGGTGATTGAGAAACTACATATTGTGGCATTACAGGAGTCTTTCCGCCTCCTCCTGGTGCATCTACTACGAATGTAGGTACTGCATAGCCTGATGTATGTCCACGAAGGTTTTCTATGATTTCGATACCTTTTGATACAGGTGTACGGAAGTGTTCCAATCCCATAGAAAGGTCGCATTGGTAGATGTAGTAAGGACGTACTCTCATTTTAACTAATTCGTGTACAAGTTTTTTGAATACTCTTACATCATCGTTTACTCCTCTTAAAAGAACTGATTGGTTACCTAATGGAATACCTGCATTTGCTAAGCGTTCGCATGCAGCTTTTGCTTCTGGTGTACATTCATTAGGGTGATTGAAGTGAGTATTTAACCATATTGGGTGATACTTCTTCAACATATTTACCAAATCATCAGTTATTCTCATTGGACATACAACTGGTGTACGAGAACCAATTCTAATGATTTCTACGTGTGGGATTGCTCTAAGACGTTGAATGATTGATTCTAACATCTTATCGTTCACCATAAGTGCATCTCCTCCTGAAAGTAATACGTCTCTTACTTGTGGAGTTTTTGCAATATATTCTATACATTTGTCAATTCTGTCTTGTGTTGATTCACAGTCGTTTTGTCCTGCAAATCTTCTACGAGTACAGTGACGACAATACATAGAGCACATATCTGTTATAAGGAACAATACTCTATCTGGGTAACGGTGAGTAAGTCCTGGTGCTGGTGAATCTTCGTCTTCGTGAAGAGGGTCTAATAAGTCTGCATCTGCTTGATGTAATTCTGCTCCTGTTGGAATTGCTTGACGGCGAACAGGGTCATTTGGATTGTTTACATCAATCAAACATAGATAGTATGGAGTGATTGCCATTCTTAATGTTTTTAAAGCATTGGCAACTCCTTCCTCTTCTTCCTTAGTTAAAGAGATATATTTCTTTAAGTCTTCTAAGGTTTCTATACGATTTTTAACTTGCCATTTCCAATCGAACCATTGTTCGTCCGATACGTTTGGAAACAACTCTTGACGTCTATTAACTTGCATCGTTTTTTATATTTAAAATTAAGCGTATAGTTCTGTGAATATTTTTCTCAACGCTTCACATTCTCTTAATTCTTGAAGAGTGATTTCAGCGTGTCCTTTTGTATATCCGTTTCCAACTATCATTGTAACGTCAGAACCAACTCCTTCTGCTCCTAAGGCTGCTTTTGTGAATGAAGTTGCCATAGAGAAGAAGTAAACAACTCCTGTGTTTTTAGTAACAAGGATAGATGTCATTTCTGTATCAGGGATATTTACGTTGTTGATACAAACATCTGCCATTTGTCCGTTAGTTAATTCTTCTATTTTCTTCATTACTGGAACTGGTTGAGTAGCATCTGCTGAGAATACTTCATCACAGAATCCTAAATCCATCATACGTTTTGTACTTCTTTCGCTGTGGCATATTCCGATTACTTTACCTGTTACGCCAGCACGTTTTTTAGCTTCGTAGCAGCAAAGCATACCAGATTTTCCACCTGCTCCAATGATAACAACTGTATCACCTGGTTTAACAAGTTTTGCAGTTTGAGCAGGAGCTCCTGCAACGTCTAATGCAGATAAAGCTAAGTTTTCAGGTAAGTCAGCAGGTATTTTTGCGTAAATTCCTGATTCAAATAAAATAGCTTTACCATCTATATCTACTTGGTCTATATCAGGACGAATATCTTTGATTTTGTCTATACGAAGTGGAGTTAATGATAAAGAAACCAAAGTAGCTATTTTATCACCAACTTTTAAATCAGTTTTTCCAATTAAAGCATCACCTATTTTTTCAACTGTTCCAAGTAACATACCACCAGAACCAGTTACAGGATTACGATGTTTTCCTTGTTTTTCAACGATAGACATCATTATTTTTGCGATTTCTTCTTTGTCGCCTTTTGCTTGTTCTTCAATTTGAGTAAATGAAGCAGAGTCAATGTTTAAAGTTTGAACATCAATAAGGATTTCATTATCATAAATTTCATCCATATTGTTATCTACCTTGTTTGCTGGTTGAGGCAACACTCCTTTTGGTTCAATCACACGGTGAGTACCGTATCTACATCCTTTTTTCATATTACTATATTTAAAATATTGGATTATTAAATAAAAAATTAAATTCTTTAAGTTTGCAAATATACATTTTTTTTTGATATTCACTCACCTTTTTTCAAAGAAAACGCAAAATAAAGCAAAGAAAGAAAAAAATAAATCAAAGAAAGAAAAAATTAAAACAAAGAATTATTTATTGATTACTAATATAATGTAGATAAAGCTCATTCTTTTGTAGTTAGTGTTCAAGTCAGTTCTTTTCCTTTAACATACGCTTATTCGGGAAGTTATGAATTATCTTTATTCTTCTAAAAACACACAACACATAATAAAAAAAGGTTCGGCTGATTAACCGAACCTTTTTAGTTTTTATTTACTTAATGCTTTATTGTATTAAAAAGTGGATAGTTATTTGTTATATTACCATCTTTATGTATATAAATCGTATCATATTTTATTACAATACTGTCATACTCTGTTTTATCAAAACCTTCCTCTCCTATAATACGATGTGAAATTTTTGCAACATCTGGTTTATCAAATGCAACTTTCCATATAAGTGTTACCGATAATAATATTATACATAAAAAAGATACTATCAACCATTTTTTATCATTCATATTACACCTCCTTTTTATTTATAAATATCCTTGCCCTTTTGTATTATACGCTTGCTACGATATAACGAGAACGTTGTGTATCGATAAGTTTGAAACAACACAAGCAATATCAAATGAATTTATTCTTACATATAAAATATATATTAAAAAAACGAACAATAAGAATTATAATCAAACTCAACATAAACTAAAATATATACAACTTTTATTAAAAAAACTCAAAAAAAAATCTTTTATTGCATATACACATAATAAAAAAAGGTTCGGCTGATTAACCGAACCTTTTTAGTTTATTTACTTAATGCTTTATTGTTGCATTGGTATTAGGTTTTCTGATATGATTAGTTCTGCTTCTGTTGCGGCTTGAACTTCTTCTACTGTGAATTCTGGGTGTATTTCTGTCAATACTATTCCTTTTGGTGTGATTTCCATAACGCCCATTTCAGTGATTATCATATTTACTTGTCCTTTGGCTGTTAGTGGCAATGTACATTTTTTAAGGATTTTTGGATTTCCTTTTGCAGTGTGTTCCATTGCAAGGATTACTCTTTTTGCTCCTACAAGCAAGTCCATTGCTCCTCCCATTCCTGGGATTTTCTTTCCAGGTATCATCCAGTTTGCTAAGTCGCCGTTTTCATCTACTTGCATTGCTCCAAGGATTGAGGCATCTACGTGTCCTCCTCTGATTAGAGCAAATGAAGTTGCTGAATCGAAGGTTGCGGCTCCGTCTATCATTGTGATAAATCCACCGCCTGCGTTTATCAATTCTGGGTTTTCTTCTCCTGGTTTAGCATCTGAATCCATTCCTATCAATCCGTTTTCACTTTGAAGTAATACATTTACTCCTGGTTTTAGGTAGTTTGGTATTAGGGTTGGTATTCCTATGCCTAAGTTTACTACGAATCCATCTTGAAGTTCCAAAGCTGCTCGCTTTGCTATAACTTCTCTTACTTGATTCTTATCCATATTTGTTTGTTGTTTTGTTCTTGGTTTGTTTTATTTTCCCATACGTCTTGCCAACTCTTCTACTACGTATGAAGCTACGTCGTCAGCGTATGTGTTCATTCCAAAGCCTGCATCGTATCCTAATTCTTTTGCAAGTTCGTGTGAGATTCTTGCTCCGCCACAGCATAGGATTACTTTGTCTCTTAATCCTTCTGCTTCTAACATTTCAACCAATTCTACAAGGTTTTGAATGTGTACGTCTTTTTGTGTAACGGTTTGTGATACTAATAATGCGTCTGCGTTTAGTTCTATGGCTTTTGCTATAAATTCTTCGTTTGATACTTGTGCTCCCATGTTTAGAGCTTCTATCATTTCATAGCGTTCCAATCCGTAGTGTCCTGCATAGCCTTTCATATTCATGATAGCGTCTATACCTACTGTGTGAGCGTCTGTTCCTGTTGATGCTCCTACTACTACGATTTTTCTTCCGATTCTTTCTTTGATAAATTCGTCTGTTTCGTGCATATCCATAACGTTAGATTCTACTTTTGGAACATGGATTGTAGAGTAATCTACTGTATGCACTGTGCTTCCGTAACAGTTGAAGAATGTAAAGCCTTCTGTTAATTCTTTATAATATACAACTTGTGGGTTTTCAAATCCCATCTTTTTCATAAGTTGTTTTGCAGCTTCTATTGCTTCATCTCCACAAGGAACAGGTAATGTAAAACTTAATTGAGTTTTACCATCGTTCATTGTATCTCCGTATGGTTTTACTTTGGTTAAGTCAAGTTCTGTATCGAAGTTCTTGGCTTCCATTGAATATAATCCGCCACTCATTATTGTTGTCCTCCTTTTCCTTTCATTAAGTCAATAAATGGATTGTAGTAGTGTTCTCCTTTTGCGAATACTCCTGCTAATCCTTTTCCTCCATCAAACGGACGTTTTATATCCGCAAAGATTCCTTTTTCTAATGCTTTGAACAATCCTTCTTCTGTCATCTTTTCTAATAACTCAATAGCATCGTCCAATACTTTTTTAGCTCTTGTTTGCATTATTCCGTCTTTCTTGAACTCTAAGTCATCGCCTATGTTTTTCATATTACGGAATATGTATTGTGCGTTTTCTATTGATAAATATCTATCTGACATAAATGGAGTGTGGATTGCTTCTGTCATCATTCCTAATAACTGTAAGCCTTGTCCTGTCCAAATAGCTATTTCATTGAATAAAGCATCTTGAATATGTCCACGGAATATGTTTCCTGTCATGAACTTTGTTGGCGGCATATATTTCAAAGGTGCTTTAGGGAAGATTTCTCTTATCATTTGAGCTTGTGCTAACTCATATAAGAATCCGTTTTCTAAATCAGGAGTCATTTCAAATGCGTGTCCTAATCCCATTTGTTCTTCTGGCAATCCTGCTGCGAAAGCTAATTGTTCGTTGATAAGGTCAGAAGCTAACACTGTGTGAGCTTGTTCAAAAGCATCAGCAGTTGTTAGATAGTTATCTTCTCCTGTATTGATTATAACTCCTGCAAAGCCGTTGATTACACGTGAGAAGTATTGATCAATAAGAGTTCTTTGCATATTGATATCACGGAATAAGATACCATAAAGTGCATCATTCAACATAACATCTAATCCTTCCAAAGCACCCATTACAGCGATTTCAGGCATACACAAACCAGAGCAGTAGTTACATAATCTAATGTAACGTCCAACTTCTTCTCCTACTTCGTCTAAGGCTTTACGCATTATACGGAAGTTTTCTTGTGTAGCAAAAGTACCACCAAATCCTTCAGTAGTTGCACCGTAAGGAACATAGTCTAATAAAGATTGTCCTGTTGTACGGATAACAGCAATAATATCTGCACCTTGTCTTGCACCAGCTTGAGCTTGAATAACGTCTTCATAAATATTACCTGTTGCAACTATAATATATAAGTATGGTTTTTGACCCTCACCTATTGTTTCAATATAGTTTTCTCTACGTTTTCTATTAGCTTTAATTCTTTCCATAGATTGGTCGATGAATGGTTGCAAAGCTTCTTTTGCTTTTTCCATATCACCTTGAGCAAGAGTAGTTATATCCAACTCACCTTTTCCAACCAATTCTGCAATTTCGTTTGGAGTTTTTCCTGTTTGCATAACAGCATTTCCAAGCACAGGTAAAACACCATTTGAAAGCATACCCTTTTCTTTAAGGTAATCAACCAAAACATTTGGCAATGGAACACCGCTTTCATCTATTCCATCAACACCCATTAAACGGCACAAAGTTCTTTCGCAAGCAACAGTTGAATAACCAGCAACGAAATCTTGCACTTGGTCAGAAATAACCTTAGCAAGCTCTTTTGCATGTGCCACTTTATTAAAATCTAAGCCTAATTTGCTTTTTTCCATATTGCGTTAAAGTATTTTTATCAATTAAAACAATTTAGCATAATTCTTAGCTTCTCTCTTTTGCCAATCACCCTTGTGATAAACGTATGAAGCAATCAAAGGAACAACAGTTGTAGCCTCAGCATAAACCATTTGTTCAAAAGTAGTATCTACCTTACCCCATGAGCAAGCCTCTTTCAAAGTAGAAGAAGAACAAGCACCATCTCTAACATCAGCAACAGTGATTTGAACAGCATACTTGTGCATATCAACATCTTTTCCTAAAACCTCAGCACAAACAACAGTATCTTGTGCAAAGTTTTTAGGAACACCACCACCTACCATAAACAAACCTGTTGTACCAGCTTTGATTTTGATTTGAGTCAATTCCAAAAAGTCTTTTACGCTATCGATAGACAAATGCTTTTCAGGATTTGCCACTTGGTGCATTACCAATCCGAAACCAGCAGAGCAGTCAGAGAAAGCAGGCACAAAGATAGGAACGTTGTGTTCATAACAAGTTTGAATCAAGCTATCTTTTTTCTTAGCATTACCTTCTGACAACCATTTACCAAGTTCCCAAATAAACTCTCTTGAAGAATAAGGACGAGGCTCCAATGAATCAGCAATCATCTTAATTGTAGCATCGCAATTTTGAAGTTCTTCCTCATCAATGTAAGTATCATAGATTCTATCAACATAGTTACTTCTCAAATACTTATCATCAATAAAAGGAGTTCCCTTGTAATGTTTGAAACCTAAGGCTTCAAAGAAATCCATATCAATTATAGAAGCACCAGTAGAAACAATACAATCTACCATTTTATTTTTCACCATATCAACATAAACTTGCATACAACCAGCTGCGGAAGTACTACCAGCCAATGTTAATATAACAGAACATTCCTTATCGTTCATCATTCTTTGAAAAATATCAGCAGCGTTAGCAGTATCTCTTGAAGAGAAACTCATATCACGCATTGCATCAATAATTTGTGTAGAATCAATTTGTTTAATATCTACATGCTTTACAACTTCTTTTAATAAATCCTTCTTTTCCATACTATATCTTTTTTATTATTTTTTCTTTAAACTGCAAAGATACTATATTTTCGCCTATTTACAAAATTTAAAAATAAATGAATTAAATAATTTTTTTCAGCCTATAAATCAAAAAACTAAGAAAAAAGAAAACACAAAAATTCCGAAATAATTTGGCAGTAAAGAAAAATGCCGTACCTTTGCACACGGAAAGTTGGCAGAGTGGTCGAATGCGGCGGTCTTGAAAACCGTTGATCTTCACGGGTCCGGGGGTTCGAATCCCTCACTTTCCGCCAAAGAGAAAGGAAGTCGTTAGACTTCCTTTTTTTGTTTTTGAAGGTTCGAACCCAAGGGTTCGTTATCGTCGAAGACGCTTTCGTAAGAAAGAATCCCTCACTTTCCGCTGAAAAACAAAAGAGTGTAAGCAACAAAACTTACACTCTTTTTCTTTAAAAATTTATAAACAAAGTCCTAAGTTTTTATAATTCTTTTGATATTAAAACTAAAACATTGTCAATATTTTCTATTTGCTTTATTAACAAATCTGCAAAATTTTCTTTTTCACTCCTATATATCCCCATAAGCATGTTTGATGTTTGAAAATCTATATTTTCTAATCCTTTATATATTTTATTATTTTTCACATTACAAGCCAACATATAATTATGCAAACTTGTGTATTTCACTATAATTTTACAAACCATATCATCATTAATAGCCCAATATTTCAATTGTTGAAGTAATAAATCAGACTCCTTTAACTCCTTTTGCATAGCATCATATGCGATAAGTCTCCTTTTACGCTTATTATCACATTCAATACAATTATCATTATTTGTTTTTTGTTTTTTACACTTAGTTTCTTGTCTCTTTATTTGAGAATCCAATCCCTTTATTTCTTCTTTGTAGTTTCTTACAATATCTAATTTCTGCCTAACATCTTCTTTAACCCCTGTAATTTTTTTTACACTATTAAAAAAAATATTTTGCAAATCTTGACTATAACTACATAGTTTTTTATGAATTTTCAAATAAACTTCTTTGTAAGATTTCTTTTTTTCATCATATCTTTTAATAAAGAACTCTATCAATTTTCCAAGCATTCCTCCTCCAAACAAGATTCCTGCAATCGCCAAAAACCATTCCATAAACAAGTGCATATTAAAACAAAAACAATTTATTTTCAGACATCGATTTACACCTCTATATATTTCTCAAATGGCACAACGAACTTTTCATACATATTTTGACACCTTTCTTTAGCACTTTTAACAAATGTTTTAAGATACCTTCTTGCCCATTCTTCTGTTGTACCATTAAAATTTTGATTCAAATCACACACATGAAATTGTATTTGCATTGCCGCAGCCCAATTTATATACAAATTATCAGGATTACATTTAAATAAATCCTTCCAATGAGCATCAATACATTTTAAAGTTTCGTCTTTTTCCTCCCAATCAATTTCAATATAATTAATTTTAACAGAATCAAAATCATTATTATCTATCATGCACGCACACATATTAGCAAGTTTATATGAAGATATAATATTTGGAGGTTGAGCATCTTTAGATATATTTCTTGTTTTTATATCTATAATACTAAAAACATTATCTTTATACCATAAAATATCTGCTGTATCATTTTGTTTTTCTTCAAAAGGATTTTCTACATCCCACTCTTTAGTTGCTTTATCCCCACGACTAAGCAAAAATAACGCAACAGGTGAATTAATTAACGCATACTTATCTTGAACCGTTATAGAACGAGGATTTTTTAAATAAAGGTCATTTAAAAATTCATATTGTTTATAAATATTACTAGGAAACTTTTCTTTCAATATTTTGTAAGTAAGTTTCTCAAATGGTTCTCCTGCTGCATGCCCTGATAATGTTCCCGTACCTTTCTTGTTTGGTCTATCTACAACGTTTCCTTTCAAAGAGGAAATTAGCTCTATATAATTCTTTGCTATCATATAAATAAATAATCAAATTGTTTACTAATTTCATTCAAATACTTACTACTTTTAGTTTGCATATACTGACGTAATGAAGTTGTAATAATATCATGAGCCTCAACTTCATGTGAATTTTTCCAATCTATGCCCCTATATGGAATACTTGCTATAGGTTTTTCTGAAAACTCAACAATTGCACCTTTTACAATACCATTATAACACAACCATTTAAATACTCTATGATTATTTAAATACGCTGTAATATATTCTATACTTTCACGGCAACTTTTTTTCTTTAAAAGACAAGTTACATCTTGTAATGGGAAATAATGTTCATCTGCCAATACAAATCTAAAATAATCTTTATGTGAAATACGCTCTTTACATGGAACCATAATTCTTGGTTCTTTCCTTGAAAACAAAGATAAATTCCTTGGAAAAACAAATTCCCAAAAATTTATATTCTTCCCATAATTATACCTTTTATCTAAATCTTCTCTGTGATTGATAATATGCCGACAAACATTCGGACATTCTTTTTTAAACTCCACCTCTGTTATTGAATTTTGAATAAAGAAATACTTACTTTTAGAAGTATAAGTGTATTGTTCTAAATCCTTTGCTTTTAATACATTTATAACATGATTTTGCTCATAAGAATTCATATTTTGTATTGATGACACATTAAAGGCTTTATCAAGACCTGAAACCATACCATTTCCTATATCACATATATTTCCTATACAATCCAATTCTTCATCATCAAACAATCCTTTTGTATTCCTTTTACATTTAGTTTCAAAAGCATTTAAATCTTCTTGTTCTTCTTGTGTTGCTAACAACCATCTTTTACCCTTACTAAATTGAGGAATAGTAATTTTATCAAAGCATGTATAAGTAATCAAGTCCTCGTAAGAAGGTTCTCCTTTTTGATTATATTTGTACAGAGTAATATAATTTGCTTTTTTCAAACTTTTAACGTATCTAAAAATTACAAATGAAGCACTTACACCATCAAACAATGGAGCCTCTTTAAAATGATATATCTCTGAAACATATCCATTCTCAAGCATATACTCCCTTAATGTATCTGAATGAGTTGTATTCATCCAATATTCAGTACAAATAAATATCAACTCTCCATTATCGGTTAGTTGTTTAATACTTTTTAAAATAAATATAAAAAGATAATCACATAAACTATTAAAATATCTATTCCAAAGAGCAGAGTTAGATAATTCACTTTTTAATTCTTGTTCTAAATTCTTCCATCTAATATAAGGAGGGTTACCTATAACTACATCATAAGGTTCTATTGGACTAGTAACAAAACTTTCATATTTAATGTAAGGATAATCTTTCCCTAAACATTTATCTATCTCATATGCAGAAATATTTGAAAAACTGAAACGTTCTAGATACTTTAAAAAAATACCATTACCACATGAAGGTTCTAAAATTCTAGCATCTTTATCATGCTGAATTAATTGCACCATAAATTGTGCAACACTATCTATCGTAAAATATTGACCATATTTATTTTTATTCTTCATATGATACTATAAGTAAGAAATTAACCCAATTGCAAAGTTAAGAAAATAATTTTAATATCTAAACTCGTTTCCATAAATTCAAAACTCATGTAACTAAGCTCTTTATATTGCTTCAAAAAAAACAAAGAATTTTTCCGAAAAAACAAAGAAAAATCTGAAAAAAACAAAGAAAAATTTTAGCGAATCAAAGAATCAATTTTTTAAAGCTAAGAATCGTTTTTTTAAAACAAAGAAAAAATCTCTCTTTTATAAATATATTATTATTTTTTTATATTATTTATAATATTATTCATGTCTGTCAGTCAAATTGACACCCCTATGTCAGTTAAATTGACACCCCCTTTGATAAAGTAGAAAAAAAAGCAAAGAAAAAATTTAAAAAAGCAGAAGTTGTTTCTTGCTTCTGCTTTTTTTCTTATTTCACGCATTTTACGTGGATTACTTTTTTGGTTTGAAAGAATTCTTCTTCAAAGTAATTGTCTTTTGATTTTACTTAAATATACTTCCTTTTAGGTTTGAGGAAAGAAAGTCTTTAATATACACATGTTCTACTCCTTCAAAACTGTTTTCAAAGGAGCGTTCGGCTGATACTACTATTTTTGGGTAGTTGTCTTTTATCTTTAATAAGTTACCAAATTCACGTTCTATGGTTTCTGCGCGAGACAATTCCACTGCCACTTGTACATAGAGTGTTTCGCCATTGCGAGTGCAAACAAAGTCTATTTCTTCTGTTGATATACTTCCTACTTTTACATCATATCCGCAAACAATTAAGTGATTACAAACAAGGTTTTCTAATCTCTTTGCTTTATCTTGTGGTTTATAGCCTGCTATCATATTGCGAATACCCATATTTTCAAAGAAGTATTTTTCTCCTCTTTCAAATAATCGTTTGCCTACTATGTCATAGCGTCCTAAACGATGTACAATAAAGGCATCGGCAAGTGCATCGGCATATTCGGATACTTGATTTGAGGCTATATTTACTTTTTGACTTTTAAGAAAATCACTAATGCTTTTTGCAGAGAATAGACTCCCTACATTATTTGCTAAGAAACGAATGAGTTGTTCAAGGAATATGGTATTGCGTATTTTTTTTCTTCTTATTACATCTCTTAAAACTATGGTTGAGTATATGCTGTTTATGTATTCCATTACTATTCTTTCTTCAAGAGGAAGGTTTATTAAGTATGGTAAGCCTCCAAAACGCATATATTTTTCCAAAGATTCGTCATCGTTTGGTAGTTTATGGAATTGTAAAAATTCAAGGTAAGATAAACTATATATTCTAAACTCAACGTATCGCCCTCCTAATTCATTTGCTAAATCGCTTGAAAAGATTTCCGAGTTACTTCCAGTAATGTATATATCGTTGTTATCATCTAATGCGAGGGAACGAATAGCTAAATGAAAATCTTCTATTTCTTGTATTTCATCTACAAAGATATAGTTTTTTCTTCCTTCAACTAAGTGTTCCTTTATATAGTCATATAAATCTCTATAATTAACAATAAACTCAAAGTCTAAATCTTCTTTGTTTATATAGATGATGTTAGGATTTGTTTCTTCGCTTTTTATAAGTTCTATTAGTTGAAAAAAGATAAAACTCTTTCCGACACGTCTGTGCCCTATCATAACCTTTACGGTATTTGTTCTCATAAAAGGTTTTATTCTTTCAATATAAATATCTCTACTGTATATATTACTTGGTATTTTCATATTCTTATTTTAATTATGTTTTAAATTCTTTGCAAAAATAATAATAATTTTAAACATACTTTAAATAATCAAGAAAAATCATAAATATTTAAAGTATGATTTAAGTTTTTGGGAAAGAAAACAAAAAAAAGCGGAAGTTCTTTTCAAAACTCCCGCTGATAAATAAAGCCCATGAAAAAGAAAAAATCTATTTCTTAAACGTTTTCCTTTTTGGTTTATTGTTTATTTTGCGATTTTTACGTGTATTACTTTTTTGGTTTCAAAGAACTCTTCTTCAAAGTATTGGTCTATGTCGTAGATTTTATACTTGTTTTTAATGGTTGAGAGTTCTTCTGTTAAATCGCCTCCTTTTAGATACAATACTCCGTTTGCAAGGTCGTGGTATTGGATTTTTGAAATCTTGCCTTTTGTCCATTGCATAAAATCTGGCAAATAGGTTACGGCTCTTGATACTATGAAGTCAAATTGGCGGTTTACGTTTTCGGCTCTTATTTGCTCGGCTTCTACATTTTTCAATCCTAAGGCTTCTACAAGGGCTTGTACTACTTTGATTTTCTTTCCTATGCTATCAACTAAATAGAATTTTGTTTCGGGAAACATTATCGCAAGTGGCAATCCTGGAAATCCTCCTCCTGTTCCTATATCCATTATTTCGCATTGTGGTTTAAATTTACACACCTTTGCTATTGCAAGCGAGTGAAGGATATGGTGTTCAAAGATATTGTCTGTATCTTTTCTTGAAATGAGATTGATTTTCTCATTCCAAGAAAGAAATTCTTTTGCCAATAGTTCGTATTGTTCTAATTGATGTTGGCTTAATTGTGGAAAGTATTTTAATAATTTCTCTTTCATTGTTGCTTAGTCGTTCAAATTGTTTGATGGATAAAGGCTTTCCCAGAATGATTTGTCGTTTTTCAAATATTTGTCAAACCATGCGTAGATTGAGTTGTTCCATTCTAATCGTTTTTCGTAATCTACTATTCCGTGATCTTCTCCTTTAACGCTTATAAAGGCTACATCTTTTCCTAATAGGCGTAGTGCGTTGTACATTTGTATGCTTTCTCCTATTGGAACGTTGGTGTCTGATGAGCCGTGTAATAATAGAAGTGGTGTTGTTATCTTATCGGCTGAGAAAAGTGGAGAGTGTTTTGTGTAAAGGTCAGGATTGTTCCATGGATATGAGTGTGCAGAGGCTGCTGTTGAGTAAGAGTATCCCCAATAGCCTTCTCCCCAATATGATGTTATGTTTGAGATTCCTGCATGTGAGATTGCACAAGCGAATATGTCGCTTTTTGTTACTAATAGTTGTGTCATAAATCCTCCATAGCTTGCTCCCATACAGCCTATCTTTGTTGCATCAACAAAGCTGTGTTCTTTGCAGAATAGTTTTACTCCTTCTATGATTTCATCTGCTGTTCTTTCGCCCCAAGCGTTTACGTGGCGTGCTGCAAATTCTTGTCCGTAGCCTATTGTTCCTGAAGGGTTAAGTACATATACAACATAGCCTCTTGCTGTGTAAAGATATGGAGAGTAACGCCAAGTGAATGCTCTTTCGGTTGGTGTTGTACCAGCATAGTAATATACTATCATTGGATATTTCTTTGTTGAATCAAAGTCTGCTGGCAAGTAGTATCTTCCTTCTATTGTTGTTTTTTTGTAATCGAAGTCCCAATCAAACATTTCTCCTATTTCCATTTGTGCATACATGTCTTTTTTAGGGAAATATAGTTCTTTGCTTGCTGTGAAATCATATTCAAATAGACGTTGTGGCTTATTGTAGTTTTCTCCTATATACATTGCCTTTTTGCCTGCTTTGTCTATTGTGAATGAAGAAATCATATCGCCTGTTAAGTCAAGTTTATTGATTTGATTTGTTTTTAAATCCATGCAATAAACATTAACTGAGTCTTTATCTACTGTTGTCATATAGAGTTTATTGCCTATTATTTCGTATGAGTTTAATGATGGATTAAAGTCTTTTAAGATAGGGTTTAATGATTTGTCTGCTTTGTTCATTGCAACTAATGTGTAGTGATACATATTTGCGATTTGTTTTTTGCCAATCTTTGCTGCAACTGAATTAAAGCCCTCTGCTGATGTTGTGAAAAGGAGTGTGTTATCGTCTATGTATTGAACTCCGTATGCAAACTTGTCTTCGCATATTAGTTCTGTTTGCATTGTGTTTAAGTCCATTTCATAGAATTTCTTGTATCCGAAAGGACGTTCTGTGTATTTGTCGTATGAAACTGCAAATAAGATTTTGTCTGATGTGGAATTAACATCGCATAAATAAACATTATGAGAAGAGAATGTTAGTCTTTGAAGTGATGCTGTACCTAAACGATATAGCCAAAGATTTGTACGATTTCTCCAATTTTTATCAGAACGATCCTCTGGTGATTGTAGAAGTTCTACATCTTTTTTCTTTGCATCAAATTTATCTGATACTGTTATGATAAATCCTTGTTCGTTATCAAGGAAACTAATGCTACCACTTGGAATATTTTTTGCGATAACGCTTGTAGATAAGTCCTTTGGATTGAAAACAAGCAATGAGTTTTCTCCGTTTATCTTTTCAGTATAGTAAAGCATTTCGCTTTCTGGCAACCATGCTACACCATAATTCTTTTCACTTGCAAAGATTAGTTTATGTTCTTTTGTGTATAATTCCCATTTCCAATTATTTTTACCTTTATTGTCGGTTTCTCTGCTTTTCAATACATAGAAATTACCTTTTGGAGAAAGGCTTACACTATTAAGGGTTTTGCCTTGAAGCATTGTTTCTAAACCCAAAGGTGTTTTCATTGAGAAATCTCCAAGCAATGCTTCACCTTCAACCTCTATTTTAAGTTGAGAGTTTTCTCTTACTAAAAGATTTAAAAATATGTCTTTGATTCCTTGATTGTAGTCTAAGGAAATTTTTATTGTATCTAAGACTTCTTCATTTTTTTCTTTGCTTTTTTCTACAAAGTCTGCTTTAAAAGCACAGTTGCTTATAACTTTGAAAGTTAGCTTTTCTTTTTTATCGGTTTTTACTCTAAACCCAAGCGATACGACATAGTCTTTGTCTTGCTTTGCAAAGTTTAAATATCCGTTTTCATCAACTGAGGTTTTCACTGCCTTGCTTTCATCTGCTGATAAGCATTTGAAATCTGTTAAAAGATTGAATGCTTTTCCGTTATTGTCAAGACTGTCTATTATAAATGGCTTTTGTATTTCAGCCGTTGAGAGTAGTGAATAATTTTCTACTACTTTTTGTGCAGATAAAGAGAATGTGAAACATACTGCACACAATAAAGTTAATATTCTTTTCATCTTTTTAATATTTTTTAAGGTGCAAAGATAAGAAAAATAACAAAACCACGTTTTTCTCTTAGAAAAAGGATAGAAATATGGAACATAATTACTTTTTACAAAAGGCTATCGAAAAGGCAATGGAAAATATTGACAAAGGAGGTGGACCTTTTGGAGCAGTGATAGTAAAAGACGGAAAGATTATTGCAAGTTGCGGAAATAGTGTAACGATTGACAACGACCCTACAGCTCACGCAGAGGTTAATTGCATAAGAGAAGCATGTAAGGTTTTAAATACATTTGAATTAAGTCAGTGTGTGATTTATTCCTCTTGCGAACCTTGTCCTATGTGCCTTTCTGCAATCTATTGGGCAAGGATTCAGCACATTTATTACGCCGCTACAAGAAAAGATGCAGCACTTGCAGGCTTTGATGACCAGCATATTTATGATGAAATACCGCTTAAAGAAAATGAAAGAAGCCTACCGATAGAAAAGGTTAAGCATTCGTTGGCTGAAATGCCTTTTGAAAAATGGAAAACAAAAGAGGACAAAACAAGATATTAGTTTTGTCCTCTTTTTTTCTTTTATAATGAGAATCCAACTCCAAACATTAAGTTTTGATTCTTTGTTTCGTCATTGTCAACAAAAATACCTGTCATTCCAACAACGTATCTTGCATAAACGTTTAAGTTGTTTGATAGGTTTAATCTTAATCCTGCTGCAACACTGAAATCAAACATATTATATTCATCAGATTCAAATGTATAATCTGTTTCATTTTCTGTATTTACAATGCCTTCTGTTGTTACAACTGTATGAGATGACATTCCTAAGTTAAATCCTAATTGAGGACCTGCTTCGATTGTAAGCATTTTTATAGGAGTTAATTGAATCATAATAGGAACAATCACATTTTGAGATGTAAGTGTAGTTTTTGTATTCAATGATTGACCAAGCAAACTATTTGTTGTAGTTAAATTTGCTCCTTGCATAGAATACATAACTTCTGGTTGAATAGACAACATCGGCATTAACTTGATTTGAGCGTATGCTCCAGCGTGAAATCCTGGGCTCATAGTCCAGTTTTCTTCTGTAATAGTTGATAAATTCAACCCTGCCTTTACACCATACTTTACCTGTGCTTGTGTTTGCGATGTTATAGCCATAGTTGCTAAAGCCATAACGAAAAATAATACTCTTTTCATTTTTTTAATTTTTTAAAATTAGTAATTCTTTTCAGTAAATGCTAACAATTTCATTGCAAAATTATAATAAAATAGCGTTTTAAAAAAATAAATCAAAGAAATAATTTTCTAAAACGCCGTTTTATTTTTCTAATTCAAAGAAATAATTTTAATAATCATTAGAAACTAAATCCTACTCCAACCATTAGGTTTTGGTTCATTGTTGCATCGCCATAATCTTCTGCGTATTCAAACACAGGAGTTAATCCGAAAACGTATCTTGCGTAAACATTGATATTTGAAGTTACATTATATTTCAATCCTGCTGCTAATCCGAAATCAAACATTTTGTAATCGTCTTCATCCAAATCTACTTGTTCTTCAAAAGAATCATCAACAAGTCCAGACATTGTTACTTCACTATACAAAGACATTCCTAAGTTAAAACCGAATTGAGGACCTGCTTCTATTGTTAAAGATTTTATTGGTGTGAATTGCAACATTACAGGTACTATTACATTATGAGAAGTCGCACTACCCTTTGCTGTAATTGTTTGTCCAAGAGTTGTATTCGTTTCTTCTTCTGTTGCTCCTTGCATAGAATACAAAACTTCTGGCTGAATTGAGAACATAGGTGCAATGTTTATTTGTGCGTAAACACCAGCATGGAATCCTGGTTTCATATTTTCAAAATTTTCTGTAAATCTTGAAAGATTCATACCTGCTTTTGCTCCAAATTTAACTTGAGCTTGAGATGTTAAAGATAACATCAAAACTGCCGCTAAGGCAAAAAATACTTTTTTCATAGTCATTTTGTTTTTTTAGTTAATACCTACTTAACGTTATTACTTAACATTTATTATTTTATTTTGTTCAAAAAGTGGTATTACATCACAAGTGTTTAACATAAAGGTGTAATCAAACACGTCGTCCATCTTATGCTTTCTTAAACGATGAATATGCGATGCTTTTTCCATATATTCTCTCAAATTGTCTTTGCTTGCCCTCCATAGCTCTAAGACACACTGAGTGGAATCGTTCTTATTTTCAAAATTATCAGCCTTTAAAATTTCCTCTGCCAAAGCTCCTGCAAACACTGCGTCTTCTAATGCAAATGTATTATTCCAACCAGAGCACAAGATTTGCACATCTCTGTCTTGTTTAATCAAATATTCTGCCAAAGCAGAGAGATTACAAAAGCTTCCTATAAGAATTTGATGTGGATTACTTGTTTGAGTTAGGCAAATAGCAACTGTTCCATTTGTTGTAGAGTGTACTATTTCATTTCCTTCAACTCTTTCTTTTGTAAACTCCAAAGCAGAATTTCCCCAATCGGCAAATGGAAATGTATCTTCTATTCTTTCGCCTGCTACAAGGTATCCTTTATCTTTATATGCCTTTGCTTCTTCTATTGTGCGAACAGGAATTAGTGCTTTTGCTCCATTGGCAAGTGCTGTGCAGATTGAGGTTGTTGCTCTAAGAATATCTACTACTACAACATTGTGTTCTCCATTCATTTTGCGAAATGGATAAAGTGCAGGGGTAAGTATAGTTTCTATTTTGTTCATGATTTTTCTTATTTCTTTTTATTCTACGAGTGCTAAAGTTCCTTTTTTCACAACTTTTTCGCCATCTGAATTTACAAATTCTATTATGTATATATATGTATTAGGGTGACAGTATTCTCCTTTAAAGGTTCCGTCCCAACCTATTTCAGTATCGTGACTTTCAAATATCAATGCACCTTGTCTATTGTAAATTCTCATTGAATATGTACCTTGCTTAACGAAATAGCATGTAGGTTTAAATATTTCGTTATTACCTTCGGCTGCACGAGGTGTGAAAGCATTTGGAATAAATATTACGGTTTCTCTTTTTATACTTGCTCTTGTTGAATTTGCAGATTGAACCTTTCCGTCATTTCCTCCTCCTGCTTCTACTGCTCTAACAAAGTAATGAGTCTTGTCAGAAGCAGTTATCACATCTCCCATAAAATCGGTAAAAGATGAAGAACCTGATGTTCCACAAAGAATAGGCGTTGGTTCCGATTCAGGTTGGCGATAAATTTCATATACTCCTACTCCATTTTCCCACCCATTGTAAGCATTCCATGAAAGAGCGTTAGTATTTCTATCTACTTCTGTTAATTCCAAACGCATTATTGTTACAGGGGCTGATGATTTGTAAACAAGGTTACAAGCATCTGGCGCATCAAATATGTAAGAGTAAATATTGTTATTTCCTGCTAAAGATATATTATCGTGATATACCACTGTATTATTACCTGTATAAGAAATATTTGCAACAACTCTATATTCGCCTCCGTTTTCTGAACGTTTCAAACGATATTTATTTACTACAATGCTTGCATCTACAAAAAATTCTAAATCAACTCCATTATTATTTTCTGCAACAGAGGCTTTTCTTATTTCAACCCATTCAGGTTGTTGTGCAGAGGTAAGTGTTAGATTAACTGCATTTGAAGATGATTTGATATTATTATTTCCTGTTGCAACAACATAAAACGAATATGATTGTATTGTTGGGTCTATTCTTAATTGATAGTTTGTTGATTGTGTGTTTGCTGCTAATGTAAAGCCTGATGTTCCTTCTTTTTTGTAGATTTCATATTGTCTAACATCAAATCCTTCATATTCATTCCACGATAGTTTAACCTCATCGCTACAATCTTCCCTTTGTAAGGCAAGAACCATATTTGAGTGACGGTCTGTTCTCAATGATGTATTGAAACAAGTATCAAAAGCCATAACAGCTAAAGAATTGATTTGCTCTGCTGAACATTGCGAACAGGTATATGAAGATGCGTCTGCTCCCCATATTGTATCTAAGGTTACACATGGGTTTCCACTACAAACAACATAACCCCACACATCATCGGAGTTTGAAGGCACCCATTCTAAAAAGATTTGTTGTGAGTTTTCATCTACGCTTATGCGTTGCAAATCGGGCATATTAGGAATTTCGCTATCACCTATTAGGTGCATAACTTGATTTGAAGAAGAATAACAACCGTTATCGTTTTCTACAACTATTCTATATAATACCGTATCAAAGCATATTTGAGGTAATTGGTCAGTATATGTTCTTGTAGTTTGCTCTGCTACGAATTGCCAATCGGCTTCTTGACGTTTTAGTCTTCTATATATTTTATAAGGTTTGTTTTCGCTACCAGAAGGAGTATCAGCACCCATTGAAGTCCAAGAAAGAGAAACAGTATTGTCATTATTCAAAACAGAGGTAAGATACATTGTTCTTATATATCCAAAAGGACGCCTATTTTCTCCAAAATCGGCTGTAACTAAATAGCGAATTTGTTCAAAATTGGCATTTCTTACATTATCAGTATAAGAACTTTGATTAATATCTGTTGTTTCCCCTACTCTTGAATAAGCATTCTCCACATCTGAAAAGGCAGATATAACGTATTCCACAAAACCTGCGCCTTCTACAGTCTCGTAATAAAGAGTTGTGCTACCATCTTCATTAACTTGTGCGCAATAAATACTTATTGTGTTTTGACTACAAAGCGTTGTAGTTATTAAAACCAAAAACGCAAATAGAAAATTACCAATCTTATTCTTCATATTATTAAAATATTTCTTTGTTTCATTTTAATGATTCTTCATCTCCAGCAATTATTTTAGTCATATATTGTAAATCAAGATACTTTTGAGATAAATCTCTTATCTCTTCAACAGTTATATTCTTTATCGTATGTAAGAAATCTTTGTAATAATCGTATTCATAATTCATCTTCTTTAAGAATGAATACTTATCTGCTTTGTCAAAAGCTCCATCTAAATTTCTAATACAATCCCCTATTAAATAGTTCTTAACTTGCGACAATTCACTTTCAGGGACCAAGTCGTTTTGTAGGCGTATTATTTCTTTCTCTACCTCGTTTAAGGTTTCCACTGCTTTATCTGCCTTTACGTCTGCAGAAATTGAAAGTACAGAAGCGTATCTATATGCAGAAAGATTTGCAGATATACCGTATGTATATCCCTTATCTTCTCTTATATTCATCATAAGGCGAGAGCCAAAATAACCGCCAAGCAAACAAACCACAACACTAAAAGGCAAAAAGTCCTTATCTCTATGATTTAAACTAACCGAGCCCATTCTTATGCTTGATTGTGCTGCTCCTTTTTTATTAAAGGTTTTAAACACTCCTTTATCGGCTTGGAACATAGAAAGAGAATAATCCTTTAATTCTAAACCTTCTTCTCTTCCCCACTTATCTTGCCCAAAGTATCTTTCTATTTGCTTTATAAAATCATCTGTATAATTTCCCGAAAGCACTATTTCGCTTTGTGAAGCATTATAGAATGTTTTATAAAACTCTCTTACATCTTGAGCTGTCAGTTTATCAAAGTCATCTTTTTCTCCAAACAAAGACAATGAATGTTGCTCAGGGAATATCGTTCTATAAAAACCTTTATATGCCATCATTGCAGTCTTTTGAGCATTTATCTCAAAGTTTTGCTTTTGCTTGGCAATATAAACCTCAAATTCTCTATCAGTATAGTTAGCCTCTTTAATAATTTGCTCAATAAGAGGTAAAAGATTTTCTTGATATTTCTTTAAGAAATAGAAAACTAAACTTGTAGCATCTCTTTCAGTAACCTTTTCAACGTATGCCGCATAATAGTCTAACTTATCTGCAACCTCAATTGCAGACATCTTTCCACAACCCTCTGTTATAAGAGAGGAAGCCGATGCAGAGGCGAAAAACTTACTTTGATTTACGCTTCCCGCATTCTTAAATATAAATTCCAAACGTATTATCTCCGAATCCTTATCGTGAAAGCATGACATTTTAATATCATTGCTTAAAGTAAAGTTTGCATCAGGTTTGCAAGACAAGTTTATATCTATATCTAATAATTGAGGTAATTGATTCATCATAAAATAAAGCTTAAAATTCTATTGTTAGTTTAGCATTTAATTGGAATGGAGTTAAGTAATTTGGTACTCCATAGTATTTATTACTATAATCGGCAACCCAAAAATAAGAAACAACGTTTTTACTTGAGAATATATTAAAACATTCTACGTTTATCCATATCTTATTGAAGTGTTTCAAGAAATTGTTTTTTGCCCAAGCTGTGTTTTCATCTTTTATACGGAAAGTAAATGCAATGTCTGCTCTTAAGTAATCAGGCATACGATTTGTGTGCATATATCTTGGAGTATTTGGAGCTCCAAAAGGATATCCGTTTCCATAGTTAAAACTTAAGTAAGCTCTTATAAAAGGCATGTTTGGAATATAGTCTTGGAAACTTATGCTTATGTTATATAATTGGTCGGTTGGACGTGGTATATATCCTTTTCCGTCTCCCTCAATATCTTCTTCTGTGTTCATAAGAGAAAAACTTATCCAAGAATCTATTCCTTTTATCATTTCACCAAACAAACGCAAATCCAATCCTCTTGCATATCCAACTGCATTGTTCTTTGCCATATATCTTACTTGCACATTATCTAAATAATAAGGATTCAAATCCCATAAGTGTTTGTAATATGCAGAAGACATCAATTTAAAAGGACGGTCAAGCATTGTAAAGTTCCAATCGGAAGAAAGCACAAAGTGTAAACTCTTTTGAGAAAGCACATCAGAATGAACTGTTCCATGCTCATCTCTTAATTCTTTATAGAAAGGACTTTGTGCATACATACCACAAGCAAACCTAAACAATATATCTTGCTTTATGTTTGGTTTAAAACTCAAACTCGCTCTTGGAGAAGGAAGAAATTCTTTGTTATAATCCCACCATTGTGCTCTTATTCCAAGATTTGCATACCATTGTCCGTAATCATAAGAGAAAATCCATTGTTTTTGAACGTATGCTGAAAGACGTGTTGAAACAATTGAATTATTAGACTTAAACACATTGTTGAGTTGAGGAGAGAAAACACTATCAAAGATTCCTATATTATCGGGTAAAGAAGGAATACTATAACCCGAACTATCTACCATTTTCCATTCGTTTACTCTATCTTCAATAAATTCATATTGCCACTTAACTCCCCATGACAAATTACCGTTATCGTAAATCTTTACACCTTTGTGTTCTATGTTATAAACGTTTGCAGAAAGGTTATTACGAGCATGCTCAATGTAAGTACCAATTCCTCTTTCTAAACCTTCATCATCGCCAAATCCTAAACCTGTTTCCGAAAGATAATACTGCCCTTGAATATCATAATTCACCTTTTCATTAGTGTTGAAAGCGGATGTTATCAACTTTAAAACCAAGTCTTTTTTAGGTTTATAAGTGTACATAAAAGCCCCAAACAAAGAAGAAAATCTATCTAATTCTTGTCCGTCAAAATAAACCTTTAACTTCAACATCTCATAGAAGTTTCCAAAAGATGTTTCCCTTGTTTCCGGAATGAAATTATACTTATTATCAGCCACGTTTCCCAAGAAAGCAAGTTCAGACTTTTCGTTGATGTCGTAAGTTAAGTAAACTTGAAAGTCGTTAAACGTTGGATTGTATTCCCCTAGCGTTTCCAAAGAATTAAGCAAATACTTGTTAGTTTTTCTTCTATATCCCATTTGATAAGTCAAACGACTGCCTATCAATCCCTCTAAATGAAAGCTTGCACCTAACAATCCCAAAGAAACATTTCCTCCAAACTCTTGAGGCTTTTTGTATCTAATATCTAAAACTGACGACATCTTATCTCCATATTTTGCATCAAATCCACCAGAAGAGAAAACAATATCGCCAACCATATCACTATTGATAAAACTCAAGCCCTCTTGTTGTGCATTCCTCACAAGCAAAGGACGGAATATTTCTATATCGTTTACATAAACAAGGTTTTCGTCAAAATTTCCCCCTCTTACAGAATATTGAGAAGAAAGCTCATTATTAGAAGACACTCCGTCTAATGTCTTTAACAAATTCTCAACTCCACCAGTTGGACCAGCAGTATGCTTTGCCCAATCAGTAGTAATACGAGTTACTCCCTCAACGCGAGAGTTATCTCCCTTGATTTCAACAGTAGTAAGTGTCTCAGCAGTTTTTTTAAGCTTAAAATCAATTTGTTTTTTCTCCCCATTCTTCAAAGATATACTCATTTGCTCAGTTGCATACCCCATGCAACTAATCACAAGCTTTAATTCCTTATTTGCAGGCAATGAAAGAGAATACTTACCCTTTGAATCAGTAGTAGTACCTATAGGTTTATCCAAATTAACCACACCTATATTCACCAATTCCACTCCCTTACCATTCTCATCTAAAACAACACCACTTAGAAAAGCCTTATTTTGAGCAAAAGAAAAAAGGAAAAAACAAACAAATGATATATATATAAATAGCTTCTTTGACATAGTATTTTGTTTATAAGGAGCAAATTTACAAATTATGTTGATAACAACAAAAAAAGCGAGTATAAAACAAGCATTTATTAGAGGAAAAAAATAAAACAAAGAAAAATTCAGTTTTTTCTTTGTTTTATTTTTTTAATTCAAAGAGTTATTTTTCTCTTTCTTTAATTCAAATTTAGGCTTGTGCCTTTTGGATATTTTGCTTGGTATTTTACTTTTAGTTTTAGGCTTTCTTTGGCTTTTAATTCTTTATTCCAAGAAAGAATTCCATCTCCATCGATTTCCGCTCCTTGAATGTCTATTGGTGTAATGGTGATTTCGGGATTGTTGTGTATGATTGGTATTTGGTCTTCAATCTCTAATTTCACTGTGTTCTCACTATTGTTTTTTATTACTATGTCTATTTCTACTGTTGTTTCTATTGTCTTTGAGAAAACGTTTTTTTGTGGACTTGTTTTATACACTTTTCTTTCTACTGCTATCTTTTCATCTACTCCCGCCGACAAAACCAGGGTGTCAGTTTGAGTTTGAGAAGGAGAAAGCATTGTTGTAGATGTGTATTTGTTATCATGATAGATATTACATTGTGCATCTATCAAGTTAAGGCTTTGCCAATTAGGAATAAGTGCTTGAAGGTATGCTTTATTTGTTAGTTTTGGACGAATGATGTATTTATATTCTATCTTAACATCTTGCGAAAGTATATTGATTGTTTTCTTTTGAGAAGAAGAAGCAAGGTTTATTTTTCTATCTAAATGAAATTCTCTTCCAAGTAGGCCTGATGTAACTTCTTCCTCTGCTTCTACTTCCTCTATCTTTGCGCTTTTTAACGACATTTTAACGAATCCATCTCTATTTGAAAGGGTATTGGCAACGTATGGCGAAAGTTCGGGTAAGAATGTATTGTTTCCTATGTTTTCGTTGCTAAAAGAAAGGTTTACATCTTTCCAATCTTCACACGATAGCTGATAAAGATTGGCTTGAAGAGAGATTTGGTTATCGCTTGCCTTTGAGTTAATTTTCAAATCGTAAATAGGGTACCAATTACTTGCTGTAACAATGTAAGAATATTTTAATTCTGCTTTTTCTATTGCTTGTTTAGAATAGATTTCTACTTTGATTGTGTAGTTTTTTTCGGCATTTGAAAGCAATTCTTGGGAGTATTCTTGTTGGAATATTTGTTTTTGTTTTTCTAAGGCTTTGTGTTGTTTTTCTAATGTGGTGAGTTGTTTTTGTTGTTTTCTTAAAGTGGTTTTCAATTCCGTCATTTTGCTTTGATAATACTCCAAGGCTGATTTCATTTTCGCTACTGTGTCTATTGTTTGTGAGCTTGAAATCGGTTGAAAGTTATCAAGTGCAGTGATTTGTCTTTGAGTGATTTGTATATTCTCTTTGGCTACGGCTATTTTTTCTTCGCTATTGAGAATTGAGTCTTGAAGATTTTTGTAGTATTGACGTTTTGACTGTGGCAAGGTTTGCTCATAGTCTTTGTAGTCTTCGTTGTATTGAAACAAAGGATTGTAACTGATTATTTGATAGTCTTTATTGGTTTGAAAATGTAGGCTTTCATTGTATAATCTTGGAGAGTTGTCTTTTATATAGAAAGTATTATCTCCTTGTTTCAATGATACCTCTGTGCTTTTTTCTATTAAAGCTCCTTGAGAATATACAATCACATTTTCTATCTTCGCTTTTAGTGTTTGCGCATTAAGGGTTTGGAATGCCAATATAAGACTTAATGCAGTTACAATCCTTTTCATAAGATTTATCTGTTTATTTTCTTTTCTGTTTTCGCTTTTGTAGTGGTAGTTTTTGTTGATTTAGTAGTTTTTGTACTCTTTGTAGATTTAGAAGTCTTTGTTGCTTTATTGTTTGTTTTAGTATTTCTTGTTGGTTTTGTTGTAGTTGTTTTTGGTTTTGTGCTATTTGAAGGCTTCATTTCTCTATTTGAAGGTTTTGTTTCCTTGTTTGAAGGTCTAACTTCTCTTCCTGAAGGCTTTGTTTCTTTGTTTTGTGGTTTTATTTCTCTATTCGTTGGATTTGTTTCTTTATTTATAGTTCCAACTTCTTTATTGGCTGGTTTTACCTCTTTATTTGCAGGTTTGATTTCCTTGCCTGAAGGTTTAACTTCTTTGTTTGTAGGTTTTATTTCCTTATTAGGTGTTTGCTCTTCTTTATTTATAGGTTTCGCCTCTTTATTTATAGGCTTTGTTGCAGTGGTTGTAGGTTTTGTTTCCTTGTTTGCAGGTTTTATTTCTTTATTGGTAGTGTTAGTTTCTTTACTGAAACTTGATTGAACTTCTTTTGTCAATGTTGAAGTTGGAACAATTTGTTTTGTTAATGTAGTTTGTCCTTTGCTATTGTTTTCTTTAGTGTATTCTTGAGATATTTCTTTTGTACGTCTTATCATTTCGTTGTTTGGTTTTGATAATTCCTTGCTATCAAAAGTTACATTAGGACGTTCTTTTTTGAAATTATTTTCCAAAGCAGTTTCATTAGGTATGTCTTTGATATCTTTCAATTCCTCTGCTGAGAAATACTCATCATAATTTATATTTTTGAAACTTCCTCTTGTAATAGTACCTGAACCTGTTGTAACATTAGGATTTGTTGCTCCTGTTTCTCCTCTTCCAATAACATGTCCATTAGTTGGTTTCATTGTTCCATGAGAAGGATTGTGTCCTTGGTTATGGTTATTGTGTCCATTATGGTGTGGAGGTCGGTGTCCGTGTCCGTGATGTGGGTTATGAGCGTGGCGATTGCAATAAGCAGCAAAATAACCATCGTAATAACCATTAGCATATCCGCTTGCGTATGCAAAATTTGGGTTATAACCGAAAGAAAAGCTCCATCCGAAATAGTTAAAGTAAAAGAACTCCCAATAATCGTTGCAATTGTCAATTACTTTCAAAGCATATTGACGCGATTTCAATGAATAGTGAACAGCAGCGCTACGGCAATCTCTTCTATATAAATCATAAGCATAATCATTGTAGTAAACTGCTTTTGAAAGGTAGTGTTCAGTCCAATAATCATAAGTATAAGCAATATCGTATGCTTGGTCGATAATATAGGCTGTTTTGTTTATTACATTCCTTGTATAAGAACGTGAATAGCGACGTGCTAAGGCATCATTTGAAGCTAATAGTGTTGTTACAAATACTATTGCTATTAGCATTAATCTTAACATTTTTTTCATAACTCTACGTGTTTTAGGGTTAATATCTATTATTTAGACAATTATCTTTATAAATTATTACATTTTAGTTTTAAATATCCATTACCAATCTCATTCCTCCATCTCCTCCATGGTCGTCTATTAAGGAATCATATCTATGAGCAACAGAACAACTCTTAGGAGTACTACCCCAAGATCCTCCTCTAAGTATTTTATGAGTTTCATCAATAGAGTCTTCGCACCATTCATAAACATTTCCGCTCATATCATACAAGCCTAACTCATTAGGAAGTTTTGTTTTTACAGCATGAGTTTTTCTTCCTGAATTATCCTTATACCAAGCGACTATATCAATATCATCACTTCCCGAATATTGATAACCTTTTGAGTATATTCCACCTTTTGCCGCAAATTCCCATTCATCATCGCTTGGAAGACGAAACCTTTTTCCAGTTAGCTGACTAAGACGCTCTACAAAAGCTTTTGCATCATTCCAACTAATATTCTCAACCGGCAAATCATCTCCTTCATACCAAGATGGATTTGTTCCCATTACTGCTATCCATAAATCTTGTGTAAGTATTGTTTCGCAGATATAGAAATCTGCTACTTCTTTTTCTATTGTTCCTCCTTTTAAAAAGCTTGAACCTTTAACATATATCATATTAAAATCCACTCCTTTAATAGAGAACTTTTGTTTTTCAGTAATAATTGGTTTTACTTCTTCTTTTTGCGTAGCAATTTCTTCTTCTTGAATAGGAGTTGTTTCCTCTACTTGCTTTAGAGTAGCTTCTTCTTGTTTGATTTCTTCAACTATAGGTGTAGGCTCTTCAATAGGCTCTTCTACTTTTATCTCTTCTTCAACTATAGCTTCTGCTTGTGGTAATTCTTCTTTTATTGGAGTTGCTTGAGGTGTAGGCATTGTAGATTGTATTGGACTTATATTTTCATTTAACTTTAAGCCATTACCTTCCTGTTTTTCTTTAGTTTCTTCTATTGGGATTAAGCCTAATCTATTCATTTCCCAGAAACATTTAATCGTAGCTTTTACATCTGCCATTGAATTATGAGCATCGTCAAATGCTATTCCGAAAAGCTTTTTATGTAATTCTTGTAATTTAGGATACTTATAACCATAGTAACCTGGTATTCTACAATAATTAGTGCTTAAAATCATTGTACAATACGACAACTTTTCGTCCATAATATCTGCTTGGCCAAGTCTAATTAACTCTGCGCCTATTATCTTTTTATCAAAAGCCACATTGTGTCCTACTACATATTTTGATTGACGGTAGTCTGACAAGAATTTTTCAAGAACTTCTCTCAATGGTTGTCCTTCTGCTCTTGCTCTTTCTACTGTTATTCCATGTAAATCTATTGCTGATTTTGATATTGTAAAGCCTTCAGGATATATTATGTAGTCGTGTTCTTTTAGTTTCTCTCCTTTTTCATTTGTTGTTACCCAAGAAAGTTGTACTAGGCGAGGCCAATTTGCTGTATTGCTACTTGGTTCGTCATAGTCATCAGGTAAGCCTGTTGCCTCTGTATCAAAAAATAGTATTTGGGTTTCTGTTTGTTTGTTTTCTTGTTCATTTTGTTTGCCATTACGAGCATGATAGTTTGCTTTCACTAAATCCAATTTATCTTGTGGAAAGTCCGAACAAAAGGTTAAATGAAACATCATATCTGCCTCAGTTCCTGATAAAACACCTATTGAAATAAGTGAAGCTATATTGAAATGAGACATATCATTATTAGAAAGATTAAAGTAGTTAATAGCCTTATTCATATCTGCCTCTACCATTCTTCCAATAGCATAAAAAGTTCCCATTGTATTTAACGCATCTTTTGACTTGCAATCTTTAATAAAGGCTAAATTGTCTTCTACCTCATCATAGCAATTTTCATGAGAAGATGTTGCAACTTGCTTTGTTATCCTAACAAGATTGAAATCCATACCATTGTAATTGCAATCTTCAAAATGATATTCTCCACAGAAATAATTTAAAAGATTATACACATGGTCATTTGTTACATAATAAGGTTTATAAGCAGGTATTGCATTATTACGGAATTGATATTGTCCTCCCTCTTTGTGTTGTGAAGGTGGCAAAACCAAAAATGCCTTCCAACGCAACTCCATTCGTTTAAATAATTCCCTGTCTCCTACTCTTTTTGCACTATATGAATAAACCTCCTCTGAATATTCAAAATCATTCATTCTAAAAATAATGTGCAAACCTCTGCCGCTACCGCTATCAATCACCCAAGCATAATCTTGAGGCAGGCCTAATATTGCAAGACACTTTGCAACAAAATCATCAATCCTACCTCTTCTATCATAATATGAATAATAAAGTTCATCAATATCTAAAGCACGATATTCATTAAAACCACTAATCAATCCTATTCCCACACTATCTTCCCAATTATAACTTTGGATATCGTCTTGACGAACATCTATATATTTTTTCCAATTATCTATTATGGGTTTCTTATAATTACTCTTACCAACTGGGGAAATATTCATTCCCATACTTTGATAATATGTTGCGTAAAGATACAATTCGTTTCTCATACTTCTATTTTTAACAGATAATCTGCAAAAGTAAATATTTTATCGTATCTTCGCAAAAAATTTAAGGTTAATTTTATGAGATTAAAACTATTTTTAATTCTAGTTTTGAGTAGCATGTTTGCCTTTGCTCAAAACAAAAGCAATTCAACGCAAGATTATATTAATACGTATGCAAAAATCGCTATTGAGCAAGAAAAGCAATATGGAATTCCAGCTTGTATTACATTGGCTCAAGGTATATTAGAATCAGGTAGTGGGCGTTCTCGCTTGGCTACAGAGGCAAATAATCACTTTGGAATAAAGTGTCACAACGATTGGAAAGGCAAAAAAATCTACAAAGACGATGATGCTAAGAATGAGTGTTTTAGAGTATATGACAATCCTGAACAATCTTATATTGACCATTCGCTTTTCCTTGTTGGAAAAAAGAGATACGCCGAGCTTTTTAAATTAAAAATCACAGACTACAAAGGTTGGGCAAAGGGGTTAAAGCAAGCAGGATATGCTACCAATCCTAAATATCCTCAATTATTGATAGATATTATTGAGCTATATGATTTAGCAGATATTTCAAAGAGTTACGAAATTGAAACAAAGAAAGAAATTGCTGAAACGGCAATTAAGCAAAACGAAACAAAGAAAGAAAAAGAAGAAGTAAAAGCCCCTAAAGTTAAAGAAAAGAAAAAGCCTTTCTGGAAACGTTGGAAAGAAAACCGACAAGAAAGAAAGAAAGAGAAAGAAAAACGTAAATTAGAAAAAGAACTTCAAAAGATTATTGATGAACAAGACATAAACAGAATGGATTTTGAAGTAGAGTTTTAAAAATAAATAGAAAAGGCACTCAATTTAGAGTGCCTTTATTTTAATTGTTATATTTCTTGAAAATCCTCTTTACCAACACTGCACAAAGGACAAGTATATTCTTCTGGTAAATCTTCCCATTTTGTTCCTGGAGCAATTCCATTATCTGGATCTCCTATTGCTTCATCGTAAACGAATCCACAAACTGTACATTCATACCTTTTCATAACAATTATTATTTTTGAGTTTAGTATTAATTTTCTTTTAAACAATCCATACAATATCCCCTATGATATACGTGAGTTTCCTCTAATGCAAAACCTTCTACATTTTCGGTTTTAGGAAATTCTATCATTTCTTTCAATGGCACATCAACTACTTTTCCGCAAGAAAGACAGATAAAGTGCGCATGTCTATCTACATAACCATCATATCTAACCATCTTCTCATCTATTGTTATACTAAGTATAGCCTTTTTTAGAGCTAATAATTTTAATGTATTATAGATAGTTGTCTTTGATATTGTCGGAATCTTATCTTTTAAATCGTTAAATATTTCTTCCACCGTTGGATGAGTGCGATGTTCCAATAAATATGTCATCACAGCTAATCTTTGTACTGATGGTTTTATATCTTTCTCGATAAGATATTGTTTAACCGTATTTATATTCCACTGCTCAGCCATAGGGCAATGTGTTTTTAATAGTTTTCTGCTCTAACTTGGAAATATGATTGAGGGTGATCGCACACTGGGCAAATTTTTGGAGCTTTTTTACCAATTATTATATGACCGCAATTTGCACATTGCCATACTGTATCATTTTCCTTAGAGAATACAACTCCGTCTTCAATGTTTTTTAACAATTTACGATAGCGTTCTTCGTGTTCTTTTTCGATTTTTGCTACCATTTCAAAAAGTTTAGCAATTTTTGTAAAGCCTTCTTCTTGTGCTTCCTTAGCAAAAGTTGCGTACATGTCAGTCCACTCGTAATTTTCTCCTGCCGCAGCATCTTTAAGATTAGTCATAGTTTCAGGAACTTCTCCTCCGTGTAAAAGTTTGAACCAAATCTTTGCGTGTTCCTTTTCATTCAAAGCTGTTTCTTCAAAAAGATTTGCCATTTGCACATAACCATCTTTCTTCGCTTGTGAAGCGTAGTATAAATATTTTGTATGAGCTTGTGATTCTCCTGCAAAAGCTGCTTGTAAATTCTTTTCTGTTTTTGTTCCTTTTAATTCCATAATTCAATTCTTTTTTAAAATTTATAAATAACTATTTTTTTACATTTGTTCAAAATCTGCAACACCATGCTGACACCAAGGACAGATAAAATCTTCTGGTAAAACCTCGTCCTCGTGAACATATCCGCATACATTACACACCCAAGATTTTTTCTTTTTACTTTCAGGCTGTGGCTTAATATGCTCATGGTAATATTCGTATGTTAGAGATTTCTTTTCCGAAAGGTCTTTTGTTTCGTTAATATCGGCTAAGAATAAGGTATGTGAGCCTAAATCCATTTTAGAAAACACAGTTCCTGAAATAAATGCGTTTGCGTACTTTTCAGTTATGTAATACATTCCATCGGAATTGCGTTTTGCAAACTCATAACCCTCAAATTTTTCTACATCTCTACCACTTGCAAAACCGAAATGTTTTATTAAATCCATAGGAACCTCAGTTGTCAAAATACTTAGGGTAAATCTTCCAGTATTTGCAATCATATCGTGTGTAAGATTGTTTTTATTTACTGTGAAAGCAAGTCTTAGTGGATTGTCTGTTACTTGCATTGCAACATTTGTTATACAAGCGTTATCCTTTTCGCCTTCACGAGCCGACAAAACAAAGAGTCCGTATTCTAATTTATCTAAAACATTCATATTCTTAGCTTTTTTTTAAATTTATTACTTATTTAAATCTGCTACAACTTCCTTAACCATTTCTTCTAACATCTCTATTTGATTTTCTTTCATAGAAGATTTGATTGTAAGAGTAGAATCCAAGATATTCATTTCTTTCATTTCCTCAATGATTGTACGCATTTTGCAACCAGCAACAGGTCCCCAAGTACCGTTTTCAATAATTGCGAAACTACGTTTTTGCAATCCGTGAGCCTTTAAGTCGATTAAGAAATTTTCCATTGGAGTAAAGATTCCTCCATTATAAGTTGGAGCAGCTAAAACTATATGACTGCAACGGAACGCCTCAGAAATTAAGTAAGAAACGTGAGTTGCCGATACGTCATAGCATCTTACATCTTTCACACCAGCTTCTGCCAAAAGGCTTGCTGTCTTATTTGCAACCGATTCAGTGTTTCCATACATTGAACCATAGACAATCATCACGCTTTTATCTTCTGGCTCATATAAACTCCACTTATTATATTTATCTAAGAAGTATCCTAAATTGCTTCTCCAGATTGGACCATGCAAAGGACATATCATATCAATTTGAATGCCTGCTGCCTTTTTCAAAACTGTTTGAACAGAAGAGCCATACTTTCCAACAATATTAGTATAGTAGCGTCTTGCATCATCAATCCAATCTCTGTCGAAATTAACCTCGTCATTATATAAATTTCCGTTCAAAGCTCCGAAAGTTCCGAAGGCATCTGCTGAGAATAAAATCTTATCTGTAATATCGTAAGTAAACATTGCTTCTGGCCAGTGTACCATTGGAGCCATTACAAAGGTAAGTTTATGATTTTTTGTTTCAAAAACATCACCCTCTTTCACTGTAACAAATCTATCTTCTACCTCAAAATCGAAGAATTGCTTTATCATAGTTAGCGTTTTCGCATTACCAATTAACTGCATTGCAGGATAACGCAAAACTAAGTCCTCAATCAAAGCACAATGATCAGGTTCCATGTGATTAACCACAAGATAATCCAAACCTCTTCCGTTTAAAACATGCTTAACGTTTTCAAAAAATTGACCAGAGATAGAAGCGTCAGCAGTATCCAAAAGAACAGTCTTGTCTTCATCTACCAAAAGATAAGCATTGTAAGAAACCCCTCTTGGAATAGGCATAACATTTTCAAATAAAGCCAAACGGCGATCACTTCCTCCTACCCAATAATAATCATTTGTTATTTTTCTTGTGTTGTGCATAATCTTAATATTTTATATTTAACATTTAATTTAATAATCTTGTTCTTTCATTTGACTGTTTCAAAATTGTAATCATTACAAATTTGATTTCGATTGCAAAAATAAGTGATTTATTTAAACCGACAAACTTTTTAGCAAATTTTTTTAAAGAAAAAATCTTACAAGTCTTAGTTTCAGCGAATTAAAACAAAGAATTAATTTTTTAAATCAAAGAAAAAAACTATCTTTGTAACTAATCCTTGTTGTTAGGGATTATAATATTAAAAGAAAACTTAGTTTGATGACAGAAAAAGAGTACAAGGATATTATTGAGCGTTATTCCGATGAGGTTTATCGTTATCTTGCAAAGAATTTGCAGGATAACGATAAGGCAAAGGATATAGTTCAGGATAGTTTTTTAGCTCTTTGGAACAATAGGGATAAGGTTGAGAAAGACAAGGTTAAGTATTGGCTTTTCACTACGGCTCACAACAATTTGCTTAAACAGATTCGCTACGATAAGGTTAGAGAAAATCAAATTCAAAATGAAACTTCTACTTCATTAAACTCTGATAACAAACAATTGTTAGATTATTTACTAAATCAACTCAACGACAAGATGCGACAATGCCTTATGTTGAAAGAATGGCAAGGCTTTTCGGTTAAAGAAATCGCAGAGATAATGAAAATAAGTGAGAATGACGTAAAAATAAACATATTTAGAGCGAAGGTAAAATTAAGAGAAATATATGAAAACAAATAAAGAAAATATTGAAGTAATGCTTTTTGATTACGCCGAGGGCAATTTGAGTCTACAGGAGCGTAAAGAAGTGGAGGAGTTTTTAGAAAAGAATCCTCAATATATTGAAATGCTTAATGCTTACAAGGAAAGCGAGCCTTTGGAAAAGCCTTTGGGATTAGTTTTCAAAGAAAAGGACGATTTATTCTCGCTTGCAACAGGCAAAAAAGCAAGAAAGATTGTTTTTAAACCAAGTTTTGTGTATTGGTCATCGGCAGTTGCTGCTGTTGTTTTATTGTTTTTCTTTATTAAACCCTTGGTTAAAAATGAGCAAACGCCTACAATTACAAGTGATTCTTTGATTGCAAAAACTGAAACAAAGAAAGAGGAAAATAAAACAAAGAAAGAATTTACGGAAACAAAGAAAGAATTTACGGAAACAAAGGAAAATTTTGTCTTTGTTATAGAAGAGGAAAACGACACTATAATTCACCAAATTGCATTCCAAGAAATAGAGCTTCCAAGTGCAGAAATAGAGAAGCAAGAGCGTATTTTATATATGAGATACGAAGAGAGCATGATGGTAAAAAAAGTCTCAAAACCTTCTCTTGCAAGTAGGATTGTTAAGAGCATAGGTTTAGAGGAAAAGATTGAGGAGTTTTATAATTCGGATTTTGTTTCAAATACAAGAGAGATTATAAACATTGCAAGAAATCTTAAAAGAAAAAGAGAAAAACAAGAATATTGGGAAATAATAGAAGAAGAAAAAATAAATGTTTAACAAATAAAATCATAAAGTTATGGTAAGGAAAATCACAACCTTAGTAGCATTAGTGAGCCTCTTTACAGCCTTCAACGCAGTCAAGGCACAAGAGAAAGAAGACAAAGCCTCTAAAGTGGAGTTTAGTCAAACAATTCATCAAGGCGAAACATTGAAATTAGGTAACTTTATTTCGGTGGTTTCAAAAGAAGGTTCAAAAGGGAAAAAGAATGTAAAAATTTGCACTTCTACTGATTCCCCTATTATAAATGAATTAGATGAGGAATTAAATTGGATATGGAATAGCAAGGATATTACAAATGCTGATACAATTTTTGTTTTGGCTGATTCTGTTCTTCTAGAAAAGAAATTATGGAATAGCAATGGTAATATTCTAGACGATAGGCTTATCGTAGTTTTTACAGATAACAACAGATATTCTTTAAGTTATGCTAACGTAGCAGATATTGACGAACTTACTACTTTCACAACAGTCATCAATATATTTAACAAAATAGCAAATGAGGGTGATAAATTAAAGCAATTCGATACAATAAACTTAAATATCGAAGAATTGAATAAAGATTTAGAAAAAGCATTAAATAAATATCATAAAGGCATAGATGTAAACATAAAAACACCGAAGAAAAAGAAAGACTTATTAGACATAAGTTTAGCTTTCAGTGCAAGTTATGTAAATTGGAGTAATGCAGGTTTTTATTCCGTTCCGCAATCCTCTGACCCATTTTCATTAAAATATGGATTACGTGGAGATATTTTATTACAATTTATAATCTTTCCTAAAAGACCTATTTCTATCTCAACAGGCATAGGACATCAAGCTAACGATTTTGAATTTAAAAACGGATTTAACAACTATGAATTTGCAACAAACCCTACATCAAATAACTATTCTGTACAAGAAAACTATCTTGCAGTAAACTATATTACCGTTCCATTGACAATAGACTTTAACTTAAATGAAGATTTCAGAATACATATTGGAGCAATAGGCGGAATAAATTACAATACGTCAAGAACCGGATTTATGCGTTCCTACAAAGAAAACGGAGAAACAACAACTCAATACTCCGGCTCTGCATTTAGCCAACTCAACCCTTTCAAATTAGACGCCATGTTTGGAATTTCATTTGATGAATTCACACTATATGCCAACTATGCTTTAACCGATATGTTTGAAAGCACATATAAATTCCAAGCAAGACCATTTAGCTTCGGCTTAATGGTATGGTATTAAGCCCATTTCACTACATAAATTAAAAAAGGCTGGATTTTACAATTCAGCCTTTTTTGGTTTTGGGTTAAGATATCATAAAAAAAGTGGCTCATTTTATAATGAACCACTTTCCTTATTTATGTTTACAATTCTTACAACAATTGTGCGTTGTAGTTTTGTAATGATTCTAATGCGTTAGTCTTAACGTTGATGTAATCTGTTACGCCTTGTGCATTGAAACTTTCCATTTGTTCAACAGGGTTTCCTGCTACGATGATGTGTTTGAACGCTCCTTTTAATGTAGGAAGTGCTCCTGCTACTAATTCTGCGTATTCATCATCAGAAGAACAAAGTACTACAACATCTGCTTTTGATTCTACTGCTGCTTTTGCTCCTTCTTCTGGTGTTGCAAATCCTACGTTGTCTATGATTTCGTATGCTGCTAATCCAAAGAAGTTAGTTGAGAATTGGCTTCTTGCTTTTCTCATTGCAAGGTTACCATATGTCAATAAGAATACTTTTGGTTGTTTTCCTGATTCTTCAGTTTGCATTCTTAATTGTTCAAATGGTTCTGCTAATCTTGTTGCAGGAAGAACTTTAATGTCGTTTCCTTTTTCACCACAACAGCAGCATGGTCTATTAACTTCTGGTTTCTTTTCTGTTAAGTTAGGATATTGGTTTGTTCCTAAGATTGTTGTTTTACGCATTGCTACGTCTTTTGCTCTCTTAGCTGCTATTTCAGCTATTGCATCTTGAACTAAGCCTGCTTTAACTGCTTCAACAAATCCACCTTTTGCTTCTAATTCTTTGAATAATTCCCAAGCTTTTTCTGCGATTGCATTTGTTAAGCTTTCGATATAGTAAGAACCTGCTGATGGATCAACTACTTTGTCTAAGTATGATTCTTCTTTTAATAAGATTTGTTGGTTTGTTGCTATACGTGTTGAGAATTCATCTGCTTTTTTGTAAGCAACATCAAATGGATATACAGATATTGAATCTGCTCCTGCTATAGCTGCTGACATTGTTTCTGTTGTTGTTCTCAACATGTTTACGTATGGGTCGTAAATTGTTTTGTTGTAGAATGAGCTTTCAGTGTGGATATGTAATTGATAAGCTGTTTCGCATTTTGGAGAGTATTGCTCCATGATTTTTGTCCACAATAATCTTGCAGCTCTTAGTTTTGCAATTTCCATAAAGTAGTTGCTTCCTGTTGCAAATGCAAATACTGTTCTATATCCTACTGAATGAGCAGGAATACCTTTTTGAGTTAGGTTGTAAAGGTAATCGTTTGCTGCTGATAATGTGTAAGCTAATTCTTGTACGATTGAAGCTCCTGCATTGTTGAATATGCTTCCGTTGATTGTTAATACGTCAAATGCAGGTATATTTTCTTTTACAAGGTTCATGATTTCTACTAAAGTATTGTAGCTTTTATCTAAATCTTCGTAGAATTTACCGTTCTTTAATGCGTATGCGTATGCATCAAAAGCGATAGAACCTTTTATTGTTTCTTTGTCTAAGTTTTGTGATTTTACTTCTTCAATGAATAATTTTAATGTTTCAAGATAGTTTTCTGATTTGAAGAAGTTGATTTTTACTTCTGATAAGTTGATTCCTTCTAATAAGGCTTTCATATCAGCTGCAGTTTTTACGTTCTTAACTGCAAATCCTAATGAGTTTACGCCTCTTTCTAATCCTGCTTTAGCTACTGCATTTGCTGTTTTTACATCACATTCAATAACATCTTGGCGTACGTCCCAAGCGTTTGTTGTTTTTTTGTATCCTCTTACGAAAGGTGCTTGTGCAGGATTTCCGTTAAGATATTCTAATGTAGCCAAGTCTTCTGCTCTGTAGTATGGCTTTACATCAAATCCTTCTAATGTTTTCCAAATTAATTTCTTGTTGTAATCAGCTCCTTTTAAGTCGGCTGTTATTACTTCTTCCCATTGTTGTGTTGTAACTTCAGGAAACTCTGTAAATAACTTGTTATTTTCCATTATATATACTGTTTTTATTTCATACTAAATCAGCCCGCAAAATTATGAAGATTTTAATACATATCCAAATAAAATAAAGAAAAAGACGGAGTTTTTTTCTTTATCACTCCGTCTTCTTCTTTATTTAGGTTTTTTTACGATTTATTTTGCTGGGCCTTGCAATTCTTTTACTTTCGCTGCATCTGCTGCTTGTGATTTTTTATCACCAAGTTTACCATATGTATTTGCTCTGTATTTGTAAGCGTTTACATAATCTGGTTTTAATTCTATAGCTTTTGAAAAGTCTGCTAAAGCTTCTTGGAATTTATTAGCTTTAAACAATGCTACTCCTCTGTTGTAGAAGTATTTTTCATTGTTTGCGTTTAATTCTATAAGTTTTGTGTAATCAGCTGCTTCTTGTTCAAAGTTTTTCAATGCTTTGTTACATACTGCGCTTGATTCAAACAATTTTGCTGTATTCATTCCTAATGCTGCTGCTTGAGCAAAGTCTGCTACTGCTGCTTGTAATGATTCTGCTGTTTTCATTGAGTAGTTAGCAAATCCTCTGTCATAATAGAAATCTGCTTTTTGTTCTATTGCAAGAGCTGATGTAAGGTCTGCAACTACTGCTTGCCAATTCTTTTGCATTGCGTATGCTGATGCTCTGTTTGAAAGGGCTGCCACGTTCATTGGTTCTATTGCTAAAACTGCTGTAAGGTCTGCGATGTAGTTATCAAAGTCTTTTTTAATCATTCTTGCTTGAGCTTTGTTAAGCATAACTGATACATCGTTTGGATTTGTTTGCAAATATGCATCGTAATCTCTTATAGCAAAGTCAGCTTCTTTTATTTCTAAATATGAATTAGCTCTATAAAGGTATGCTGCAGGTGTTGCTGTATTTTTTTCAATGAATTGATTGAATGAATTGATAGCATCTTGATAGTTTTTCAAATTAAAGTTTGCTAATCCTTCATAATAGTGAACGAATTCCCAATTTGGCACTTCTGCTTTACATGTTGCAGCTTGTGATAACATAGAATTCCAATCTTTTGAAGCGTTTAACCCTTCGTATGTTTCTATCCACTTGTTTGTGTTTACTGCTTCGTCTTGTGCAAATGCAAAAAATGTACAAAGAAGCATAAAGAATGTTGTGATTGTCTTTTTCATCTTTTTTATTTGTTATTTGTTATTATTCTCAATTTATTTAAACGTTATTTCTTGTATGTTATTATGTTATAGCTTAAATTTAAGATAAGTAATTGGCTTTCCTATTTTAAGATACATTGATTCATAGAAAGTTTGTATTTCTATAACATCTTCTTTAAAATCAGAAGAATAGAGGTCTGATGTATTGTAAATTATTTCTCTTTTACTTGGTATTAAAACCTCGTCTTTTGTGTATTCATATAGCTCTTGTGAATCTGTTTTTAGATGTATTATTCCATCTGTTTTAAGTATATTGCTATATAGTTTTAAAAACCTTTCACAAGTAAGTCTTTTGTTTGGCTTTTTAAGTTGAGGGTCTGGAAAGGTTATCCAAATTTCTGACACTTCTTGTTGTGCAAAATAACTCTCTATCATTTGTATATGAGTTCTAACAAAGGCTACATTTGTCATATTATCTTCGTTAGATGTTTTGCAACCTCTCCATAGTCTTGCTCCTTTTATGTCTATTCCTATGAAGTTTTTATTAGGATATTTCTTTGCTAATCCTACTGTGTATTCTCCTTTTCCGCAACCTAATTCTAATACTATAGGATTGTCGTTTTTAAAGAATTCTTGATTCCATTTTCCTTTTAAAGCAAATCCTTCTTTTGTGATTTGCTCGTATGAAAGTTGAAATAGATTTGCGAAGGTTTCGTTTTCTGCAAATCTTGCTAATTTATTTTTTCCCACTAATATAATCCTTTTACTTTTGACGGTGCTGCTTCAAAATTCTTTAAATAGAAAGGTTCAAAGTAGGCAACGTCTGCAAATTCTTTTTTATCATATTTTTCAAACGATAATACCCTCATATATTTCGCTGATAACTCTATTGATGAATCAAAGAAATAATTTTTTAATTCAAAGATTGATTTTATTTTTTCTAAGCAATCTCCGACTAAAACAACGTTTCGTTTATCTGAAAGGTATTCTTCGTATATATTTTCTTCTAAAATGTCTGCCGAACAAGGTTTTATCTCTTTTCGTTCGTGATAAATAGTCACATAGGCTTCCATTCTTCTTGCATCTATCATACTTACACAACAAGCATTTGGATTTTTCTCGTAAACTGCTGAGTAAAGTATTTCACAAGTTGGTATTGTAATTATAGGAATGTCTAATGCGTATGCTAATCCTTTTGCAGTGCTTACTCCTATTCTTAATCCTGTGTAAGAACCGGGACCATTGGATACAGCTATTGCTGATAAATCTGAATATTTATGTTGTGATTGTGTAAACAAACTCTCTATTAATAGAGATAATTGAGAGGAATGAGAATTAGGCTCATTGCTTTCTGCATAAGCAATAATCCCTTCCCTATTTGCTAAAGCACACGAACATTTAGCAGTCGCTGTTTCTATTAATAATATCAAGTCTGTCATAAATTCAATACTGCAAAAGCGTCGGCAAAGTTATATTTTTTTCTTCAAAAATTAAAACAATCAATACTTTTATTCAACTTGCAACAAAAATCCTTTCAAATATTCTCCTTCTGGGTGGAATATTGATTGAGGGTGGTCCATTGCATGAGGCAATCTTTGTACTATTCTAATTCGTCTGTTTGTTATTGCCGCACATGAAAACAACATTGTTCCAAAATCTTCTCTGCTTACGGCTTGTGAACATGAGAATGTAAACAGAAATCCTCCCTTTGCAATCTTCTCCATAGCCTTTTGATTGATTTGTCTGTAACCTTTCAAGGCTTGATTTAGGTTTCTATTGTGTTTAGCAAAGGCTGGTGGGTCAAGTATTATCAAATCAAATTCCCCTTTCTCAACATTGTCAAGATATTCTAATACATCTACTGCTAAAGCTTGATGAGTTGTGTTGTTAGCAAAGTTTTTCTTTACGTTTTCGTCACATAATTCCACTGCTCTTTTTGATATATCAAGACTTAAAACTTTGTTTGCTCCACCTTGAATAGCAGCTAATGAGAATCCTCCTGTGTAAGAGAATGCGTTTAAGACGTTTCGTTGATTTGAAAGCGTTTTTACAAGCTCTCTATTCACTCTTTGGTCTATGAAAAAGCCTGTTTTTTGTCCTTGACTATAGTCTATTTTGAAAGAAAGCCCATTTTCCATTGCATACCATTCTGGATTCAATTCTCCATAAAGGAATCCATCACAGTCTGCAACGTGTTTTGGAAGTGTTGATGAGGATTTTGAAAATATAGCTTTGCAATCCTCTCCAAGACTTTCTTTTAAGGCTTCTACTATTTCATTTTTTAGTTTCAACATTCCTACACTATGGAATTGCAAAACTACAAGTCCATTGTAATAATCTGCTATCAAAGAAGGCATAAAATCTCCTTCGGCATTGATTAAACGAAATATATTTGAGTTAGGATTGTTGAAGAATCCAAGACTTTTACGATAGCGTACTGCTTGTTGGACTCTTTTTAAAATGAAATTATAGTCTATTTTTTCTTTTTCGAAGGATAAGACTTTGACTGCTATAGAAGCATCTTGCCAAAATCCTACACATAAGAATTCAGATTTATTACTGAATACTTCTACTATTTCTCCTTCTTCTAATTGAATTGATGTTTTTTGTAATGCTCCTGAGAATATCCAAGGATGCTTACGCAAAACAGACTTATCCTTTTGAGGTAAAAGGATAAGTCTTTTATAGTTATTTTGCATTTATGCTTATTTAATTGGGTGGTCTTCGTGGAATTTCTTAACTCTTTCTGCAAATACAGGTATCATTTCGTTTGGCACTAATGAAACGCAAGCTCTAACACCTTCTATTCTTGTACTTCTGCAAATGCTTAAAGAAATAGCGCTCACTCCGTAATAAGCTAATTCACTTAACAATTCTTCTCCTGTGTATCCTGGATAAGAGAATGTGAAGTAGAATCCGTCTGCTACATCTACATCAAGGTCTTTGTCGTAAACAATTTTGAATCCATTGTTTACTAAAGCTCTCTTCATTTCTTCTGCTTTTCTTCCATATTCTCTTAATGGTTCTGCAAAATTGTAAGTTCCTTCGTTACATGCTTTGAATATTGCTGTTAAAGCATATTGTGGAGAGAATGCTGTTCCTGATGTAAGAGCGTATAATGAACCAAATATGATTGCACGTCCAAAGCAGTCTTGAGTAAAGTATTTTTTCATATAGTCAGTCTTCATATCAAACAAGTCTTTGCTGATAATCATTACAGCTATACGTTGTCCTGCGTATGAGAATGCTTTACTTCCTGATATCATTAACACAAATTTCTTAGCCCATTTTGCAACTGTTGGTTGATATGGTGCTACTCCTGGTTGAGAATAGTCTTTTCTGAAGTCCATTCCAAAGTATGCTAAGTCTTCTAATACTACTACATCGTATTTATTAGCTACTTTTCCTATGATTTCAAGTTCTTGTTCGTTGAAAGTGAACCAAGCTGGGTTGTTTGGAGAAGAGTATATCATTGCAGCCACTTCACCTGTTGCAAGATATTCTTCTAATTTTGCTTCTAATTTTTCTCCTCTATAGTCGTAAACATCAAAGTGTAAGGTTTCTATACCTAATATATTACATTGTTGTTTTTGTACAGGGAAGCCTGGGTCTATGAATAATATTTTATTTTTCTTTTCATCCATACGAGCAATTGTCATGAATGCTGCAAAGCTCGCTTGCATACTTCCTACTGTTGGAACACAAGCATCGTCTTCTACTTCTACATCAAGGAAGTTCTTTACAAAACGTGCTGTTTCATGTTTCAATTCTTTTGTTCCATAGATATCTGGATATATTGCTGCACAACCATTTTTTAAAGCTTCTATTTCAGCATCTACTCCTAATTGTACTGCAGGGATTCCAGGAATACCCATTTCCATTCTTACGAATTTTTCTCCTGTAGCGGCTTCTACATCATCTATGATTTTCTTTACTTCTCTGATAGATGCTGCACCTACGCTTTTTATTTTGTTTTTAGCAATGATTTCATCAACCAATGCTCTGTCGAAAGGTATATTCATATCGTTTATTTTTTTATTATTGTTGTTGTAATATTTGTTCGTATTTATTTGTATTTGCTGGATTGATTTCTTTCATCAAATCCACAACTCTTTGCTTTTCATTTTGTGGAGCTCCTTTGAATATATTAACTATTTCATCTGCCTTAGCATCTAAAAATTGTTGCACAACAACCAAGTCTGATTTTTCTCTATGTGCTCGTTTTATATTCTCTATAGCTTCTATTATATTGTTTCTTGCTTCAGCTTGACTCTCGCCTTGCATCATATCTAAACCTAATCTATGATACTGATAAGAAGCCTCTCTTAAATATCTATATGTAGAATTTGTATAGTTCTCTATCATCCAATATTTATTCTTGTAATCCTCTGCTCTCTTCCATCCTTTTGAAACAGAACGTTGAGAGGCTGTTACAATATTTTGACAGATTGTAAAATATTTATTTCCTCCATTCAATTCAAAACTATCTGCATCAAGAGCTAAAAAGTAATACAAGTAAAATGCTACTGCTGAAACAAGGTTATTTGTATAGTTATTTTGGTCAAACTCTAAACTTTGTCCTTGTATGAATTTAAAAGTAAAGTTTTGTTCTTGAGTATTTAAAAGAGTTGTAGTGTAAGTTGAGCCATAAACAGGACGTCTTAACTGCAAATTCAAATCTCCCTTAAAGTCTTCTTGAGTAGAATGCTCTGTGATAGTAAGAGATATTGAACCCTCTATCTTTTCATACTCTTCATAAATAACATCAGTCCATTTTCTTTCATTAATAAATTCGTTTAGGAGTTCTTGTATTTGTTGAAAGACCTCTCTATCCGAAGATTGTAATTGAGTAGAATTCACACTTACACTCACTCTAAATTCTTGAGAGTAAGCAAATGTAATAAATAAAGAAAATAAACAATAGAGAAGAAATCGTTTCATTAGCCTAATATTTTTTCAGAAATATCTAAGGCTATTTCGTATTTTGATTTCAAGCCCGACTCATATATATTACCTTTAGCATCTAATATAGTAACCTTATTGGTTGGAACATTAAATCCTGCACCTTTATCGTTCAATGAATTCAATACTATAAAATCAAGATTTTTTCTTTGAAGTTTATCTTTTGCATTTTCCAATTCATTGTCTGTTTCCAATGCAAAACCCACCAATGTTTGATGCTCTTTTTTTCTTCTTCCTAATTCAGCAAGTATGTCCTTTGTAGGAACAAGTTCTACTACTAAGTTATCATACTTCTTCTTCAATTTATTATCAAAAGTTGATTTAGGAGTATAATCAGCTACTGCTGCAGATAAGATAGCGATATCAGATGTTTCAAATATTTCAACAGTCTTTTCATACATTTGTGCAGCTGATTTCACATCATATCGCTTTACATTTTCATTTTCTATAACCTGTTGAGTAGGACCTGTAATCAAGCTAACCTCTGCTCCTTTTTGAGCAAAGACTTTAGCCAATTCAAATCCCATTCTACCAGAAGAATAATTTCCTATAAAGCGTACTGCGTCAATTTGTTCGTATGTAGGACCTGCTGTTATACAAATCTTTTTTCCTTTTAAAGGTTTATTGTTTTTAATTAAAGAATCAACAAATTGAAATATCGTTTCAGGTTCTGCCATTCTTCCATCTCCCACTACTCCACAAGCTAACTCTCCATTTTCAGGAAATATCATATTAACCCCCAAAGATTGTAATTTCTTAAGATTTGCATGCACAACAGGATTGTGATACATCTTTGTATTCATTGCAGGAGCCATACAAACTATTTTATCAAATGCTAAAAGAGATGTTGTCAAGCAATCATCTGCTATTCCATTAGCATACTTACCTATTACATTAGCCGTTGCAGGAGCTACAATAAACACATCTGCCCAGTCTGCCAAACTTATGTGTTCGGTAAACTGAGAAGACTTTTCAGAAAACATTTCACTGTAAACAGGATTTTGTGAAAGTGTTTGAAGAGTAGGAATGGTAACGAACTCAAGGGCGTTTTTAGTCACAACGACCTTTACTTCGCAATTGTTTTTCTTCAACATACGAATAAGTAAAGGCACTTTATAAGCAGCTATACCTCCGCTTATTGCAACTACCACCCTTAAAGCCATAACCTAAAAATTATTTTGTTTCTTCTTTATTTTCTTCCACACCTACGCCAGTAGTAGCATTTTTATAGACAAGTTTTTCGTCCATATACTCTTTTATTGCGATAAGATAAGGTTTTGGAAGTTGTTCATAAAATTTTGCTAATTCTATTTGTTCTTTATTTTCGTGAACCTCGTCCATAGAATCTGTAGGAACTGCAAAATCTTCTATTTTTTTATACAATTCTTGTTTCAAATCAGCTGATATTTGATCAGAACGTTTACTCAACATTGCTATTGTTTCGTAAAGATTTCCTGTCATTGTATCAAAGTCATTCAAATTTCTTGTTTTAATACTTGTATCAGCTTTTGTTCTTTTGTAATCCATGATATTTGTATAATTTTTTTTGATTATTGTTGTTTTAAACTCTCTAATTTTGTTTTTGAATCGTTGTATATTTTTTCTAACTCTTGACGTCTTTTATTGCTTTTCATATTAGAAAACACAACAGCAAAACGTTCATAATCCAAAACTACAGATTCATATCTTTCTTTTAATTTTGATTCCACACTATTACTTGCATACTCATAACCCGAAAGTATTATATAATACATTGCATTTTCTCTTTTCTCTGTCAAATCAGGATAATCATTCAAGAAATTCTTAAAAGCAACTTGAGCAGCTTGATATTGCATAGTCTTGTAGTAGTTATAAGCATTATTATAGTCTTTTTCTATAATCTTTTCTCTCAATTCATCTATCAATTTATTTGCTTCTGCCACTTTTTCACTCTTAGGATACTTTTCTATATACTCTTGAAAAGCCTGCATAGACTCATAGGTAAGAGTTTGGTCTAAAGAATGCTCCGGAGTTTCTAAATACTTACAAAAAGCAGCTTGAAACAAAGCCTCTTCTGCATATTTAGAATACGGAAACCACTTTACAAAGCTCTCAAATTGATAACCAGCAGAGTAATAATCCTTTGAACCTAAAAGACTTTTTGCGTAATAAAGATTAACCTTTTCAGACATTTCTCTACCACGAGAATACAGCAAAAGATTCTCAAACAACTGATTAGAGTGCATATAATCACCCATCTCATAAGCCTTCATAGCTGCCTCATACTTTGCATCCTGGTCTGTACTTTTCAACAACTTATTATAATTTGTTGAAGAACAAGAAGCCATCATAACAGCTAAACATATTAAACAGAGTACTCTTTCCATAATTTTGCAAAGATACAACATTTTTGTATTTTTGCAAATAAAAATCATACAAGAATGTTGAAAAAAGTCCTTAAATACATAGGAATTACAATCCTTGCTTACTTAGTATTGAGTACGCTTCTCACAATTGCATACATAGTAATCAATCCACCCTTTACCCTACTTATGATACAACGCAGTCCAAAGGTAGAAAGAGAATGGGTTGATATAGAAGAAATCTCTCCAAATATGATACAAGCCGTAGTAGCTTCGGAAGACAATCTTTTCTTGCAACATTCCGGATTTGACTTCAATCAAATTAAAATAGCAATGGAAGAAGCAAAACGCAAAAACAAACCCATGCGTGGAGCAAGCACCATAAGCCAACAAACAGCCAAAAACGTTTTTCTATGGAACGGAAGAAGCTATCTAAGAAAAGGCCTAGAAGTATGGCATACCTTTTTAATAGAAACCTTTTGGTCAAAAGAAAGAATAATGGAAGTCTATCTTAACGTAATAGAATACGGAGATGGAATATATGGAATAGAAGCCGCATCTCAACACTACTTTAATCGTTCAGCAAAAAGGCTAACCAAAAGACAATCTGCACTTATAGCAGCAGCCTTACCAAGTCCATTAAAACGCAATCCTGCCAATCCAACAAGATATCTCAATCGCAGAGCAAACAAAATCATGCGATTAATGAACAATGTAGGACCTATTAAATTTGACTAAACAACAATGTGGGAAAACTATCTCAACGACTTTAAAAGCTATATACTCTTCGAACACTCCCTTTCCACAAACACATTCGAAGCTTACCTATCTGACTGCACCAAGTTTTTTAAATTCATGCAAGAAAACTTTCCCGACATTACCCCTCACACCACAGAGCTAAAACACATCACAAAATTCATCACTCAACTCAATAAAGAAGCAGGCAATAGCGAAGAAGAAAAACTACTAAAAGCAAGCAGTCAAAATCGCATCATAAGTGGAGTAAAAGCCTTTTTCAAATTCCTTTTGATGACAGACGTAATAGAAAACAACCCTTGTCTATTAATAGAAAGCAAACGCCTTGAACAAAGAATTCCCGTAGTGCTTTCACACCAAGAAATCCAAAGAATGCTCAACGTAATAGACAAAAGCACTTATCACGGTTTTAGAGACAGCCTTATAATAGAAATACTCTATGCTTGTGGATTAAGAATAAGCGAATTGCTCAATATGAAATTAGGAGATGTTTATTATCATCACGAATACATAAAAGTATTAGGAAAAGGCAACAAAGAACGCCTTGTACCAATAGGAGAAAAAGCCCTAATGCTATTAGAATACTACATAAAAAACCATAGAAGTAAATTAGCCAAAATAGACCCTAAATGCAAAGACTACATCTTCCTTAATCGCAGAGGAAGAAAGCTCACAAGACAATACGTCTTTCAAACCATAAAAACCTTTGCACAAGAAGCGGGCATAAAGAAAAACATACACCCTCACACCTTAAGACACAGCTTTGCAACAGCACTAATAGAAGGAGGAGCTAACTTGATAGTAGTAAAAGAAATGATGGGACACGCGAGCGTTGTTTCAACTCAAATCTACACACATTTAGATACAGCACACCTAAGAGAAACTCTTATGCTTTACCACCCACACTATCAAGAATTAAACAAGAAAAACTATAATCGATAAAACCTTAAAAGACTTCCTTCACTTGGATTTCTCATAGGATTTTCCATTATCTTGCCTTCAGGAGAAATCAATATAAACATAGGAAAGGCCTTAACCTTGTAATACTCCAATAAATCATAATTAGAATCAAAGTGCAACATATTCCATTGATACTTGCTACCAACCTTTGTATTCTTTACAAAATTATAAAGTGCATCTAAATTCTTATCACAACTAATTGTCACAATATTACAATTTGCCTTAATACTATCATACATTGCATGGACAATCTCCAATTCCCTCTTTGATTCTACGTCATTCAACTTCACAAAATTTAAAATCAATGGCTTATCTCTCAATGAAGACAAATTAACCTTTTCATCACTCACATTCTTCAATACAAAATCCCCAAACTCTTTTCCCGAATGAGATATTGACAAAAGCGCCTCTATTGTGTTTTCTGCTATTGTTTTATGTTCCTCAAATTTTGTATTCTTTGCCAATTGTTCCAAAAGGTTTATCACATCTGACTTTTCATAAATACCATCTAAATAAACATCTTTCATACCCTTGATAAAGACCAGCTCTCTAAACTTTTCATTTCTCAAAACACTATCCTTACCCAAAGCATCTATGAAATCATCATAATTGTGAGTAGTAAGCCAAAAATCCAACTCTGCCTGAGATATACTCTTATTACCCTTTGAGAAATAATGGTCAAACACCGAATTGAAACAATCCATATAACCCACATTGAAATACAACATAGGCTTATCAACAAAGAATTCATTTCTCAAACGATTAAAGTTTCTCAAAGAAAGACTTCTCTCTATAGCAGCAAATTCATATTTCACATAATCAGAAAAATAACCAACCCCATTCTCTGCTTTCAAGACTTCATCTCTCAAAGCATACAATGAGGCTATAGTCAAACTATCTTTTTGAGGATAAAGTTTACGTCTATTCTTTACAATAAAATCATTCACCTTACCATCAAAAGCAATAATCTTTGAAGTCAAATCATTATCAGGTGTAATAATCTCTATCGGCAATTCTACTCTATACATCAAGACATTAAAGCTATCGGCAAGATTAAAATTAAAATCTCTCAAACGCATATCATAGATATTACCCGGTTGAGCCAAAAACGAATAAGAGTAAGCGTCAATAGAAATAATCAACTCACTAACACCATCAAGCGTAAGCTCAAAATTCACAACACTATCCCCTTGAGCAACAGTCTTTCTTTGTCTTTCTTTTTGCAAAAGAGACAACCTGTCTTCCACACAAGAAAGCTTAACTGTTTTATTTTCCAAAGCCTTTGAAGTCAAAGCTATTCTCACATTTTGAGAATACGCCATAAAACCACAACAGCACAATAAAATCAAAATCAATTTTTTCATATTACAAAAATACAAAACTTATCTGACATAACACAACTCTTGATATCATTTTTTTAATTCAAAGATTCAGTTTATTTATTCTTTGAATAAAAATTCTAAAAAAGGACAAAATATCCAATAAAGCGAACAAAATATACCTTCAAAGCGAACAAAATATACCTTCAATGCGGACAAAATGTACCATAATAATAAATATATAATAAAATTATAATTAAAAAGAAAAATTAAAAATAAAAAGAAAAAGATGTCAGATATTTTTTGTAAATTTGCAATAGATTCTTCAAGCGATGTAAGAGATATGAAAAAGATGTATAACAAGAAAATAGGTTTGTATTTTGGAAGCTTTAACCCTATTCACAACGGGCATTTGATTTTAGCAGAGCAGATATTAGAAAACTCCGACTTGGAGATGATTTGGTTTGTGGTTAGCCCTCAAAATCCTTTCAAGGAAAGAAACACACTTTTAGACAATAGAGCAAGATATTTTTTAGTTCAAAAAGCCATTGAAGACAACGATAAATTCAGAGCATCTGACATAGAATTTTCCTTACCTATTCCCTCTTACACGATTGACACCTTAACATATCTGCAAGAGAAATTTCCAGACAAAGAATTCACCATCATTATGGGAGAAGACAACCTTAAGAATTTCCATAAATGGAAGAACTATCAAGCCATTCTGGATTATTACAGAGTATTTGTCTATCCACGACCTAATTGCGAGGAGTCGGAACTTTTGAAACTGAAGAATGTAATCAAGATTGATGCCCCAATGATAGAGATAAGCTCCTCTCTTATTCGAAACAACATCAAGAACAAAAAGTCCATAAAATACCTCGTTCCAGAAAAAGTTAAGGAAGAAATAGAGAAAAACGGCTACTTTTTGTAACCTTTTGGATTGCTTAACGTAAAGACTATTGATTTTTAAATTTATTGGAATGAGACAGCTCAAAATCACAAAACAATTAACCAACAGAGAGATTACCTCTTTAGACAAATATCTTCAAGAAATTGGACGTTTAGAGATGATTTCTCCGGAAGAGGAAGTAAAGTTAGCACAACGAATTAAGGCAGGAGACCAAATAGCTTTGGAGAGATTGACAAATGCTAACTTAAGATTTGTTGTATCAGTTGCTAAACAATACCAAAATCAAGGAATGAGTTTACCAGACCTTATCAACGAAGGAAACCTTGGATTGATAAAGGCTGCTCAACGCTTTGACGAAACAAGAGGATTCAAATTTATTTCATACGCAGTGTGGTGGATTCGTCAATCAATCTTACAAGCATTGGCAGAACAATCAAGAATAGTTAGATTGCCTTTGAACAAGATTGGTGCAATGAACAAAATCACAAAGACATACGCACGCTTGGAACAAGAGTTTGAACGTACTCCAAATCCAGAAGAAGTAGCAATGGAATTGGATATTTCAGATGCAGAGGTAAAAGAAAGCTTGCGTCACTCTGGAAAACACGTTAGTATGGACGCTCCTACATCTGCCGATGATGATAATAATATGTATGATTTCATGCGTAATGAAGACGGAGATACCCCTGAAGCAGACTTGATGTACGAAAGTTTGAAATTAGAAATCAATAGAGCTCTTGCAACTTTAAGCCCAAAAGAAGGTAGCATATTAAAAATGTTCTTTGGATTAGAAGGATACCCTCCAATGACATTAGATGAAATCGGAGAAAACTTTGACCTAACAAGAGAAAGAGTTCGTCAAATAAAAGAAAAGGCTATCAAACGTCTTAAAAATACTTCAAGAAGTCACATCTTACAATCCTATTTAGGAGAATAGATAAAAAAAGAGTGGTTTCCACTTTGATAATCAAATAAACAAATACGAGAACTTTATAAATTGACACTATAAAGTTCTCGTATTTTATAATTACGATGTAATTTCCCAATGACCTGTTTTATCAGAACCAATACGCTTTATGATGCCTTGTTCTTGAAGTCGCTTCATTGTTTCAGCAACCCATCTTCTTGAATAACCAGTTAGGTTTGCTAAGTCCGTCATGGTTGCTCGTGGATTGTTACTTATTTGCTCTATGATTTTGAGTGCACTTTTAGGTGCAGTTTGCAGTGCACTTTCTGGTGCACTTTGTAGTGCAGTTTTTAGTGAACCTCGTTTAGATGCTTTTAATGAACTATCTTTATGTGCTATATCTGCGATAATATTACCAGCAGCTTCATGGCAAGGAATAGTTATTCTAAAGAAGGTTCGTTCATCGTCAGTAGCAACAGTAGCTCTTGATGAACCATTATTTTCCAAAACATTTTGAATAGTAGGAATACCAGTACTTCTACCCTCTGTCAAATCCAGTTCCTTAAGATATTCTCCAAGTCTGCGATTACGATAACGTTTAGATACTAAAATTTCACATTTTGAAATATCAGTTGCAGATATACTTCTATCTGGTCCACCAACATTTTGTATAGTGATTCCTTGTGGTTCTACAGTAATCACCACTGGTTCCCATTCACGATAATCCCTATGGTAGAGTGAATTAGTAACACTCTCTTCTAATGCTTGATATGGATAGGTAACAAACTTTTGACTCCTACTACTATCCTTGGGTTTTATAACCGTCTGCATAACAAGCATACGATTCAAGTATTCCAAAGTTCTGTCAATTATTTGGGTAATAGAACCCTTAATTACAGGACCTTCATATAAGTTATTGGGATTGTTCAATCGCCCTTCAGGGAAATATACCACTTCAACTTGTGTACGCTTAAAGAATTTGCTTGGGTCTTCACAGAACATCATAGCTGCCACATTTCTGAGCATACGATTTTCCCTTGGACCGACACACAAATCCATTTGCTCCAAAATACTTTCGAGAGGTTTTGTATATAACTCATTGGCAAGTTTGCTACCTACCTTAACTAAATATTCTCTTAACAATAGCGTTGAAATATCCTCTATCTTAATATCAGGATTACCACGTTCATCAAATGGCACACGACTTGCTAATTCACGTAATTCATCGAGCACTTCACCCTTAGCAATAATACTGCTCGTACCACTACGAACATAGAAATACTCCTTTGTGTTACTTTTGGCGGTTACGTTCTCAGGTACAGAGTATGGCCGGTTGATTCCTGCTGGACACCATATCACAAGCACAGATTTCCCATCAACATCTTCAACACTAGTGCGAGGCATATAGTAAGGCGAAATCTTGTTATTGTAGCCTACCATATCTTGAAGGATACCATCAATCTTTTCTGTAGGTACACCTTCAACAGGACGAAGTGCAACTCCTGTTGCTTCGTCTGTATCTACACCGATCACTATGTAGCCACCACCAAGATCGTCAAAATCGTTGGCAAACGCACATACGCTGTGGTATATGCTCGCAGGATTCCAACCCTTCTTGAACTCAATTCGGTTGGATTCTATTTTCTGCTTGTTAAGCAGGTCATTTATATTTATTGCTAATGCCATAGCTATTATATCATTATGTTATGCGAATACTTATATCCGTAAATACTTACCCACGCAAGCATTCTATTTTAGTACTCGGAAATAGAATTTGTAAATCCCTTACCATAAAATATAGACAAAACGTTCAGTCTATAGTATGGTACACCTTGGGGGGAGTATGATTTTTCTTCTCCATTTCTTCATACAATTTCCAATGACGTCCATGATTCACCTCTGTATATATAGGGAACTTGCACGAAGCAAGAAAAGAGGTTTCATTCCAATAATCTTCATCATAATTATCATGTTTGGGAGATATAAAATCATCTTCTGGCCACAAAGAATGTAATCTAAGCGCATAATAGACATCATTTTCTTTTTTCTGATATGCAACTATTCCATAACTATTGTAAGCTTCCTCCGAGAAAGAATTAAAAGGTTGCCATTGAGCCTCTTCTGGATAGAATTCAACAAAATAATATGCTAAAGGTTCAACCTCAAACCAACCATTAATATGTGCATATTCATTCTCAAAATATTTCCACAGCCTCTCTCCTTTATACATTCTGTACATCTCAAATTCCAAATGATTATCCCCTCTACAAGCGAAAACATAAATTCCGCTTTTTGGTGCAGTTGCTTCTGTGTTGAATAATTCTATCCATGCAAGCCTAATAACTTTTATTCTGTCTATTTTAAAAGTCAAATAGGTACATGCTTCTGTACAATATGCAGAAATATAATTATTCCCGTATTCTTTTGAGAAACTTACATCCATAATGTGATATGTACGTTTTTCACCGTTAATCTTACAATAATCAATCTCAAATGAGTCTTGAGAACCTATCAATAGTCTAATTTTTGAAGCGTTTGTCATATTAATCAGCCTTAACAAATTATACTTTCGGAATTATCACTATGTTTCTCCTTGTTTTTCAGAACTAGCTCCTTGCTCGTATTAGCATAACAATATACGCAGAAATGACGACAAGTATTATACATGCCTATATCTTTACTTACCATACATCCACAAGCTTTACGCTGACCAGAATCTTTAACCTTCTTCTCCTTTATTGGTATAGGAGGAATTTCGCCAAATATATCTCTCTCGGGCCATTTTAATGTATGAAGATAATATACTAACTCCTTATCATCTGCAAAGATTCGTTTCATTAACTCTCCATCAACACATCTATTGTGTTCAATACCATAAGATTCTAAATCAATATCTTCTGCACATGTTGCCATTTCAATATTCCATCCATCTTTATGCCAAATGTCTCGAATCTTTTTTAATCCTTCCACAATTTCTATACGTTGAGCATAATTTGCTTCTGCATTTTCAACATCGTCCTTTGTGAATAACATCGTTTCTTTTACTAGATTATTTTGAACTTTTCTATACGCTTTTACATCAACGAAGCTAAACACTAACTTATTTGTATATCCTTTTAACTTATTTCCAATATACCAAATTCTTGTAAGTAGTTCCCTAGGTCCAATATTATTAGTAATGATTAGAGGATCGAATCGCCAAATGACTTTTTCCTTTCCAATCATGTCAGATAGTTTCTTGAAGATATTAACCCTTTCTTCAACAGATGGAACATTTGGTTCAAACCCTTCATTTACATAATCGTTGAGAGTAACTTGAAAATAATAGTGAATACCACGTTTGTCAAGTTCGTGCAGATATGGCAATATCGGTTGGGGATTCTTTGTCCAAAAAACTATAACCTTACAATTCTTAAAAGAAATGTACATTGGTTGTTGATTGAACGGATTATACCACACGCAATAGCCTTTTTCCAAGCGGTTAAAAAACCACTTGGAATAAAAGGCTGGTATATCCGTAGAACGGCTTGCTGAAATGATAATAGGCGCTGTCGCTTCTACGTGCTCACCAGAGTCAATACGAATAGTTGTTTTTTCAGATACCATATGTTCTTGAAATATAATCCACGATTTTATTGGTTGGTATGTTTGCATAAATATCTGCAAGCCATTGCATTGTTGTATTTCGTGGTTTCAGTTTATTATCCATATATGCCTTTAATCTTTCGAGAACACGATAGTTGGATCTATCATGACCAGCATAATAGCCAGAAATAACACCTTTCTTCTTGTCATTGTAGGTTTTATTATGATTTCCCACGAACCATTCCACATCCTCAATAAATTGTCTTTTAGCACGCGAATCAGATATTAAGGTGGCACATTCTTGAATCCATGACTCATCATCGAGAATGGATTTGCCAAAACGTGAAACAGTTTGTTTACCCTTAACTGAAATGTAAGCATCTCCTTGCGCTTTGGGGGCTTTTTCTGTTTCGTTATCTCCTGATAAAACATTCTTAATTGTTTGAGTAGGGTGCTGTAATCCATCCTCCATAATGCCATCAAATAATCCTCTTTCAGTTTTTCAGAAATTTGGTTCTTTGTATACTTATCAATACGTTGATCTCGATAGTTTGGAACATAATATTCTTGTATTCTTTTCCAAACAGTACAAGGTCCATTCTTTGTTGGTTTCCAACCGTCAAATTTTTTCAGTAAGGTTATAAAAGTATAATAGTCTTGGTTATTTCCATTTTGGGCAAAAGCTTCATCAAGTGATGAAAGAAGTTTCTGCTTATCTTTTTTGATTACCGACGCTGCATAAATTCTAATGTTATCCTGCCAATCTTTAAGACCTTTTATATTATCATTCTGAAGAACAATGTTTCGATTATCTTCTTCCGTAGAATCGTCCTTTTGTTCTGGAATACTTTTTTCAAAAAGTTGCCCATACATTTCACGATAAACTTTAGCTAGGTAATTTGATTCTTTATTAAGAAGTAAATCTGTAAAATCACGAGTAAGATTTGCAAATCCATTAAGAACTCCATAAAATGCAAAAGCAATACGATAGTCATACATACCTTTACTCTGCATAAACTTCAGAAGTTGCTCCCACTCATCCCCTTTAATCAAAACAGCCGAGATAGAAGATAATAATCCATTATCCCAGATTGGATTAAATTCCTCACCGCGAACATGGCGACGAAGTTGATTGAGATAAGTTCTAACAGGACTATTGTCCCACTCTACCCCAATGACATTTTTTGCAGACTTTGTTATTTCGTCCGAAAGACCTTCTTTGATTGAGTTAATTTTTCCGTTAAAAGTCTTAGAGCAAAGAACGTCATTTGTCCAAGTAAGAAACAAACTAGCTAACAGACTATCTGTTATAGCTTTTTGTGCTACAACTTTATCCTTTGATGAAATAATTATCTCACCTTCATCAGGGTCTAAATTAACAACATAAGACTCCATTAAAGTCTTTGCATGGTAAATTTCACGATTAACCCACGCTACGGATTGGTTATTTTCACCATCACTTTGAAGTCCATCAATCAACTTGGTTCTATCAATAGAAGTGAAAATATAGCCATGTCGTCTGAAAATACTGAAGATTCTATCAACTAATTGCTTATTACCAATTTCTTTTTCTAAATCAATGTAAATGGGTTGCAGACTATCCAGATAATCAAATAGTTGGTTCAATCTATCACGCTGAACATTAGAAGGAATTCTGTCATAACTAGACAAAACTGTTGGAAAAATATTTTGAATCTCGCGTAAAGTGTCAAGTTTCAGAACAGATTCCTTGGTAGATGAAAAGTTAGCTCCTATATAATAGCCATATAAGAGACCTTTCATCTTGTTGATTATATAATCGTCCTCTACATATTTGTTTATATCACCTACTGACAGAGAACTTGGAACTTGAACAATAGGATATGTTCCTTCATACTGGTGTACATATATCTTTCGCTGATATAAGCGGACGAGCTTAGTTTCCAGACTACTATCTGATAATGACATGGCAGTCGTTTTATCTCTTTCGTTGAAAAAGATAAATTTTGTCTGCCAAGGATTAAGGTATATGGTTCTATCCGTATAGAATATATCTTCTGCAAGTTGTGGAAACGTTTCATCTGTATCAATCTCCAGTAACATTGGATGATCCTCAATATCAGACATAGGACGTTCAAACATATGAGGAGTGCCATATAGCAAGGTTATATGCTCTATGCAATTCTCTTCTACAGTAAACCAACGGGAATATCCAAAACCTCTTTTATCATAAAAGGCCTTCGGAGACAATGATTCCGTAGATAGAATATTATTAAAGTTCAAAGAACTAGTTGGAATATAATATTTCATAATCAAAAATCTTCAATTTTGTCAATTTCTGTTGTTTTGTAAAGACTAGAATCAATCTTAGTCAATGGAGATGGTAATACTGAGGTATACATCACATATAAGTTTCTGTAAGTGCGTGTCATTGCAACATACAAAGCCTTTCTATCTGATTCATCCCCTGAGAAGTTCTCAATGTATGGGAGGAAAACGGTCTCAAATTGCAACCCTTTTGCACTATGATAAGTCATTACCTTAGGGTTTGATGAGGTGAAGTTTAGACTGTCTTGGCTATTTCTAAAATTCTCTCTATCGTTATATCTTAGCTCATAGTTGCCTCCCATAGCCTTTAGCTTGTCATAAACACTCTTCACGTAATCGTTGTCAGGCAAGAGAATAGCCACATCCGTCATATTATTCTTGGCTATTATATCATGAATGGCTTTTATTTGGCTATCTTTATCACTATATTCCAAGAATCTTGGAACTGCAGTTTCCCTACTTTTATAAGTACTCTCTATAAATGGGGGTAAATCGACACCAACAGGTTGGACAACTCGAGCTACAGGCAAAGGGAGCCTATAATTTCGATACAATTCCCAATTCTTTACCTTCATGTTCAAAGGTACTATGGAGCTTATTCTATCTACAGGAAGAGTCGTTTTAAGACCTTCATAAATTGATTGTGCAGTATCACCAAAAAAGAAGAAATTTTTGTGTGTCGCATTTAAGAATTCTTTGATTTCTTCGTCGCTGAAGTCTTGGATTTCATCAACTATTATATAATCGGCCGATGGCATATATGGGATCATATCTCCATTTTCATCTCTACTATATACCAAATACCTACCTCTTCTTTCGCGTTGATACTTCCACTCTTGATGATAATAGAAATCGTTGGTAAGCCCCAATTCCTGTTTCCCTGAATTCATGTAATTACAAAGAGCTTTCGTGAAGACTATAACCTTATAGTTATTCCCATACTCTTTTTGAACTCGTTGAGCTTTAATTAACGCTAAAACAGATTTTCCACTTCCTGCACAACCAGCTACAATGCAAGATTTGTCAAGGGTTTCCATTAGAACTTTAATTTGGTCGTCATCAAGTTCTGACTCTTTAATCATCCAGTCCTTTTTCATGATGCATAATTATTTAGTTTATATAATCTCCATGCAATTTTGCTTCTATCATATTTCTTTAAAGAATGGCTAACGACAAATTCCTCATTATACCCTTGATTCCTCTCAAGAATTACAACATCACAAGCGTCAGAAGCCTTATCAAGCATTTTTGTTAACCATTCATTTGATACTTCATTGTATGTTGTAATGTCAGCAATACAAACTATTCCTCCGTCTAAAAGTTTTGGTAAAAAAGTGTTTATGATATGCTCATAGGGATTTCTTTCCGCAAATTGTTTTTTTGTCACAAATTCGCAGATTGCTTTAAATGATATAACGAAGTCATATTTTTGAGTTATAATATCTGTAACAACTTTCATGTCGTAAAAATCTTCTATTACTATAGGCATCAAACGACTTTCAATTTGAACTCCTGTAATCGAAGCAGTCTCTTTCAATATAATCTCAAGGTATCTTAATTCATGTACATTCCCATCTAATGCGCGAAGTTCAATTACTTTAATGTTTGGTAAAATTTCCGAAATAGCAACAATAAAACCGATTAATTCACCCCCTGTTCCACAACCAAAGTCAAACAAGGAAATAGTGTTTTTGTTTTGATATTGACATTTGTACTTAGAAAAATAAGTCGAAAATATATGGTAAGATTCTGCGAAACTTCTAGGGAAATAAGTGCCTAAATAACATAGAATCTCATCTTTCTCCCATTCTAAAACAACAAGATCTTTGTTCTTTTTACGATATTGGGCAGAAAGTATTCCAAAAATTAAATCATCTAACCATTTAGGGAGTATTACGGACTTATTTCCCATATGACCTCATTATTATTTATTGTAATTTATTTGAATTGTTAAATTTCTGAACACAAAATTATAAAAAAATAACAGATTCACGAAGAAATCTCCGAAAATCTGTTATTTGCTTGTAAAAAGAGTGGAAAAACATTTTTTTTATTTCACTTTGTTGTTTTATTTTACGATCGTTTTTTCTCTTTTGCTTTGATTGGGTTTATTTTAACGATGTTTACTTAAATTGTTCTTATGCAGATAGAAAATTTTCCTAAGAAAAAATAAAAAAAAGCAAAGAAAAATTAAATTTTTTCTTTGCTTTTTTTTATTTTTTCTTTGCTTTTTTACTTTACTCTTTCAGAATATTCAGCTGTTCTTGTATCAACTTTAATTCTTTCGCCTGTTTCAATAAATAATGGTATTCTTACTTTTGCTCCTGTTTCAACTGTTGCATCTTTCATTGCATTTGTAGCAGTGTTTCCTTTTACTCCTGGTTCTGTGTAAGTTACTTCCATTTCTACAAATGGTGGCAATTCGCATGAAAGTGGAGTTTCTGTGTCTGCGTGAACTACTACTTCTACTGCTTGTCCTTCTTTAAGGAATTGAGGTGCATTGATAAGTTGTTCTTCTATGTTGATTTGTTCGTATGTTTCAGCGTGCATAAAGTTATATCCTGTATCATCTTTATATAAGAATGTGTAAGGACGACGTTCTACTCTACAAGTATCAATCTTTGTTCCTGAAGGGAATGTATGTTCTAATGTTCTTCCTGTTTTAAAACTTTTAAGTTTTGTTCTTACGAATGCTGCTCCTTTTCCTGGTTTAACGTGTAAGAATTCTACAACTGTGAATAAGTCGTTGTTCATTTCTATACACAATCCGTTTTTGATGTCTGCTGTTGTTGCCATATTACTAATCTATTTTTTTTTATTATTTATTTTCTTTTTCTCTTATTAATTCATCTATTCTTCTTTGTAAGAATTCGTTGTCTTCTTCTAATTGTTTATAGTGTTTTTCGTAATAGTTGGATTTTAGCATTGAGGCTATCATTTTAACTATTGCTACTGCCAAGATTGAGAGTATCAGGTATTCTACTTTCTCAAACTTAATAAGGAAATGATATAACAAAACTCCTACTATTGCAATTGTTGTGAAAACATCTAATATCTTTGATATTTTTACTACGTTCATAACGTTTGTATTTACTTTGAAGGAGCAAAGATAGTATTTTTTTTCCTTATTATTATAGTTTTCAATCTTTTTTTGTAAAGGATTGCTGCTATCAATAGGCCTATGGCTATGCCTGCAAAAGTTCCGCAAGGGCCTAAATTTAATGGAAATCCTAATATATAAGCAAGTGGAAGGGCTATTAGTGTGTAACTTAATAGGGAATATTGCATTGGTTTGTTTACATCATTCAATCCTCTCAATGCTCCAAGCAAGGTTACTTGTGTTCCGTCTATTACTTGAAAGATACCTGCTATTAGAAACAAAGATGCTGCTTGTTCAATCACTTCTTTGTCGGAGGTGAACATTGATGTTATAAAGTCGGGTATAAGAATAAACAATGAGCCAAAGACTGCCATTGTTGTTACGCTTAATTCTACTCCTGTTCTTGAATGCATGCTTACTGATTTAAAGTCTTTGCGTCCGTAAGAGTGCGATACTAATATTGTAGTTGCACTTGCTATCCCACAGGATATTTGAAAGGTCATTGTAAAGAAGGTTAGTGCTATTTGATATGCTGCTAATACTACTGTGGAGAACCAACCCATCATTATGGTTATCATAGAGAAAGAAACACATTCTAAGGTTTGTTGCACTGCTATCGGCGCTCCTAACTTTAGGATATTCTTTTGCATGTGTAATTGTAGATTGGATTTTTTAAAGAAAAGGGTATAGCGACGATATTTTTTGTTTGAGAGAATAAATATGAGATATGCTATCGGCATTAGGGTTCTTGCTACAAGGGTTGCAAGTCCTGCTCCAAATGCTCCCATAGGAGGACAGCCTAGTTTACCAAAGATAAAAACATAGTTAAGGATTATGTTTAATATGTTGGCAGAAATGATAATTACCATTGTAACTTTGGTATTACCGACTCCTTCCATAAAATGACGAAAGGCAAGGAATATTTGTGCTGGTAAGAGTGAAAGTGCTGTTGCTATGAAATAGGGTTTTGCAAATTCTATTACCTTTGGCTCTTGTCCAAAATAGGGTAAAAATGGTAGTAGAATCATTAAGGCAATTACGATTAAAATACCTATAATTATGTTTTGCAGGATTGCATTTTGAAATATTATTGCAACTCTTTTAGTTTCTTTTCTTGCAAAGGCTTGACCTACTAAGGGAGTTTGTGCCATTCCAATGCCTTGTCCGCAGACTAAGAACACTATTATTATAGCAGAGGCAAATGCAACGCCGGCTAAGGATTCTTTATTGACTTGTCCGACCATTAAGGTGTCGAAAAACTGTACAATACTTAATCCTAATCCAGATAAAACAATAGGATATGCTAATCTAACATTGTCTGCAATTCTTCCCATTTTTGCATTTTTTCATTAAGTAGTTGCTTGTTATTTTCGTACTTAACAAAGAAATCTCCATCTATATCGCTTTGATTTTGCAAGGCTTCTTCAGCTTTTGCAATCTCTTGCTCTATTTTCTCTATTTCTTCTTCTATTTTTGAGATTTGATTTTTTATCTTACGGATTTCTTTTTGGTTTTCTTTTTGATTTTGATAGTCTATCTTGCTTTGAGAGATTACTTCGTTTACAACAGTGGTTTTCTTTTCTGCTGGGGTTTCTAAATCTTTTAAGTCTTGCAGTTTCTTACTTTCCAAGAACTCAAAGATATCTCCTTTAAAGATATTGATATGATGACGAGAGAATTCGTATAGAGTATCGGTCAATCCTTGCAAGAAATCTCTATCGTGAGAAACAACTATCAAAGTTCCGTCATATTGCATTAAAGCCATCTTTAAAATATCCTTTGATACCATATCAAGATGGTTTGTAGGCTCGTCAAGAATCAATAGATTTACAGGTGTAAGTATTAGTTTTGCAAGCGCAAGTCGTGTTTTCTCTCCTCCTGAAAGTACTTTCACTTTCTTTTCTATTGCTTCTTCATCAAAAAGGAAGCTACCAAGTATTGTTCTTATCTTGGTTCTAATCTCTCCTTCTGCAATATCATCTATTGTTTCAAAGACTGTTTTATTAGGATCTAAGAGTGCCGCTTGATTTTGTGCGAAATACCCTATCTTTACTTGATGTCCTATTTTACATTCTCCTGTTTGGTCGGTGATTTCTCCTACTATGATTTTTGAAAGGGTTGATTTACCTTCTCCATTCTTTCCAACAAAAGCAACTTTCTCTCCTTTCTCAATCAAAAGGTTTACATCTTTTAAGACAAGTTTATCGCCGTAACTTTTGTTTAAATTATTGAGTTCTACAACTATCTTTCCTGAATGTGGAGCTGGTGGAAACTTAAAGTGAATGTTAGATGTGTCGGTTTGAGTTACCTCTACCCTTTCCATTTTATCTAACATCTTTATGCGAGATTGCACTTGTTTACTTTTGGTAGCTTTGTAACGAAAACGTTCTATGAATTTCTCAATCTCTGCTATTTGTTTTTGTTGGTTGTTGAGTTGAGAAATCTCTTGTTGTTGTCTTTCTAGCAAAAGCTCTACATATTTACTATAAGAAACCTTATAATCATAAACCTTTGCACAGTTGATTTCTATTGTTCTTTTACAAACATTATCAAGAAAGGCTTTATCGTGAGAGACAAGTATTACTGCTCCATAATAGTTTGAAAGAAAGCTTTCTAACCATTGGATTGATTCTATATCAAGATGGTTTGTAGGCTCGTCAAGTAAGATTGTGTTAGGGGCTTGAAGAAGAATCTTTGCAAGTTCTACTCTCATTTGCCACCCTGAACTAAATTCATTCATCTTTCTAGAGAAATCGCTATGAGTAAAGCCTAATCCAAGTAATACTTTTTCGGTTTGAGATTGCATATTATTCGCTCCCATAACGTTTAAACGCTCTGTTAGCTCGGAATGTTTTTGAAGAAGATTTTCATATTCTTTAGAAAGGTAATCAGTCGAAGAATTAATTTTTTCATTCAAAGATTCAATTTCTTCATTTATTGAATTAACTTCTTTAAACGCCGTAAGAGCTTCGTCTAATACGCTCATTGTAGAGCTTGGTATCATCTCTTGTGGAAGATAACCTATTGTTTGATATTTAGACAAAACAATATTACCTTTTTCACATTCTTGCTGACCTGCAAGAATCTTTAAAAGCGTAGATTTACCTGCTCCGTTCTTCCCAACTAAGCCTATTCTATCTCTATCCGATACAACAAAGCTCACGTTATCGAACAAATAAGTTCCCGAAAAATGTATTGATATATTATTTACAGTAATCATTATCTTCTTAACTAAAAAAAGAGACGGATTGTTAAACAATCTGTCTCTTAAGTTTATTTCTTGAAAATTTCAACTTATGTATTACCCTGCCAAAGTAAACTTAACAGGTAAGTTAAATTGCATTCTAACTGCTTTACCTCTTTGTTTAGCAGCAGACCATTTAGGCATTGATTTAACAACTCTGATAGCTTCTTCTCCACAACCAGAACCTATATCTCTCAATACTTTAATGTCTGTTAGAGAACCATCTTTTTCAACAACGAATGTAACATAAACTAATCCTTGTGTACCTGTTTCTCTTGCTTGTTGAGGATATTTTATGTTTTGAGCAAGATATTTCATCAACTCTGCTTGACCGCCTGGGAACATAGCACTCTCTTCTACAACTGTAAAGATTGTTTGTTCTTCCTCTTCCTCTTCAACTTCTTCTATTTCTACTTTTGGAATAAACACATCTGCGTTTGTTGTATTCTCAAAAGATTCTATATTGAACTCGTTTTCCAATTCTTGGTCGTCATCTACGATTTCAAACTCTGTAGTTTCTGCTTGAGGTGGTTCTTCTGGTGGTGGAGGTGGTTCCTCTGCTTTAGTTTGAATTACCATTTCTTCAACCTCTTGAACAACTTGGGTAATTTGAACTTCCTCTACTTCTTTATCATAGCTTTTCCACTCAAATGCAAGTATGCAAACGCCTAAAGCTATAACCAAACCAAGTTGAAGGAATAAACCTTTGGTTTTCTCCAAGTTCGCTTTGTCTGATTTTTTTACTTCCATCTTGTTATTGATGTTTTATTTATAATTTTTTTAAACAATTCACGGTGCTAAATTACTACTTTTTTTTGTAAACTCACTTTATTTTTAAGTTTTTTAAGTAGTTTTTTTTCAACACAAACAATTAATTGCCTATAAAACAATATTTTATCTTGTTTATTTCTCTTTTTTTTAGTTAATATTTAAAGCTACTTCCACCCAAAAATTCTCTCATTATTGAGGTTGGAGGAATAAAGTTTGAGTGTATTGATTTAAAGTTTGCTAAAAATGTTTGCAATCTTTTTGCTTCTGCGTATGCTGGAGAGTTTTGTCCTACTTCCATAAGCAAAGGTTCTGCTATTGGCTTCAATAAACCTATTTCATAAAGCAAAGAGGAATTGAAAATAATATCTGCATTTTCTTGATAAGGGAAAATATGTTTTTCTTCTCCCGAACGAACACTATCCCATCTCATTATAGTATCTTCTGCAGAATAACCTCTATAATTATTATCTCTCACTATTCTTCTAATCAATCTATTATCAGAGGTAGATATTAGATTATGTTTATCCAATGCTACTTGAGTAAGAGCCGAAACAAATACCTTATATTTGTATTTATCATCTATTTCCTCTGTCAGTTTTGGATTAAGAGCATGTATACCTTCTATTATAAGAATAGAGTTTTCTTTCATTCTAAGATTTTGAGTAGTAGTTTCTCTTTGTCCTGTAATAAAGTTAAAGCGAGGAAGATTAATTTCTTTTCCTGCTATAAGTTCTTGCATTTGACGAACAAAGAATTGAGTATCCAATGCTTCAAAACACTCAAAATCATAATCGCCCTTTTCATCTCTTGGAGTAAACTCTCTATTTACAAAGTAATCGTCCAAAGAAATTTGAATCGGGTCATAACCTAAAACAGAAAGTTGAGTAGAGATTCTTCTACAAGAAGTTGTCTTTCCTGAAGATGATGGTCCTGCTAATAAAACCATCATTACTCTATCTTTTCTTTTATTAATTTCATCTGCTATTTGTGCATATTTCTTCTCATGCAAGGCTTCTGAAACTTGGATTAATTCATTTTCTTTCTTAAACGCAACAACTCTATTCAAGTCTGCAACAAATGGTGTATTAAGAATTTTCAACCATTGTTTATGTTCTTGAAATACAGAGAATAGTTTATTGGATTCTCTTTTATTTTTTGTTGGCAATTGCAATATAAATCCTTTATTGTAGGCGTATAAGTCAAAGTTTTGCAAATAAGATGTAGATGGTACTAATTCTGTAAAGAATGAATTCACAGTTCCATCCAATACATCTACATTTGCATATATTCTTTTGCTACCCGAAAGCAATTCTGCTTTTTCGTTCATTCCTACTTTCTTAAACAATTCTACTGCTTGTTGAGTTGGAATCAACTCTCTTTCAAACCTAAGGTCAGCACTTACTAATTCACGCATCTTATTGCGTAAATCATCTAATAGACTTGCAACTTCTATATCTGCATTTTCAAATTCAACATAATATCCGTCATTCATAGAATGTTGAATAGAGATTTCATATTGAGGATACAAGTCTTTGCTTGCCTTATAAAGCAAAAACATTAGAGATATCGCATACATTCTACGTCCAAAGGAAGTTTTATAATCAAAAAACTCTATTTCCCTTGGAGTATAAACCTTATAATTCATACTTTGCACCTTGTTATTTACCAAGGCTCCTAATATTTCATCTTGATTTTCTACTTGTGCGTATCTCAACACCTCTTTTAAATCAACACCACAAGGCACTAAAAATCTTCTGTCTGTATTTCTACAAAACACTTCTATCATTCCTTGCATAAGCTTTTCTTTTGTTCTTCGTAATACTTAAACATATCTACAACAGACTCTCTTTTGTTTTCATAATATCTCTTATCCTTTACTTTCTTGTATGCACTCACCCCTATCAATTCTCTTATCACAACACTTGCAACAGTACAACCAAAAACAGCAGGCATATAAGATATAGTACCTACATTTGAGAGTTTGTTTTCACTTCTTTGTTCTATAACAGATTCCTTTGGAGTTTCTTCGGCAGAGAAAACCACCGCCACAGAATCATATATTCCTAATTTATGTAAGCGCTTTCTCATCATTCTTGCCAAAGGACAATTATATGTTTGTGAAATATCGGCAACCTGAATTTTGCTTACATCTAATTTTCCTCCACTTCCCATAGAGCTAACAATAGGTATTCCAAAATGCACACTCCATGCAGAAAGAAAAACCTTTGGAGAAAGCGTATCTATTGCATCAACAACGTAGTCAAATTTATTATTTTGCAATAGATTTATCATACTTTCATCTCTTAAAAATTCCGTATGAGTTATTATTTCAGCATTAGGGTTAATATCTAACAAACGTTCTTTCAATACATCAGTCTTATTTCTTCCCATTGTAGAAGAAAGAGCTAATAATTGTCTATTTTTGTTACTTTCACTTACAACATCTCCATCAACCAAAGTAAGTTTACCTACTCCTGCTCTACATAACATTTCAGCAGCATAAGCTCCTACGCCTCCTAATCCTACAACTAAGACAGATGTATTTTTAAGCTTTTCTATTGCTTCTGCACCTAATAATAATTCCGTACGAGAATACATTTATTAAGCTTTTATTCTTTTAATCAATCTAAATATTTCTCCTATCCAAAGCACAATAGATGTTCCTCCTATAACGATTAACCAATCTATTGCTTTCAAAGGAACAACATTAAACATTTTTCCTCCAAAACTTACAATTAATACTTGTCCTACAACTATAATTAAAGCTATTAAGCCAAAGCTTTCGCAATCTTTAAAGTTGAAAGCAGAACGTCCTGTTTTGTAAGCACGAGCATTAAACATATTCCAGAATTGTAACATAACGAATATAGTAAAGAACAAACTTTCTTCGTATGGATTCAATCCTTGATAAGCTCCTAATTGAGCAGAGAATAATTCAGAGAAACTGTGTATATCAACATGTTGGAAAATATAAAGCAATACTAATAACAAGGCAAAGAATAATATTCCTGTTCCTATTATTGCTATTCCCATAAAACGATTAATGATAAAGTCTTTTCTGTTTCTTGGTTTATCATTCATTACTCTTTGAGTTGGAGGAAGAGATGCTAAAGCCATAGCAGCAAAAGTATCCATTATAAGATTAACCCAAAGCATTTGAGTAACCGTAAGCGGAGATTCTTGTCCCATGAAAGCACCTGCTAATACTATCAAACAAGCTGCCACATTAACTGTCATTTGGAACAAGATAAATCTTTGAATATTTTGATACAAAGAACGTCCCCACATAACTGCTCTACCGATTGAAGCAAAAGAACTATCTATAATTGTAATATCACTCGCTTCTTTCGCAACCGATGTTCCATCTCCCATAGACAAACCAACGTGTGCTGCTTTCAATGCAGGAGCATCATTTGTTCCATCACCTGTTACAGCAACAACTTGTCCTTTTTCTTGTAAGGTTTCAACCAATCGTTTCTTATCCATTGGTCTTGCACGAGAAATAATCTTGAAATCTAATATACGTTCTTTCAATTCTTCATCGCTCAATGCAGCAAACTCTGGTCCTGTTATTATATTCTTATCTCCATCGTTTTCTGTCCATAAACCAACTTGACGACCTATTTCTTTAGCAGTTCCTGTTGTATCTCCTGTTACTATTGTCACATTAATACCTGCAGACAAACAATCTCTGATTGCTTGTGGTACTTCTTTTCTAACAGGGTCTGAGATTGCAACAACACCTAAAAATTCCAAGTCTTTTGCAATTAACTTATCTCCTTCTATCACTTGCTGACCTTCTTCTACTATTTGATAAGCAAATCCAAGAGTACGCATTGCTTGTGATTGATAACCTAAAAGTATTTCATCAAGTGTTTCTTTGCTTACATCACCACAAGTCTTGCTACACATAGAATGAACTATTTCAGGAGCTCCCTTAACATAAAGAACATTCTTTTTTATCAATGGAGAATAGACTAAAGTAGCCATAAACTTTCTTTCAGTAGAGAAAGGTATCTCTCCTATCACATCAACACTTCTCTTTAATGGAGAATAATCTATACCTTTACTTCTTAACCACAACAATAAAGCTCCTTCAGTTGGATTTCCTATTACTTTTGGTTTTTCATCACTTATGTCTAATGAAGCAGTTGTATTAACAGCCACACCTTCTTTTATAAGTAATGAATATTCATTTTCACCAAATTCTTGATTCTCCAATGAAAAGAATTTAGTTTGATAAACAGTCATTTGATTTTGAGTAAGTGTTCCTGTCTTATCTGTACAAATAACAGAGGTTGCTCCCATTGTTTCGCAAGCGTGCATCTTACGAACAAGATTATTAGTCTTTAACATCTTTTGCATACTATATGCCAAAGCTAAAGTAACAGCCATAGGCAAGCCCTCTGGAACAGAAACAACTATCAATGTAACTGCAATCATACATGTTTGTAACAAATATGAAAGAAAATCCATTAACACAAAAGGATTTCCACTTGTGAAATAAATCAACATTCTTCCAACTACAATCAATGCAGCTATCGTATAACCCAATTTAGATACTAATCCTCCTAGTTTATCTAATTGTTCATTCAAAGGAGTACGAACACTTGAGTCAATTTGTGCAGCAGTAAAGACCTTACCATTCTCTGTATTATCTCCAACTGCAAACACCTTACAAATACCATGTCCTTCCATTACCTTTGTACCTTTCATAACATGATTAGATGCAAAGGTCGCTTCCTTATCAAACTCTGCTTCAACAGTTGTCTTTTCACAAATAGGTTCTCCTGTAAGACTTGACTCATCTACCTTTAATGAAACACTTTCTAACAATTCTGCATCGGCAGGCACTTCATCACCACTTGCCAATTTCACAACATCACCTACAACAACCTCTTTTTTCGGAATTTCTATTGTTTTTCCGTTTCTGATGACTTTTACTATTTCATCATCATTCACCTTATTCAAAACCTCAAATTGTCTATCAGCTCTTAACTCAAAAATAAAAGCCAATCCTGTTGCAAGGAAAATAGCAACAAATATACCTACTGGTTCAAAAAAGACTGTAAATCCCTTTGCACCCGAAAAGAATTCATAAAACGAAATACCTATTGACAAAAAACCAGCAACCAATAATACTATAATCATTGGGTCTTTAAATTTCTCTAAAAACTTCTTCCACAATGGAGTTTTCTTTGCTGGAGTCAATATATTCTCTCCATGTTTAGCTCTACTCTCAATAACCTCTTGGTCAGATAAACCTTGATAATTTGTTATCATTTCTATGTTTTTATTAATAAATTACTCTATATACTCAAAAGTAAAAAACGAATTCTCTTTATTATTATTGTTGCACAAAGATACAAAAAAAATAACGTATCTTTGCAGAAAATTTAAACAATATGAACAAGGTATCGGAAAACCCTTTAAAAAACCGAACATCTACAAACAACGCATTAATGTTTGTTGTCGCTCTGTTTGTTACTCTTTATCTAGTATCAAACATAATGGCTGTTAAAGTCGTGAGCTTTTTCGGTTTATTTTATTTTGACGCAGGAACAATAACATTCCCTTTCGCATATATGTTAGGTGATGTCATAACAGAAATATGGGGATACAAAACTGCAAAACGAATAATATGGACAACAGTTCTCTGCAATCTAATACTAATACTTTGCACACAAATAGGCGTTTGGCTACCCTCTCCAGACTATCTTCAAGAAACAGCTTTAGCATATAACTCTGTTTTCTCATACGTTCCACGCATAGTATTAGGCTCTTTAGCAGGCTTTCTTTTAGGAGAACTCTCTAATGCTTGGCTGATGACCAAAATCAAAGAAATCACAAAAGGCAAAAGACTTTGGGTAAGAACAATAGGTAGTTCATCTATTGCACATATTTTAGACTCACTTGCCTTTGTGTTAATTGCATTTGGAGGAGTTCTTAATACAAAAGACTTAATGATAATGCTTTTATTCCAATATATATCTAAGTTTTCTATAGAAATAATCTTTGGGACACCTATGGCATACGCCGCAATAAAATGGATAAGCAAAAGCCTTCAAAAATAAAACTTTGTTTTTTCCAGATTTTTCTTTGTTTTTTTGGATTAATTCTTTGTTTTATTTTATTCTTTTAAAGATTCATTTTAACGAATTAAAGAATCATTAAAATGCGTTTAAAAACTCATTAAAGTGTGTTTAAAGAATAAAATTTTGCAAACGCAAAAGGGACAAATTAAGTTAAAGAAAGGACAACTATTAAAAAAAAGAGGACAAATATTTAACAAAAAAGGGGCAAATTTCGACCCCAATAATAAATATAATAAAGATAGTAAAAATAGATAGAGGAATTATTATTCTGTCATCACTTGCCAATATCCACCTTTTGCACCACCTATTCTTTGAATTTGATTATCTTGGCGTAATTGTTTAATTATCTTTTTTACACCACTTTCCGACAATCCTGTAATTTCTTGTAGCTCTTTAATTGAAATTTTTGGATTTTGGCTCATTTCCGAAAGTATTTTCTGGTTACTTTTCTGGTTACTTTTCTGGTTACTTTTTTCAATTTCTTGTAAAGACTTCAACAAGCATTGTAACATAAAAGTAATAAAAGGAGTACTATTTGCAGTTGCATCACTTTGTGCAATAGCTTCATAATATTGTTGTTGATTTTCTTTTACTATTGTTTCAACAGGTAGCCATGCAAAAATAGGTTGCCATTGCATCAATAGTAATGTTTGCCACATTCTTCCCATACGTCCATTTCCATCTGCAAATGGATGTATAAATTCAAATTCATAATGAAAGACACAACTACTTATCAAAGGATGTGTATCTGTTGTTTTAACCCATTGCAAGAGTTCTTTTATTAATATAGGCACTCTTTCTGCTGGAGGAGCTAAATGCAAACATCTTTCATCTTTAAAAACACCCACACCACCTTTTCTATATTTTCCACTTTCTGAAACTAATTCAGAAGTCATAAGCTTGTGTGCTTTTAATAAATCTGTTTCTTTATATGGATTGAGTTCAAAGAGAAGATTGTAAGCATCTATTGCATTCTTTACTTCTTTGATTTCATCAGGCGCACCAAAAACTCGCTTACCATCTATGATATCTGTTACTTGTTCTATGGACAAAGAGTTATTTTCTATTGCCAATGATGATTGAATAGTTCTGATGCGATTTTGTTTTCGTAATTTGGGTGTAGGCTGATTAAGCACTCCTACTGATAATCTGCCAATTTGTTCGCCTATCTTAATAGTAAGAGTGCTTATCTCATCATTTATGGTAAAGGGTGGTTGATATGCGTTACCCTTCTTATTTTTCATCTTTTTTTTATCTTATTTCAAATTCACCTAATATATTGTGGTCTTGGAATCGTGCAAAAAATAGTATTTTGCTTGTTGTGGTTAGGTAGAGTGTTTTGAAGAATGGCATTTTCATTTGTTTTGTGTCAAAGGCTTTACTCCAACGATATGAACCATCTGAGAATACTTGCACAAAGTTTACTTGTGTACGCATCTTATCTCCATTGTAGCATTTTACTGGTGTGAATGCATTGTTTTCATAGTTCTTGATATGGTCATTGAACATTATGTATATTCCATAACGGTCTCTTGCCATTGCAAATGAATTGTAGGCTTCTTTTCCTTCAAAGTCTTTTTGACGTTTTGGTATGTAAGAGTTACCTGTTATTGTTCCGTTTTTGTCTATATTACTTAAGATGATATCTCTGTAATACATTGCGTCTTCACCTGTTGGTTCTTCTCCTTTTCTTTTTGGTGGTATGATGCTTGACTTGAATTCTTGTTCTCCTACCATAACAAGATTGCCTCCTATCATTGGAACTAAAGCTTTGATTACTGCTGTTTGGTCACTTGGTTTTGGTAGTCCTTCTTTTACCATTTCGTCTGTTTCGTATTCTTTGAATTCTCTAACTGATGAGTTCTTTAAATAACCTCTTCTTTGGTCGTATTGGAAAGAGAATGTTCCTTGTGCCAATCTTGGTTTTTCGCTGTTACGGCCATAATAACCTGCCATTAGATAATCGCCTTCCATGTTAAATGCGCATTTAATGTCTGTAGGCCATGATTTTTCTATTTGTTGTTCGTATTGTCTGTGTTCGTATTGTGTTATCCATAGCAAGTGTGCTTTAGAGTCTGTCATCTTTATTTTCTTGCCTGTTGGATATGAGCGTACTGCTAACAAGGCTTCTGTTCCTTCGTTATTTACTGTAACGTCATGTATTTGATATTCTGGGTTACTGATGTTTAGTGTGTGTTTTCTATCCCATAGCAATCCCATTCTTTCGTTGTAGATTTCTATTTGTGCTGCTTTTGCTCCTGAGGTGTCTTTTTCAAAGAAGCAGAAGGCTAATTTTGTTTTGTTTTCAGAGAAATTGAATAAGTATGGTTTTTCTCCTTCTTTTGCGAAGTAGCGGAAGGTTTTAAATTTTTGTGGTTTATCCATTAATCGCATATCTCTCAAATGAAAGAATTGTGTATATAGGTTTGCTGTTCCTGATTTTTCAGGTGTTGTTTTTTGTTTTTTACCACGAGTTTGTACTGGTTTGTCTTCTTTGTTTCTACTTAAGATAAAACCTACACAATCTCCAGCTCTCCAAGTTTGTTCTATTTTGAATGTTGGATGTGGAAATTCTATTTTTACTACTTTATCTACATTTAGGTTATGGTCGCATCTTGCAACATAATAGTTAAGTTCAAATTCGCCTTCTCCTTTGTACTCTTGCAGACAATACCACATATAGAATCCGTCATTGTCTTGTGCTACTATTTCTGCTGCTTGGCAATCGTCTAATACGTCATAAAATCTTTCTCCCCATTTAATGTCTTTTTGTGCATTCAAATTCACTAATGCAAACAAACTAACTATGGCTAAAATCAGTTTTTTCATATATCTTTTTAAGCTTTTTATTGTTTCAGTCGGCAAATATACGTTTTTTTTTGTTTGTAATTAAACTTAATCGTTTATTTATTGTCAAATTTGAGCTTTTAGAAAAAAAATATTAAATTATATAACAAATGAAAAAAATCACTTTCTTACTGCTTTTGCAGTTTTTGATTTATGGTGCGTTTGACTTAAATGCACAAACTCCTCCTGCTGGAATGGATTTCAGCAACATGACTCCACCTCCTGGTATGCCTAATGGTGTTAGCGCTGGCTTGATGGGACAGGTAATTGATGCTAACACAGAAGAAATCTTGCAATATGTGAATGTTGCTTTATTAAATCCAAAGGATTCTTCTATGGTTAATGGTGTGATTACCGATGAAAGAGGTTTCTTTATGATGGGAGGAATCAAAAATAAGGGTAATTATATCCTTAAATTAAGTTTCATAGGTTATAAAGACTTTTATAAAAACATTAAATGGGAAGGAAAACCTATTAAACTTGGAAAATTAGAAATGCAGACTGCAAGTGAAATTCTTGAAGGCGTAGAAATTGTTGCTGAACGCCAAATGATGGAATACAAACTTGACAAAAGAGTTATCAACGTAGATAAAAATTTAGTTTCTGCTGGGGGGTCTGCTTCTGATGTATTGGAAAATGTTCCTTCTGTTTCGGTTGATGAAGATGGTGCAGTTAGTTTAAGAGGTAATTCTAATGTTAAGGTTTTGATTGACGGAAAACCATCTGAACTTTTAGGAAACGACCTTGCTTCTGTACTTGCTCAAATCCCTGCTTCTACTATTGCAAACATTGAAGTTATCACAAACCCTTCTGCAAAGTACGATCCAGAAGGAATGAGTGGTATTATCAATATCAAGTTAAAGGAAAAAGGTAACAAGGGATTGAGTGGAAATGTTAATCTTACAACAGGAAGTAGCGTTGAGCAGTTTTTCCCACGTTTAAACGGAAGTGCTGGAGTTAGTTATTCAACTAAGAAATGGGGCTTTTCAGCTTCTGTTGATGGACGTTACAACGAAAGAGGTAGAAGAAGTGATAATATGAAGCTTCTTTTTGATGAGAACAAAGATTTAGACGCTTGGATGAGAAGTAAGCAAAGTGGAAATAGTCAAAACGGTGGTGGCGGTGCTAAAATCGGATTTGACTGGTATATAAACGACAAAACATCTTTAACTCTTTCATATAACGCAAGACTACACAACGATCCTGTTGATCACGCTGTAATTCACAACGAAAACCTATTAGACCAACATCTTGATAGCCTACTTTATTCATCAAGAAGTTTAGATCAAATAACAGATGGTAATAGTCATGGTCAGTTCAACACAGTTTCTTTAAACTTCCAAAAGACATTTGCAAATCCTGAACAAGAATTGATGATTGATGCTAACTGGAATTTTGGAGAGTTTTACAGAGAAAGTACTCAAACATTAGATTACTTAAACCCTACTTTACCTAATGACACAAAGAAAGACGTTTCTTCATCTAACAACGACAGAGCAGTTGTTAATGTAAACTATTCTCACCCATTCTCTAAGAATTTGAAAATGGAAGTAGGTTATAACTTAAATTATTCTAATAGATACAATCTTTATGAATACTATTTAGGAGGAAGTCCTGTAAGAAACGATGATATGAGCTATGATTTCTATTCAACTGAATACATTAACGCTCTTTATGCTACATTTGGATATTCTTATGGTAAATGGAGCGGACAATTAGGATTAAGAGGAGAAATCGTTACCTCAGATGCAAGAAAAGAAATGTTAAACAAAGACAATGTTTCATTTGAAAAGAACTACACTTCTCCATTCCCAACTCTTCACCTTTCTTATCAAATAACAGAAATGCAGTCTGCACAACTTTCTTATTCAAGACGTATCAACCGTCCTAATATGTTTACTATGATGCCTAACGTTGATTTATCTAATCCTGAGCATATTCGATTTGGAAACCCAGACATCGACCCAGAATACACAGATGCAATAGAATTAGGTTATTCTATTATCTTCCCTAAAACAACAATTTTCACATCAGCTTACTATCGTCAAACAAATGATAGAATATCTTGGTTTAACTTCTTATGGACAGAAGAAAACGCAAGACGTTATGGATTTGACTGGGTATTAGATATAGCTGGCGATGAAGTGGATAAAGGTAAACTTGCACAAACAAGTTTGAATATTGACAAGAGTGTGAACTATGGATTGGAGTTAATCATCGACCAACAAATAACAAAATGGTGGAAAGTTAATTTAAGTGCAAACTTATTTGGAAACTACACTGACGCTACTTTGATTAACGACGAAGAAATCACATCTTTCAACTGGGATGCTAAGTTAAACTCTACAATGACTCTTCCAAAGAGTTGGACAATACAAATTTCTGCTATGTACTTTGCTCCAAGCAAAACCATTCAAGGAGAACGTGGAAGTAGATTTTTCTCTGACATAGCTATAAGAAAGAACATCAATAAGCAAGCAAGCTTATCTTTGAGATTTGCAGATATGTTCCGTACAGCAGGACACAACAGCACAACTATAACTAATGATTACATTTCATTCCGTCATGGAAGACCTTATCGTCAATCGCTTACATTGAACTTCTCTTATAGATTTGGAGAAAACAAGCAAATGAAGAAAATGCCAAAGAAACATTTAGATAACGGAGCCGGTGGAGAAGCTGGCGGAAGTGAAGATGGAGAATAAGATTCAATTAAATTTCCCAGAATTTCCTCTCTCGATTAGGCAAACCTCTTCGGGAGAGGAAATTTTTGATATAATAAGAAAGCAGTTCGTTGCTCTTACACCTGAGGAATGGGTAAGGCAACATTGTATTCATTTTCTTATAAGCGTTTATCCAAAAGAATTAATTGCAGTGGAAGGTAGTTTAAAAGTCAATGGAATGAAAAAACGCTTTGATATTTTGGTTTACGACAAGCAATTAAAGCCTTTCCTTATTGTAGAATGTAAACGCACTGATGTAGAAATTTCTCAAAAAACAATAGACCAAGCCCTTGCTTATAATCATTGTTTAAATGCAGATAACATTCTTTTAACCAATGGTATCAATCATTATATCATGAAAAAAGAAGACAATCAATTTGTCTTCTCTAACAGTCTTCCATTCTTGAAATAAAAAAATTATTTCTTTGATTTATTAAAATGAATTCTTATTTCGTTTAGCTTTAATCTTTGTTTTAGTTTTCTTTGATTTACTAGCTGATACCTTAAAACGACCTATTTCGTGAGTATTATCTAAACTTTGAGGAGCAATTCCTATCATTACTGCTTCTGATGATGAGCATGAAGTAAAGGTAATAATACCACCTACAAATAAAGTAGCAATTAAAACAAAAGTTATATTCTTCTTAATATTTTTCATCTTATTTATTATTTAGATATATCCAAAATACTCATTTCAGGAAAGAATGGAGAGGTGGCCAAATATATACCAAACAAAACTAAAATAACACCTACCACTCTATTAATAACCAAAATAACTTTGTCTGTAAGAAAGTTTTTTAACTCATTTGCAATAGCACATTTAGCAATATCCATAAGTAAAACTGTAATCAAAATAAAGCCTAAGAAAAGTATTTGTTTATTTGATTCATAGCTACTTGCAACACTCACAGGCAACAACCAATAAATCCATACTCCAGGATTTGCCACATTAAAAAGAAAGCCTTTTGCAAAGAATTTAAAATGGAATTTAGTATTGATTGAATCAATACTTCTTTTTGATTCTTTTACTTGTTTTTTAAAGAATGTATAAAGTCCAAAACCTATAATTACGCTTCCTCCTATCAAACCTATAATTAATTGAGCCTTGTCTGATGCGAATAAAGATGATAGTCCAAACCAAGAAATAAAAACCATGATTATATCAGAACAAGATATACCAAAAGCAAGGTTCATTCCAGCTTTAAAACCATGTGTAACACTAGTTTGTAGTAGTGAGAAAAATGCAGGCCCTACCACAAAAGAAAGGGTAAAACCAAACAATATTCCTTGAGATATAACATCAAAAAAACTCATATTTTGTAAAATTTAACGGTGCAAAGATACAAAAACTTATAAGAAATAAAGAAAATTGATTATCTTTGCAGTTTAAATAAAGATAATATTATAAAAACTATGGATATAAAACTAAATACAATAGAAGAAGCAATCGCTGATTTCAAAGAAGGTAAATTTGTAATTGTTGTTGATGACGAAGACAGAGAGAATGAAGGCGATTTTATAGTTGCAGCAGAAAAAATAACACCAGAACAAGTTAATTTTATGTTGAAAGAAGGTAGAGGCGTTTTATGTGCCCCTATCACAATGCAACGTTGCAAAGAATTAAAATTAGACAGACAAGTTAATGACAATACATCTATTCTTGGAACTCCTTTCACTGTAACAGTTGATAAAATAGAAGGTTGTAGCACAGGAGTTTCTACTCACGACAGAGCAGAAACTATTAGAGCCTTAGCAGACCCCGCTTCTACTCCTGCTACTTTTGGACGCCCAGGACACATAAATCCTTTATATGCTCAAGATGAAGGAGTTTTAAAAAGAGCTGGTCACACAGAAGCATCTATTGACCTTGCACGTTTAGCAGGCCTACAACCAGCTGCAGCTTTGATTGAAATAATGAACGAAGACGGAACAATGGCAAGAATGCCTGAATTATTAGAAAAATCAAAGCAATTTGGCATAAAAATAGTTACTATCAAAGACTTAATAGCTTACAGAGTTCAACACGAAACACTTATCAATAGAGAACAAGAAGTGTCTTTACCAACACAATGGGGTGATTTCAAATTAATCGCTTACACAGAAAAAGGAAAAGACAATACTCACATGGTATTGAAAAAAGGTGAATGGGAAAAAGACGAACCTATCTTATGTAGAGTTCACTCTTCTTGTGCAACAGGCGATATATTTGGTTCTTGCAAATGTGATTGTGGAGCACAACTTCACACTGCAATGGAAATGATAGAAAAAGAAGGTAAAGGTATGGTTGTCTATATGAGTCAAGAAGGAAGAGGTATTGGATTGGTAAACAAATTAAAAGCTTATCACTTACAAGAACAAGGAATGGACACTGTAGATGCTAACCTTGCATTAGGATTTAAAGCAGACGAAAGAGATTACGGCATAGGAGCTCAAATAATAAGAGATATGGGAGCATCAAAAATTCGTTTAATTTCAAACAATCCTAAGAAAAGAACTGGATTAGAAGGATATGGTATTCAAATTGTTGATACAGTGCCTATTATTATAGAACCTACAAAACACAACGAACGTTACTTAAAAACTAAAAAAGAAAGAATGGGACATAATTTGCCCATAGAATAGTGTTTTATTAAAAAAATAAAGTTATATTTGCAGTTGTTAAATCTCTAGCAATAAATATGGAAAAGCTACAACTATTAATAGAAAACATAGAAAACAAAGTTTTAGTCTTAGTAGATAAGGTAGAAAAACTAGAAAAAGAGAACACAGCACTAAAAGAAGAAAACATTAAGTTGTTAGAGTACAATAAAGACTTAGCAAATAAATTAGAAAATTTAGAAACAAAAAAAATAACAAAGCAACGAGAAGAGACTGAAGAATTTAAAACGAAAATAGACGAATTGTTGCGTAAGGTAGACAAGAGTTTGGCATTACTAATTTCGACAGAAAATCATAACGACTAAACAATGGAAGAGGACGTAAGAATAGAAATAGATATTGCGGGGAGAAAATACAAGGTTAATATTAAGGACCATGATAAAGGTATTTTCGACAAGGCCTCTGAAATAGTCAATGAAACACTAAAAAAATACGCAAGTATGTACTCTTATAAAGACAATCAAGACCTGCTTGCAATGGTGCTTTTACAATATATGACCTCTTATATAAAGATTCAACAAAACAACAATACAGAATCCAGAGATAAGAGAATTGAAAATAGATTAACCGAATTGGACAAATATCTTACAGAGATATTGAACAAATAGCATACCGCATCGATTCTTAAATTAAATCAGTACGTAAATTCAACAGAAAAAACATTAAACGAGAACGCTCATTTTGAATAAAACAGGCCTCAATCCGTAAGGATTCTCTTTGAGACGGTGGACGTTTGACGCAAAAGGCACTCAAATCTTATAAATTAGGAGTTTACACGCTCCATTTAAAAAGAAAAGATGCGGTTTTTATTTTCGCAAACATTTCTTTCCTCTCTATCAAAAGTTGCATATTTATAAAACAACTTAATCAATTTATTATGACAATCGTAGTATATATTATTATCGGTTTAGTTGGCATAGGAGTCGGCATTCTCCTTGCAAACACAATTCTAAAAAAGAATTTAGAGCAAAGAAGTATTGCAGTATTGAAAGAAGCTGAAGAAAAAGCTGAAATCATCAAAAAAGAAAAAATGCTTCAAGCAAAAGAAAAATTCCTACAACTAAAAGGCGAGCATGAAAAACAAGTACAAGAACGCAACAATAAAGTAATGCAAGCCGAAAACAAAATCAAACAAAAAGAACAAATCCTGAATCAAAAAGTAGAAGAACTACAAAAGAAAAGCAACGAATTTCTAACAGCAAAAGAAAACTTAAACAAACAAGTTGAAAAACTTCAATTAAGACAACAAGAAGTTGAAAAAGCCTACAAAGAAAGCGTAACAAAACTTGAACAAATTGCAGGACTTTCTGCAGAAGAAGCAAAAGCTCAATTAGTAGAAACTCTTACAGAAGAAGCAAGAGACGAAGCAATGAGCAAAATAATGGACATTGTTGAAGAAGCAAAACTAACAGCAAATCAACAAGCCAAAAAGATAGTTATAGAATCTATTCAACGTACTGCAACAGAAAACGCAATAGAAAACACAGTTTCTGTATTCAACCTTGAAAGCGAAGAAGTAAAAGGAAGAATCATAGGAAGAGAAGGAAGAAACATTCGTACACTTGAAAACCTAACAGGAGTAGAAGTAATCATAGACGATTCTCCTGATGCAATCCTTCTTTCATGCTTTGACCCTGTAAGAAGGGAAATAGCAAGACTATCACTTCACAAACTTGTAACAGACGGACGTATTCACCCAGCAAGAATTGAAGAAGTAGTAGCAAAAACTAAGAAACAAATAGAACAAGAAGTAATAGAAACAGGTAAACGTACTTGTATAGACCTTGGAATAATGAACCTACACCCTGAACTAATCAGAATAGTAGGTAAAATGAAATATCGTTCTTCATATGGTCAAAACCTATTACAGCACTCTCGTGAAGTAGCCAACCTATGTGCAACAATGGCAAGCGAATTAGGATTAAATCCAAAAATAGCAAAAAGAGCAGGATTACTTCACGACATAGGAAAAGTTCCAGATAACGAACCTGAACTTCCACACGCAATTCATGGTATGAAGCTTGCAGAAAAATTCAAAGAAAAACCAGAAGTATGCAATGCTATCGGAGCACACCACGATGAAATAGAAATGGAAAGCCTTTACGCACCAATCGTACAAGTATGTGATGCTATTTCAGGAGCAAGACCGGGAGCAAGACGTGAAGTAGTAGAAGCTTACATCAATCGTTTGAACAAATTGGAAGAAATGGCAATGAGTTACAATGGCGTTGTTAAAACATACGCTATCCAAGCCGGAAGAGAATTAAGAGTTATAGTTTCAGCAGAAAAAGTATCAGACGCAGAAGCAAACCAAATCTCAATGGACTTATCAAAACGTATTCAAAGCGAAATGGTATTCCCTGGAATGATAAAAGTAACTGTAATACGCGAAACACGTTCAGTAAACTACGCAAAATAAAGAAAACAATAAACATAAAAAAACAAAAGCCGTATCAATCGATGCGGCTTTTTTATTTTTCACTTCCTAATACAAGGTCAAATATTCGTAATCGTTTCCTATGATTTCAAGATAGCGTTCAAATTCATCTCGTTTTATCACCACCGTACCTCTGCAATCATTTGGGTGGAATGAAAGAGATTCGGCAGATTTAAGTTTTTCATCAAGGAAAAGATAAACATGATGCTCCTCATCGTTAATCAAACCAAACGGAGAAACACTTCCCGGCTCTAAACCTAAATATTTCATCATTCTTTCAGGCGATGCAAATGAAAGTTTACCACAAGAAGGCAATCCTTGCGAAATAAGTCTTGCTTTAAGCCTTTGTTCCAAATCGTGAATATCCAATTCATAATCGCAATGAAAGCAAACCAAATAGTGCTTATTACCTTTGTGATTGCGGAAAAAGAGATTCTTGCAATGAACACTACCATCATCTTTCCACCAACGCTTTGCCTCCTCTATTGTCTTACCCTCAGGGTGCATATAATGAGAAAATTCTATTTTATTCTCTTGTAAGAAATTCAGTACTTTGTCAATTCTTTCGTTTTCCATAGAATAATATATTTAGATTGCAAAGATAAAAAAAAATAGGGTAATATTTGTCAATTAAAATATTGTTTGTAATTTTGCGAACAACAAATAAGTAATTTTTTATGAACAATAGCGAAACAAATCTTAATCAAGAGCAGATTGCTCGCTTTGCTAAGGCTATGGGACACCCTACTCGCATTGCTATCTTGCAGTTTCTTGCAAAGCAAAGCACGTGTTATTTTGGCGATATTCACGAAGAGCTTCCTATTGCAAAGGCTACTGTTTCTCAACACCTAAAAGAATTAAAAGAAGCAGGGCTTATCCAAGGCGAAGTCGAAACTCCAAAAGTTAAATACTGCATAAATCGTGAGAATTGGGCATTAGCACAAAATCTATTCAAGGATTTTTTCAATCAATTAGCAGATAAAAAAGAAAGTTGTTGTAAGTAATGCAACATTTCTTTTTTTATGTAAACATTGTTCGTTATTTTACGAATTACAAACATTAAACAAATATAAATAAAATGAGAAAAACTTTAATGATTATCGGAATTGCTTTAAGCATAATTGCTTGTGGAGAAAGCAAAACTAAACAAGAAAGCGTAGTTAGTGAGCAAAAAAATGAAAACTCCGTAGAAATATTGTATTTTCACGGCAAGCAACGTTGTGCTACATGTGTTGCAATAGAGGAAAACACAAAACAACTAATTGAAGAAAGATTTTCAGAGCAGATTTCAAAGGGTGAATTAGTTTTTAAAACGATTGATATTAACGAAAACGAAACTCTTGCCGACAAATACGAAATCACATGGTCTTCTCTTCTTCTTGTGGATAATGAAAACGAAAAAGAAATCGTGGAAGACTTAACAAATTTTGCATTTACTAACGCTTTAAATTCTCCTGATGAGTTTAAAGAAGGCGTAAGCAAGCAAATAAACAATATGTTAAACAATTAGAATATGGAAACAATACAATCTTTATTAGAAAGTAGTAGCACTCCTATTCTAACAGCCTTTCTGCTTGGTCTTCTCACAGCCTTGTCGCCTTGTCCTTTGAGTACAAACATTGCCTCTATTGCTTACATTTGTAAAAACATTGAAAGCAAAAAACAAATATTACTTAATGGACTTTTATACACCTTAGGAAGGGTTTTTGCCTACACTTTACTTGGCATAATACTAATATCCTTACTAAAAAGTGGAACAAGCCTATTTGGAATACAAAAGTTTCTTGGCAAATATGGAGAAATAATACTTGCTCCTACCCTTTTGATAATGGGAGTCTTTATACTATTTAGCCACAAACTTAAATTACCTTCAATAGGCTTTAACAAAGACGGAGAAAATCTTACAAAACATGGCTATCTTGGAGTATTTCTTTTAGGAGTGTTGTTTGCATTAAGTTTTTGTCCTACAAGCGGAGTATTTTACTTCGGTATGCTAATTCCAATGTCTGCAACCTCCTCATTCGGCTATGTTTTACCAATTCTTTTCGCACTTGCGACAGCCCTACCCGTAATAATTATTTCTTGGGTTTTGGCTTTCAGTGCAGAAAAAATAGGCAAGACTTACGGAAAGATGCAAAAAATTCAAAGATACTTGAACTTATCGGTCGGAATCATCTTTATTTTAATAGGTATTTATTATTGTATTAACCTTTATTTATAAATATGGAAATAAAAGTATTAGGTCCAGGTTGCGCCAAATGTAAAACGACCTTTAAAGCAATAGAAAAAGTCATCAAAGAAAACAATCTTGATGTAAAACTAACAAAGGTAGAAGACATAATGGAAATAATGAAATATAACATTATGGCTACACCTGCTGTGGTAGTTGATGAAGAAGTTAAGATTAAGGGTAAAGTCCCAAGTGAAAGTGAAATCAAAAATCTATTAGGCTTATGATACAAAGTTTTGCTGATTTTGTGATTTATAATCTTTTTGGATTAGATGCAAGCAGTCGTTTGGGTATTGCTCTCAACTTCTTCATTTACGATAGCATTAAAATCATCTTACTACTCTTTTTTATAAGTTTAATAATGGGAATAATCAACGCTTATTTCCCAATAGAAAAATTAAGAAACTATCTTTCTTCTCATAAACTTTATGGATTGGATTATTTTCTTGCAGCTTTGTTTGGAGGCATTACTCCTTTTTGCTCTTGCTCCTCGGTCCCGCTTTTCATAGGCTTTGTAAAAGGAGGCATTCCCTTGGGAGTAACTCTCACTTTCCTTATTGCCTCTCCTCTTGTAAGCGAAATAGCAGTTGCTATGTTTCTTGGAACATTTGGCCTTAAAGTAACGCTAATCTATATCATTAGTGGAACTCTTCTTTCTATGATAGGTGGTTTTATTTTAGGCAAGATGAGGCTTGAAAAGTATTTAAGCAATTGGGTAAAAGAGGCGCAAATTCAATCAAACCTACAAAGCAAGGAATGGAAAGCGGAAAAAGCTCCTTTCTTAAAACGTTTGCCAACTATTGCTCGTGAGTCTTGGGGTATTGTAAAAGGCGTTTTGATTTATATTATAATAGGTATTGGTATTGGTGCTACAATGCACGGTTATGTTCCTGAGAACTTTTTTGATAGATTCCTTTCTGCTGAAAATTGGTGGGGAGTTCCACTTGCTGTTTTATTAGCTGTGCCAATGTATGCTAATGCAGCGGGAATTGTTCCTATTGTTGAAGTCTTTGTTGCAAAGGGTATTCCTTTGGGAACGGCTATTGCGTTTATGATGTCTATAATTGGATTGTCTATTCCTGAGGCTACAATGCTTAAAAAAGTGATGACTTGGAGGCTTATCGGTATTTTCTTTGGAGTTGTCTCGCTACTGATTATCCTTTCTGGTTATTTGTTTAATTTTTTCTTTACTTCATGAAATTATTTCTTTGTTTTAACAAAATAATTCAAAGAAAAAAAATAGCGACTCTTTGAAAAAAAAGTCGCTATTTTAAGGTTTATTGTTTAATCACTTTTCGCAGCGTGGTCTTTTCATTATCTGTTAATCGCAAATAATAAGTACCACTTGGCAAAGCGTCAATATCTATT
>JAZRCB010000045.1:0-12960 GCA_045635365.1 Candidatus Onthomorpha sp.
GAGGAATTATTGACAAACAAGTAACGTTTTCCAACAATTCAGAATTACCAAATGCGCCACTGCCAATATAATTAACATTGGAACCCAAAGTAACTGTTTGTAACATAATACAATCAGTAAATAAATTCTCACCAATAGAAAAAATACCATTACCAATAGTAACAGAGGTTAAAGCAGAACAATGTTCAAAAACATTATTACCAAACTCTTCAACACTATTAGGGACAGTAACAGAAGTTAATCTATCACAATTTGCAAATGCTCTATATGCTATAAGCCAAACTCTATAATTAGTTCCGTTATAATTAACAGTTTCAGGAATATTTGCAGTTGTAATTGAATTATCAGCATAAGTAAGAGTTGCCAATCCAGGCAAGAGTTCAGGATATATTTCGTATTGTAATGAATCAACCCAAAAACTTGTTTGTGCAAAAAGCATATTTGCACATAATAGGGTACAAAGAAATGATAATATCCTTTTCATTTTGTTAATTTTTAATTGTTAATTAAATTATTTCTATTGTAAATTCTCATTTACAAAGGTATATAATAATTATCTAAGCACAAAACTTTTTTTTATTAAAAGATTCGGACAAAATTCTTGCGAAAAAAAGAGCGACTCTTTGATTTGAGTCGCTCTTTTGTGTTATTTGATTGTTAAATGTTATTCAACTATCAATTTTTGTGTGCTGATTGCTTTGTCAGTTACTATTCTGATGTAGTAAACTCCGCTTGCAAATTCACTAAGGTTGATTGTGTAAGTTTTTTCATTTGCTTTCATCACTCCCCTACTTATGATTCTTCCTTGTAGGTCGCTGATTGTTATTTGTGCATCTGAATTTAGGTTTTCAACTCTTAGAGTTGCTTGTGCAGAGGCTGGATTTGGATAGATATTTGTTTTTAACTCTCCTTTGTTTTCTACATCTGCTAATGCAACTCCTTCCGAGCCAGAGAATATAGTTATTTCTTTAACATTAATTATTAACGGAGAGGTTCCTATTGCTTGAAATGCAAGTTGATAATTTGATGAAAGATGATGCAGTGTTACAACATCTAAACCAGAATTAGTAGTATAACACTCTCTTAAAACGCTCCATTCATCGCCTTGATTTTCTCTATAAAGAACTCTCAATCCATAGTCAGTATAATTCATTGAATTTTCAACGCTATATCTATATTTAAGAGTAGGCTCAGGTAAGGAAACAAGATTAAGAATTGGTGATTCTATCGTTACAACATCAAGTTCTGTTGCTTCGTAATATAATTGATGATCATCTAATATTACCCAATTGTTTTCTTTTTCTTTATCAATAATCCAACAAGACAAATCATCTGATTCAAAATCTGCTAAATACGGATAATCCGTTATTGCCTCGCAACGAGTGTGGAATGTTATCGTATCGGTAGGATAAGATAATTCTCCATCACAATTTGCCTTTACATAAACATAGTAAAACGTATATGGATTAAGATTTTCTAAGATTATTGAAGGTTGGTCTAAGGCAGTAACTGATTGAAATTCCGATTCATTTTCTGCTTTGTAATAAACTTTCCAAGTATTGTGTGTTTCATCATTGTCTTGCCAAGAAATAAAGGCTGTTGTTTGCAAAACATTATTAGCAACTACCGAATTGGCAACAGGTTTAAAGCAAGTAATAATATCTCCTACTTCTTCCACAACTACATTATCTATCACAGCACCTTGAATATTTGTACCAACAAGACGATTTACCCAAACAAAAACAAGTTTTCTCACCTCGTTATATGGTGTTGGAATTGTAACACTCAAAGTCTGAGTTTGTGGAATACTATCTATTATATAAGAATTAACATCTCCATCTCGCGTATTAGTTATCAAAACATCTTGCGAATAATTCTGCATAGCAAAATCCAAAATAGCAAGAGAAGGCTCAAAGTTTACATCTTCTGGAAGGAAAAAGACTTTCAAATAAGTATTATCACTTCCTGTAATTTTCACATCAAAACTTATTCTAAGAGAATCTCTCTGTCCTAATTGTAGATGTTTCTCTGCTATAACAACCGATTGAATAGAATTATTAATATTAGTTGAATAGCCATTATCTCCTGTTATGAATAGAGAAGAATTTGAAGTCAAATCACTTTGACCAACCCACCAACGAGTTTGAGAAGCTCCATTTTTAATTATCCAACCATTAGCCCCTACTCCTTCAAAGTCACAACTATATGGTAAAGTTGCAACTTCTGTCAATGTAGTCAATGTAATTTCATCAGAAACAAGTGAAGAATTTTCTCCACAAAAGCCTTGTATTTTTATATAATAACGAGTTGCTCCTCCAAGATTTGAAAGCATAGCATAGTTCTCGGTAGTTGTCAAAGTTAAATACTCTGAAGAATATTCATCTCTATAAGACACAACATAATTATCTGCATTTGTTTCACCCCAAACTAATTCTATTGAATTAGATGTAATATTCAAAACATCTATCTCTTCAACCTTTGAACAAGGTGATACAATCAATCTCACATTATCAATTGCTGCTGGTGTTAATGTCTCGGAGGTGTTATTATATCCATAAGCTGCAAAAACCAATCGTTTATCGCCTGTTATGTTTCCAAGAAATATTCTTTCCGATTGCCATTGTTCTGCAGAATTTAAAGTAGCAAGGGGAAGGTTAGGCAATTGTGAAGTAGGCAATGGAGCAATATCTGTAAGATAAACTCGTAATCCTCCTAAATCTTCTTGATACAGAATTCTACCCACACATTTCCAATCAAACAATAGTTCAAAATTATTTGCCGTTTCGCCAAACGATATATCTTGATATAGATATGCTATTGTATTAGCCTCACCCACTGAAGCATTATAGCTAATTCCTCCATCAGTTGATATATATGCTGACATACCATTTGTATCTACAGAAGTAGCAGAGCCAATTGCCCAAGCATTTATACTCACACCATTAGTAGAAGTACACCAAGTCACACTATCTGAAAAAGTAGTTTCAAAAGGTATTGATTTTGGCTCTCTCAATGTTGTAAATGTTGTTGTTGCCCAATCAGAATACACTTCATCTTGACAAACACATCTTACAGCAATAGTATAAAATGTTTCTTCTTCTAAATCCGACAATGTAAAGTTTGTTTCTGCAGAATACATTGTAGCAAGTGCATCAAAATCCTCCCATTCTCCTTCAACAATTACATATTCAAAATATTCAGCATTATTATCAAGAGTTAGAAAATCAACAAATGCTAAATTACTTCTTATACTTTCTGGTATGACTTGAAGATTGTGTGGAGGCTGACAATCACTCCAATTATCTATACTAAGATTATCTATACATAAAGTATTGTAAGCATCAGCTACTGTACTTTCTGCATAAAATGCTATTTTGATTAGTCCTGTTAGTGCTTGATTATTTTCATCTACAAGTTTAATATCAATAGGTGTTGGTTGATTTGAAAGAGAAGATAGATTGTGTAGGGTATCTTCATCATTATCTTTGAAAACTATAGCCTTGTGCATATCCCAACTCTCGCCATTATCAGTTGATAACAAAACAATAAATTTATCATCATCGCCACATTGAGTTGTTTCATCATTGTTAGTTTTTCTTGTTGCAAGGTCAAAGACAATTTGTTTAATCGTTGAGTCATTTCCTAAATTGATTGGTGGAGTCACAACCCAATCTTTCAAATTAGAGGCTCCTAAATTAACATACAATCTCTTGGAACTTGCTCCATTAAGCACAACATCATTAATCTGCCACGAAGAATTAGGACTTAAATCTGCTGTATATGTAGTATCATAGGAAGAAACAAATCCATTATAAAGTGTCCAACAATATTGCTCTTCCAATATATTTTCTTCAAAGTTAACCTCCAAAGGCGTTGGCAATATTGTACAAGGTGTCATGATAGAAAAAACTTCATCATTAAAGAAAGGCTCATCTCCTTGCTGACAGATAACACCTATTTGTAATTGATAAATTTTTTGATACTCTATTCCATTTGAAATAATATAAGGGAACGAATCACGAGTAAGGCCTGTGATTTCTGTATATTGAGCTTGGTTTGATTCTTTATAGCGTAAAACGTATGAAGCATTTGTATTGAATTGGTCTAATAGATTAACAATTAGATTAGGCGAATCATCAACTTCTTCAACTGCCAAGGCTAAATCAACAATTCTTGCACAATCATTTACATCTATTGATATATTATCTATAATTGCAGACAAATGATAAACAGGAGAATAATTAGTTGTTACAAATGCAAATACTAATTGATAAGCTCCGTTGTATCGGTTTGCAGGTAAAATGATTTGTTCTCTACGCCATTGAGTTGAAAGATTCAACTGTCCTGTTATTGCATATTCTTCGCTTATTGTTTGTCCAAATGGCATAAGATACACTTTCATGTAATCGCTATTTTCAACCCCTTCACACATCCAATCAAAGAAAAGTTCATATTCTGCTCCTGAAACAAAATCTACATTTAAGTAAGCATAACAGTTTAGATTATTTCCAGAAGAATAAGATGCACTTGTACCATTATCGTTTGTTACATAAAGAGCTTGTCCTTCTAATGTATCTCCATCAAATGTGCTGTTATAAATTCCACCCAACAACCAATTATTTTGTGTTGAAGTTCTGGTAAAACTCATTTCAGGAGTTGTGTTTTCTGTATTGAAATCAAATGAAAATGGTACAGTATATACCATTGGCAATATAGCCTTAGTGGTATCGCTCCATTCACCTCCACATAATTGAGATGCTGCAAAGACGTATGTTGTTCCCGCCTCTAATCCATCTAAAATATATGGAAGTTCTTCATTTCCTGATATAATTTCAATCTCTGCACTCTCTGCATCAAAATTATGACTTACTGTTTCTGGAGCATAAGCTATTGCAACTCCTGCACCAGATACATTATCTATATCATAATTTATAGAAACAGAAGTTCCAGAATAGGTATTCACCTCAAGGCCATGCACCTCAAAACAATCAGGTATATCACTTACGATAAAATTATCAAGATAAAATGTTGGATTTGGCTCTCTTATAACAATGGCTATACGATAATTTCCAACATAATCACTTAATAGAATTTCTACCATCTTCCATTTTGAAACAGCAAGCGCACTATCGTAAATAGTTGTAACATATTCACAATACACTGTATCTTCTGGAGAAGAGTAATCAACAATGTCTGTATTGTAGAGATAAATATCCATTTTTGGCATAGACTGAACTTGGTAGGAAGGAGGAAGTTTATATTGAAAGTTAAGACGTTGATTTCCATTTAAAGCAAATATTGGTGATATAAGCCAATCATCAAATACCATATCAGAAGAAATACCTAATGCTTGATAGCTCATAGCACTACTTCCTTTTATTCCCACATTAGAAACAGACTCCCATCTATAATATTGTTCTCCTCCGTTAATTCTTTGCCAACAATAATTAGAAGAAGTAGCTTGATAAGGAAAATGATCTTTTTCAAAATATTCTTTATAAGGATATTCATCTGTTATACCACAAGGGGTAGATATTGTTAGAATATTTGACGGCATTGAAATCCCTTCTGTTCCACAACTTGCTACAACTCTATATTCTATTACAGAAGAATAAGGCAAGTATGGCACTTCAACAGGATTTTCATTTTGAATTGTATCCCATACTGTTTCTCCCGCAAGTCTGTATTCTACTATATATGATGCAGCTTGATTTACTGTATCACTTATACTTACTACCATTGATGCGTTTCCATCAACATCTACTATAGTAGAAGAAAAGCCCATTGGTATTGCACACATTGAGGCTTGCACTCTTAAATTATCTATTGCAGCAGGAGGATTTTCCCCATTGAAACTATCGTTTTCCCAAGTAAAAACTAATTGATAAGTCCCCGAACTTATAGTTTGAGGAATTGCTGTTTCAAATCTTCTCCATGTATTTTGAGTATTATTTAAGGTTCCAAGAAGTATAAATCCATTAGTAGAGCTTGTCAATTCTTGATAAATAGGAACTAAATATACTCTTAAATTATCAAAGTAATTTTCCCCTACTAATTTGTAGTCAAAGGAAATTCCATAATAAACGCTGTCTAATATCTCTATCAAAGTTGAAAAGTGAGAAATTGACTCCTCTGTGTTATTATAAGAATTTGTCAATCCACCATCCTTACTTATATACAAAGCGTTGCCTTCTGTAAACACACCATCTACATCTCTTGTATTATTTACCGCAGGACCAACATGCCATTTACTTTCCCCAATATGAGTAAAACGCCACTGTGATAAATCGCTTACATCATCAAAATCCTCTTCGTATGTTGGATAAATAAAACAAGCATCATTTGGCTCAGTAATAAAAGATAATTCTTGCTGAAAACTATTGTTGTTACTACACCTTGTCCACACTCTAACATCATATTTTGTATAAGGAAGAAGAGAGGTTAATGTGTAAGTCGTATCGTGTATTTCATTACTTTCATTTATCCACTCCTGATCTGTATCAAGTTTGTAATCTAAGGCAAAAACCGTTGAAGAAGAATCGCTAGGGGTCCAAGAAATTTTCACATCGTTTGCAAGTAAGATTTCTGCAGATAGGTTGATTGGAGGATAACAATAGTCCTCTGAAGGAAACATTCCAAACTTAGTAACAGGTCTATAATTAACTACACCTCCAGAACCGTGAGTTGTGTTCAAATCGTATGTTTGCGTGTCGTTATATCTTTCAATAGCACGATTAAGAGAAGGTGATACTTTAAAATAACAACCAAAATAATATTGACTATCCGATTTTAAAACCGCTACAACTAAGTTATTTTCTCCCGAATATTCAAAGACTTCAGGAAAAACAAAAGTTGTCCAACCATTTGTCAAGTTTAAAGCACCTGAAAAGACTTGAACAAATCCTTCCGATGAAGAAAAACTATTTAAAACCGAATCACTTGTTTCCTTCATGTAAATACTTATCGTTCCAGCGCTTAAGGATTCACTTGTAAAATAATAACTTATACTTGAAATTTCACCTGCAACCAACTCACTTCTTTTATAAACACTCTGAGTATAAGAATATCTATAATCCACAGAAAGCGGTAATTTTGATGATGTTAGAGTTGAAGTGGTATCTCCAATGATAATTTCTACCTGTGCCGATACTTGCATTGCAAGTAATAATGACAAAATAAATAATATTCGCTTCATGAGATAAGGTTTTAAACAATTACTTTTTACCCCCCAAAGATATAAACTTTTATTTATACCACAAAATTTTTTCTTTGTTTTAATAAATTCTTTCAAAGAATTAAAAAAATAAAACAAAGAAAAAAAAGAGCGACTCTTTGAAAGAATCGCTCTCTTTGGCTTATTTGATTGTTGAGTGATTATTCAACTATCAATTTTTGTGTGCTTATTGCAGCGTCTGTTACTATTCTAATGTAGTAAACTCCACTTGACATATTGCTTAGGTCTAATGTGTAAGTTGTTGCACTTGCTTTCATTTCACCTTCGCTTAGGATTCTTCCTTGTAGGTCGCTGATTACTATCTTAGCATCTGATTGTAATCCTTCTACTTGTAATGTCGCTTGTGTGTTTGCTGGGTTAGGGTAAACTACTGCATTGATTTGGTTTGCCATCGCATCGTTCAAGCCTGATAGTGTGAAGGTTTCTACTGCTCCGTATGCTGTGCCTGCTTCGTTTGTGATGTATGCACGGAAGAAGTATGTTTGTCCTTCTGTTAAATCATTTACTGCTTGGCTGAATGTAGCGTCTGTAAGTGTTGCTGTTATATTTTGAACATCTGCATCTTCTAATGTGAAGTCTGCTGTTGTTGATAACGCAAAACCTACTGTGTAGTTCTCAGAATCTCCTGTGCTTATCAATGCTCCGTTTAATGTTGCTGATGTATTGCCTACTTCTGTTGCTGGGATTGTTGTTACTTGACCTAATTCCACTACTTGAACTGCAAGTGTTGTGAATGTTGTTGATACCCATTCTGAAGTTTGTTCACCACAGATTGATCTTACTTCTACTGTGATTGTGAAGTTATCTGGCAATCCTATTAATTGTTTGCTTGTTGTAGTAACAGTTTCTGTTGCTCCTCCGTTAAGTCTTATTTCATATGTATCTGCAGTTCCATTCCATGTAACGTCTGCTGAGTTTTCTGTAATGTTGCTTACTGTTAAGTTTGTTGGTGCTTCGCATGGTTCTGGGTCTGGATCAGGATCTGTTCCACCTTGTTCTGCAGATGCATCGTAAACATGGATTGCATCTACTGCTACTCCGTGTCCGTAATTAGAAACACCCAAGAATGAAATTTGGTATGTATCTGAATGACTTGGTAATGCAATAGAATCTGTTAGCCAACTTGAAACATTTGTAGCGTAAGTTCTAATTGTAGTCCATGCTTCTGATTGTGAACTTCTATATTGAACTGTAAGTACATCTTGATCTTCTGACCATTCTTTATTAACATAATCAAATTTAACGTAAGGTGATGTTAAATCTGTCATATCAAACGTTGGTGAAACTAATCTTGCTGATGCACCGTTTCCTGATGCTTGGAATATTGCAAATTTGTTTCCTTCTGATGGATTGTATTCTGTTGCTGTTTCTACTGACCAATTGTTATCGTATCCAGTTGATAGAACTATTTCTGCACTCCAACATGCAAATGAACCTTGTTCAAATCCTTCGTAATAAGGGAATTCTGAAACTGATGAACAATCTGTAATAAATGATACAGAAGATGATTGAGCAGATTCTTCACCTACACAATTTGTTGTTAGATATGCTGTATAAGATGTTTGAGGAGTTAATCCTGTAAGTGTAAATGGATTTTCTGTAACATCTACTATTGTGTATTCTGCTTCTTCTGCTTCTTTATAGTGTAGAGTCCATAATGCGAAATCTTCTGGTGCAATCCATGAGAAAGTTGCTTCTGTTGATGATTTTGACACAAGTGCGAATGATTCTGGTGCTGGACAGTTTGAACCAACAATTCTGATATTATCTAATGCTGCTGGAATTGAGTTTCCTCCACCGTAGTCATTTGTCCAATAGAATACTAATAATTTATAGGCACCTGCAAGTGTAGATGTTGTGTAAGTTGCAGTTGTCCATTCTGTCTCTGTTGCTTTATCCAATATAACTGTTCCTGTTGGTAAAGAAGTTGTAGCATTTGTTATTGAAGTATTTCCATCACACAATGCAACGCTCAAATAATCATAGTTATATTCTCCTCCAACTTTGTAGTCAAATGAAATAGTGTATTCAGATGCTTCTCCAAATTGTACAGGTATAACAATGAATGAATAAGATGTATTGTTTGTTGTGTAAGTATAGTCTGCTTGGTTGTTAGAAACATAAACTGATGATGTTCCTTCACCTGACACTGCTCCTACTGCAGTTCCTATAGTCCATTGATTCATTCCTGAACCATAAAATTCTGCGTTGAATGGATTAGATGCTATATCTTGGAAGTCTTGTTCAAATGGGAATTCTGAAACAGGAAGTGCTCTTGTAAAGAATGCAACTTCTGCTGTTCTGTCATAGTTATTTTCTGTTCCACAATCTGTTTGTACATATACACTGTAACGTGTTGCAGCTGTTAATCCTGTAATTATTGCTGTTTGAGATGTTGCAATAACTTCTGTATATGTTTCTTCTGTTGATGTTTTGTAGAATACTTTCCATTGAGTGTGTGTTGCATCTTCATCAACCCATGAGATTGTTGCCTCTGAATCTGTAACATCTGTAACTGTTACACTTGAGAAGTTTGGAGCAGGGCATTCTGAAACAGGTTGTACTGTAAAGTCATCTAAGTTCCATGATTCTAAGTTACCTGTTACAACAGCTCTATAACGTAATGCTATTCTTGCTTCATCAGGTGCGTCTGTAAATACAAAAGGTCCTACAAGTACAGATGAACTACGTTCTAATCCAACTGGAGCAACTGTTGTTACAGGTACGAAAGATGCTGTATCCATAGCGTCAGTTACGTATCCTACTTCAAAGACTCCCGCTGCTTCTGGTGTTGCAGCAGTTGTGTTTGCATAGAATGAAAGTTGAAGTTCGTCTGTTGATGTTTCAAATTCTGGTAATAATAATAATCCATTACCTTTAAATTCTAAGGTTACTTCTCCTGAATGTGCTGATGGGCCATATCCTTCCCAATAGATACGAGGGAATGATCCGTTGTAGCTACCTCCTGTTGATTGCATTACACCCCAACATGCGAATTTAATGTTTGCTGCGTCTTCGTTACCTAATACGCTTTCAAAGTCTTCAAACCAGAATTGTTCTGTAATAGCCTCGCATGATGTAAAGAAAGAATATGATGTAGTTACTGGTGATTGTTCATCTCCACAAATTGCATGTAGTCTAAATGTATAGTTTGTTGCTGATGTTAAGTCTGTTATTGTAGCTGATGTTAAAGATGTTTCAATTGTTTCTACTTCTGTTGGATTTGATGTTGGATAATATTCAACTACGTATTGATCTGCTGAACCTTGCCATGCTATTGTTGCAGTTGAACCTGTTACTTCTGTAACTGCTACTTCACTTGGTCTTATACATGTTGTAGGAATTATTCTAATATTATCTATTGCTGCTGGTGGTTGATTGCTTGTATATGAGTCATTCTTCCAATAGAAAATTATTTGTTTAGTTGTACCTATGAATTGTGAAGGTATTCCTGTTGAGAAGTGAGACCATGATGTTGTTCCTGATAATTCATTTGACAAATATGCACCATTGTAATATTGGTCTAATGGCAATTCTGCGTCTAAAAGAAATACTCTAAATATGTCAGACTCTGCTTCGCCATTTACCAAGTAATCAAATTCCAATCTATATTCATATCCTGGTGTAAACTCAACAAGTAATGATGCAATTGAGTAACAATATGTGTTTACATAAGAGTGTGTTGCTCCGTTATCAGAAGAAATATACATTGAGTTACCTGATGTTTCTCCTTCTTCAAGATAAGCAACTGCACTTCCTATTTTCCATTCGTTTCTTTCTGTGTAGTACTCATAAGTATAGTAAGAAAATTCTGAAACTGCTGTTGTATCTTCAAAGTCTTGGATATATGGTAATTCAATAGGTGCAGGAGTCGTTGTAAACGAAACTGTATATGTTTGGTCTGTATTAGCTTCTCCTGTTCCACAGTCTGTTTTAACATAAACATCGTATGTTGTTTCTGGTGTTAAGCCTGTAAGTGTTACTTGTTGTTCTGTTGCTGCTTCAACAAGCCAATCAGTTCCTTCTTCTGCATTTGATTCTCTGTAATACACATTCCATGCTTCATGTTCTGGGTTATTATCAACCCATGTAACAATTGCATTTGTTGCATTAGCTGAAACGCTTACGCTTGTTCTAACTGGAGCAGGACAATCTGGCATTTCTTGTATTATAAAGTTGTCAAAATACATTGAGCCATAAGTTCCTGGCATAAATTTAATAGCAATGTAATATGTTGAGTCTTCATCTAAAACCCAATCTGATGTATTTAAAACATATTCTTCCCAATGATCAGCGTTTTGTATTTGCCATGTTGCCATTGGAACGTAAGATGTTGTGTCTGTAAGGCTGGTTACATATCCAACTTGTGCAACCGGTGTAGAATATCCTTCATATGCTCTTAAAGGGAATATAAATTCTGCTTGTGTTACGTCTATTTCCAATGGAGAAGAAAGGGCTATCATTGCCGATGCACCTGTTTGCAACATGTTGCCTATGCCTGAAAATTCTTGTCCTACTTCTGGATAAGTATATCCCTGATAATCTCCCTCTATCATTATAGTCCAACAATTCAAATTGTTGAATTGGTCTTCATAAGGAAGAGTTGAAATTGATTCTGCACAAGTAGTAGCTATTGTTACTGTAGGAGAATATATACTTTCTTGGTCTTCTTCACATAAAGATTTAACTCTTGCATAATAGATTGTAGCTGGTGTTAAATCTGTCATAGAATATGTTGTTGTAGTTAAGGTATGTGTTGTAGCATTTGCCCAATCAGTGCTTCCTGTTAAGATTTCAAGAGCATATTGATTTGCTTCTGTAACTGATTCCCATGAAAGTTCAGCAGAATTTGTTGTTATGTTTGAAGCAATAAGCCCTGTAGGTTTTGGACATGTTGTTTCAAATAAACTAACCAAATCAATAATCGTAGTTGCTCCGTAGTTTGGAATCACATGGAAAGAAATTAAAATTTCTTGTCCAGCATAAGCAGCTAAATTGATTTCATTATACAAGAAATCAATGTCATTTGATGGATAACTTATTGACTGAATAGTTTGCCAAGTTGGATTTTCTGTTGAAGTTGAAATTTCAACAGTAAATTGGTTTGAACTTGAATAATCAGACCACGCACAACCTACATAAAACGAAAGCATAGTTGCTTCTGATGCTACATAAGCAGGCATTACCAAACGACCTTCAAAGTTTGAGAAGTCAAACTCAACCGATTTTACACCATCTACTGCTCTAAATGTGTTTTGGGTAAAACCTCCAGGAGTCCAACCTGTAGGAGGCCATGCTCCCTCAAAGCTCTCACTAATAGGAGCTTGAGAAAAACCTTGGAACATAGCAAAAATTGCTAATACCAAAGTCATTAATAAACTTTTCTTCATATTACTTTTTGTTTTTTTGTTATTATTTTTTGTTAATAATTAATTGAAACTTGCAAAATTACTCCCATTTATTTAATACACAAAATTTTTTCTTTGTTTTAATAAATTCTTTCAAAGAATTAAAAAAATAAAACAAAGAAAAAAAAGAGCGACTCTTTGAAAGAATCGCTCTTTTGCTTTATTTGATTGTTGAGTGATTATTCAACTATCAATTTTTGTGTACTGATTACGTTGTCAGTTACTATTCTGATGTAGTAAACTCCACTTGCCATGTCACTAACGTTGATTGTGTAACGGCTTGTGCCTGCACTGATAGCTTCTTGACTTAGGATTCTT
>JAZRCB010000046.1:0-31359 GCA_045635365.1 Candidatus Onthomorpha sp.
ATTAATCGCAGCAATGGGAAATAGAGGACAAATCAAAGGAGCTATCATCGATGGACCATTAGCATTAGACGTAGCAATCGACAAAGAATCAGCTGAAATCAAAAAATTAAAAGGCGAAGTAGCAGGAGATGCAGACTGTCTAGTATGGCCAAACATCGAATCAGGTAACGTATTCTACAAATCTTGCACAAAATTTGCAAAAGCAGAACTTGCAGCAATGGTAGTAGGAGCAAAAGTACCATGTGTATTGTCTTCAAGAGGTGATAGCACAAAAACAAAGATGTACTCTATCGCATTAGCAGCATTATCTTGCAAATAAGATGGAAAATTGGGCAAATCAATTACCCTTTGTAGCAATAACAGTTTGCGATAAAGAAGGTAAAATAGTAGATATGAATGAGCGCAGTCAAATGACCTTTGCAAAAAGCGGAGGCAAAGACTTGATAGGAAAACCCTTATTTGACTGCCACCCACAACGTGCACAAGAAATGATAAAACACTTAATGAGCAGTGAGCAAACCAACGCTTACACAATAGAAAAAGAAGGGCTCAAAAAGTTAATCTATCAAACACCATGGTACGAAAATGGAGAATTTGCAGGACTTGTAGAAATGTCAATAGTCATACCAAACGAAATGCCACACTACAAAAGATAAAACAAAAAGGGAGGAATTAAAAAACCTCCCTTTTGTTCGTTTAGCCTATTTACCACCTTAAATTCATTTAGACATCATTTTTCAACAATTTAACAAAAAAGGTTGTATCTATACAACCATATTAAAAACATTTTGTATTTATTCAGCCAATTATTTTAACATCATTAACCAATCATATTTAAGCAAATAAAACAAAAGGGAGGAATTAAAACCTCCCTTTTTTCGTTTCAAAGCCACAAACCTATTCAATCAAACCCTTAACATCTAAATTAGCCTCTTTAAACGAACACTTTTCAAAATTTGCCTTGAAACTAACAGAAGGGTAGAATCTACACGAGAAACGTATAATCGTGTTAGCATCAACCTTATCCACACTCTCTTGAGCTTTGGCGTGAATAGTTGGAATAAAACTACCTAAATAACCAAGTTTTACAGCTTGTCCCATAAGGATATACTTACTTAAAGAAATCTCCATAGCTTTCAAACAAGCCAACACATCAGGAAAACTTACAGTGGTGCTTTCTGCAATATCCTTTGCCACTTGATTAATATCAACATCTTGTCCTCTGTAAAGACGTGCCACAAACTTTTCTCCTGGATTCTCACCAACGTGAATCATTCTCTTAACTTTTACATACTCTACTGCCATAATACATTAATTTTAAATTTTTAATAAACTACTTACTAATGGAAACATAATCTACCAATCTGTAACCATTTTGTGCCGACACATTACCTCCAATAAAAGAAGCGATAGTTGTCAAAATCACAATAACAAACTCAATAATTCTCTTCCAATTCGGTTTTTCCTTACTCATAACTCTAAAAAAATTAATAATTAAACACTCTATTTCCGTGATATCACAATACAAAATTACTACAAAAATACAAGCCACACAACAAGGTGAAATAAAAAGAAATCTATTGAATTAAAAAGAATTAAATAGACAAGATTATAGTATTTTTAAACCATTTTTTAACTCCCAAGAATAATGAATAATCTCTGCATAATCACATTTCAATCGCTTGGAATATGACTCATAAAACAAACCAATCAATCTCTCTTCACCCTTATCTCTGTTTTTTGCAATCTCTATCAAACTATTAAAACTTGAATAAAACTCCAAATCACTCTTTTTCCAAAAATCCTTAGCATTCTTCTTAAAATCCTCGTTTACCTTATGAAGAATAAAAACATTATCTGCCATATTACTTAAATCATAACTACCAGAAATATCTTCCTTTCTCACAATACCATAAGATTTTCTTGGGTGAGCCACCAACACAATATGAATAGCCGATTGCTTTGCATACTCTGCCAAATCCTTTACAAACAAACTTTGTTGCTCATACTTATCTATATTGTTGTGATTAATATTCATACAAGCAAGATTGTCAAGAACTATTAAATGCGCCTTTTCTTTCTCTACCAACAATCTTATGTGTGAAAACAACTCTTGCCAATTATTACCATAATTATTGTTATACACAAAAAGCTTATCCTCTAAACTTTTATCTATCAAATCATTAATCTCTTCAGTATCAGCCTGTGCACCACGAGCAATAATATGAAACCAATTCTTAATTCTCCAATTCTGCATCTCTCCAGACCATAAACCAATCTTATAACCCTTATCACAAGCATTCAAAATCATATTATTTAACCAAACAGTCTTACCACAACCATTAGAGCCTGTCAAAATACTAAGACCACCAGCAGCCAAACCACCATTCAAACAATTATCCAAAACTCTGAAATTAGTAGGAATATGCAAAATATCATCACTATTGACAGAATTTATATCACTCAATCGCAACCATGTATCCTCCTGTTTCGGAAGAATTTGTTTAAACTCACTATAAGCCTTGGAGTCACCAACAGGCTTTTGAATCTTAACACCCTCTAATCTTTCACGAAACTCTTTCCAATGATAAGAAGAACACGAATTATGAAAACACTTAAAGCCTAAACGACCATCATCGTAAACAAAAACAGCAGAATCCGGTGACTTATGCTCAGGATTAAACACACACTCGTTCAAAACATATTTACAACCACCCTTAACATCTCGCTTCTTGTAACCAACACCATGCACATTCAAAAACTTCTCAACATCAAAAATCTTTCTACCATAATTATCAAACTCGCTGTATTTTGTTTCCTTAATCATATACTTATCCACCACAGCCTTTACAAGACGGAAATCCACATTCTCCAAGACATTAGGAATATATTTAATCACACTATCTCTATGAGGTCTTTCTGGCGTATTAGAGCCCTTTTTAGCTGTTGTACCATACAATTTAGTTAAACGAGCACGATTGTGCACCACAGTGCCTATTTCGACCTCAGGAGTGGAAAATAACATATTCAAGACACTCAAAAAATCTTTTATCATCACATCACTCTCCTCACTAACAGCAACACAACAAGGATACATCAAATGATAACCCGAACCACTCATAGCAAGCACAGGACGAGGAAAACCATTATTTGACAAGAACTGATAAACACACTCACTAACCTTGTTAGCAAGAGCCAATTCCTCATCACTAGAACTCACACCACTCTTTCGCTTAGGGTCTATATCAATCATTATCCAACGTCTAAACTCAATATCACTATCACTAATGCTGTGTCGAGTAGAGTTGAATTTATTAATACATTGATTGTTACACATCTTTGCTTCAAGATTATACGGATTAACACCATTAAACACAAAGTACCATTGCATAGCAGAATTTTCATAACGTTCCAATTCCGTGATTAAATTACCAACAGAAGAAAACCAAGCACTAACAATTTTCTTACTGCCATTCAAAACACCAATACCACGAATTTCAGTTTTTTGCAAACCAAAAACATTCCAACATTTATTAATTACATCTCTATTCATAATCTCTTTTCTTTTTATTTTTAATTTTTCTTTTTATCTATTTATTATATATTTATTATTGGGGTAGATTTTATACCATATGGAGGTAGATTTTATACCATATGCAGGTAGATTTTATACCATTTTATATTGTTTTTTCAGTGTTTAAATATTTTGAATTAAGGAATAAAGAATTTCTTTCTTTGATTAAAATTTTTCTTTCTTTAAGAGATTGTATCACTCTCCTTGCATAATCCTTACTTAAGCCACAGACCTCACCCAAATGGGCACAACTACCATAATATCCACCCTTAAAATTGTAGATATAGGAAATCAACATTCTTTCCGATGGTTTAAAACTATTAAAGCTTGTTTTTTCAAGCATAGCAATAAACTCTAAATCAATCATAATATATGCCATAACCTAAACTATTTGTATAACATTTTTTTAATTTCCTCAAACTCTTCTTCACTATACCAAAACTTTCGTTTTTTCACCTTAGAAAACATTTTTAAAGCTTTTCTAATTCTATAAAGAGTAGAATTTGAAATATTCAACTCTTTTAACACTTGATGAGTAGTTTTCATAACAATTTATTTTTTGAATTAAGACTTTACAAAATTAATGCTATATATTTGATTAACAAAGAATTAAAAAGAAATCGTTAAAGAAAAAAACACAGGCAATTTCTCATAAGAAAAATAAATTTTGAGCTAAGATATTACATGTGAAAAAAAAGCATTATTTTTGTCGGAAAGAAATTAAGAAAGACCTTAAGAAACAAAAGTAAGATAAGGCGAAAAAAAATTCACAATTCCTTAATAATCAAACACCAACAATTATGAATAACCCTAGACAATCAAACAAGACAAGGGATAAAAGTGCCCGTGAAGACGGATTCCCCTCCCAAAAAGTGGAGTGGACCGATGAGCTACTTAAAGAAGTTTACGAGAAATGGTATTTGAAATATAAAGATGTAGCACATCCATGTAATTTTTATATGTTTTCAGAATACTTTAAGGGAGAAAAAGAGGACTTTAGTCTATTTTTTAACGAATACCACAGCGACAGCAATTTAATAAGAGTTGGGTGTTTATTAGGACTTAGCAGAAATCAACAAGACAATGTTTTCAAGAACTACAGACGCCGTTACAACAAAACCCGAAATTTAAACTCTTCCAGTCTGCCAAAGAATTTCTTTGCAAAAGAAAAAGGTTGGGAATTTTATGACGACCTACTTAAGCTTTTAGAAGAAAACGACATATTTTATATAAATCCATTTTTAAGCCAAGAAGAAAGAAAAGCAACAATAGAGAAGAAAAAGAAGAAATATCAAAGCGAGATAAAATCACTAGAATATCAAATTTCTATTTCTAAAAAAGAGATAGAATATCGCGAGAAAAAAATTACTGCACTTTCAAAGATGGAAACAGTGTTTTAATTAGATTTTTTTATTATTTTTGTAGTGTTATTAACGATTAAAAAATGGCAAAAGCAAAACCTTTCATTAAATGGGTTGGAGGTAAAAGCCAACTCATAGAACAACTTGAAGCATTGCTTCCAGCTGACTTTTCGGAAAGGGAAAATGTGAAATACAACTAAACAAGTTAATATGAAAACAGTAACACAAGAACAACAGGTTGTAGAGAGAATGCGTAATGAAGGAGGCTATGCTACATTAAAAAGATTGAATGAAATTATCGACTTCTCGACATGGAAAACAAAAACTCCAGAAGCATCTGTTCGCAGAATAGTACAAGAAAGTAAATATTTTTTCAAAATTCAACCAGGTTTATGGGCTCTTGAAGAATTTAGAAATACTATATTACAAAAATTTGAACTTAAAATAGGAGATAAACAAAGTGAAGAACAATTCAGCCATGGCTATTATCAAGGTTTACTTGTTGAGATAGGAAAGATGTATAATCAAAAGACTTACATTCCTGCACAAGATAAGAATCGAAAGTTTATAGAGTTGCGTTTAGGTGATATTTCAGACACGACAAAGTTACCATTATTTACGTATGAAAATTTATTAAAGAAAGCAAGAACTATCGATGTCATTTGGTTTAATGAAAGAGAGATGCCATCAAACTTTTACGAAATAGAACACACAACAGATATAAAAAACTCGTTGTCAAAGTTTTATGAACTTCAAGATTTTTATGCAGACTTTTATATTGTTGCTGATAAATGTCGAAAAAAAGAATATGAAGATAAATTGCATGTTTCAATGTTTGAACCTATCAAAGAAAGGGTTAAATTTTTAGATTACGGAAGAGTGGCTTCAGTATATGAAGGAATGCAAAAAATGAATAAATCAATTTGGTGGTAAAATATGAAAAAACAAGTTGATGTAAAAGAATTGATAGCATTTTTAAAGAAGAATAGATATAATTTTTACGATGTATCTGTAATTATTGGAGGATACATGACATCATATCATTGTATTTCTTATAGGAAACAATTTATTTACGATGAAGATTCTTTAGATGAATTAATCAAATGGACAGAAACTGAATTTTTAGAAGCATACAAAAATAGTACTTGGGTTATTGAAGATTATAAATTATTGCAAGTAACATAGTAAAATATGAATGAATATATTTTTTACACATCTGAGGGATATACTATACCTCCAATAGAAAGTAAAGAAGCGGAGAATTGTCAAGTTTTAGGTCAGGCAAATGGACGAACACAAAAAGATGCAAAAGAGTTTTTAATAAAAGATAATCCATGGATAAAAGAATGTGGATTTGATATTCATAAGATGATTTGTAAACAAATTGTATCTGATAAGCAGATGAAACAAATTAATAAAGAAATAGAGTTTCTTATAAATTTATTAGATAAAAGACAGCTTGAAGAATATATACAGTGGTTAGACACTATGAAGCCATAGTATTTTGCAAAGACAAACTCAAAGATAATGGCACAATTTGGATTTCGGGTACTTATCATATGTATGGCACTTGCCTGCTATTGCTCCTTGGGAAAAGTCTTGCGGAAAACATCCAACACAAAAACCTCTCGCTTTATTAAGTAGAATAATTATGGCTTCTACTCAACAAGGCGATTGGATATTAGACCCATTTAGTGGTAGTTCTACAACAGGCATTGCAGCTAATATTTTAGGTAGGCGTTTTTTAGGTATTGAACAAGAGGAGAGTTTTATTAAAATGAGTAAGGATAGGCGAGAAGAATTAGATAATGTAGATTTATTTCAAAAATATCGTTCTAAATTAAAAGATATTCAAATAATGGATTCTTTTTCTCCTACGATTGTACAAGATAATTCTTGTCAATTATATGGAGATTTACCATTTTAATTAAAACGTTTTTTTGTATCTTTGCAAACTATGAAAAGTAAGAAGATTATAGTTTTGACTCAGCCTTTGTGGCATAATTATGGTTGTCTTTTGCAGGCTTATGCTTTGCAAAGGTGTTTGAAGGCTTTGAATTATGATGTGGTAACTGATGAGTTCCCTCGTAGGTTTTTGACTCCTTATCAAAGGTTTGTTAAGAAATCAAAGCATTTTGTTGCTCACTATTTTCTTGGTCGCAAGAGTGTGAATCCTTTTCCTTTTTTGCCTACTGAGAAGCAATGGAGGGAGATTTGCTCTAATACTTCGGTGTTTGTTACAAAGTATATTAATACTGTGGACTTTTTTGGGGGTAAGGTTTTGCCTTCAAGGGAGATGATTGATAGGTTTGATACTTTTGTTATTGGTAGTGACCAGGTGTGGAGGGATAGTTATGGTAGGGTTGAGAGTTATTTTTGTGATTTTCTTGCTAATCGTAATGACAAAAAGGTCTTTTCATACGCTGCGAGTTTTGGTGTGAGTCATTGGCAGTTTGATGAGAACAGGACTAAAAGGCTTGCTTCTTTGGCAAAGGGGTTTCAGGCTATTAGTTTAAGGGAGAGTAGTGGGGTTGAGTTGTGTGAAAGCAATCTTGGGGTTAAGGCTGAGCATGTCTTAGACCCAACGCTTTTGCTTTCAAAGGGGGAATATGTTAGTTTGATTGAGGGTATGGAGCAGAGCGAGGGTAATATGATGTGTTATATTCTTGACAAGAGCGAGCAGAAAGATGATTTTGTTGCACAGGTTGAGGATAGAAGGGGTTTGAAGGCTTTTTCGGTTATGAAGGATGAGCAAGGGGTTTATCCTAGTGTGGAGAAATGGTTGAGGGGTTTTTATGATGCGAAGTTTGTTGTGACGGATTCTTTTCATGGAATGGTGTTTTCTATCATTTTTGAAAAGCCGTTTTTTGTTATTCTTAACAAGGAGAGAGGTGCTTCAAGGTTTTTAAGTCTTTTAAATGCCTTAGGATTGGAAAATAGACTTGTTAAGGACTTTGATACCTTTGATTGGTCTTTGGTGCATTCTGAGGTGGATTATGAGGCTTTGAGACGTCCTTTGCGTGCTTTGGTGGGAAAGAGTCAGGAGTTTTTGATTAGAAATCTTGAAAAGATATAACCCATGCAATTTTCGGTTGTTATTCCGTCTTATAATAAAAGAAATACTTTAAGGGAGTGTATTGAGAGTGTTCTTAATCAGTCTTATAGTGATTTTGAGCTTTTGATTGTTGATGATGGTAGCAGCGATGATAGTTTGGAGGTTGCAAGGGGTTTTAGTGATGAGAGGATTCGCGTGATTGAGAAGGAGAATGGTGGGGTTAGCTCGGCGAGGAATCTTGGTATTAAGTTGTCAAAGAATCCTTGGATTGCGTTTCTTGATGGTGATGATGTGTGGGAGAGGAATCATTTGCAGACTATTGTGGATTTGGCTAAGTGTGAGCCGTTGGCTATGGTGTTTTCTACTTCGTTTGAGAGGTTTTCTTCCAAGGAGTCTATTGAAGATAAGTTTCTTTCTTTTAAGAGGGAGTTTAATCATTATATTGTTGAGGATTTGTTTGAGTTGTGGTTGAGGAGAATGGGTGTAATTTGTTCTTCTTCAGCGGTTGTACACAAGTCTTGTTTTGCAAAGGTTGGTTTGTTTAATCAGGGGCTTGTTAGGGGTGAGGATACTGATTTATGGATAAGGCTTTTTAAGAATTTCACCATTGCAAGAACGGATGTTGTTACGGCTTTGTACAGGGTGGATTCGGTGGATGGTAATGCTTCTGTGAGAAAGAATTGTGTGAGAAAGTTTGAGGTGTTTTATTTTAAGCCTAATTGGTTTAAGTGGTCTTGGGAGTCAAGGTATTATTTCCACGTTATTTGGGGGCATTTGAAGATGTTTGTTGCTCGTAAGGAGTGGAGGAATCTTTTACTCTTGGTTTCTAGATATCATTTTGGGTTAGTTGTGATTCTATTTGAGCGACTTGCTCGTATTTTCCAAGGTCGTACCACATGATGTCTTTGTGTTCATAGGCTGTTATGGTTTGGGTTTTTGAGAGTGTGAGGTAATGGTCTGTGATTGAGAAGATGTCTTCTTCTGGCATGTGGTTTAAGAATTCTGGTCTTATGATATGTATTCCACTAAAGGCGAGTTCTTGTGTGTTTTCGTCTTTGCGTGTGATTATTTCCTGGTTGGTTTGCAGGTTTCTCCAGCCACAGAGTTGTTTTGCTTGATTGAAGAGTAATTGTCTGCTGGTTGGTCGTTTGCTTACTGCTAGCAGGGCTAGGGATGTGCTGTTTTCTAATTGTGTGTGCAGGTCTGTTAGGTCTATATCGGAGATTATGTCTACGTTGTGTATGAGTATGTTGTGTTTTAGGGTGAAGTATTTTTTTGCTGCTTTGAGTCCTCCTCCTGTGTTGAGGAGTTGGTCTTCTTTGCTTAAATGGATTTCTACGGGATAGTGGTTTTGGTTTAGGTGGTTTTCTATTTTGTCGGCATAGTGGTGGGCATTGATGATGATGCGTTCTACTTTTGCTTTAATGAGTTTTTCTATGGTTCTGTCTAATAGGGTTTTGCCTGCTATTTCTACTAGGGCTTTTGGTTTGTCTTTAGTTAGGGGGTAGAGCCTTGTGCCAAGGCCTGCTGCAAATATCATCGCTTCCATATCTCAAGGGTTTTTATTCGGTTTTCTTTATTTCGTATTCTATGCGAACGTGGTAGATGGATTGTAGTTTTTGTTTTAGTAATTGTTTGATTTTGTCTATGTCTTTGAATGTTATGTCGGAGTTGGAGAATTGTTCGTCTGCTATTTGTGAGTTGATGATGTTATCTACTAGTTTTGAGAGTTCGCTTTCGCTATGGTTTTTCAAAGAGCGTGAGGCTGCTTCTACTGCATCTACCATCATTACAACGGCGGTTTCTCTTGAGAATGGGCGTGGTCCGTTGTAGGTGAAGAGTGTGTGGTCGATTGGTTTGTCTGGATTTTCGGCTACATAACGGTTGTAGAAGTATTTTGTTTTGCTTGTTCCGTGGTGGGTGCGTATGAAGTCTATGATTGGTTCTGGTAGGTTGTGTTTATGGGCTAGCTTGATTCCGTTTGTGACGTGTGAGATAATGGCTTGGGCTGATTCGTCATAGCTTAATTCGTTGTGTGGGTTGAAGCCTGTGTTTTGGTTTTCTATAAAGAACATTGGGTATCCGAGTTTACCTATGTCGTGATGTAGGGCTCCGGCTCTTATAAGCATGGCATTGCCTCCGATTTCAAGTATCAGGTCTTCGGCTATGTTGGCTACTTGTATGCAGTGTTGGAATGTGCCTGGGGCTTTTACGGATAGTTCTCTGAGTATTTTGCTGTTGGTATTGGTGTATTCGATTATTGAATAGTCGCTTAATAGTCCAAATATTTTTTCTAACAGATGGATGAATGGTATGGCAAAGAGTATCATTATGGAGTTAAGGGCAAACATTAGTATTTTGTTTATTTCTATGGTAGTGATGTCTATGTTTTGCATTAGGTTGTTGGCTATGTATATGACTGAATAGGTGAGGAATAATAGGAGTGAGGTAAAAAGAAAGCTTGAGCGTTTGTGTGAGGATTCTATGGATACTATGGTTATGATTCCTGCTATTAGTTGATAGAATACGTATTCAAAGGAATTGGGTACTGCAAAGCCTATGATGATGATTGATACAAGATAGACATAGAGTGAGGTTTTGGTGTCAAAGAAGGTTTTGATTATGATTGGTACTATGCAAACGGGTACTGCATATATGTATTTTGGTTCTATGTTGATAATGAATGCCATCACGCAGCTTATAAAGAGTACTACAAAGAGTATTAAAAGGACTTTTCTGTCGTTGTTTATGATGTCTGCTCGGTTGTGATTGATAAAGAGCATTAGGGCTAGGAGTGTGATTGTTACAAGGAGAAAGCGTCCTAAAAGGGTTGTGATTTCGGAGGATTTGCCTATGTCTTGTCCTTCGTAGGCTTGTTTGTAGGATTGTAGGACTTGATATTTTTCGGGTGTGATTTTCTCTCCTTTATTGATTATGGTTTCTCCTTCTATTACTAGGCCTTTGTTGTGGCTTATGTTGTGGATTTGTTCTTCTAGGGCATTGTCTGTGAGTTGTTGGTTATAGAGTATGTTGGCTTGTAAAAGGTTTAAGTGGTCGGGGTTTTTGATGTATTGTGATAGTTGGTTTTGGGCTTGTAAGAGGTTTAGGAGTTCGTCTTGTTCGTATTCTGTTGCGTGGTTTTCTTCTGTTATGATAACGGGGTGGGTGTGGGAGTATTCGTGTTTTTGTAGTATGCCGATTTTATAGATTTTTGAGAGTTGTTGTTTGATGTTTTCTTTTTCTTTTTCGGTGTATTTGTCGGCTGTAATGATTTGTTCATAGACTTTTTCTTCTATGGTGTTGTCTTTGGTGTAGTAAAGGGAACGATTGTTTTCTATTTGTTTTTGGTCTTCTTTTAGTTCTTTTTCAGTTTTCTTTATTGGAAAGTCTATGGAGGATATTAAGGATTCGTGTTTCCATGTTGAGCCTTGGCTGAATTCGTATTTGAAGCCTGAGGTGTTGGGAAAGGCTAAAACGATTATTATGGAACTGATTAATACTTGTAGGGCTCTTTTTGTAATTAAAAGGGCTTTTTGTTGCTTGATTTTATTCATGGTCATTTTGTGGTTTTAGACGTTTGGTGAGGGCTGAGCAAAAGATAAAGTCGTTTAACTCGGCATTGTCACTGTTTAAGATGTTATGGTAGTTGCCTTTCCACCAAAGTTGTCCTTGGTTTATGAAATTTATGTTTTCTCCTATTTCCATTACGGAGTTCATATCGTGGGTGTTGATTACGGTTGTGATGTTGTATTCGTGTGTGATTTCTTTTATTAGTTGGTCTATTACGATTGAGGTTTGTGGGTCAAGGCCTGAGTTTGGTTCATCACAGAAGAGATATTTTGGTTGTGTGGCTATGGCTCTTGCTATGGCTACTCGCTTTTGCATTCCTCCACTTATTTCTGATGGGTATTGTTTGTTGATTCCTGATAGGTTTACTCTTTCTAAACAAAAGTCCACTCGCTTACGCATGGTTTTGTAGTCGGAGAGTTGAAACATTCTTATCGGGAACATTATGTTTTCTTCTATTGTCATGGAGTCGAAAAGGGCGCCTCCTTGAAAGAGCATGCCTATGTCTTTGCGTAGGAGCATTTTTTCTTTTTTGTTGAGATGGCGTAGTATTCTGTCGTCAAAGTGTATGTAGCCTTCGTCTGGTGTGTAGAGCGATACTAAACATTTCATTAATACGGTTTTTCCACTGCCACTCTTGCCTATGATTAGATTGCATTTGCCGTTTTCAAATTCTGTATTAATGTCGGAAAGTACTTTCTTTTCTCCAAAGTATTTTGATACATGCTCTACTTTTATCATATTGAGTTGTTTTACATAAATAGGTTTGTGATTATTAAATCGAATATCATTATGACTATACAGCTTTGTACTACGGATTTTGTGCTTTGTATTCCGACTTCTACTGAGCCTCCTTTGAGTGTGTAGCCCCTATATGATGCTATGGTGGAGATGATTATGGAGTAAACAAAGATTTTAACTATTGCAAAGATTAGGTCGATATTGTGATATTCAAGGCGTAAACCGTCTGTATAAGCTGCCATTGAGAGTGTGCCTATTGTCATTGCGCCAACTGCTCCTCCAAGTATGGAAACAAATATACTCATTATTATTAGTAATGGGAATGTTATCATACATGCTATTATTTTAGGTAAGATTAGGTAAGAGGCGGAGTGAACTCCCATTACTTCCAAGGCGTCGATTTGTTCGGATATTCTTTGTGTTCCAAGTTCTGATGAGATTTTTGAGGCGCATTTTCCTGCTAATATCAGGGCTATAATGGTTGGAGAGAATTCTAACATCATTGTTTTACGGGCAGAGAATCCATATATCCAATCGGGATAGATGGGGTTTTCAAGGTTGATGAGTAATTGTACGACTACGGCTACTCCTACAAAGACAGAAACTAGGAAAACTATTAGTATGGAGTCTAATCCGAGTGTTCGGATTTCAAAAAGGAGTTGGCGTTTGAATATATGCATGTTTTGTGGCCAACGAAAGACTTCTTTCATTAACAATAAATAGTTTCCAAAATCTTCTATGAGGTATCGCAGTTTTTTCACTTGCTTTCTTATTTTAGTTTTATCTCTATTTGATTTTCTTTGTTTAGACTTATCTTTATGTGTTTTTGTTCTTGACTTTCTCTGCTAAGTAATACGTCTGATAGTTTGTCTTCTATTTGACTTTGTATTGCTCTGCGTATTGGTCTTGCTCCGTAGTGTTGTTGGTCTATGCCTGATAGGATGTGTTCTTTTACGCTCTTGCTCACCTCCATAGTCATTTCAAGTGCTTTGATACGTTTTCTTAATTTATTAAGCTCTAATTCTACTATTTCTATTAGTTGCTCTGTTTTTAGTGAGTTGAAGTGTATCATTTCATCTATACGATTCAAGAATTCTGGTGCAAAGGTCTTGTTTAGATCTTTGTCTATTATGCTTTGTTCGGTTGCTGTAAGGTTGCCTTTTACTGCATTGGTAGAAAAGCCTACGCCTGTACCAAATTCTTTTAGCTTGCGAGAGCCAACGTTTGAGGTCATTATGATGATTGTGTTCTTAAAGTCTATTTTTCTTCCTGCTGAATCGGTTAGTTGTCCTTCATCAAGTATTTGTAATAATAGGTTATATACGTCTTCGTGTGCTTTTTCTATTTCGTCAAATAAAACAATAGAGTATGGATGATGACGTACTTTTTCTGTTAGTTGTCCTGCTTGTTCATAGCCTACATAGCCTGGAGGTGAGCCTATAAGTTTTGATACGCTGTATTTCTCCATGTATTCGCTCATATCGATTCTTATGAAGTTGTCTTCTGAATCAAATAAGTATTTGGCCATTTCTTTTGCTAATAGGGTTTTTCCTACGCCTGTTGGCCCTACAAACATAAAAGAACTGATTGGCCTGTTTGGGTCTTTTAAGCCTACTCTTGCTCTTTTTATTGATTTTGATATTTTTTCTACGGCTTGGCTTTGACCTATGACGATTTGTTTTAGCTTGTCTTCCATTTCTATCAGCTTTTTAGTTTCGTCTTTGTTTACTTTTTCAATGCTGACTCCGCTGATAAGTGATATGGTTGTTGCTATGTCGTCTTCTGTTATTTCTACGGGACTTTCTCCAAGCTTATTTTCCCATTCTTTTTTTACTTCTTCAAGTCTATGATTTAATGCTTGAATTTGATTTAATATTTCTTGTCTTCGTTGAAATGCTTTTTGATTTGAGATTTCTCTTAGTTCTTGTCTTGCGTTTTCTATTTCTGCTTCTATTTTCGCAAGTTTTGGTGATGGTTTACAACTTTTGACATGTTTGCTTGCGCCTGTCTCGTCCATTACGTCTATGGCTTTGTCTGGTAGTTGTCTGTCTGTGATGTAGCGTTGTGTTAGTGTGACACAGGCTTCTATGGCTTTGTCTGTGTATTTTACTTTATGGTATTCTTCGTATTTGTGTTTTATGTTTTGTAGTATGTGTAGTGCTTCTGCTTCTGAGGTTGGTTCAATGTATATTTTTTGGAAACGTCTTTCTAATGCGCCGTCTGTTTCTATGTGTTTGCGATATTCTTCTAATGTTGTTGCTCCTATACATTGGATTTCGCCTCTTGCTAATGCTGGTTTAAAGATATTAGATGCGTCTAATCCTCCTTCTGAATTTCCTGCTCCTGCTATGGTATGTATTTCATCTATGAAGAGTATGATGTTGCGATTGCGTTCTAATTCGGATATTAACCCTTTGATTCTTTCTTCGAATTGTCCTCTATATTTTGTACCTGCTACCATTAAGGCTAGGTCAAGGGTATAGATGATTTTATTTTGTAGGGTATAGGGTGCTAAATTGTTTGCTATGCGTATTGCAAGGCCTTCTGCTATACTGCTTTTACCAACTCCTGGTTCTCCTATTAGTATTGGATTGTTTTTCTTTCTACGACTTAGGATTTGACAGATGCGTTCTATTTCTTTTTCTCTTCCTATGACAGGGTCTAATTGTCCTCTCTTGGCTGCTTCTGTTAGGTTTTTTCCAAAGTTGTTAAGAAATGGTGTTTCGCTTTTTTCGTTTACAATATCTATTTCTTCTTGTTTATTGTTAGGCATAGCGGTGTTTAGTATGTTTTGTAGTATTGGTGCTTCGCCTTCTAATAAATCGCCTGCGTGTTCTTCTAATTGATTAAAGAAGGTTTTTACATCTTTAACTGATGCTATTTGTATTTTTATTTGAGTGTCGTTTGAGTTGTTGTTTAACAGATTGTTTATGTCGCTTGATGTGATATTGTGTTTTTTTAGTATTTCAGCTGTGCGATTGCCTGTTTTGAAAAAGATACCTGAAAGTATGTGTAGTGTGCCAACTGTTTTTGAGTTGTTTTTCATTGCTGAAATATTGGCTGCTTTTATTACCATATCACATTCTTCTGAAAAGGCTATGTCGGCTGGTTCTGAATAAACATTTTCATCTATTGTGTATGGTAAAAGACTTTGTTTAAGGTCTTGTTTCAAGGCTGATACGTCTTGACAACATTCTTCTATTAGTTCTACTGCTTTGCATTGATTATAGTGTAGCATAGCTAAAACAAGGTGTTCTGTTTCTATGTTTTGACATCTTGTTCTAATGGCTTCTTGCCTTGATTCTTCTATTATTTTCTTTGCGTTTGCTGTAAATTTTCGTTGCATATTAGTATTTGTTGTTTTTGTTTATGATATCAATGGTATTAAATTTGATATTATCAGTTTAACACTCATTGCTAATAGTATGACTCCAAAAAACTTTCTAAGAATATAAATTCCTCCTTTACCGAGTATTTTTTCTACCCACTGTACTTTTGATATAACAAACCATACAAATAGCATATTTAAGGCAATTGCTATTATTATGTTAATTGTTTCGCATTCTGCTCTTAAGGACAATACTGTTGTCATAGCACCAGCGCCTGCTATAAGAGGAAATACCAATGGCACTATTGTAGAGTTTTCTGTTGGTCCATCGTTTTTAAATAGTTCTACATTAAATGTCATTTCTATTGCAATAGCAATAAGAATGATTGCACCGGCTATGGCAAAGGAGTGTACATCAACGTGAAAGAATTTCAAAAGTGCTTCTCCTACAAAAAGGAAAACAAGCATTAAAAGAAAGGATATTAGAGCTGCTTTGCCTGCTTGTATCTTTTTAGATTTGCTTCTTAAATCAATAATAACGGGTACTGAACCTGTAATATCTATTACGGCAAATAACACCATAAAGGCAGTTAATATTTCTGTGAAATCTATTCCCATAATTCTTTTTGTTTTTATTGCATAAATACGAATTCTACTATATTTGCTCCCATTTTAAGAGCTTTCATTCTGTTTTCATAAGAGTCATTGTGTACCGCTTGATCTTCCCAGCCATCTCCTAAATCACATTCATAAGAGTAAAAGCATATCAATCTATTTTCATAAAACAATCCAAGTCCTTGAGGAGTTTTGTTGTCATGTTCGTGAACTTTTGGCAATCCATTTGGAAAGCTGTAAGTTTGATGATAGATTGGGTGAGTGTAGGGGAGTTCTACCCATTCCAAATCTGGAAACACCTTTAACATTTCTTGTCTAATGTATTGGTCCATACCATAATTATCATCTATATGTAAAAAGCCTCCACCTATAAGATAATTTCTTAGGTTTTCTCTTTCTTGTGGGCTAAATACAACATTGCCATGTCCTGTCATGTGTAGGATTGGATATAGAAAAATCTCACTGCTACCAACCTCTACAGTAGGATAGTTTTCCGATAGATTTGTTTTAAGGTTTTCGTTACAAAACTTAATTAGATTTGTTAATGAAGAAGGGTTAGCATACCAATCTCCACCGCCATTATATTTCAAAAGAGCTATGCTTGTTTGAGCTGTGGCTGTGGTAAATAAGAATATGTTTATTATTATGTATGCTAATATTTTGTTCTTCATACTACATATTTACAAAATGTATGCTTTGTAATGCAAAAAGCGCTGCTGTCTCTGTTCTTAAACGACTTTCTCCTAATGTTATTGTTTTAAATCCATTTGCTAATGCTAATTCTACCTCTTTTTCAGAAAAGTCGCCCTCAGGACCTATTAATATCAAGACATCCTCCTTTGCATTATAATCTGCTTTTATGCTTGTTCTGCCTTCAGGTTTGCAATATGCGATATATCTTTTAGTTTCTTTAGAGCTTTCAATTAATTGATTTAAATTAGTATCTACCTCTAATTCCGGCATATATGCTTTAAGAGATTGTTTAAGAGCGGCAACCATTATCTTTTCAAGGCGTTCTCTTTTAACATTTGTTCTTTCGCTATGTTCACTTACAAAGAAACTTATCTTGTCAATTCCCATTTCAACCGCCTTTTCTACAAACCACTCTATGCGATTCATATTTTTTGTAGGAGCAACGGCTAAGTGAATTTGAAAATCCCTTTTTCCATAATCATCTTGCATCTTTGTAACCACAAAACTACAAGCTTTAGGCATTGCATCTGTTATCTCTGCAAAAACAAATCTGCCTTTCCCATTGGTAAGGCAGATTGTATCTTTTTCTTTTAGTCTTAATACTTTTACACAATGAGAACTTTCTTCCTTATCCAAAGAATAGAATTCTCCTTCTTCAAGTTCTAAATCCGGTGTATAGAATAAGTGCATAACATTTTTTTAGATATTAAAGAGAATATGCAATTCCTAATTCTATTACAGTGCTTATTGTAGGGTCGTTAGATATAGTAATTTCTCTTGCAGTAAATGAGTCATCTATTAATATTCCTGAATAATGGTCTGTGTATCCAAATTCATATTGAATACCAAAGTTTCCTCTAAAACGTAAGTTTGGTGTTAATTCTGTCATAAAACCAATTAAAAATCTCGCTGTTGGAACAAAGTGAGAAACCTTCACAGAGTTTGCAGGGTCTTTTTGAACGTAAACATGGTCATCTCCTTTTGAGAAATCTTTTTGACCTAACATCATATTACAACCTGCGTCTAATTCAAAGAAGAAGCTAGCTGTTGGACGAGTTGTGATATACATTGTAGCGCTTGCCATAAATGGAACTTCTGCATAAGATTTATATCTTCCAAATCCTAAATCTTCTGTTGCTCCAACTGCAGTATGCTTGATTGATAAACCTGGATAGTATAAAACTCCCGAATAAACTCCCCAACCAAGAGAAACTTGATTGTGTTTGTTATAAGGTCTAACACGATTTTGATATCCTATATTAAAACCTATGCTATAAGGGTTTGTTATACTTTGAGATGTGGTAGTTTGATTAGAAGAAACGTGAAATGTCATTAAATGTTCTTGGAAGTTTCTATGCCATTTACCTGTTCTCCAATCTCCACCTTGTTGTGCAAATCCACTGATTGATAACAATATAATTAATGCAAAAAAGATAGTTGTTTTTTTCATATTCCTTTAATAAGTATTAGTTTAATAATTAAATTGAAAGTCCAAAATTACAAATAAATATAATATAGGCAAAGTTTTTTACGTTTTTTTGAACTATTCATATTAAGAATTGTTTTATTTTTGCAGAAGAATAAGTCTTTGAATTAAAAAAATAAAACAAAGAATCAATAAAATAAAACAAAGAAAAAACAAAATAAAACAAAGAAAAATGAATACAAGAGTAACAGAATTATTTTCGATAGACTTTCCTATAATATCAGGAGGAATGGTATGGTGTAGTGGTTGGGAATTAGCTGCAGCAGTTAGTAATCAAGGAGGATTAGGATTGCTTGGAGCAGGTTCAATGACACCTGATGTTTTGGTAGAACATATAAGAAAAACTAAACAAGCTACAAACAAGCCTTTTGGAGTTAATATTCCACTTATGAATCCAAATAGCGCAACACATATAGAAAAGGTAATAGAGGAAAAAGTCCCTGTGGTATTTACCTCTGCAGGAAACCCAGCACTTCATACACAAAGACTAAAAGACAATGGAATAAAAGTCGTTCATGTAGTAGCTAATGAAAAATTTGCATTGAAAGCAGAATCAGCAGGTTGCGATGCAATAGTTGCAGAAGGATTTGAAGCAGGAGGACACAACGGTAAAGAAGAAACTTCAACACTTGTTTTAGTTCAACAAATAGTAAAAGCAGTAAATATTCCAGTAATAGCAGCAGGAGGAATCGTAACAGGCGAACAAGTCTTTGCAATGTTATCACTTGGAGCTGAAGGGGTACAAATTGGTTCAGCTTTTGCGGTAAGTAAAGAATCCTCTGCACATGAAAACTTTAAACAAGCCGTAATCAACTCTAAAGAAGGCGACACAATGTTATTCTTCAGAAAACTTTCTCCAACAAGACTATTAAAAGGAGGTTTCTTTACACAAGTAGCAGAAGCAGAAGCCTCAGGAGCAAGCAAAGAAGAATTATTAGCATTGATAGGAACAGGTAGAAGCAGAATAGGAATGTTTGAAGGAGATTTAGAAGAAGGCGAATTGGAAATAGGACAAGTAGCAAGCCTTTTGAACTCACCTAAAACCGTTGCAGAAATCTTTGACGACATAAAATCAGGATATGCCTCTGCACGCAACAGAATGTTAAATCTATAACAACATACAATGAAACGCCCTGATTATTTATTTGAAACAAGTTGGGAGGTATGCAACAAAGTAGGTGGCATACATACAGTTGTTTCCACAAAAGTCAAAAGCCTATCCGAAAAAATAGAAGAAGAATACATACTCATAGGACCTGATATCTGCAAAGACAAAAGCGACAATCAAGAATTTATAGAAGACAACACACTCTTCAAACAATGGAAAAGCTATGCAGAATCAAAAGGCATAAGAATTAGAATAGGCAGATGGAAAATAATAGGGCAACCCATTGTAATATTAGTTGATTTCACACCATACTTTTCGCAAAAAGACGCTATCTTTTCTGACTTTTGGCAAGAATATGGTTTAGATTCTATCACAGGAGGTTGGGATTACATAGAGCCTTGCCTTTTTGGATACGCAGCGGCAAAAGTAATAGAAAACTTTTACGAATACTATGTAGAATCTCATGACAATATAGTAGCCCAATTCCACGAATGGATGACAGGAAGTGGAGTTTTATATCTTAAAAAGCACTGTCCTCAAATAGCGACAACCTTTACAACACACGCAAGTGTATTAGGAAGATGTTTAGCGGGCAACGAAGAACCATTATATAGTAATCTACATAACTACGATAGTGAAAACATTGCCAATCATTTCAACATAAGGGCAAAATACTCAATGGAAAAGCTCTCTGCATTAAACGCAGATGCCTTTACCACAGTTAGCGAAATCACAAATAAAGAATGTTTACAATTCTTTAAGAAATCAGCCGATGTAATTACTCCAAACGGATTTGAGAACGACTTTGTAGCTAAAGACGAAGAATATAAAAGAATATCAAAACTTTCAAGAGAGAAGATACTTTCCCTTGTTAGAGAAGAAAGTCAAGTGGAGATTTCCGATGATGCCTTTTTGATAATAAATTCAGGACGCTACGAATTTAAGAACAAAGGAATCGATATATTTATAAAAACCTTAGGCGAGTTAAATCAAAGCAATATAGAAAGAGAAATAGTAGGAGTAATAGCCGTTCCAGCATATATTGAAGATAAAGAAAAAGATGCTATACACAATGCTATAAAGAACAATAAGTTACTAAATCTTGCAACAGACAAAGTAAAGATTCTTTTTATTCCATCATATTTAAACGGAAACGATGGTAAAGTAAATCTCTCTTACTTTGATTTTCTTTGTGGTTTTGACCTATCTATTTTCCCATCTTACTACGAACCTTGGGGCTATACACCAATGGAAAGTTTAGCCTTTGGAGTTCCAAGCATAACAACAAGTTTAGCGGGATTTGGACTTTGGATGAAAGAAAACAACTATGAATTAGGAAAAGCCCTTACAATAGTTGAACGCAACGACAATAACACACAAGAATGTCTAACAACTATAAAAGACACTATTCTTTCTTTCCTGAAAACACCTTTAAAAGAATTAAAGGAAATAAAAGCCAAAGCACAACAACTTTCAAGAGAAGTAGTGTGGGATAAACTAATAGACAATTACTTAAAAGCCTACGACATAGCCTTGAACAAAAGCGAGGAAAGAAAAGAAAGCTACAATCGCAAACAAGCCTATTCAAAAAAAATATCTCAAGAAAAAGCATGGGGAGAAGAAGTAGTTTGGAAAAAGATATTCATTAAGCAAAAGCTACCAACAAAATTAGACTTTCTTCAAACCTTAAGTAAAAATCTTTGGTGGACTTGGAACAACGAAGCCTATGAAATCTTTGAATACATAGACAAAGAACGGTTTTTGAAATTTGAACGCTCACCAATTCATCTTTTAGAATCGCTTTCGCAAGAAGAAATCAATACATTGCTAAACGATAACCACTTTATAGAAAAGTTAAACAAGGTAGAAGCATTGTTCAATTCCTATATGGAAAAGAAAAATGAGCAAGAAGGAGAAATGATTGCTTATTTAAGTATGGAATTTGGCTTGCATGACACCTTGAAAATATTTAGTGGAGGTTTAGGAATGCTTGCAGGAGATTATCTAAAACAAGCAAGCGATTCCAATAAAAATATGATAGGCATTGGATTGCTTTATCGCAACGGATATTTCACGCAACAAATAACAAAAGAGGGTTATCAAATCTCTGCTCAATATCCTCAAAAGTTTACTCATTTACCATTACAAGCCGAAAAAGACGAAAACGGACTTTGGAGAAAGATTACAATAGCCTTACCAGGAAGAAGCTTATATGCAAAAATATGGCGATGCGATGTTGGTAGAGTGCCTTTGTATTTATTAGATACCGACATTGAAGAAAACAATGCAGAAGACAGACTAATCAGCAATCAATTATATGGAGGTGATTGGGAGAATCGTTTGAAACAAGAAATCCTTTTAGGAATAGGAGGTGTGAGATTGGTAGAAGAATTGCAACTACCCGTAGTCTTATACCATAATAACGAAGGACATTCAGCCTTTTCATCACTTGAAAGAATGCGTAACTATATTCAAAAATCAGCATTCACTTTCAAGCAAGCACAAGAAATAGTAAGAAGTAGTACACTTTTCACAACTCACACGCCAGTTCCAGCAGGTCATGATGTATTTTCAGAAGACCTAATGAGAACATATTTAGGACGTTTTGCCGATTATCTACATTTAAGTTGGGAAGAATTCTATGCACTTGGTAAAGAATCAAAAGACAACAAAGCAAAATTCTCAATGAGTGTTTTAGCTATGAATTTCTCTCAACAAGTAAACGGAGTAAGTCGCATACATGCAAGAGTAAGCAGAGAGATGTTTGCATATCTTTACAAAGGATATTTCCCAAGGGAATTGCATATTGATTATGTAACAAACGGAGTACATCACTCAACTTGGACTTCAAAATCATGGTTAGAACTATACAAAAAGACTTTTTCAGAAAACTATCTTTCAGACCAATCAAACGTTGAATATTGGAAAAGGATTTATGAGGTAGAAGACCAAGAAATATGGCAAACACACCATAACGAAAAACTCACTCTTTTAAACTTCATTAAAAAACGTTTAAAAAGCGATTACTCAAAAAGAGGAGAAAAGCCACAACTTTATTTCCAAACAATAAACGAACTATCAGACAACAAGTTAATAGTAGGCTTTGCAAGACGTTTTGCAACTTACAAAAGAGCATACTTATTGTTTAGCGACATAGAACGATTAAAGAAAATCGTAAACTCTGGAGTAGTCTTTATCTTTGCAGGCAAAGCACACCCACAAGATGGGGCAGGACAAAATCTAATTAAACGCATTATAGAAATTTCCAAGATGCAAGACTTCATTGGAAAAGTAATATTCCTGGAAAACTATGATATGTATTTAGCAAAACACTTAATAAGAGGTGTAGATTTATGGTTAAACACTCCAACAAGACCTTTAGAGGCATCGGGAACAAGTGGAGAAAAAGCCGTTATGAATGGAGTTTTAAACTTTTCTGTTTTAGATGGATGGTGGGCAGAGGGCTATGTTGAAAAAGCAGGTTGGGCTTTACCAGAAGAAAAAACACACGAAGAAGACGAATATCAAAATGCCTTAGATGCAGAAATGATATATGACATATTTGAAAACGACATAATCCCTTCATATAATTACACCGACCAAAAAGGAATCAGAGTAAAATGGATAGAAAAAATCAAACATACAATAGCACTTATCGCACCACGTTTCACTATGAAACGACAATTAGACGACTATTACGATAAGTTCTACAACAATATGTTTGAACGTCACAATACATTTATCAAAGACAACGCCTCATTAGCAAGAGAATATTCCGATTGGAAAGAGAAAATCCATCGTTTGTGGAATACTATTGAATTAATAAATATAGAAACTCCCGATACTGAAAACACAGAACTTGAATTCAATCAAACCTTTTACACAAAAATTACTCTTAATCTTGGAGATATAAAAGCCGAACACATAGGCATTGAAATGATAATTGCAGACAAGGAAAACAATCAAATTAACGATTACACCTTAATTGCACCTTTTGAATTGATTGAACAATCCAACAATAAGGCAGTTTATCAAATCAATATAAAGACAACAAGGGCAGGGGTGCATAACTTTGCTTTCCGACTCTTTCCAAAACACCCATTAATGCAACATAGAATGGAGCTTCCGTTAATAAAATGGATATAAAACAAAAAAAGAAGACAAGAGATTTCGCTATTTCTTGTCTTCTTTTTTAAAGATATGAGGGTTTTCCTCCTTAAACTTTTCTTGATATTTCTTAATGCTTCTCAAAGTATATTTTGGTATCACAAGCTTGGTAAGAATGCGATAGACAAGATAAAACACAATTAAGAAAATTATTAAATTTATCATAGCTTATTCACACAAAACAAACAAATCATCTCTTGGATTAAGAAAAAGCAACGGAATATCTTTCAACTGCTTAAGAGTCTTTACCTCTTCCAATCCTTTAAGTCTGTCAAAGAAACTTTTATCCTTTGTAGTTTGACAAATCACCACTCCATAATCATTGCTTTCTGCATATCTAAGAGCCTGAACATCTAAAAGAGTTTTATTATCTTGACTTTTATGATTTGAAGGAATGATATTAAACTGTCCAAGCATCTTTCTTGCAAAAGCAAGGTTCAAATTAAGTTGTTTTTGATACAAACTATCTTTGTAAACCCTATGATAAAGGGTGATTTCACTTTCAAAGAATCTTGCAAAATATGAAGCCCACAAAGTCTTTTCCTTGCTTTCTCTTGCGTTATTCAAAGGCAATAAGACTTTTTCATAATTCACTTTTGAGCTTTCTTCATTGCAAATCATATATGCAGTGCGAGAATTCTCCATATTCTTCAAAAGAGTAATCGGATTATCTGCCTTGTTCTTGTCTTTTTCCTTTGGATTGCAAGAAGTAACCAAAACAACAGCATTAAGCAATTGCCCTAATTTAGAGATTATCTCCTTAGTATTTCCCTTTAAAGATATATATGAATGCATTTGAGTATCAGGCAGATTAGAATTCAACTCTTTTAGTTTTTCCTCTGCCTGCTCAACAGTTACATTTGTAAACAAAGAATCGTAAATATGAATAAGAATAAGACCTTTATTTAATATCTTAGCAATCTGCAAAGAATGTTCAATGCAAGTTGAAGTCTTATCCAAATTATTAAGATAAGCTATTACAAATTGGTCTTTCTTCTCTTTTTGTTGATTCATATTTAGTATCTATATTGATTGCGTTGTCTTTTCCAAATCCAAAGTAATATCAATCCCGCAACAGCTCCTCCCAAGTGTGCAAAGTGTGCAACACCATCAGAGGTAGTTCCTATTCCATTCAAAAGCTCTAAAGCCATATACCCTATAACAAACCATTTTGTTTTTAAAGGAATAAAGAAATAAAGATAAATAGTTGAATTAGGGAACATTGCACCAAAAGCAGCCAACAAACCAAACACAACACCAGATGCTCCAATAGTATTGATAGTATTTAAAAACTCATTTACAGGTATTACTTGCGAACCAATATCAACTCCTGTGTATGTACCAAATATTATATTTGAATACATAAAGTAATAAGTTATTTGTTGAGCTAAAGCAGCACCAAGACAGCTCACAAGACAAAAAATAAGAAATCTTTTTGTTCCCCAAATATTCTCTAAAGTGTAACCAAACATCCAAATAGCGAACAAGTTAAAGAATAGATGTGAGAAATTTGCATGGAAAAATGCGTATGTAATATATTGCCAAAAGTAATGATGCTCCGAAGCAAAGATATGCAATCCAAATATATCAGTCAAATCAATTCCCCTCATCTCAAAAACCATTGTAGCCAAATAAGCTATAAGGTTAATTATTAAGAGGTTTTTGCACACAGGTGGCAATATATTAAACTTTGGTGGCGAGTATTGTTGATACATAATCCTTTTATTGTTTTAAATTCGTTTTATATAAACTTGTTTTCTATATCTTGTATTGTGAGTTTGTAAATAATTTTTTGCCCATCAGCCGTTGTTTGACAGTTCGCAAGGCAATAAAGTTGAGAAAGAATTGTCTGCATTTGATAGTCCGAAAGCCTTTCTCCATATTTTATGCTTAATTTCTTTGATAATCTCAATGCCTTATCCTCTTTCTTCTCATTCATTATTTCGTCCATATTAGGCGTTAAAATCAACTCTTCAACAAAATCCAAACACTCTTCTATGGTTTGAGAAAAAGGTTTTGACAACAAAACAAAGCTTTCTTGCTCTTTATCATATTCCAATTCTATTCCATATTGCAATAAAACGCTTGAAAATTCCTGCACCTGACAATTAACCTGTGGAGAGAAATTATGAGGAAAAGGAGTGAGCAAACGTTGAGATTCCACAATATTTTTATCCTCTTGCATCAATTTTTCAAATATAATTCTTTCCGAAGCCTTGGTTTGATCCACAAAAGTAAAAGAATCCTTTGATTGACTTACGATATACTTATTTGCAAACTGAAAAACTATTGTTTTGTTTTGAATATTCGTTTCATTCAAGTCTAAAGGCATAGAGATTTGTTCAACATCTGCATAACTTTTCACTTCAACACTTTGTTGTGATATAGAGCTTTTTACATCAAAAGGATTAAAGCTTGAATTGAAACTTATTGAAGGTTGAGCAGGTATTGCAGTATTCTTGTTGATAACAGGAAATTCTATTGTTTTAACCGAAAAATCCAATTCCGTAGCAAGCGAATATTGACCTATACTTTTCTTTGTTGCCGCATTCAAAACAGCATATATCACCTTATCATCAAGAAATTTAATCTCCGTTTTAGTAGGATGTATGTTTACATCTATGTTTTTAGGCTCTACCTCTAATTGAATAAAGAATATTGGATAGGTTTTATCTTGAATAATATTAGAATAAGCCCTTTCAATTGCGTTTGCAAAGTAGTTATTCTTCATAAACCTGCCATTAACAAAGAAATATTGCTGATTTTTAGTCTTTCTGCAAAGCTCAGCCTTACAAACAAACCCTTGAATCTTTACAATATCAACATTCTCCTCAATAGGCAAAAGTTTTTCTTTAAGATTTGAACCGAAAATATCTGTAATTCTGCGTTTAAAACTAGAAGCATCTAAACGATATTGCAGTTGTTCATTGTTGTAAAGCACAAAAGAAACATTAGTATTTACCAAACACACTCTTATAAACTCCTCGTTTATATGACCAAACTCTACACTATCGCTTTTCAAGAAATTTCTTCTTGCAGGGGTATTAAAAAAGATATTCTTTACAAAGATGTTTGTCCCCTTTGAACAAGAGATTTCCGAAACCTCTTTAATGATTCCCCCCTCTATGATAACCCTTGTTCCAAGTTCATCTTCCTCTCTTCTTGTTTGCAATTCTATTTGAGCAATAGAGGCAATAGAGGACAAAGCCTCACCTCTAAATCCCATTGTTGTGAGACTCAAAAGGTCATCACTCGTTCTTATTTTGCTTGTTGCATGAGGCAAGAAACACTTTTGCGCATCCTCTCTTGACATTCCGCAACCGTTATCCTTAACCTGAACAAGCGTTCTTCCCGCATCTTTAACTATAAGAAGAATCTCATCTGCTCCCGAGTCTATTGCATTTTCAAGCAATTCCTTAACTAGGGAAGCAGGTCTATTAACGACCTCTCCAGCTGCTATTTGATTGGCAACAACACTATCTAAAACCTCTATTGCCATTTTTCAACTACCATCAAAAGAACGTATAACAAAATTGTGATTATGCATGCTATCAAAAGCACTCTAAACAAAGAAGCAGGCTTACCAATTTTTGCTTCTTTTTTCTCTTTCATTGCACTCCTAAAATCAATTCTTCGCTTATATGATTCTCCCTCTATTTCACCATATTTAGCCTTTAATTGTTCAAGTTGTTCTTTATCCGGATTATAGAATCTCGGTTTATATTCAAATCTGCGTGGTTTTCTTGTTTCAAATAAAGCCATTGTTTTAACATTTATTAAACTGCAAAGTTATACAATCTTATTCAAAACTCAAAATTCTTTGTTTTATGCTATTTTTTCTTTGTTTTATTTTCTTTTTTCTTTGTTTTATTTTCTTTTTTCTTTGTTTTATTTTCTTTTTTCTTTGTTTTAATTCTTTGAATTAGCAATTTTTTTTGTACTTTTGTAGATTGAAATAAAATAGGATTTTTACTATTATGAACTTAGAAAACGAAAACATACAGAGAGTCAATATAGAAACGCAGATGAAGCAAGCCTATATTGACTATGCAATGAGCGTTATTGTTTCTCGTGCTTTGCCTGATGCAAGAGACGGAATGAAACCTGTACATCGCCGTATTTTATTTGCGATGGGAGATATGGGAATGACCTATAACAGCAAGCATAAAAAGTCTGCAAGAATTGTAGGAGAGGTTTTAGGTAAGTATCACCCTCATGGCGATAGTTCTGTCTATATGGCAATGGTTAGAATGGCGCAAAAGTGGTCTTTAAGATATACAATGATTGACGGACAAGGTAACTTTGGTTCAATAGACCTTGACCCGCCAGCAGCAATGCGTTACACAGAGGCAAGAATGTCTAAGATTGCTGATGAAATGTTGGCCGATATAAACAAAGACACCGTAGATTTCACAAAGAACTTTGACGATAGCTTGGACGAACCTACCGTTCTTCCTAATAGAATACCATATTTAATGATAAATGGTACTAATGGTATTGCGGTTGGTATGGCTACAAATATGGCTCCTCACAATTTAACTGAATGTATTGATGGTATAATTGCTTATATTGACAACAAAGAAATCACAATAGATGAATTGATGCAATATATCAAAGCACCAGATTTCCCAACAGGTGGAATAATCTATGGTTATGATGGTGTAAGAGATGCTTTCCATACAGGAAGAGGACATATCGTGATTAGAGCAAATGCTCACTTTGAACAAGATAAGCATTCCGATGCGGAACAAATTGTTGTTACATCAGTTCCTTATCAAGTTTGCAAATCCGATATGATAAAACGCCAAGCCGCTTTGGTGGAAGAAAAGAAAATTGAGGGTATTTCAAGAATCAAGGACGAAAGTAATAAAGACGGTATAAGAATTGTTTACAAACTAAAACGTGATGCTATGTCTAACGTTGTTTTAAACAAGCTTTACCAATATTCTGACCTACAAACATCTTTCTCAATCAACAACATCGCTCTTGTAAAAGGCAAACCGAAACTTCTCAATCTAAAAGATATGATAGAATGTTTCGTGGACCATAGACACGAAGTTGTAGAAAGAAGAACAAGATTTGAATTAGCCAAAGCAGAAGAAAGAATGCACATTGTAGAAGGGCTTTTGAAAGCTTTGGACTTTATTGATGAGATAATTGCTATAATAAGAAATTCCGAAACTATTGCACAAGCAAAACTTGAAATGCAAGATAGATTCGGATTTACCGAAATTCAATCCGCCGCTATTGTTGAAATGCGTTTAAGACAATTAGCAGGATTGGAAAGACAAAAACTTCAAGACGAATACAACGAACTTCTTGCTTTCATCAATAGATGTAGAGAAATCCTTTCTAATGAAAGCGTATTGATGCAAGTAATAAAAGATGAATTGTTAGAAATACGTCAAAAATATGGCGACAAACGTCTTTCTACAATCGAATATTCTTCGGCTGATTTCCGCATTGAAGATATGATAAAGAACGAAGAAGTTGTCGTTTCTATATCTCACATGGGATATATTAAGAGAACACCTCTTGCAGAGTACAAAGTACAAAATCGTGGTGGCAAGGGTAGTAGAGGAGGAGCATTGAGAGATGAGGACTTTATAGAACATATTTACATTGCCTCAATGCACGATTATGTTCTTTTCTTTACCGAAAAAGGAAAATGCTATTGGTTAAGAGCGTTTGAACTTCCTGAGGGAACAAAGACAACAAAGGGAAGAATGATTAAAAACATTCTTAACATAGAGGACGATGATAGAATAAAAGCATACGTTACCACAAAAGACTTAAAGGATAAGGAATACGTAGAAAGCAACAATATAATAATGTGTACAAAATATGGTCACATAAAGAAAACAACGCTTGAAGCATATTCTCACCCAAGACAAAAAGGTATCCTTGCTTTTGGATTGAAAGAAGGAGATGAGTTATTGGAAGCAAAACTTACAAGCGGACAAGACGAAATCCTTATCGCAACAAGAAGTGGAAAATGTATTAGATTTAACGAAAGCACCGTTAGACCAATGGGTAGAACAGCAGCGGGAGTTAAAGCAATTTCATTCTCTTCAGAAGATGATTACGTTATAGGAATGGTAGTAGCAAAAGAAGAAAGCGACATTTTAGTTGTTTCAGAACACGGCTACGGAAAGAGAAGTCCATTATCAGAATACAGAATTACAAATCGTGGAGGTAAAGGAGTTTTAACACTTAACGTAACAGAAAAAACAGGAGATTTAGTTGCGATAAAACAAGTTGATGACAACTTTGATTTAATGATAATGAATCGCTCTGGATTAACAATCCGTATGCATGTTGCCGACATAAGACAACAAGGACGTGCAACACAAGGAGTGAAATTAATTAACATCAAAGACAATGATTCAATAGCCTCTGTCGTTGAAATAAGTAGAGAGGAAGACAAAGAAACTCCAGAATCAGTAGAAACAACAGAAATAACAAATCAAGAAAACGAATAAAAACAATAAAAAGATGAAAAAAAGAATCTTATTTTTGGCTTTATTAGCCATAACATTTGGAGCATCAGCTCAAACAATGAAAGTACAAAGTGCGTATGCAGACTGGCAAAACAATCGTTTAAGAAACGCAATGACTAACATTGAAGAAGCTTGCGCTCACGAAAAAACAGGATTAGAACCAAAAACTTGGTATTATGCAGGAGCAATCTATGCAAGAGTTGTAGAAATTTCACAATCTGACAACAAAGACGACCAAAAAATATTGAAAAAACAAAAAATCACTGAACCAATTGCTGAACTTGCATTGAAATCTCAAAAAGCATTATTGAAAGCAATTGAAATAGAAAAGAAAAACGGTACTAACGAATTTATTTCATTAGCAAATGGAACACTTAACGTAGTAGCAAGCTATTTCTCAAACGAAACAGTAAATGCTTTCAATGCTGAAAAATATGAAGACGCTATCAAATATGCAGAAAACGCAATTGAATCAGCAAAAGCAGCTAACTATAAAGAAGCCTTAGAACAATCAAAATACGTTATGGCTCTTTCTTACGAAGTTTTGAAAAACAATGAAAAAGCAAACGAACTTTATCGTGAATTAGTGAAAGAAAACACTAAAAAACCAGATGTTTACATCAAAATATTCGCTGCAAACCAAGCTGAAAAACAAACAGATAAAGCAATAAACGTATTGAAAAGAGGTATCAAAAACTTACCTGAAAACGCACAATTAAAAGCCTTATTAGGAAGTACTTACTTACAAGCAGGACAAAGAGAAGAAGCTGAAAAAATAGTACAATCATTATTAGCATTAGGAGAGAAGAAAGAAGTATTCAACTTTGTAGGAGATATCTATAGAGATGCAAGCGAAATAGCAAAAGCAGAAGAATACTACAACAAATCATTAACACTTGATCCAAAACAACACGAAGCATACTTTGGATTAGCATCAACATATTTCAATAAAGGAATTGACGTTTTGAAAGAAGCAGACAAAGTTCCATTGGACGATATGACAGGTGCATACGACAAACTTAAAAACGAATCATTTGATTACTTCAAAAAAGCAATTCCAAATTACAGAAAAGTTTTAGAAGTTAAACCAAAAGATTTCCAAACACTAAAAGCTTTAAGAAATATCTATTCATTATTGAATATGAAAGCAGAATTCCAAGAAAT